>DXVF01000017.1 GCA_019417465.1 Clostridiales bacterium
ATAAAAAATAGGCCATTAAAACAAAAAATAAATAATTAAATAAAATTGAATTACTAAAAAAGAGATAAATTAGGTTAATATAATAGTTGATAAATTTATTAATTTTTCAGTGATAATTTGATCTTGAGAAATCAGATCACTATTATACAAAATAAATAGCTAAAAAATACAAATAAGGTATTATAGGACATATGAAACCCCCAGTTAATGTAAACTAGGGGATAATTATCTAACTTCTCAATTTAAATCGCAAGTCTTCTCCGAAAAATCTACATATATTATAATAGCCAATAAATCTTGAAACAATACGTTCATCATAAGAATTAAATAGATTCTGTATGCTCAAGTTGGTAGAAATAATAGTTTTTGTAGCTCTATTATTTTGATTTAATAATCTAGTATTAATAATATTAAATAATTCAGTAAATTTCATATTATTAATACATTCAGTACCTAAATCATCTATAATTAATAAATCCACATCTAAAATATTATTATAAATATTATTTGGATTTTTGCCGAATCGATAATCTATAATAGTATCTAGCATAATAGGAGCTGTTTGATATAAAACAGTTTTTTGTTTCTTTAAAACTTCATTTGCTATACAGCTAGATAAAAAAGTTTTTCCAAGCCCAGTGTTTCCAGTAAAGAGTAGATTTTTTTCATCTAAATTATCGAAATTATCGATAAAATTAAAACATATTTGTTTAATAATTTCTATGTTTTCTCTAGGAGATTTGTCACATCCAAATTTTGCAGTATCCACAACATCTGAATAAACTGTGGAATTAAAGGTAGAAAAATTTTGTTTTTCTAGATTTGCAAAATTAGATTTATTATATTCTAAATTGAATAGTTTTTGTTTTAAGCAATTACACATCTTAGTTTCATAATTATTTGTTACATATCCAGTATCTTTACAAATATTACATTCATAATTAGGTGTTAAATAATTGTAATCTTTACCTATAGAAAAAAGTAGTTCTTTCTTTTCTTTTCTCAAATTATCAATGCAAGTATTTAAATTATTAATAATATCCTTATTATTTCTTTGTATAAGTTCTTTGGCTGAAGATATTGCTAAAGAGCTTAGCTCTCTATCTATTTCTTGTAATCTAGGATAAGAATCATATAATTTATTTTTTCTATATTCTAAATCATTTTCTTCTTGTATACGTTTTTTCTCGTATTCATTTAAAAGTTTTTTCAAATTTGTATTAATCATAAAGTTCACATCCTTTTTATATATTGTTAGCATATAGATTATTTAAATTATCATAATTTCTCTGATCATAATTTTGATAACCAGATTTTTTTTCTAATTCTTTAACACTTTTATTTTTTTGTTTCATATCATTTAAAAATTTATGTATATCTTCTGTAGTAGAAAATTTTCTCTCATGCCAATCTGAGAGCAATTTATCTAGATAATCAAAACTAGGATTAGCTTTGGAAGTTGTTTTTTTCAATGCTATTTCAATAATGTCCATAGGATAATTATATTCAATGGTCCATTTTTCAATATATGCTTCCTCATATTGTGATAATTGTCTAGTAATACCTAATTTTTTAGAAATAGTTTTAGATATTTTTTTCAATTTTTCTTGTTTTTCATAATAAATATCTAGATCATTAAATGTCTTAATATTATTTTTTGCCCATGCATCTGCAACTGCTTGAATATAGTTTCTATGAAGAGCGGATCTATTAAAACAATATCTGAATAGTGCAATCATTACTTCTTCATCAAAATTATATTTACTAAACCACAAATCAATATCACTATACCATGATGGAGACATTATTCCTTGGAAAAATTCATTATTAATATTTTCGATTGCTTTTGCACGGTACTGATTTTCAGCAGTTTTTTGTAATTGTTCTGGAGAAGAAGTAATTCTAGGGTTATATAATTTATGTAATTCTAATTCTTGTAAATCATTAATGATAAAACCAGAATTTTTCTTTGTAATAAGAGCTTCATCTTCTAAATATTTTATTGCATCTTGAATGGTTTTTAAGGGTAATTCTAGTTTTTTTGATAAGTCATTAATTTTTATGTCTTTTCCATATTTTGATAAAAATATCAAATACAAATATACTTTAATATAATCGCCAGGTGTCTGAGATATATATTCTGTAAAGAAAACATCTGGTAGCTCTGTATAAGAAAATAAAAGTGGCTTGTCATTTTGTTCTAATTTCATATGTATACTTCCTCTCTAAAATATTTTGTCAAATTATATCATTTTAGAGTAACTTTTACAATATATTAAAGAGAAAATATAAATATGAATTTATACACGATTTCATACTTTTAATTTGCAAGGAAAATATAGATTTAAATATATTGGAAGTTTATATTTATAAAATTTTAAGAATATCGAGTGATAAATCAATTTTGAGAGAATTTTAGTTGACTAAGAACGAATTTTTTTATAAATATAAATTTTATTACTTATAAAAAAATTATAAATATAAGCTAGCACATAAATTATACTTTCATTACTAAAACTAATAATACTAATAAGAAAAAGGGGAAAACAAAGTATTATAAAAAGAAATATTTTTATACTAAGATTAGTAGAAAACAAATTTAAAATAAAATATATTATGATATCCCAGATGATGTTAAAAATAATTGTTTGATAATCTATGAAACCAAGTATTTTATTTTTATATTTGTAATTCTGTGGAATTATAAAGTTGATAAGATCACCTCCAATTATTTGAATAAATTTTTTATTGTATAAATGCTATTAGAAAAAGTTGTATTTATACCGCCAACTAATTCTTTTATGTAAATATTAGATTTTGTTAGAGCATAAAGAGAAGATAAATATAATAATTTTAAAAGTATATTATTTGAATCAATATTTATTGAGAATATTATTAATAAAACTATACTAACAAAACTTTGAATAATTAATAAAGCAAAAAAACCTCTAAACCAAGATTTGAAAAACCAATTACTAGTATTTGAAATAAGAGATAAAAATGCAAAAGGAGAAATAAGAATAAAAATTTTAACAAGTATATAACGAAGAGAGTATGTAAAAAGTAAATTAATTAATTCAAAAGATATAAAACTTTTTATAATACCATCCATCGAAAATAAATTAAAATCATTTTTTCCGATAACTATTACAGAATTTATTTTTTTTATAATTTCTGTAAAATTAATATTAGTCTTAAAAATATTTTCGCCTATTTCCCTAATAGCCAAAGAGATTAAAGAATTTATATTAATAATCTGTTCACATATAAAAAAAGATGAATTCATTAGTATTCCAAAAATCAATAATTTAAATAAAAATTGAAAAGGTTTTTCTATATTAGTAAAAGTGAAATGTGAATATAGTAATCTTATACAATAAAAAATAATAAAAGAAATTAATAATGAATTACAAATTAAAAGTATTCCACTATATGAATTAGTGCCGAAAATTTTTTGAAAAAAAGAATCACTAAAAATATCTGTGTTTATAAAAGTAATTTCATCTAAGATTAAATAAATATTGTTGTCAATTGACGAGAACAAATTACCAAATAAAATATTTATACTATTGGCAATAATTTCTGTTATATTTTTTGATGAAGAGTTCAAAAATTATACCTCCTAACCAATCAAACTTTTTATTGCTGCAAGTATTAAATCTGTTGCTAAAATAAAAGCATAAGAAAATAATGATCCTTTAATCAATTTTTTACCAATTCTTAATCTTTCTTCATCTCCGAAACTAAATTTTTTCATAAAAATACCTGTTCCTACGGCAACAGCAGCTGCAGGGGTTGCGAGTTTTAAAATCCAACCTTTGATTTTTGTGAAAGCTGAATTTAGTTTTGTTACAATTTTAGGATCGGCTGCAAATGAAAATTGAGTAGAAAAAAACAATAAAATAAGAATAAATATAATTGAAAATAATATAAAGAATTTATTTTTTTTCATATGTCTTCCTTTCTTTAAAATATGGAATTAAATTTATTTTTTGAGAAGGAATAATATCAATTCCATTAGAAATAAAAGATATACAAGTAAATGTCTGTAATTCACGAGTGAAAAAATTTGTATTATAAATAAAATCTGATTGAAAATATTGATTAATGCTTTCAGATATATTAGATTTATTTGAATAAAAAGAATTTGTAAGATAATTGTATGAAGTTTCATTGGAATTTTCAGATATTGTTTTAGAGATTTTCTCTTTTTCTTCTTTGCCTATTTGTTTTTGTATCTCTTCGATAGTAAAAAGATCATCACTTCTAAACCACAATTTATTTACTAAACTCTGTAGTATAACTCTTAAATTTGTATTATCTTGTAGTGTGTTTAACAAAGAACTATAGCTTTGAGTAGATACAATATTAATACACTTTGCTTCTCTACTCTGAGCAAAGAAATCTGCATCATTAAAGGTTACGTATTCATGGTATTCATCACATATAAATGCTACAGTTCTCATTGATGTTTTTCTCGATAATCTTGATAATACTTCTGTCTGAAAATCTAACTTTAAATATGTTGCAATTATTTTTGATAAATTTCTATATTCTGATATATTCATATTTAAAACCACTATTTTACCAGTATTGATTAGATCTGAGAAACCAGAGAAATTTTCTTCATCTCTATTTGGATTAAAGGTTTTAGAAACTCTATAATCAGAAATAAAATAATTTGTGATTCTTGTTATTTCTGATTTTAATATTGATAGAGTTCTTTCATCCATCTTCCAATATTCTTCTTCTAAAAAAGTAATAGAAGATAATAAATCGTGATTTTTTTCAGAATCAAACTCTTGTGCTAAAAAAATGTTTCTCAATATTTTAATTTTTTGTAGATAGTAATCTTTACTAGTGATTAATTTATGAATTTCTATAAAGGTTACATAATTATCGTTATAAACTCTACATAATTTTATACATTCTGTTAATATTTGTTCTGCTTTATCTAACCAATAAGATTCTGTATTGTTTTTTGAAAATAGTAATAATATGGTTTTTAATCTATTTGCTAAAACAGAAGCTTTTAAATTAGGTTTATTTAAAGGATTATATTTGTATTTTCCATCAAGTTCTATCACAATTATGTCATCTAATCTATTATACATTTTAGCAAATTTATATACTTCACTATGATAATTTCCTTTAACATCTAGAATTAACATACCTATTTTTTCTGAATTATTAAAATGATTATGTTCTATTATCTGCTTTGTAAAAGGATACATCGCACTACTTGTTTTACCAGTACCAATTGTTCCAGTAATTAATATATTTTGGTAAAGTGATTTTTCAGGAATATATATATCATTATTATTTTGATCATATCCTATATATAAGTTAAAATTAGAATTAGATAAATCTATTTTTTCATGGTTGTTTGGTATTGAATTTTTGTTTTCTTTTTTATAAATGTTTCTATATACATAATTGGAAATAATAATAGAAGAAAAAAAATATGTAACAATAAATAAAATTTTTATATTATTCCAAAAAATTGGATATGTTTTACAAATATTAAATGGATGAATAGCATAATAAAAAATTAAATCATTGGATAAATATATAGGAAAAAAAATAATAATACCTAATGTAAATAAAATAGATGAACAAATAAAAATAAAAGTATAGCGTTTCATAATAACTTTATTTTAGATCTTCTTTTTTTATTGATAATTTAGAACCTTGCTTTTTATGGAAAATATTCGTTTCAAAGAATGTATAAATTGTATAAAATATAATGAAAATGTTGAATATAAAAATTAGAAGAAATAAATTAAATAATTTTTGAATTAATATCACTCCTCTCAAATTAATTGGATAATACAATAATTTTTCAAATTTGTCTATACTTTTTTGAAAAAAAGTGGTAAAATTTTCATATTATATAAATAAGAGGTGATGAAATGTTAAAAGTCTGGAATACACTAACAAGAGAAAAAGAAGATTTTGTACCAATAAACAAAGAGGATAATTTAGTTAGTATATACTCATGTGGACCGACTGTATATAATAGAGCTCATATTGGAAATATGCGAGCATATGTTTTTATGGATACTTTAAGAAAAGTGCTAAAATATAATGGATATAAATTAAATCATGTAATGAATATTACGGATGTAGGCCATTTGACATCTGATGCAGATGAGGGAGAAGATAAAATGGAAAAATCTGCAAGAGAAAAAAATATGTCTGTTTATGAAATTGCAAAAATTTATGCAAATGATTTTTTTGATGACATCAATAAATTAAATATAGAGTCTCCAGAACATATAGCAAAAGCAACAGAACATATAAAACAAATGGAGAATTATGTAATTGAAATAATGAATAATGGTTATGCATATGAAACTTCTAAAGGAGTATATTTTGATACAAGTAAATTAAAATCATATGGAGAATTATCTAGAATTGATTTAAAAAATCAGAAAGCTGGTGCAAGAATTGAAGTAGATCCAGAGAAAAAGAATCCATTAGATTTTGCTTTATGGATAAAGGCTCCAGAAAAACATATTATGAAATGGGATAGCAAATTTGGAAAATGTTATCCAGGATGGCATATAGAATGTAGTGCGATGTCTAGAGAATATCTAGGGGACGTGTTTGATATTCATACAGGTGGTGTAGATCATATACCTGTTCATCATGAAAATGAAATAGCTCAATCCAAAGGAGCAACTGGAAAAAATCCAGCTCATTATTGGATGCATGTGGAGTTTTTATTAATTGATAATGGTAAAATGTCTAAAAGTTTAGGTAATGTATATTTAATCGATGATTTAGAAAAGAAAGGAATAGAACCATTAGCATATAGGTACTTATGCTTTACTTCACATTATAGAAATAAATTAAACTTTACTTGGGAAGCAATTGATTCTGCACAAAAATCATTACAGAGATTAAGAAATCTAACAAAAACACATAAGAATAAAAATGAAGATATAGAACAAGAAAAAATAGACAAATATCAATTAGAATTTTTAGAAGCAATTAATGATGATTTAAATATGCCACTTGCTATTTCGATAGCATGGGAAGTAGCAAAACAAGAGAAGAAATCAAAAAAATACTATGAATTATTAATGAAGTTTGATAAAGTTTTATCACTTGATCTTAATATTGAGAAAGAAAATAATTTAATTATTCCAGAAGAAATAATTAAATTATTAGATGATAGAAAAAAAGCAAGAGAAAATAAAGATTTTGAATTATCTGATTCACTAAGGGACAAAATAAAAGAAAAAGGATATGCAGTAAAAGATACTAAAAATGGTCAAGAAATAGAAAAAATATAAAAATTGCATATTTGTATAAAATTTGGTATAATTATAAAATAAAATTTTAGGAGGAATAAAAATGATAATAAGTAAAGAAACCAAAATTGGAGAAATTATAGAAAATGCTCCAGAAAAAGCAGAAATATTATTAGAAGCTGGAATGCATTGTTTAGGATGCCCAGCATCACAAGGCGAAAGCTTAGAAGAAGCGTGTCAGGTACATGGAATTGATGTAGAAGAATTATTAAAAAAATTAAATGGATAAAAAATAGTTACAATTTATTTGTAACTATTTTTCTCTTAAAACTTTCACTTGAAAACTGTTAAATAACATGATATATTTGATACAAGTTAAATTAAAAAGGGGGTAATTATTTTGAAAACTTTGTTAAAGAATGGAAAAGTAGTTGATTATGCATCAAATACAAATGAAAAAATGGATATTCTAATTGAAAATGATAAAATTATTAAATTACAAAGAGAGATATTAGAAGACGCAGATGAAATAATTGATTGCAATAATTTAGTTATTATACCTGGTATGATTGATATGCATTGTCATTTAAGAGAGCCAGGTTTTGAGTATAAAGAAACCATAGAAACTGGATCTAAAAGTGCTGTCAAGGGAGGATTTACGACTATTTGTCCTATGCCAAATACAAATCCTACCCCTGATAGTGCTTTTATTTTAGAAAAAATAATAAACGAAGCTAAAAGAATAAATTTATGCAATGTTTTACCATATGGAAGTGTCTCTAAAGGAGAAAAAGGAGAAGAATTAACTAATTTTGAGGAATTAAAAAGAGCAGGAGCGATAGCTTTTTCAGATGATGGAATGCCTGTAGTAAATTCTAAATTAATGAGAGAAGCTATTATAAAAGCTGACAGTTTAGGCACTTTTGTAGCATCACATTGTGAAGAAAAATCTGTAGCAGAAGGAGCAATAAATAGCGGTAAAGTGCAAGAAACCTTGGGAATAAAAGGTGTCCTTCCTGAAGCAGAAGAAATAATGGCAGCAAGAGAAATTGTTATATCTGAGACAAATAATGTTAGAGCACATATATGTCATATAAGTACTAAGACATCAGTTAATATGATTAGAGATGCTAAAAAAAGGGGAGTGAAAATTACTTCAGAAACATGTCCTCACTATTTTAGCTTTACAGTCGATGAAGTTTTAACATCTGGTTCAAATGCTAAAATGAATCCTCCTTTAAGAGAAGAAAAAGATAAACAAGCTATTATAGAAGGACTGAAAGATGGAACAATTGATGTTATTATTACAGACCATGCGCCACATAGTGAAGAGGAAAAAGATAGAGAATTATCAAAAGCACCAAATGGAATTATAGGATTTGAAACAGCTTTAGCATCAATTGTTACTAATTTAATTGATAAAAGGTTATTAACCGAATTGGATATGGTTAGACTAACTTCATATAATCCAGCTAAATTATTAAAAATAGATAGAGGAGAGATAAAAGAAGGAAAAATAGCAGATTTAACAATATATGATCCTAATGAAGAATATTCTTATACAAAGGATATGATAGTATCAAAATCAAAAAATACACCTTTTATAGGAAAAAAATTAAAAGGAAAAGTAAAATATACAATTGTTTCTGGAAAGATAGTATATAAATCAAAATAGAATTAATAAGCAAATATTAGGAGGAGATAGAAAAATGGTAAATGCAATGGATAGACTAATTGATAAAATTAAGCAAACCAATAATCCAACAGTAATAGGGCTAGATTCAGGATATGAAAAATTGCCAAATTGTATCAAGGAAAAATATACGGAAGATATAGAAGGTGCCTGCAAAGGTATAATAGAATTTAATAAAAATTTAATTGATGCTGTTTATGATATTATTCCTGCTGTAAAAATTAACATTGCTTTTTATGAAATGTATGGATTAAAAGGGATGGAGATATTTGAAGATACGTGTAAATATGCAAAACAAAAAGAAATGATTGTAATTACAGATATAAAAAGAGGAGATATAGGAACAACGGCTCAGTGCTATTCTAACGCTTTCTTAGGAAAAACGAAGATAGGAAATTTTGAAGAGAGTATATATGATGTGGACTTTGTTACTGTAAATGCTTATATGGGAATTGATAGTGTTAAACCTTTTATAGAAGATTGTAAAAAATATAACAAAGGAATATTTATTCTAGTAAAGACTTCAAATCCTTCTTCAGGAGATATACAAGATTTAAAGTTAGAAACAGGAGAAGAAATATATAGCAAAGTAGTAGCTTTAGTAGAAGAATGGGGAGAAGACTTAAGAGGAAAATATGGATATAGTAGTGTATCAGCAGTAGTAGGTGCTACATATCCAAAACAATTACAAGATTTAAGAGAAAGTGCTCCTCATACATATTTTCTAATTCCAGGATATGGAGCACAAGGTGGAAAAGCAAAGGATATTGCACTAGGATTTGATGCAAAAGGTCTAGGTGGAATTGTAAATGCATCAAGAAGTCTTATGTGTGCATATAAATTAGATAAATGGAAAACACAATTTAAAGAAGAAGAGTATGCTTTGGCGACAAGAGCAGAAGCAATTAGAATGCGTGATGAATTAAACAAAGCAATAAAAGCACTATAAAAGTAGTAATTATAAATATTAGAAATACCACTAATTTAAGGTTATAATACTAAAAATTAGTGGTATTAAAAAAAATATAAAAAAAATTAAAAATGTATTGACAAATCGAAAAAAATCATTTAAAATATAAAACATGTTGACTGACATAGAATTGTTAATCAATATTACTTGGGTCATTAGCTCAGGTGGTAGAGCACTTGACTTTTAATCAAGTTGTCCGCGGTTCGAGTCCGCGATGGCTCACCAAATACTAGGATTTAAGATTTTACTTAAATCCTAGGCATTTAAAAATTAAGGCCCGTTGGTCAAGCGGTTAAGACATCGCCCTTTCACGGCGGAGACATGGGTTCGATTCCCGTACGGGTCACCAACATATGCCACTTTAGCTCAGCTGGTAGAGCAACTGACTTGTAATCAGTAGGTCGTCCGTTCAAATCGGACAAGTGGCTCCATAGAAGGTCAGTAATTTTGAGAAAACTCTTAATTATTGACTTTTATTTTTTTTAAGGAGTTTTATATGGATAAAGATACAATACAAAGAAAAGTAGTTCTTGTAACAGGTGGATCAAATGGTATAGGAGAGGAAATAGTAA
The DNA here is from genome assembly GCA_019417465.1 of Clostridiales bacterium. GTDB lineage: Bacteria > Bacillota > Clostridia > TANB77 > CAG-508 > CAG-492. The sequence goes on from DXVF01000017.1 coordinate 10,495, forward strand.
GATATCTTGCAAAAAGTAACTATGAAGTAATATTAAATTATAATAATTCAGAAAAAAAAGCTAGGCAAATACAAAAGGAAATATATGTGAATTATAATAATAACATTCATATATTTAAAGCTGATATTTCAAAAAGGGAAGAAGTGCAGAGATTAATAAAATATTGCATAGATAAATTTAATAGAATTGATGTATTAATTAATAATGCAGGGATAAGTCAAATAAAATTATTTACTGAGATAACAGATTCTGATTGGAATAATATGTTACAAGTTAATCTTACATCAGCTTTTTATATGACTCAAGAAAGTGTGAAATATATGATTTCAGAAAAGAGTGGATGTATAGTAAATATTTCATCTATTTGGGGAACTACAGGTGCGTCATGCGAAGTGCACTATTCAGTAGCAAAGGCAGGATTAGATGGAATGACTAAATCATTAGCTAAAGAATTAGGACCATCAAATATAAGAGTTAACAGTATAGCACCAGGAATGATAAATACAAAAATAAATAGCAATTTATCAAATGAGGAAATAAAAAAAATAATAGAAGAAATACCATTAGAAAGAATAGGAAAAACATTAGATATAGCAAGATGTGTTAAATGGATTATAGAAGATGAATATACTACAGGACAAATAATAGGGATAAATGGTGGATGGAATATATAAAATAACAAACATATCAATTTTGATATGTTTGTTATTTTATTCAGATACTTTCTTTTTATAATTACCAGATATAATTCTTGGAAAATATTTTATAAGTTTATATACAGCTAATTTTATCTTTTTGCTCCATATATAAGATTTTCTTAGTCCTTTATGTGTTGCTATTTGCATATTAGTATCTTGAGGAACTAAAGATAATTCAAGTTTTTCAATTGGGAATGAATAATTGCAATTTTGGTTATTATCCCATTCATTGTTAGAATTTCTAAAGCAAAAATTTAATGATCGATATTCATGTAAATACAATTCTGCTTGAAAACCCAAATCTGTCTTCTCCATTTTTATTTCGTTAATGTCTTTCCAATCTTCCTCAAATCCATAATGAAGATATATTTCTTCTGAATTATTTTGAAAAAGAGAACCAGTATAAGATATTTTTATATTTGTATTTTCTAGCAATTTATCTGTATTAAAAAATATATTTTTAACTAACTCCATAATAATCTCTCCTCATTTTATCTTTTGTTAAAAGTATTATATTATTAAATTTTATCTATTTCAAGAGGTATTTGTAATATTTTTATAATTTCTGTAAAAATTGTTATTAATTTGTACCTAGCACCTTACCAATTATTTTAAAATCATCATTTTTAGATAATACAATATCAGGTAAATTTTTATTGTCGGCTCTTAAAACCAAAGAATTTTTTCTAATCATAAATCTTCTTATTAATATTTCATTATCATATAAAAATAATCCTAAATCTTTATTTTCAAGAGGAGTACCTAATTCTATAAAAGCTTGGCTATTAATTCTGAGAGTAGGTTCCATAGAATCATCATGAATTTTAATAGCTATAGATGCAGTATACATATTTTCTGGACAATCAATAAGAGAATAAGAAGAATCTATATAAATTATTTTATTATAATTTATATGATTAAACACTTTGTAATTTATTTGATCATCAGTTATTTTTTTATCATAAATACTCATTAGTAAAGTATATGGAACTTTTAAAAATTTACAAATATTTTTTAGTGCTTTGTAACTTGGATTTCTTTCACCGTTTTCTATATGAGCTATGTGACCTAAATTTATTTTCGTATTCCTAGATAATTCAGCTTGAGTTACATTCTTATCTTTTCTTATTTTTTTTATCATACTGCCAATCATAAAAATACTCCTTTACTGTTTTTATAGTATTATATACAAAAATAGTACAAAAGTCTATATTTTTTATATCATAAAAAAATGAATAAAACATATATATTAATATTAAAAGTAATTGTAAAAAATTTTTTCATATGTTATTATATATAATATAATGTCAAAAAAAGGGGAATTTAAGTGTATGAGTAAAAGCCAGATCTTAGAGAGACAAGAAAAGGACGAAACAGACTTAGAAGAATCTTCAAATCAAATTAAAGATAATATTAATGAAGAGAATAAAAAAAGCAAGAAAAACAAATTGATAGTAATATTAGTGCTTAGTTCTATATTAATAATTTTATTAATACTTTCTTGTATATTTGCGATAATAAATAGAAATAGTGAAAAAATAATAAATGGAATAAAAATAAACGGAATACAAATATCAGGAATGACCAAAGATAACGCTAAACAAAAAATAAATGAAGAAGTTACAAAGTTATTAGAAGAGCAAATAATATTAAAATATCAAGATTATGAAATTGGTATAGATACAAAACAAATAGACGCAAAGTTTAATGTAGATGAGATAGTTGATAAAGCATATCAAGTGGGAAGAGATAGTAATATATTTATTAATAATTATAATATATTGAAATACGAATTTAAAGAAAATGATATGCGACTTACAGTACAGATAAATGATGAATTATGGAATAAGCTTGTAGAAGATATAAATGGTAACTTACCAGGAGGAGTAGAACAATCTAGCTATTATATAGAAGATAATAGTTTAATTATTACAAAAGGTAAAGAAGGAGTGGTATCTAATAATGAAAAATTAAAAGATTTGGTTATAAGTAAAATGGAATCTTTTATAAAAGATGATCAATATATAGAGATACCTGTAGAGACAAAGTCACCAGATGCTATTGATATAGACGTGATATATAATGAAGTACATAAAGAACCAGAAGATGCATATATAAGTAAAGATCCATTTGAAATACACCCTCATGTAAATGGCGTTGATTTTGAAATAAGTATAGAGGAAGCAAAGAAAAAAATAGAGGAAAGTGAAAATGAATGTATTATTCCTTTAAAAGTGACAAAACCATCTAAAACTACTGATATGCTAGGAGAAGAGGCTTTCCCAGATAGATTAGCTACATATTCGACAACATATGATGCTAGTAATTATAATAGATCAACGAATTTAAGATTATCAGCAGCAAAAATAAATGGTGTAGTTTTAATGCCTGGGCAAGAGTTTTCGTATAATAAAACATTAGGTCAGAGAACAGCAGCAGCTGGATATAAACCAGCAGCATCATATGTAGGTGGTAAAGTTGTAAATGAGTATGGTGGTGGGATTTGTCAAACATCTTCTACACTATATAATACAGTATTATTAGCTAATTTAGAAGTTACAAGTAGAACTAACCATTGTTATGTTTCTTCATATGTACCAGTAAGTAGAGATGCAACAGTATCATGGGGAACTTTGGATTTTAAATTTAAAAACAATAGAAAATATCCTATAAAAATAAGAGCATATGCTAGTAATGGCGTAGTGAAAGTTGACATTCTAGGTGTAAAGCAAGATGATGATTATGAGGTTTCAATAGAATCTAAAGTAACATCTTCAATAAAATATTCTACACAGTATGAAGAAAGTGATACTTTAGAAGAAGGAAAGGAAAAAGTTACGCAAAATGGAGTAAATGGATGTATTGGAGAAGCGTATAAAATCTTAAAAAAAGATGGAAAAGTAGTGTCAAAGACTTTAATCTCAAGAGATAGATATAGCGCTAAACCACAAATTATAGTAAAAGGGACTAAAAAATCAGATACTGCTAATAATAGTAATAACAATAGCAGCAATAACAATAATAATACATCAGTGACAATAGAGAATGTTGATATTAATACAATTCAAAATCAAATGAATAATAATATAGTTGTTACTACTAGTGATTAATACAGATTTTCAAATAATAATATAATAAATAATTTCAAAAAATATAAATAAAATATAGAAGAACTTATGTAGATTGAAGTTTTTCTATATTTTTAATTTATAATAATAATTTGCTATAATTTTTATTGACAATATTATCAATTAGAAGTATAATACTAATATTGAAAATGCACCATTAGCTCAGCTGGTAGAGCAGCTGACTCTTAATCAGAAGGTCCGCGGTTCGATCCCGCGATGGTGCACCATCTAAAAAACAATTTACAAATCATAGTGTTTTGTAAGTTGTTTTTTTGTAATAGGGACTTTTGGGTGTAGAGTAAAATTTAACTAAGAGAGATTTCCTATTATATAAAATAATTACACACAATTTTTTCTGAAAATCGGTGCACAATAATCAAATATATACAAGAAGAGAATTAATTAAGTATAAAGTATAATTTAGCTAAGTATTGTTCTTACAAATAAAGTTAGTTATAAACTAATATATTTATAATTATTTTATTAAACAACTTTAATATATTATTTGATGATAGTAGTTTATAAATATTTGGATAATTAGAATCAGTGAAATTAATATTTCAAATAATTGGTTATAGACGGATAATATAACTATATGTTATAATTTTAGTAGATTTATAAGAATAAGAGGTGATACTATATGGTTAATATTTATTATACAAATGTTAATAGTAATAAGACGGAAATAATAAAAGAATACAAGAAAGGAAGCTGGATTAATATAGTCTCGCCTACTGAAGAGGAGATTAGAGATGTATGCTCAAAGATTAATATTCAAGATGACTTTATTAGATACGCTTTAGACTCTGAAGAAAAAGCAAGAATTGATATAGAAGATGATGGTACAATGCTTTTTATAGTAGATATACCAATAATCGAGAAAGAAAATGATTCAGAAATGTATACTACTATGCCAATAGGTATGATTGTAGTAAGAGATGATTATTTTATAACAGTGTCGTTAAGAGATAATAGCATAATAAAAGAGTTAAAAAATAAAATTGATAAAAATATAGTTACTTATAAAAAAAGTAGACTAATTTTTCAAATATTGTATCAAAATGCAGCCACATTTTTAGATTTATTAAAAAAAATAAATAAAGAAACAGAAATTGCAGAAAATGTTTTAAAAAACTCGATGAAAAATAAAGAGCTATTGAAATTATTAAGTCTGGAGAAAAGTTTAGTATATTTTACAACATCATTAAAGTCAAATGAAGTTGTAATGGAAAAGACATTAAGAGGAAAGATAATAAAATTGTATGAAGAAGATGAAGATATATTAGAGGATGCTATTATAGAAAATAAACAAGCTATAGAAATGAGTAAAATATATAGTGACATTTTAAATGGAACAATGGATGCATATGCTTCTATTATTTCAAACAATTTAAATGGAGTTATGAAATTTCTGACATCAATAACTATTATTTTATCTATTCCAACAATGGTTGCAAGTTTTTGGGGTATGAATGTAAGAGTCCCAATGCAAGACAATATTTTTGGATTTCTAATTATTACATTAGTTTCTATTCTAGCAGCTATTATTGCAATGATATGGCTTAAAAGGAAAGATATGCTAAATTAAAAGTTTTAAAATTATTAAAATTCATGAATATTTTTTTTTACAATGGTAAAGATAATAAATATAAATTAACAATAGAGGTGATTATTCATGAAAATAATTGATAAAATCGCACTACTTTTAATAATAATTGGGGCAATAAATTGGGGATTAGTAGGATTATTTAATTTTAATTTAGTGGATACAATATTTGGAACAGCTACTTTAATATCTAGAATTATATATATATTAGTAGGAATATCAGGATTATGGGGAATAAAATTATTATTTGATAAAGATTAGAAAATATAGTACAAGATAAAAATATTTTGTACTATATTTTTTGCTGTATTGAAAAATTGAATAAAATAAGGTATAATATGAAACAAATTAGATTCTAGGAGGAAATGAAATGTTAAATGCAAATGGAGTAACTGTACGATTTGGAAAAAGAACATTATTCGAAGACGTAAATATTAAATTTAATAAAGGATGTTGTTATGGTATTATTGGAGCAAATGGTGCAGGAAAGTCTACGTTTTTAAAAGTTTTATCAGGAGAGATAGAACCAAGTAAAGGAGAAGTTACTTTAGATAAAGGAGAAAGATTATCTGTATTAAGACAAGATCACTTTGCATTTGAAGAATTTAATGTAATAGATACAGTTATTATGGGAAATGAAGAATTATATAGAATTATGAAAGAAAAGGATGCAATATATTCAAAACCAGATTTTTCAGAAGAGGATGGAATGAAAGCTGCAAAGTTAGAGGAAAGATTTGCAGAATTAGATGGATGGAATGCAGAATCAGATAGCGCAATGCTTTTAAATGATTTAGGAATTGAAGCAGAAAAACATTACAAGAAAATGAGCGAAATAGAAGCTAAAGAAAAAGTTAAAGTATTGCTTGCCCAAAGTTTGTTTGGAAATCCAGACATTTTACTTTTAGATGAGCCAACAAATGACTTAGATTTAAAAAGTATAAATTGGTTAGAGGAATTCTTAATAAATTTTGAAAATACAGTAATTGTTGTATCACATGATCGCTACTTTCTAAATAAAGTATGTACACATATTGCAGATGTTGACTTTGGAAAAATAAAAGTTTATCCGGGAAATTATGATTTCTGGTATGAGTCAAGTCAGTTAGTATTAAAACAAATGAGAGATGCTAATAAAAAGAAGGAAGAGAAAATAAAAGAATTACAAGCTTTTATTGCAAGATTTAGTGCAAATGCGTCAAAATCAAAACAAGCAACATCAAGAAAGAAATCTTTGGAAAAAATTCAATTAGATGAAATTAAGCCATCGAATAGAAAGTATCCATATATAGATTTCAAACCAGATAGAGAACCTGGTAAAGAGATTTTACAAGTAAAAAATGTATCAAAAACAATTAATGGGGAGAAATTATTAAACAATATTTCTTTTACAGTAAAACAGAATGATAAAATAGCATTTTTAGCAGATAATGAAAATGCAAAGACTTTATTATTTCAAATAATAGCTGGGGAGATTGAGCCTGATGAAGGAGAACTTATTTGGGGAACTACTATAACAAATAATTATTTTCCGAAAGATAATAGTTATTTATTTGAATCAAACTTAAGTATTACAGATTGGCTTAGAGGATATTCAAAAGATCCAGATGAAACATATGTAAGAAGTTTCTTAGGTAGAATGCTATTTTCAGGAGAAGAGGCTTTGAAGCAAGTAAATGTTTTATCAGGAGGAGAAAAAGTAAGATGTGTTCTTTCAAAAATGATGCTCTCAGGAGCTAACTTCTTAATTTTTGATGAACCAACTAACCATTTAGATATGGAAAGCATTACGGCTCTAAATGATGGAATGACTAAATTTAAAGGTAATATTATTTTTACTTCACATGATCATCAATTAATGCAGACTGTAGCAAATAGAATTATTGATATTAAGCAAGATAAATTAATTGATAGAGAAGTTACATATAATGAATATTTGGGAATTGAATAAATAAATTAAAATAAGCGTTATTATATAGCGTTTATTTTTATTTGTAAATAAATAATAGAAAAATATTATATAAAAAAGTATATAGATATTTTATAAAAATTAATTAGATAAATAACGAATGCTCCAGAAGAGTAATATTTTTATTGAAATAAGATTTTGTCTTTGATATAATACAAAAGTAATGAAAAAAGAAAGAAGGAATAAATCATGAGTTTAATTAATGAGACTATTGCAAGGGAATTAAATATAAAAGAATCACAAGTTGAAGCAACAGTTAAATTGATAGATGAAGGAAATACAATTCCATTTATTGCTAGATATAGAAAAGAAGTAACAGGAGGATTGAGTGATGAAATTTTAAGACAATTAGGTGAAAGACTTAATTATCTTAGAAATCTTGAAACTAGAAAAGAAGAAGTAAAAAAATCTATAGAAGAACAAGGAAAGTTAACAGATGAAATAGTAGTGGCTTTAGAAAATGCAAAAATACTTGCAGAAGTTGAAGATATATATAGGCCATATAAACAAAAAAAGAGAACAAGAGCTACAATTGCAAAAGAGAAGGGATTAGAAGAATTAGCAAATATTATTTTTGAACAAAAAGAAATAAATAGTTTAAATGAGATTGCTAAAAACTTTATAAATGAAGAAAAAGCAGTTAATACAATAGATGAAGCAATTTCAGGAGCAAAAGATATAATTGCAGAAAATATTTCAGATAATGCAAATTACAGAAAAGAAATAAAAAGAATTTATTATAGAGAAGGAATTATAGAAGTTAAAGCTAATAAAGACGAAAAATCAAGTTATGAAATGTATTATGATTTTTCAGAAAAACTAAGTAGAATTCCTAGTCATAGAATTCTAGCGATCAATAGAGGAGAAAAAGAAGAATTTTTAAAAATTAAGATTGATAAACCAGAAGATACAATACTTAATTTAATTCAAAAAGATATTATTAAAGATTTTAATAGTCAGTTTGCACCATATTTAATAGATACGATACAAGATAGTTTTAAAAGATTAATTGAGCCATCTGTAGAAAGAGAAATACGTTCTGATCTAACGGAAAAAGCAGAAGAGCAAGCAATAAAAGTTTTTGGAAAAAATGCAAAACAATTATTATTAGGTGCACCCATAAAGAATTTAACGGTAATGGGATTTGATCCAGCATATAGAACAGGATGTAAAATAGCTGTAATAGATGAAACAGGAAAATTACTTGCAACAACAACAGTATATCCTACAGAACCACAAAATGACGTAGAAGGAGCAAAAAAGGAATTAAAAAAATTAATTAGCACATATAATATAAATATGATTGCAATAGGAAATGGTACTGCATCTCGTGAATCAGAAATGTTTGTTGCAGACTTAATTAAAGAAATAGATGAAGATGTTCATTATGCTATAGTAAGTGAAGCGGGTGCATCAGTTTATTCTGCGTCAAAACTTGCGACAGAAGAATATCCAGATATAAATGTATCACTAAGAGGAGCAATATCAATTGCAAGAAGATTGCAAGATCCACTAGCCGAACTTGTAAAAATAGATCCAAAAGCAATTGGCGTTGGACAATATCAGCACGATGTAAATCAAAAAAGATTAGCAGAAAGTTTAACAGGAGTTGTAGAAGATGCCGTAAATAAAGTAGGGGTAGATGTAAATACTGCAACACCATCACTCTTATCATATGTATCTGGAATAAATAAAACCATAGCAAATAACATAGTTAAATATAGAGATGAAAATGGCAGATTGAAAGAGAGAAAAGAATTATTAAAGGTACCAAAACTTGGAAAAGTAGCATTTGAGCAATGTGCAGGATTTATTCGTATATTTGATGGAAAGAATCCATTAGAAATTACATCAGTACATCCAGAGAGCTATGAACAAGCAGAGAAGTTACTTGCAGAAGTTGGGTATGAAAAAAAAGATTTAATAGATAAAGAAAAATTAAAGGAATTAAAAATTAAATTAAATAATATAAATATCGAACATATGGCAAAAAAGTTGGATATTGGAGAAATGACATTAAAAGATATAATTGATGAACTTTCTAAACCAGGCAGAGATCCAAGAGATGAAATGCCAAAACCAATTCTAAGAAATGATGTTCTAAAATTCGAAGATTTAAGAGAAGGTATGATTTTAAACGGAACAGTAAGAAATGTAATAGATTTTGGAGCTTTTGTAGATATAGGTGTAAAACATGATGGATTAGTACATATATCAGAACTTAGTGACAGTTTTGTAAAGAATCCTTCTGATGTTGTAGCTATTGGTGATATTGTTAAAGTAAAAGTACTAAAAATAGATTTAGAAAGACAAAAAGTAAGTTTAAGTATGAAAATATAATTATTTATTTGATATAAAAATTGTATTAAATTTAAAATATTAGATCTTAAAAATTTATTTATTAGAATCACTCATATTATAATTAATTAAATATTTAATGCAAAAAAGAACAGTTAGTTAATATTAGAAATATGCTAATTGTTCTTTTTATTACATTTATTAAAAATAAATTAAACTTCATTTTTTATTTTTTCTATTTCAGAATAATGATTTTTTAATATATCAAGGAAAATATCTGAAATTTGGGGGTCAAATTGAAATCCTTTATTTTTTTCTATTTCATTTATTATTGATTCTATAGTTAGTTCATTACGGTAATTTCTTTTTGAAGACATTGCATCAAATGAATCTGCTATTGTAGTTATTCTAGCTAAATAAGGAATATTGTTACCTTTTAATTGAGAAGGATAACCCGTACCATCATATTTCTCATGATGATGTTTAACTATAGGTATAATATCTTTAAATATTCTAGCATTACACAAAATATGTGCTCCGATTGCAGGATGATTTTTTATTTGTGAGTATTCATCTGTAGTAAGAGAAGAATCTTTTAGGAGAATGCTGTCTGGAATTCCTATCTTTCCTATATCATGAAATAAACCACCAATGTGAAGATTTTTTAAGTCTTGTTCTGATAGACCTAAATATTTACCTATTAGTTCGGAATATTTTGCTACTCTATTAGAGTGACCAGAAGTATAAGGATCTTTGGCTTCTACTGTATATCTTAATGTTTCGATACTCTCTAAATAAGCTCTTTCTAATTCAGTATATGTACTAGAAAGTTCTTCATTAATTTGTTTAATTAAATTCATTTGTGAGATTGATTTTATTCCAGATTCAATTAGTAAAAGTAATTGATCAAATTTATCACTTTTTTCACAATATCCTTGTATATCTAATTTTTTTATTGTGTCTAAAGGAGGTGCTAAATCTTTATGTCCTGTTAATAAAAGAATATAAAGATCCTTATTAAATTTTCTTATTTCTTCAACAAGTTTATCTCCATGAATAGGAGTCATAATAAAATCTAATATCATAAGATCAAAATGTTCAGTTTTAACCTTTTCTAAAGCTTCCATTGGGTTTGTAAAACCTACAAAATCATATCCAGACTTTTTTAAAAAAATGGATAAAGAATCAATAATTCCAATTTCATCATCTACTGCTATAATTTTGTAATTTGAAGATATTGTAGTATGTTTATTCTTTCTCATTATATCCCAACCTTTGATTAAATTATTAAAGTAATTATATTAATAAAAGATAAAAAAAGCAACAAAATTCTTAAATTTTGTTGCTTAAAAAGTATCTAAAAAAATATCTAAAATATTATTTATTAATAGGTATAATTATATTAAATATTGTGCCTTTATTTTCTTTTGATTCAAAAATAATATCGCCATTAAAATTAGCTTTAATAGTTGAATATGACATAAACAATCCAAGTCCAGTTCCATTTTTTCCTTTAGTTGTGACCATCTCATTAAATAATTTATCCTGAATTTCTTTAGGAATTCCAGATGCATAATCTTTAATAGAAATAATAAGATTGTTATTCTCTTCTTTTAATATTAAATCAATTTTTTCATTGGTTTTACCATTATATGCTTGTATAGAATTAGAAATCATATTATTAATTACTTGGACTAAGCTATTTATGTTTCCATTTAGAGATAAGTTATTTGGTATATGTGATATAATATTTAATGATATTAAAGCATTCTTTAGTTCATGCTTCATTAATATATCGACACTTTTTAAAAGTTCTTCAATAGTAAAAGAATCGTTAGAGATATTTGATAATGCTACGACCTGACCTTTTACCGTAGTTATAATATCAGACATATATTCTGTATATATTTTTATTTTTTTTATCCATTCATCCATTTCACCCGCTATTTCATAGTGATCTTCATTAGTCACTTCTAAATCTCCTATTGAGTCATTATATTCTTGAATTAAGTCTTCTAATCCTCTAGTTGCACCAGAGATTGACATTATAGGAGTTTTTAAGTTATGAGCTATTCCACCAATCAATTGACCAAGAGAAGCTAGACGTTCCTGTTCCATTAATTTATCTTGATTGTATTCAATTTGTTTAATATGTGATATTGTTAAATTTTGAATTTTATTATATGAAATAGTTAGGTCCCCAAACTCATCATTTGAAGTAATTGGCAAATTCTTGGCATTTGAGATATTATTTAAGTTTAATATTGAATTCATACCATTAGTAATATTAGTAATATCAGTTGATATTGTTTTTCCAATATAGGATATATAAATTATGATGAAAATTATTAAAATGATTATACATATAAAGAATGGCAATAATATACTATTTGAAGATGTTTCAAAATGTATTCCTATATAATATGTTCCTTCATCTATAGTTATTTTATGCATACAGGATTGAGCAGTTTGACCATAGTATTCAAAGCATTGACCATTAGTTTCATCATAAAAAGATAATGTGTAATTAGATAAAAATGATTCATCTGATATGTTCATATTTTTACTTTTATAAATTATTTCTCCACTATTTGCATCCATAATTAAACCAAAATCATTGTCAGATTTATATTCAAGAGAGTTAAATTTATTTTTTATATTTTCTAAAGATAAATTCTCTTCAGATAATGAATTAATTAATTCTTGTTTATAAAAATTGTATAATAAGTCTCCCTTTTCTATTGTCATTGTAGTAGTACTAATTAGTAATATTAAAACAAAAGAGCATATAAATAATGGTAAAGTTAAAATTAATAATTTTAAAGGAGTATTAATTCTAATAGTATTTAAATCATTCACACAATAATCAGAAGATTTAATTAGTAGGTCTCTAAAAAAACTCCTACTGATCATATATGATGTTATTCCAAATATTGATGCAAAAGAAAAAATTACAATACATATTCTTAAAAGTAAGTCTATATTTGTTCTAAAAAGTATTAGTAAAAAAAAGCATAAAGTAGTAGGTAAAAATACCTCAATAATTAACATAACATATTGTATATTAAAACATTTTTTTCTTGTTTTTATAATAGAATCTTTTGAACTGGAAATACCATTATATAATTTTTTATATATTAATCGTACAAATAAATATATAAATGTTACTATTAAAGTAGCAAGTATTATAAATTGTGAGGTATAAGTAATTCCAACGACTTTTATTTGAAAGTCATTATCAATAGTATTAGTAGGATAATTTAATATTTTGGGTAATGTAAAATATAAAATTATTACTAATACTAATGCTATCAAACTATTTAAAAATGCTAATTTATTATAATAAATATTATTTTTTATATTCGAATTATTAATTTTATTTTTCATAAGAGTCTCCTATAAAATTATATTTTTTTAAATAATTAATTATTTTTTCTATATATTCAGATGTAATATTAGGCCAATTTAAATGAAAATTATTTAATAATTTATTTGTATAATTATTATCAATAATTAGGGATGAATTATTTTTATTATTTATCATTGATAAATAATTAGTTATACCGAAACTGTTTATATTTGAATTTAGTACTAAATTTTTAAATTCATCTAAAGAAATTATTTTTAATTTATATCCATATAATTTTATAATATCAGCAAAATCTTTAAAAGTTATTATATTATTATTAAATAAATGATAAATATTTAAATTATTATCCATTTTTTTACTAAGATGTACAATAAATTTAGAACAATAATCAACAGGCGTAAATTCTAATGGGAATTGTAGTAATTCTTCAGGGATAGAATCTAAATTTATAATAGAACATAATCTATTTAAAAAAGCATTTTCTGAAGCGTTTTCTTGAAAAATTCCATCACTATATCTATTGGTTATATTTCCTATTCTATAAATTGAAGCTTGTAGATTTTGATATTTACAAGCATTTAAAATAATAGATTCAGCTTGAAATTTAGTTTTAACATAAATATTATCATTATATTTTTGGTGTATATAAAAATCGTTTTCTGTAAAAGTGTAGTTTGGAGTATCTGTTAATCCATATCCTGATATAGATAATGTTGAGATGTAATGAAAAGGAACTTTGTTCTGAATACAAAAATCAACTATTTTTTGAGTTCCTAATACATTAGTCTTATAGAATGATTCTGAATCTCCAAAATGTTTTACAATTGCAGCTGAAGAAAATACGCAATCTATATTATTAGATAGATACTCATAAGTTTGTTCTAACAAATTAAATTTATCACCATGTAAGTCTCCAGTTATAGGAGTAATTCTATCAATAATAGAATCTAAATTATTATAATAAAAATTATATTTTTGTTTAAATCTCTCAATAGAATTTATATTATCTTTCTCACGAATAATACAGTAAATATGGGCATTAGTATTTTCTAATAGTTCGTGTAATATATGTATTCCTAAAAAACCAGTAGTACCAAAAAATAATATATTTTTATATTCATGATTATTAATATAATTAGGTATTATAATATCTGGTATTTTAATTTTTTCTAATTCTGAAAGCATATCAGAATTACTATCTGATTTATGTGCAATATAATTGGCTATATCTCTTATAGTTGGATAATTATAAAATACTTGTGTATCAAGGGAAATACCTAAAGAATATAGTTTTGTTTGTATTTTTATTATGGTAAGCGAATCTATTAAATAATCAAATATGTTTTGTGTAACACTAATTTTTTTTAAGTTTAATATTTTAATAAAAATATCATATAATAATTGTTCTAATTCATTAGATGGATTTACATATTCAATATTATTATTTTTTGGTGGCAAAGGTAATAATGATTTATTTATTTTGCCATTAATAGTTAAAGGTATTTCATCAACTTCTATAAAGTACTTCGGAATCATATATTTAGGTAAATAATTTGTAAGAAAATTCTTTAAATCATTTATATCTATATCTGCTTCTGAAATAAAATATGCGCATAGTACTTTCGAATGCTCTATAGTTATAGCAGTAACAAAACAATCTTTTATATTATTATAATTTAATATTTTAGATTGTATTTCTCCAGTTTCTATTCTATATCCGTTAATTTTTATCTGAAAATCTTTTCTACCAATATATTCCATAATTCCATTATCAAATAATTTTCCAATATCGCCAGTAGCATATAAAGTTGTATTAATATCAAAAGGAGAAGATATAAATTTCTGTTTAGTTACTGCATCTAAATCTAAATATCCCTTTGATAAACATTTTCCACCAATAAACATTTGACCATTATATCCAAAGGGAATTAAGTTTAAGTCACTATTTAATAATAAAATTTGTGTATTATTAGCTGGAATTCCTATTGGAACAGATGAATAATTTATATCATCATCTTCTTTATATGTATATGTCATACATCCAACTGTAGTTTCTGTAGGTCCATATTCATTGAAAATAGAGACCTTATTGCCAAAAATACTAGTTATTCTTTTACAAGTTTCTTGAGTTAAAATATCACCACCGACTATTAATTTGGTGATTATGGTATTAGATACGATATCTTGCAATAGAGATAAATGAGCTGGAGTAAGTTTAATTATTTGTACTTTTTTATCATCTACAATTTGTTTTAATAATAATTGTGGATTAGAATTTTCATAAATGTATAGTGTGTTTCCAGTTACAAGCGGTGTAAAAACAGATGTAACAGTTAAATCAAATGCAATAGAAGAATATAGAGGAAAATTAGTAATCTCATCTTTAACATATGTTTTATTTGACCATCCGAATATAATTGGCTAAACTTTCATGTGCAATCTTTACACCTTTTGGGTTTCCTGTTGAGCCAGAAGTGTAAATAATATATGCAAGGGTATCTAATTTAGGTTTATTTTCTATATTTTTAAAATTTAAATTTTTACATTCAGTTATAATATCTTCTAAATCTAGTACTATAGATTTATCTAAAAAATTATTTAATTTATTTTTGTTATTAGAATTAGTTAAAATAAATTTAGAATTACTATTTTTTATAATATAATCTATTCTATCATTTGGATATGATATATCTATTGGTATATAACATGCAGAGAGTTTCAATATTGCGAAAATACTAATAACTAATTCTATTGAATTATTAAAAAACAAACAAATTTTATCATTTTCTGTTATACCCGCATTTTTTAGGAGTTTAGCAGTATAATTAATCATATTATTAAAATTAGAATAATTAATGCTATAGCCATTTTGGGAAATAGCTATATTATATGGATTTTTAAGCACTTGTTCTTCAAACATATCAATGATAGTTTTATTAATTGGTATTTTAAGATTTGAGTTATATTTATTAAATATGAATTCTTTTTCTTCTAGAGTTACTAATTCAATATTTGATATTTTAATTTTTGGGTTTTTTAGTATTTGATTTATAATGTGATTTATTCTTAAATGCAAATATAATATATCTTTTTTTGAAAATTTTCTGTTTTGATAATCATATGCAATATTTAATGTATCGTCGATATCATCATATTCGAAAAAATGAATAGATAATTCATCTGAGTTTGTAGAACTATGTGTCCACCTAACAGTATAATCAAAGTCTGTATCTGTGCAGTTAGATTTTCCTATTTGATATGACAGTGAAATATTATATAATAATGGAACATTTAATCGGTTATTTCTTAATTCGTCTAGTATATATTCATAAGAATATTTTTGATGACGTAACATATTTATGGATTTCATAGATATCTCTTTTAAATATTCATCAAAAGTAATATTTGGATCTAAAGTACATCTAAAAGGTATTGTATTAATAAACATACCTGATGTATTTTTTTCCTTGAAATTTGTTCTGTTAAGGATAGGTGTTCCTATAACAAAGTCATTTATATCGTTAACTTTTCCAATATATAACGAATATATAGCCATGAAAAGATTATATTTACTTATTTTGTGAGATTTACAAAAATTATTTATTGTTTCTAACAATTCCTTTTGAATAGTAAATATTTCTCTAGATGAAGTTATTTTTTCAAACTGACTATTAGATTTATTAATAGTAGTTGAAAGAGAAACTATTTCTGGAATAGTTTCAAATATTTTATCCCAATATTTTTTATCTTTTTCAAATTTTATACTTTCAATATATTTTTTTTCAGAAAGAATATAATCTTTATATGAATCGAAGTGTATATCGATTTCTTGATTATTTAATAAACAATTATATATAAATGCTATTTTATTAGCAGCAAAATTACATGAAAAACCGTCAGAAATTAAATGATGAACAATCATAATAATTCCACCAGTTTCATCAGAAAACTTAAACATTATAAACTTATATAAAGGGGTGTTTAATAAAGAAAATGGATCTTCAATTAGTTCCTTTTCTTTTTTTAATAGATTATTATATGAACTTAAATTAATTAAATCGATTTTTTGAAATGTATAATTTGAAAAAAATTGTTTTATTGAACCATCATCATTAAAGTGCAGTCTAATATTAAAGCTATCGTTTAATTCAATGAATTTATTAATAGCTTTTTCTAATAATTCAAAATTAATTTTTTCTTTTATTATTAGTGTTCCACCAATATTATTTATAGATGTATTTTTATAAAATTGTTCTAGTGACCATATTGATTTTTGTGGACTTGTCAATTCGAATAGATTTTGATCTAACATAATTACCACCTATATATTTTTTTTTATATTATATATTAATAAGAAAAAAAATCAATATTAAATTTATTAAAATAAAATGATTAAAAAATATACATAGAGGGTAAACTAAAAATATATAACTTTAATATGGAGGAAAATATGTACAAAAATAAAAAAAACAAAAAGTTTTTAATTCTTATTATAGTAGTTGTAATTTTACTAATCACGATAATAGGATTATATAAGATTTATGCAAATATCGATATAAATACATATCAAAATGAAATAAAAGTTGATAAACTCTCTAAAGAATCTATTGCAGATAGTAATAAAGATATAACTGAAATATTAGAATATACAAATTCTTCTATTGTAGGTATTTCAAAAATTAAAGATAAAGGAAGCACTATATTTTTAGAAGATGGAGCTACTAAATTAGGATTAGGAAGTGGAGTAATAGTTTCTGAAGATGGATATATTTTAACAAATGAACATGTATCAGGAGAAAAATATAATAAATGTTATGTGACGTTAGAAAATGGAACAACACATAATGCAAATGTAGTATGGTCTGATTCTGATTTAGATTTATCAATAATAAAAATTCCGATGAAAGGCCTAACATATGCAAAATTGGGTGACTCTAAACAAATAAAAGTAGGACAGACAGTATATGCAATAGGTAATCCTATAGGATATGAATTTCAGAGAACTGTTACATCAGGAATAATTAGTGCATTAAATAGAACAATAAAAATAGAAGAGGGTGATAAAATTAATTATATGAATAATTTAATTCAAACAGATGCTGGAATTAACCCAGGTAATAGTGGTGGACCTCTTATTAATTCTGAAGGAGAAGTAATTGGTATTAATTCTGTAAAAATTACTTCTGCTGAAGGAATAGGATTTGCAGTTCCAATAAATTGTGTAAAAAACATTATAGAAAGATTTATTACAGATGGAAAATTTGATGAGGCAAGTATAGGAATATTTGCATATGATAAAAACATTATATCATATATTGCACCAAATATAGAATTCCAAAATGGTATATATGTTGAACAAATATCTGAAGATTCTCCAGCTAAAAAGACAGATTTAAAAGTAGGAGATATTATTACTAAAATAGATGGCATAGATTTAGTAAATATGTGTGATTTAAGAGAATATATTTATACGAAAAATCCTGGTGATGAGGTTAGTTTAGATATTTTGAGAAATAAAACTAATTTAACAATAAAAATTAAATTGAGTAAAAAATAGGAGGGATATAAATTTGAGTTCATATTGGATAGAATCAACTAAAAATATTGAAAAAAAATATCTGGAATTAAAAAATGATATAGAAACTGATGTATGCATAATAGGTGGAGGTTTAGCTGGAATTAGTTCAGCATATGAGCTGGCTAAAGCTGGACTTAAAGTTGTTGTACTTGAAAGAGATCAAATTGGTAAAAAAACGACTGGAAATACAACTGGGAAAATTACTAGTCAGCATGGTCTGTTTTATAAGTATTTAGCTGAGTCAGAGGGAGATGAATTTGCTAAAAAGTATCTAAATGCAAATGAACAAGCTATTAAAAATATAAAAAGTATAATTGATACTGAAAAAATAGAATGTGATTTTGAATATCAAGATGCATATGTTTATACACAAAAACAAGAAGAAATATCAAAAATAAATGAAGAATTAAGAATATTAAAGAAGTTAGAATTTAATTGTGAAGTGGTAAATGAAACAGAATTACCATTTGAGGTATTATGTGCAATTAAATTTTCTAATCAGGCACAATTTAATGTAAGAAAATATTTGCTAGGGTTAGCTGACTATATAGAGAATAGTAAAGGAAAGATATTTGAAAATTCCAAAGTGTATGATCTAAAAAAAGATATAGATGGTTATTTAACATATTGTAATAATGTATGTGTAAAATCTAAATATGTAATAATTGCATCACATTATCCAATAATTAATTCTCCAGGATTCTATTTCCTAAAAATGTATCAATCAATGTCATATGCAATTGCTATAGAGACAAATCAAGATATTTTTAATGGAATGTATATAAATAGTGAGGTTCCGACGAAATCTTTTAGAAACATAAAAGATGGAGATAAGCGACTAGTATTAATAGCAGGATCTGATCATAAGACGGGATCAAAGATTGATTTGTCAAACGCATATAAAGAATTAGAAGAAACAGCTAAACAATTATATCCAGATTGTAAAGTAAAATATAAGTGGCATACTGAAGATTGTATTACTTTAGATAAAATACCATATATAGGAGAATTCTCAAAATTTATGCCAAATGTATATGTTGCAACAGGGTACAAAAAATGGGGGATAACTACATCAAATATCGCAGCAAATATTATAAGAGATAAAATCTTAAATAAAGATAATGAATATGAAGAAATATTTAAAGCAACAAGAATGGAACCAATAAAGAATATTAAAGAAGTTGAAAATATATTAAAAGAAACTACAAATTCATTATTAATAAATAAAATGAAGATACCAAATGATAAAATTAGTAATATAAATAAAGAAGATGCTAAAATTATAGAGGTTGATGGTAGAAAAGTTGGGATTTATAAAGATGAGCACGGAGAATTATATGCTGTAAAACCGATATGTTCGCATCTAGGATGTGAGTTAAGTTGGAACAACATAGCTAAAACTTGGGATTGTCCTTGTCATGGTTCGAGATTCGATTATAAAGGTAAATCTTTATATTCCCCAAGTATCAAAGATTTAGATAGTTGGAAGATAGAGAAATAAAAGACTTTAATAATTAATCTAAATATTGTTAAGAAATTTTTTATAAAAATAGATTTATCAAGCGATTAATGCTTGATAAATCTATTTTTATAAAAAATTATATCTTGGCCAATAATCATAAATAATTTATTTGGATTTCATAAATAAAAATATTATGCTTATTAGCAAGTCCAACCTAATTGGCTATAAATTGAAGCATAACAAATTATTAAAGGCAATATAAAAACAATCAATGTGTATATTATGTCCTTTTTGGTTGTATATAATAAAGTAATGGAGTGGATTATATGATAAAAAATGCAAAATCATTAAAAGACAAAGCTAGAAATATAGCTAATGAAAATAATATTTCAATTCAACAAGTATTACAAAATTATATGTTTGAAAGAGTGCTAGAAAGATTATCAAAATCTAAATATAAAGAAAATTTTATTATAAAAGCTGATTTACTATTATCTTCAATAATGGGTAATAATTTACGAACTACCATGGATATTGACACTAATATAACATGCATTAATTTAGATAAAGAAGAATTATTAAAAATAATTAATGAACTTTTAAATATGAATATTGGAGATAATGTAGTATTTAAAATAGAGAAAATTGAAGATATAAAGCAATAAGAATATTATGGCGGTTACTAATTTAAAATAATTGCTACATATGAAAATATGAAAGTACAATTTCACATGGATGTATCAACAGGAGATGTTATTACTCCTAGAGCTATTGTATACAAATACAAAAAATTATTTGATAACTCGTACATAGATATTTTATCTTATAATCAAGAAACAATTATTGCAGAAAAACTTCAAGCGATTTTAGAAAGAAAAACTCAGAATAGCAGAATGAAGGATTATTATGATTTGTATTTCTTTGTAAACTATAGATGGAACACAATAGATAAAAAATTATTAATAGAAGCTATAATAAAAACTTTTGCAACTGGAAACAGTATAACTGAATTAAAGAATATAAGTGAAACTATTAAGAATTTAGAAAATAACCAATTTTTAAATAAACTATGGGTAGATTATTCTAAAAAGCATGAATATTCAAAAGATATAAAATTTAATGATACTATTGAAGCAATAGAAACTATCAAGTATGCAATATTTTCTAGTAATGAATTAAAATTAGCATTAGCACAAAATTAAATATTTTAACAAATTTTTAAAAATAGGCTAACAAATAAAAAAGAGCACGTTATACTACAAGAAAAATTATATTGGAGGTAGTATAAATGTCAAATAAAAATGATAAAGTGGAAAGTATTCTAACTGCATTATTTGAGAGTAGAGAAGAAAATTTATATGCTTTAAATGAAAAGGATAAAGAAAAAATTAGAAATAGCTTAGATAGTTATATCGACAAAATTAATATCATTGGAGCTTATGAAAACGAAAAATTCTATAAAATACGACTTTTCAGATACAGTAAATTTAATATTGGAGTGTGTATGTAAATAGTAACAAATATATCTTTGTTACTATTTACTTTTTATGTTAATTATGGTATAATTTATATGTCTCATGACTATTGAATTTCCAAAATTTAGCAGTACAACATAGGAAGTGTTAATGATAATATAAGAATGTACAAAAAATGGAATTTAATCATGTACAAAAA
>DXVF01000018.1 GCA_019417465.1 Clostridiales bacterium
AATTACATTTAATTTTATATAAAATATTTATAAGCAAAACAGATTTTAATATTAATTTTGTCAAATGACAAATGTTCGTTTTTAAAATATAATTTTATAAATTTAAAACTTTGCACAAAATTATTTTTGAAATTTTATAAAATATTAATTTTATTTTTTAATTAATAATTTCTTTTTATATATAATCTATTTTGTTATATGTAATTTTAAGGTTGTCCCCCCTACTCTACTGTTTCCTAGTATAAATAAAAAACAGAATATACGCAATATACTCTGTTTTATTTAAATTACTATCTCTTTATAAATTGTAATTTTGTGTTATCTAATAAAATTTGTGAAATTAATTTTTTCTTCTTGTATTGGTAAAGCAATTCCTTTTTCTTTTCCTGCTTCGATGCATTTTAAATAATATGCCATATTTCTTCCTAGTATTCTCATAATTTGCATACCCTCTTCATCTTTTCTTACATCTTCTGTAGTTGCACCATGTACCATATTCCAATATCTTGATGAAATAATTGGCATTTGTGTAATTCCAAAATATTTATTTAGTTGATCATAAGTTGCTGTTGTACCTGCTCTCCTTGCTGAAATAACTGTTGCGGCTGGCTTAAATAAGAAAATATCTCCTTTTCCAGCTTGAAATGGTGCATAAAATGCTCTATCCATAAATCCTGTCATGTTTCCTGTTGCTCCTGCATAATGAACTGGACTTCCAAATATAAATCCATCTGCATCCTTTGCCTTTTCTATAAATTCATTTACAACATCATTAAATACACATTTACCAAGTTCTTTACATTTTTTACAAGCTATACAACCACCTACTGGTTTTAGTCCAATCCAAAATATTTCTGTTTCTACTCCCTCTTCATTTAAAGTTTTTGCTACTTCTGTTAAAGCGGTATAAGTACAGCCCTCTTTGTGTGGTCCTCCGTTTACTAACAATACTTTCATTTCCTTTACCCCCATTTCTACAAAATTACTAACTGTCGTTATGATTATACAATAAAGAGTAGATAATTTCAACTAATCATCTACCCTATTTATTACTATTATTCGACTTATTGTAATTTATATCAACTTCTATTTATATAACAGATTGTCTGTTATAATCAGTTACATCTGTACCTAGCTTTTCATATAGTTCTTTTACACTAATTTCTTTGTTTCGAATTGCTTTTAATTCATTATCTGTAACACCTATAAATTCTACAAAGAATACTTTTCCATTAGGTGTATCTATTTCTTTAAACTTATCATCAGGTACAGTTATAAATCCTGTAATATTAGATTTTTGCTTACTATCTATTCCTACTGTTTGTCCTGTATATAAATTTTCAAATACATTAAAGATTTCGCCTTTTGTAAAAGTTATTCTTGCAATAGATTGTAAAATTCCACAAACACACTTTATTTCATTTTCTTCATTTTCGTAGTTATCCTTTTTTAGTTTAAAGGTAAACTCCATTCCATACCCACTTATATCTTTATTATCAGTTTCTTTTTCATATAGTTCTGATAGACCATAAGTTACAAAATGCCAATAATCCCCTCCATCATAAATACTTATTCCATCTAATGGATCATTACCACCGAACTTCCATTTTATTAGTGTTCCATAATGTTTTGGATTTTTTTGATTAGGATATACTCTATCACATTCAGCATCAATTGCATCCCAACCTTGTGCATTTATTTCTTCATTAGCATTTACTTTTGTTTCCTCTTTCTTTTTAAATTTATCAAATAATCCCATAATTTAATCCTCACTTTCAAATTACTCGTATAATGAACATGTAGTCCATTATACATTTTTTTATTCTTAAATCCATTGTATAATATCTACGTAGACACTGTGGATTAGTGCAAATTACTATCGCTTTGACGATTATATTAATAGACTCTAACCACAGATGTTTGTTTAATTGTTAATTAGTTAGATAACGCTTGACGTTTAATATTGAACGAGTTTACTTTCGACAAGCATTTCGTGGATCACATTGTCTAAATATTTTGTAAAGGAGTTTTTACTATGATTTATGTTGGAATCGATGTTGCAAAAGATAAACATGATTGTTTTGCTATGAATTCTGATGGCGAAATATTAATTGAAAAATTAACCATAACAAACAATTTAGATGGTTTTGAAACTCTCTACAATTCTTTAATGCAATTCTCTAATTCATTAAACAATATTAAAGTAGGGCTTGAAGCTACTGGTCATTATAGTAATAATATTCTAAACTTTCTGAACGAAAAAGGATTTAATATCTATCTTATTAATCCATTACAAACTAATCTTTACGTAAAAGGTCAAAGCCTTAGAAAGACTAAAACAGATAAGTTAGATGCTCACATTATTAGCACAATGCTTATTTCAGATAACTTAAAACCCTACATACCAGTATCATATCATATTTCTGAATTAAAGTCACTAACTAGGCACAGATTTCGTTTAGTAAAGGAAAATTCAAAGTTCAAAACATCTCTTGTAAGGCTAGTAGATATTGTATTTCCAGAGTTTCCTAAAATTGTTTCATCTGTTGCTCAAAAATCTAGTTTAGCTTTACTCTATGAACTACCAAGTGCACAAGAAATAGCTGAATGTAATCTCAAACATTTAACACATCTTCTATCAGAAAATTCTAATCAGAAGTTTGATAGAAATAAAGCTATTGAAATTCGAGAATTAGCAAAAAAATCAATAGGATTAAATAGTAATTCTGTCTCATTTGAGTTGAAACAAACAATTAGTATCATTCAATTTTTACAACAACAAATTGATGACATTGAAAAAAGAATTAAAGAGATTCTAAAAGAGATTGATACTCCTATTTTATCAATCCCTGGAATTTCATTTAAGTTAGCTGGTTCTATTTTAGCTGAAATTGGAGATATTTCAAGATTTGATTCTCCAGCTAAACTATTAGCATTTGCTGGGTTAGACCCTTCAATGTATCAATCTGGAAAGTTCTTTTCAACTCATTCTGTAATGGTAAAACGTGGCTCTAAATACTTACGTTTTGCTTTAATGAATGCTGCTAGAATGGTTTGTTTAAATGATGCTACCTTCAATGAGTTCAAAGATAAGAAAATGGCTGAAGGTAAGCATTATATGGTTACTATGGGACATGTTGCAAAAAAATTAGTACGTGTAATTTATTATTTATTAAAAACCAATACAAAATATGAATCTAGCAGAGTGGCTTGATTTCTAGTAATTCCATATTTTTAAAAAGCATTCTTCGAAATGCTTATTTGTGTTGCACAAAATATTTTATTCATATTTTCCAGGTATTATTTTCTTTTCAAGATGCCTCAAATTGTCTGGTAAATGGTAACTTACAATATGATTAAAACTTTGTAACTTTACATTTCCCATATAATCAGCTTCAAAAGTAATTTCATCAATTCCAATTGTATCATGTGGACCAAGATATGGATAACTATTAAAAGTAATTATACTATTGGATTTCTCTGATACAATGTCTTTAATACTAACTGTATAATACATTACTGAAGGTAATTTAACATAGTATTCATTATAAAAATCATTTGAAGCAGATTTAATTTTATCTAAGTATGTGTTTATTATAGCTTGGTCATATTTGTTTCTTTCGATTGTATTGCTTGAACAAGGAATACTCTTTCTATAAAATATGCAACTTAAAATCACACAAAAAATGATGAATATTACTAAAAATACAATTTTCTTCATACAAATCACCTGTATAATTGTATTCATATTCATTATATAAATTACCAATAATCTATTTTAAAAATATTTTAAATTTTTTCTAATTTACTATTGACATTCATATAGTTAGTCTATTTCTAATCAACATTTAAAAAGTTCTTTACTAAATCGATTATGACATCTTTTTCTTTTGGATTAGATTCAGCAATTAATAATGTTAAAGCTGTTACAGTGTTATTGTCAATTACTTGTTGACCATTTTTATATAATATATCATAAAAATTCAAAAAATATATAAATAATGTTGCTGCTATTCGTTTATTACCATCTGCGAATACATGATTTTTTACTATTAAATATAAGAAATTGGCTCCTTTTTCTTCTACACTTTTATAAATGTCTTGTCCCCCGAAACTTTGATAGATATTGCCTATTATTGAATTCTAGTCCTTTATCTCTTTCTACAGCAAATAAAGAACTTTCTTCATTAAATCTTAGTTTATTTATAATTTCTAGACATTCTTCATATTCAATTTTTCTATCATCTATATTTCCTTCTATTTTCTTTAATGTTCTGTGATCATAGTCATCTAACAAAGCTAAGGCTTTCGAATAATCTCCTATTACTTTTAGAATTTCTGTTGCATCATTTCCTTCTAATCGTTCATCTATTCTATTGGCGATATCAATTAATTTTATTGTTTTTTCTAAATATTCCAATTTTCTCTGGTTTACAGCATATCCTTTTAATGTATATTCCTTTAGGACTTTGTTTGCCCATTTTCTAAAAATTATACCTTTATTTGATTTGACCCTATATCCAACGCTTAATATCATATCTAAATTATAATATTCTACTTGATAAGTTTTTCTATCTGAAGCAGTTGTCGCAAATTTTGCGACAACTGAATTATCTCCATATAATTCTTCATTTAAAGCATTATTAATATGTTTTCCAATAGTTTTTATATCTCTATCAAATAAGTCTGACAATTGTTGCCTATTCAACCATACGGTCTCATCTTTCAAATTCACCTCTAATTTTACTCCTTGGTTTTCAAATAAAATAATTTCATTCTTTTTCTTGTTCATAAAGACACATCCTTTTTATAAATTTTAGTTATTATTACATTTATTATTACTTATATCTCTTTGCTTATCGCTACAGAACTATTGTTTGTATTATATATTATGCTTTTTTACTTGTCAATGATTTTGCTAAAACTTAACTAATTATTATTAAAAGGTTCCGATTATGAAAGTTTTGCGCAATAAGGTATAGGGGTAAAATATATGATATCATGTACAATTGATATATATAATAATGAATATAATTCATTTTTTAGCATGATAAGAACAATAGCGGGCTTTTATGAACATTTTCTCTGTTTAGAACATTTTAAAGCCCGCGTTTAATTGTTCGTGTGCCAATTTTTGATAAAAAATTGTGTACAATTATTTTTATATAATAGGAAAGACATGTTAGTTAAATTTTACTATATAATAGAACTTTCCTATTATATAAAAACAGAGACGCCATAATAGCGTCCCCGACTTGGAGTTACTCCATCTCTTGCATATCTGATAACACCAGACTCATACAAGAGTACACTAATTCTTGCCACTGCCAGCTCTCGTTTTCTTCAGTATCAGGATTATCAGGACAATATATGGAAGCCATATCATAAAGTGTTGTACTTCCAGGATAATATTGACCATTTTCAGTAAAATACTCTATACCCAGCAAATGTGCACTTGCATATAGACCTTCATATTCCGAAGAATACGAATTTAGTCCATTGGAACTCATGATACTTGTATAATTACATTTAGAAACATGAACTTCATGAGTTACCCAACCTGATTCTGCACCGATCAATCCAACAAAAAATATCTCGTTCACTTCATATTCTCTGCACAATTGCCAAATTTCTTCAGCATTTCTGCTAAAGAATCCAGAATAATCACAAGATAAATTTTCCATCCACAAACAAAACTGCTCCTTTGAAACTCCAGATATTTTTGATAAATCCATATCTGGAGTTATGTATAAATCTGAAATATCCATCTCAGTCTCAAATTCAGTTTCAGTTGTCTCCGTTGTGGTAGTGACTTCTGTAATGGTAGTACATTCTATAGTTGTCTCTGCTATGGTCGTTGTTGCTGTAGTGGTAGTAATTTTTGCCTTAGTTGTTTCAATTATTGCTGTAACAATTGTACTGTTATGTATGTTTTGTCCAACTGGTTCTGAGGTATCCGCAAAAACCTTAATTGCAATCAAACATATGGTAGCTAACAAGGTACAACTTGTTATAACAATTCCTATTATTGGAAACAATATGCTTCTCCGGTTTTTTTTTCTTCTGTTCATCTTTTTTCCTCCAAATAATTATTTATGCATATAGCATTAACATAATTATATCACATTTTAATATTTAGTTCAAATCTTTGGTATTGTCTTTGAAATAAAAACATATTAAAATTTATTCTCGTACATCAAGACTTGAAATCAATTGCAATGTCTATCTATTTTTAAATTTACACTATTGACATTACTTTAATTAATGATAAAATGAAAAAAAGAACAAAGGAAGGTATGCAAAGGACAATGATAAATATAGAAAATAATCCAAGTTTTTTAAATTCTTTTTTAGATTACACAGCAACTATCTTAAATAAATCTCCTAACACTATTAAAGAATATAACTATGATATAAACAATTTTTTAAAGTTTATTATGTACCATTATAAATTAACAAACGAAAAAGATATAAAAAATATTAATATTCATGATATGACAATTGATACTGTAAGAAAAATTACATTAGATGACATACATGCATATTTGTTTTATTTAAAAAATAATTATCAAAGTAAAGCAGCAACTCGTGCTAGAAAAGTTGCAAGTATACGTGTATTCTTTAATTATCTAACACAAAAAACAAATTTATTAGAAAAAAATCCTGCACAAAACTTAGAAACTCCAAAACAAGATAAGCGTATTCCTAAATATCTATCTTTAGATGATAGTAAAAAGCTTTTAGAAATTGCAATGAGTGATGATGATAGAAATAAAGAAAGAGACTACGCAATCATTACTTTGTTTTTAAATTGTGGCATGCGTTTATCTGAGTTAGTTGGTATTAATATTAGTGACATTAACTTTAAAGATGAAAAACTTAATGTAATTGGTAAAGGTAATAAAGAACGTACAATTTACTTAAATAAAGCTTGTATAAGTGCCATAAATTCATATATGAAGGTTCGACCAAAAGATGCTGTTAAAGCAAATTCTCGTGATGCTTTATTTTTAAGTGAACGTCGAGAACGTATTAGTAATAGAACTGTTCAATACATTGTAAAACAGGAATTAAGAAGAGCAGGACTTGATACCAATAAATATTCTGTTCATAAGCTTCGCCATACAGCTGCAACACTAATGTATAAATATCGGAAATGTTGATATAAGAGCACTTCAAGAATTGCTAGGTCATGAAAGTATATCTACTACTGAAATATATACCCATGTTGATAATACACAGATTAGAAATGCAGTTGAAAGTAACCCTTTAGCAGATTTATAGATAAAATTAGAGTTATTTAATGATAGAAATGAAGATTCCATCATAACTTAAATTATTTGTACTAAATCTCACTTAATTAAATTTTACTTTATACTTGAAATTTATTATTATAGAACAATAGCGGGCTGAAATAATTTTTGATACTTAATTAGTTCTCATGCAGCCCGCGTTTAATTGTTCGTGTGCCAATTTTTGATAAAAATTGTGTACAATTATTTTTATATAATAGGAAAGACATGTTAGTTAAATTTTTCTCTATAATAGAACTTTCCTATTATATAAAAATATACTAAGAAGGATATAATCTTTATTAGTATTTATATTGTTGGAATTTTTATTTCCTGTCCGACTGATAGGTTACATGATTTTAAATTATTTACTTTTTTTATATCACTTATTATTTCTCGTATTTCTGTATTTTTATAATAATTATTGTTGTTCTGTTGCTCTCGTGCTATATTCCATAGAGTGTCTCCAGATTCTATATATGTTTTGGTATATCTTATATCTGCATGAGATAATGTACATTTTGATATAAACAATAATAATATAAAAATAAATAATATTATTACTATATTAGTAGTTAAAAATTTTTGTCTATTTACAATTTTCATACAAAATCCTCCTTAACGAACATTTTTTTGTCTGCACATATTATATACAAACATAAGTTCTTTTGTCAATACTTTTTTAAATAAATATGCAAACTTTTGTTTTTATTACTGATGAGCTTATAAACACAAAAACTCTTATCAAAATTACAAAGCAATTTTAATGAGAGTTTTGTTCTTGTAGTTGTATAAGTAAAAAATTCTAGTTAAATTTTACTCTAAATTAGTTATTTTCTATTATATAAAATAAAGCTGTTTTATAACTTTAAAAGAAGAATAGTTTCGAGTACATTTATTAACATAATTTCATATTATATATAAGAATTTATGTTAAAGGAGGGATACTAAATTTGAAATTAAAAGGAAAAAAAATAGGTTTTATTTTAACAGGCTCTTTTTGTACATTTAATAAAACTATAGAACAAATGGAAAACATAAAAAAACAGGAAGCAGATATAATTCCTATTATGTCTTACAGTGGTTATGAATTAGATACTAAATTTGGAAAAGCGAAAGAATTTATTAATAAGATTGAAGATATAACTACTAAAAAAATAATTCATACTATTCAAGATGCAGAACCAATAGGACCAAAACACTTAACAGATATTATGCTTATAGCTCCATGCACACGGAAATACAATTGCAAAACTAGCAAATGGTATTATCGACTCTCCAGCTTTAATGGCTGCTAAATCGCATTTAAGAAATAACAATCCGTTAGTTATTGCAATTTCTACAAATGATGGATTAAGTGGAAGTGCAGAAAATATCGGAAGATTACTTAATAGAAATAATTATTATTTTGTTCCATTTAGGCAAGATAATCCAATTACAAAACCTCGTTCTTTAGTATTTGATCCAAATTCAATTGTAAAAACATTAGAACTTGCATTAGATGGTGAACAAATTCAGCCGATTCTTTTATAGATTTTTATATAGAATGAAAGCTATACTAGTTAATTTTTACTGTAATTTTCTTACAGCTTTTTAACGTTATATTTGATACATCTATTGTAAAATTAAAATAGAAAGAATATAAAAATTATATATATTCTTTCTATTTTAATTATTAAAAATATTTAATTTTCTACTACTTCCCTGTTATTTCAAAATACTATTCGTCATAGCATTTTTTAAGCTATATTAGTATTCAAATATCTTCTTTACTTTTGGAATTACATAATGGCTTCCGCCACGATTTTTAACATCCTCGATCATACTAACAACTAACATTTGCTTTTGACTATTTTCATCTGCTATAAAGGCATTAAACCATCCAAGTTCTGTACCAGTAGTATCTGTTGTTGATTTTTTTATTTCTGCAGTACCTGTTTTTCCTGCAAGTGTAATCCCTGAAATTTTGGCGCTATGTCCTGTTCCACCTGGACTTTCTACAACTTGAATTAAATCTTCTTTTACAGTATTTGCAGCTTCCTCTGAAAAAGCTCCTGTAACCCAATATTCAGGTGATAGCGTTTCTTTATATTCTAAATATGGTTTTATCATATTGCCATTATTTACAAAAGCAGAATAAAT
Organism: Clostridiales bacterium; assembly: GCA_019417465.1. Classification (GTDB taxonomy): domain Bacteria; phylum Bacillota; class Clostridia; order TANB77; family CAG-508; genus CAG-492. Next base: position 9,435 of record DXVF01000018.1, read on the forward strand.
CGATGCCATATGTAATGGATTTACTAATACTTCTCCTTGGCCATACCCAGTATTTGCAAGCTGTGCTTCTGAAGTAATTTTGCTATTATTTCCATATTGTGATTTTGTCACACTTAAGTCACCTGGAACTTCTGTATCAAATCCTATTTTCTTAAATTGCTCTATTAATGTAGATGTTCCTATCTTAAGCGCGGCTTTAGCAAAATATATATTATCTGAATATACAAGTGCATTTCTTAAATTAGCTACACCTCCATATTGAGCAAGTGTTGTAACTCTAAAGTTCCCCCAACTAGAATCTTTTTGCCAACTAGTTCCACTTTTCCCAAAATTCTCTTCAGCAGTAAATTTATTAGTTGTTAGACCTATTGCTGCAATAACTGGTTTAAATGAAGAACCCGGAGTCCAAGTTGCTTGGTATCTACTATAGAAAGGTTTATTTTCATTATTTGATAATTCATTCCATTTTTCCTGTGAGATTCCATTAATAAAATCATTTGAATCATATGATGGAGTACTTACTAGTGCAAGTATTTCTCCAGTTTTTGGATTAATAACAACAGTTGCACTTTTTTCGTTTTTGTAATCTTCATATATCTTTGTTTGTAAATTAGAATCTATTGTTAATTTTATATTCTCTCCATCTTTGCCTTCTTTTTTTACAATTGTATGTTTCTTATTTCCACTACTATTAATAATGTAAATTTCATAACCTATTGAGCCTTTTAATCTATCTTCATAATATTTTTCTAAGCCTGTTTTTCCTATAGCACTACTCGCTGTATATCCTTTATCTTTATTTTTTTCTAATTCTTCTGCATTAATATTTTGAATATATCCTATTAAATGTGATAGTTTTTCTCCTAATGGGTATTGTCTTTTATCTGTTTCTTTTATCATTATTCCTTTAATTTGTAAAAGAGCTTCTTCTGTTTGCTTATCTAAATCAGAAATATTTTTTAATGGAACGAAAGTATCATCTTTTACATAAGAAGCGGACAATTCTGTATTAATCTTCTCTACAGATATATTTAATATTTGTGATATTTTGTTAATATCTTCTTCTTTATTTTCGCTCATTTTTCCAGGAACTAACCCTACAGATGAAGCTACTCCTCTTCCTGCTAAAACAACATTATTTCTATCTAATATTTCTCCTCTTTTAGGTTCTACTGTTGCAACTCGCACCTTATCTGTTTCTTCTAACTCAGGATATATAAGTTTAGAAGACCAATTTAAATAATACTTTTTTTCTTTATTTTTTATAAAATCTACTGTATTGCTAAAATTTATTTTACCAGCAAGTGTATTCATGTATGTTGTATATGTAATTTGTGTTTTATCGTTATTTATTTTATTAACTTGAGTTATATCCACTGTTATATTATCAGCTTCTATTCCATCATATATATTTTTATTTCGAGTAACAAAGTCCTCTTTTGAAATAGTCTGCTTACTTTCTTCTGTTAAATAACTATACATCTTTTCATAGTCTTTATCAGATAAATGAGAAAAATATTCTAGTAACAAATCACTCGGATCATTTTTACTTGATATACTATATCTATAGATAAAGTATCCTCCTACACTTAATCCTATAACTAGAATAATGACAAAAATAATAATAATAGCTTTTTGTAAATTACTCACTTTTTCTTACTCCTCCCCTTATTACATATATATTATACTATATACTTAATAATGAATTTTGTAAATAATTATATCGACTATTTTTGTTAAATTTTTCTAAAATTTAACAAAAATAGTAAAAAAATAATATTTATAATACATAGTTTTTATATTTAAAACTATAGCCTTTAAAGCTTAATATTATAAATATCATTTTTAAAATTTTTATTTTATTATTCTAAAATAGTAGTAATATCTTCTACTCCTAATAAGTCTGTTACAGTTCCTTCTGAGTTAACAAATTCTTTTACAAGACCATTTTTATTTATTAAAATAAATCCTTTAGATGAACTAGTCTTTAAAGCATAATAATCATCTAAGTTTCCTAATTTTTCCTCCACTTTTTCTATGTTTTTTACATCATCTGTCCAATTTTCTACTAGTTGTAAATTTTGTCTTTTGTTTTTTGGAAAACTACCAAGAGTTACTAAAATTGCTTGGTCTATAGTCATTGTAAGATCTCCTTGAACTTCAAATTCTGCAACATTTAATATTCCAGTTGCTTTTTCTAATTTAAAAACTTCGCCATCTACATCTACAAACCATTTATCTTGAGTCTTTTTATTAACTAAAAAAGTTCCTAATATATATGTGTCTCTATAGCTTCCTGTTATTTTAAAATAATCATCTAATGAACCACCTAGAGTAGTAGAGACATTATTTTTTTCATCTTCTGTTAAACTGTCAATCATACTAGAATCACTATTTAAATTTAATTTATCTGAATCTGAAAAATCATTTTTTATTAAAAGAATTGCTTTTTCTTCTGTTAAATTATCATCATTAATATCTGGTTTTATAGCACTTGAAGATGTCATTTCATAGTTATCATTTACTTTCTCTATAACAAAATATCTAGACTTATTTTTTATGGTGTCACCTTGTTCTTCACCATTATCGTCAGTCCATGTAGTATTATCTAAAGATGCTGGAACAACATCATAAGTAGCCATTATAATAAACTTATTATCTTTTTTACTATTTAAGCTAATGCTATTTATAGTATATGATAATATTTTACTTGTAATTTCTATGTTTGTACTTTTATAGCTATCTAACCATTGTGTAACTATGTCAAAACCAATTTTTTCTTCTTCGTTTAGTAAATTATCTTCTGAAAGCTGATTACTATATACGTTATCATCATTTAGTCCTTTTGAGTTTAAATTAAAAATATTATCTTTAAAAATAATAAGTGAAATGATAATGATAATACAAACTAGTATAGTTAGAATAAGCCCAACTAATGGAATTTCTATTCTTTTAGAAAATATTGTTTCTGTTTGTTTATTATTTTCTTCTGGATTTTCATTTATTATTTCTTCATTTGTTTTCTTCTTTTTCATAGTCTTCCTCCTTAGTACAAATAATAACTCTATAATATTATAGCATAATAAATAAAAAAGAATGTAACAATTATATTACAATTTTGTTACATTCTTTTTCATGTTTTGATATTTTTATAAACATTTCTAGCATTTCATGTGCTTTTATCCAAATTCATTTCATAAAGTATAAAATATAATTAAAGTCTGCTATTATTTTACTAAATTCAAAGTATCTCTTGCTATTACTAATTCCTCATTTGTAGGAATAACATATGCTTTTATAGTAGAGTTTTCGGCAGATATTTCTGCTTCTTCACTTCTTACTTCATTTTTCTTAGCATCTAATTCTAGTCCCATAAATCTTAAATGATTACATATACCCATTCTTCTATTTTTTTGATTTTCACCTACACCTGCTGTAAATACTATAACATCTACACCACCCATAGATACAGCATGTTTTGCTATATACCCGAGCTATATTTAAATCATATGCTTTTAGAGCAAGCTCTGCTCTTTTATTACCTTCTTCTGCTGCAGCTTCTATATCTCTTATATCTGGTGATACTCCTGATATTCCAAAAGCACCAGATTCTTTATTTAATATTTTATCCATTTCATCAGATGATAAATTTTCTTTTTTCATTAAAAATGTTACTATAGATGGATCTAAATCTCCGCTTCTAGCACACATCATAATTCCACCTAGTGGTGTTAATCCCATACTTGTATCTACAGACTTTCCTCCTTGAACAGCACAAAGACTTGCACCTTGACCTATATGACAAACAATAATCTTTAAGTCTTCTATTTTCTTTCCCATAACTTCTGCCACTCTTTTTGATACATAAGAATGACTTGTTCCATGAAAACCATATTTACGAACTTTAAATTTGTCATAATATCTATAAGGTATAGGATATAAAAATCTTTCTTCTGGTATTGTTTGATGAAATGCTGTATCAAATACGGTAACCATTTTTTTACCTGGCATTAATTTCTTACATGCTTCTATTCCCATTAATGCTCCTGGGTTATGTACTGGTGCTAAATCTGCACATTCTCTAATTCCTTCTATTACTTCATCAGTAACTAAAACAGACTCTTTAAATTTTTCTCCACCATGTACTATTCTATGTCCTATTCCATCTATTTCATCTAAATTACTAATTACACCATATTCTTTATTTGTAAGTTGCTCTAGAACAATACTTATTGCCTCATTATGTGTAGGTACTGCTTGGTCTATAACGTATTTTTCTCCATTTACTTTATGTGTTAAGAAAGAATTATTTTGACCTATTCTTTCATAATACCCCTTTGCCATTACAGATTCATCATTCATATCCATTAATTGATATTTTAAAGATGAACTTCCACAATTTAATACTAAAATCTTCATATACTAATAACATCCTTTCTATTTATCATTTTTCTTAATATAAACCTATATGTTTTTATATACTTATAACTAATGCATATTATATTCACATACTATATTTAAGTCAACACTAGACTTATTATATAGTAAATACATAATTGCTTTTTATTGTTTTTAGCTTCCAGACTGGACTATAGGCGTTTTTCCAATAATAACATCAAATATTTATTTTTCTATAAGTGCTAATGTATCTCTTGCAATTAAAAGTTCTTCGTTTGTAGGAACAACATGAACTTCTATTTTAGAATTCTCACTTGATATCTTTATTTCCTGATTTCTTATTTTATTTTTTTCTAAATCTAGTTCTACTCCTAAAAATTTTAAATAAGAACAAATTTTCTCTCTTGATTCTGGACCCTTTTCTCCAACACCTGCTGTAAATGTTAATATATTAAAACCACCCATAGATACGGCATATTTTGCTATACACCCGAGCTACTTGATATGCAAAATTCTCTAGTGCCATAATAGCTTTATGATTTCCTTCTGCATATTCTGCTTCTATATCTCTAAAATCTACAGATACTTCAGATATACCATAGACACCGGATTTTTTATTTAATATCTCATCCATTTCTTCTGGAGTATGATTTCTTAATTTAGCTATATATGTAACCACAGATGGATCTAGATCTCCGCTTCTTGTTCCCATAGGAATTCCGCCCGAAGTGGTGTAAAGCCCATACTTGTATCTATAGACTTACCATTCTTTATTGCACATACACTAGCACCTTGACCTAAATGGCAGTTTATAATTTTTAATTTTTCTATAGGTTTATTTACAATCTCTGCTACTCTATTTGCTACATATTCATGTGATACTCCATGAAAACCATATTTACGAATTTTATATTTCTCATAATATTTATATGGTATAGGATATATATATGTTTCTTCAGGCATTGTTTGATGAAATGATGTATCGAATACAGCTACATTTTTTTTACCTGGCATTACATTTAAACAAGCTTCTATTCCTAAAACAGCTGCTGGGTTATGTAATGGTGCAAGTTCTATACAATCTTTTATTCCTTCTATCACCTCATTATTTATTATTACTGGTTTTGTAAAATGTTCTCCACCATGAACTATTCTATGTCCAACTCCATCTATTTCATCTACAGATTTTATAACACCATATTGTTTACTTAAAAGCCTATCTAAAACAAACTTTATCGCTTTCTCATGATTAGAAGCGGGCTTTTCAAAATTATGTTTTTCTCCTCTTACTTTATGTGTTAAAAAAGAATTGTATTGTCCTATTCTTTCATAATTTCCTTTTGCTAAAACTTCTTCTTTTTCCATATCTATCAATTGATATTTTAAAGATGAACTTCCGCTATTTAATACTAGTATTTTCATATTATTTATTCAGTCCTTTCTAATTTTTTATATTGTCTATCTAATACAAATATCTTATCCTTTTGTAATAAAAGCATATTACTTATATAAATATAATAGTGTTTATTGTGCTTGAACAGCTGTTATAGCGATTACACCTGCAATATCTTTACTTGAACAACCTCTTGATAAATCATTTACAGGTTTTGCTATTCCTTGACATAACGGACCATAAGCTTCTGCCTTTGCTAAGCGTTGTACTAGCTTATATCCAATATTTCCAGCATCTAAATCCGGAAATATTAATGTGTTTGCTTTTCCAGCGACAGGACTTCCTGGTGCTTTTCTTTCTGCTATTTCTGGAATTATTGCGCTATCCAATTGTAATTCTCCATCACATATTAAATCTGGCTGTTTTTGTTTTAATATTTTAGTTGCTTCTACTACTTTTTCTGTAAGTGGAGAATGAGCACTTCCATATGTAGAATATGAAAGCATAGCAACTTTTGGTTCTTTTCCTACTAATTGCTTAAAACTCTTACTAGAAGATATTGCTATTTCTGATAAACTTTCTGCATCTGGATATTCATTTAGTCCACTATCAGAAAATATGAATGCACCATCTTCTCCATATTCACAATCTGGAACTATCATTAAGAAAAAGGCTGAAACAAGTTTTGTACCTGGAGCTGTTTTTAATATTTGAAGTGCTGGTCTTAATGTATCAGCTGTTGAATGAACTGCACCTGATACTAGACCATCTGCTAAGCCTTGTTTTACCATCATCATTCCAAAATATGTTTCATCTTTAATTAGTTCTTTTGCTTTTTCTATAGTCATTCCTTTGTTTTTTCTTAATTCATAAAAGACTTTTACAAATTCATCATAGTTTTCGCTATTTACTGGATTTATAATTTCTGCTTTTGAAATATCGAAACTATGTTCTTTAGCTATTTTTGTAATTTCTTCTTTTTTACCAATTAATATAATATTTGCATATCCTTCTTCTAAAGCAATTTTTGTAGCTTCTATTGTTCTTATGTCATTTCCTTCTGGAAGAACAATTGTTTTTATTTCTTTTCTTGCTCTTTGTTTTATTGTTTCTATAAAAGACATATTAATTTCTCCTCTCTCTTTTATGTCTTTAACATTATATAAAGAATTTTATAAAAGCACAAGTATTTTTTGATTACATTTTTATATACTGAATAAATTCCACACCATATAATGACGGCGTGGAATTTTCTATTTATACTTTTATTTATACTTGAAAATCGTGGTCTGGTCTATACGGTCTTTCTGCTATTACTACAAATTTAATAGAATAAATATCTCCATATAATAAATTGCCACTTTCTATTGACCTAAGCAATACATAACTTGCTCCTACATCTTCTAATATACCTGTTCTATCTTCCATGCTATTTGTTCCTATTAAGAATTGTATTCTTACTAATTTGCCTATTTGTTCTCTTAAAAAAGCTGGTGTATAAATATTATTAGTTAACACTTCTGGCATAGAATTTTGTCTATCTTCTTTAGAATTTTTAACATATTCTTTATCAAGTTCCATAATATAAACACATTCCTTTCTTACATCTGAAAATATCAAAAACACAATTTTTTTATATTTTTTATGTTGTTTCATAAAGAGGTGTTGGTCTATAAAAACAATGCTCCATAATTCTTGTATGCAACTCTCCAGAGCCGTTATATGGAAAAGTATTAGGACATGTTGGCACAAATGGATTCATGTACCATAAACATGTTCCTACTTCATTTATTCTATTTCCTGCTATTGCCCAATCTGCTATATTGTAATGAATATCTGTTGGTGTCATATTGTATATATTTTGAGAATTATATTGATTTCTAATAGTTTCTCTTACACAATCAAATTGCCCTTCTTGATAAATTATATTTCGTATACTTCCTCCTTGCGATATTCGAGAATATTCTCCAACAGCTACATTTACACGATTCATAATAACAGATGCTACTGCTCTCATTCCAATATCACCTTCTCCACCTGCTTCACACTGAATTAATCTTGCAAGCAGCTCTCTTTCTGAAAAAGCCATTAAAATCACCTCATACTGATATGTAATCAATATAATATATTCTAATAATTGAGATATAGTGACTAACTATAAATATATAAACTTTAAAATACTATAAAAATTGCCATTCCTAAAACATATATTTAATTGACCATTGTTATGTTTTGTGTTAATATATTACAAATTGATTATTTTAAAAAAGGAGTTAATTGTATGGATAGAATTGATAAAATAAATTATTATTTAGATATAGCAGAAACTATTTTAGAAAGAGGAACATGTCTTAGAAAAAATTATGGTTGTATTATAGTAAATAATGATGAAATTATATCTACAGGATATTCAGGTGCTCCTAGAAATAGAAAGAACTGTTTAGATTTAGGATATTGTGTAAAAAAGAAGTTTTATCCTGATGTAAGGCATGGTGGATATGATGCTTGTAGAAGTGTTCATGCAGAACAAAATGCTATGCTTAGTGCTGCTCGCAAAGACATGCTCGGCGGTTCAATGTATCTAGTTGGAATTAGAAAAGATACAAACAGTTACGAAGAGGGTGCTAACCCTTGTCAGATGTGCAGGAAACTAATTATTAATTCTGGTATTGAAAAAGTATATGTTAGAATTGATAAGACAAATTATGAAGAAATCTTAGTTAATGATTGGATAGAGAATGATGATTTGTTAAATGGTAAGATAACTTATTGACAATAGGTTCTAGAAGGCTTTCTAAGTTATATTTGCTTCCATGACATTTATTATAATATTTTCTATATATAATAATTAATATTTAATTTAAACCTATGGAGAAGAACAAATGAATTTAAATTATATTATACGGAGAATCAGACTCTTTTTTTAATGTGAAAGAGGTTTTAAAAGTGAAATTTGAAATTTCAGATCGTTTACTTTTAAAATTAAAAAAGAATAACAAAATATTTTTAAATGATTCAATCTGTGGTGTTAACGAAAAAGTTAAAAAGCGGAGATAAAATTTCTTTTTTAATAGACTTTGAAGAAGATAATAATAATATCGTTCCTACTAAAATGAATTTACAAATTATTTATGAAGATGATGCTTTTATTGTTATAAATAAGCCATGCAATCTTCCTGTTCATCCTTCTATGTTACATTATGAAAATAGTTTATCTAATGGAGTACGTTATTATTTTGATACTATAGGTTTAAAAAAGAAAATTAGACCAGTTAATCGTTTAGATAAAGATACTTCTCGGAATTGTTATCTTTGCTAAAAATGAATATATTCAAGAATGTTTAGTAAAGCAAATGAAGTCACATACTTTTAAGAAAGAATATTTAGCTATTTGTGATGGAGTTTTCGAAGAATATAATAAGAAGCGGAATTATAAATGTTCCAATTGCAAGAAAAGAAAATAGTATTATAGAAAGATGTGTAAACTCAAATGGAGATACAGCAATTACACACTACAATGTACTAAAAAACAATTTTAATTACTCTTTAGTATATTGTTTACTTGAAACAGGAAGAACTCATCAAATTCGAGTTCATTTATCTTATATTGGTCACCCTATTTTAGGAGATACACTTTATGGTAAAGAATCTAATCTTATTAATCGACAAGCTTTGCACGCTTATAAAGTAAGTTTTATTCATCCAATTACAAAAAAGAATGTAACATATATGGCAGACTTACCTAATGATATAAATATTCTCTGCAAACAACTTACTATCAAAAAAGATAGGTTTTAGCCTATCTTTTTTGATAAATATAAGTAAATCTGTAAGCCGGGTTCTGTCTTGAATAGTCATTTATCTAGTACATATATTACTATATGTCTCAAGCCACCAATTTAAGAAGATGACGAGCAGTCTTAGCCTTCTAACTTAGGTGTTGCTCCAGATGGGGTTTACACTGACCCCGTATGTCACCATACAGGCGGTGAGCTCTTACCTCGCCTTTTCATCCTTACCTAAAGAATAAACTTTAGGCGGTTATTTTCTGTTGCACTTTCCTTAAGGTTTCCCTCACTGGACGTTATCCAGCATCATTGCTCTATGGAGCCCGGACTTTCCTCGTACGCTGCCTTTTAGACCTTGCTATACGCGACTATTTGGTTTACTCTAATTTTTATTTTAAAACAAGTTATGTATATTTGTCAAGTAGTAAAAATATTCTAAATTATTTTAAAGGAACATATCCTCCTGCTTCAACAACTTTCTGACCTTCTTCAGTTTTAAGCCAATCTACTAACTTTCTTGTATTGCTATCTTGTGGTTCATCTTTTCTATAAATAGCATAAACTACTTTTGAAAGTGGATAGCTTCCATTTGCTATAGTCTCATCAGATGGATATACACCATTTATAGATAAAAATTTTATACTATCCTTTACATATTGTTCTTTAGCATATAAATAAATTGAATATCCTATAGAATATTTACTATTTTCATAAGATGCTACACTATCTATTAAACCGGGACATATTGGTAAGTTCTAAATTTGATGGAACTTCCATCATTTCTAATCCTTTCATCACCATCTTTTCCATTAGATTTTGACTACCTGAGTTTTTCTCTCTTTGATAGGCAATTATTTCTGCATCTTCCCCACCAACTTCTGACCAATTCCTAATTTTTCCTGTATAAATATTTTGAATTTGTTCGATTGTTAGATTATCTACTTTATTTTCTTTATTTTCAACAAAAACAAAACCATCTCTACCAATACCTATCATTTCAAATTCTACTCCAGCTTTTTTAGCTTGATTTAAAATATCATCAGATGGTTCAGATACAAATATTAGATCTACTTTTTTATTAATTAAATTTTCATATGCTTTAGCTGTTGTATTATGTACTATAAAACTTTCAGCCTCATCATTTGTCATATTAAGTACAGATTTTGCAATTTCTACAGACATAGGTCTCATAGCAGTTGCACCATCTACTTTTGGATAATTTTCTTTATCTAGTTTAAATTCTTCTTTTTGCTCTTCATTATTTTCTGTTATAGAATTAGATGTATTGTTTGTATTTTCATCATTATTACTTGAATTTGTTATAATATATATTACTCCTAAAGCTATTAGTACTATTATTAATATTATTAAAACAATAACACTTCCCCTTTTTTTCATTTATTTTTCCTCCCTATAATTAAATTTATTGTACAAATTATAATTAAGACCAATACTATTCCTATACAAATAAATATAATAGTATTTAAGTTTTCTTTTATTATTTCTACTAAAGATTTCTCTTGAACTGTTTCTTCTTGCTGATTAACTATATTAGAGCCTTCTTCTTTAACAGGTTCTTTTTCATCTTTTTCAATTTTTAGATTGCTTAGCTCTATTTCTATATCTTGTTTTATTTTTTCATTTTTAGACTTATTAGCTTGTAATAACTGTTTTGCTCTACTCGTTTGTAGTACATCATCTGTTGTAGCAAGACCTCTATCTATATAATCATAAAATCCATCCCAAAAATAATCTATAACTTTTTTTCCATCTCTTTCTTCTATACAGCCAACATATTGAATAACACAAGGTATTTCAGAATGTAATAAACCATAATCACTAGAATTATCTTTTAAAACTTCATCATAATATTCTTCTTCTGTATATTCTCTATATGTAAAATTAGTATCACCTTTTACAAAGGCTTTTGCTATTGGTAAGTTGTCTTTTCCATTATAGCCCACATATCCATCATGAAAATATTCATAAGGAGATTCTTCATATTTTCCATTATATAGCATTGTTCTAATATACATATCAGCATTAATCATATTTACATATTCTACTTTTTCTTCATCTGTTGCTTCTATATCTTTCCCTAAAAATATTAATTTTGCTCCAGTTTCTGGCCCCTTCGCAAGATTATATAGATTTGTAGTAAGAATTGTAAGCTCATCTTTTTTTGTAAGTTCTGTAACAATATTACATTCATTTGACAAATCTATATTTTTATCTACATATAAATCTTCATTATCCATTGTTTTTACATAGTCTATACATACTATTTTACCTAATAAAGGAAATTTTTCATTGCTACAATTTAGTAGAATTAAATCATTAAGTAGAGGTCTATCTTCTTCAACATTCTGGTTCGAAATAAGACTAGAAATATAACTAGTTTCATTGTCGCTAGTTAGTTTTTTTGCCAAATAATATGTAACTATAGCTTTAGAAGTTTCAGATATATTTTTACCATCGACATCATATTCAATTTTCTCGCCTGTTAATCTTTCTATTATATAATCAAATTTGACATATCTCGAATTATCATAAGCAGGTTCACTAATATCAGTCGAATAGTTTATACTAATACCATCTTTTTCCCATTTTGGAACTAAATCAAGAATTTTTTTATCGATATCTGTTAATGCTACTTCTCTTCCATATAATAAATTATCGTACGTTTCTTTTTCAACAATAACATCTTTCGTTAGAGAGTTAACTTTAAAATTATAATATTCAATAGAAATAGTATTTCCTTTAACTGTATAATGACCTGGATATACTTTCGTTACTAAAGGTATATCACTTTCTTGTAATACAATATCTACTTTAGCTTTCTTTATTATTTTGTCTCCTAAATTTAAATTTTCAAAATTATACTTTAACACTTTTGCTTTTTTCAAATCATTTTCTGTTTGATATACAACTAATATTTTCTTTGCTTCATTTGGCTTTATTTTAATATTAAATCTATAATTTTCTTTATCTGTTTCATATTTTACTTCTACGTCATTTACTAAAATTTTTAGAGTTTTTATTTGTGTTTCCACAATGTCGTTTTTTATTGGTATATCAATTGTTTCTTCTCTACTTTTATTTGATGTATTTCTTATTATAGTAGATATTCCAATAATAGAGTTGATTGTATCAATTTTAACTTCTGTACTAAGTATCTCTATCTGATCAGAATTACTAATATTAATGCTATTTCCATTATAGTACGTTATAGAACTAGCGCTAGATAATATTGTAAAAGAGCTAATAATAATTAATATCATCAAAAATAAAATTATTGTTTTTAAAATATTTTTTTTCATTTGTTTCCCCCTTTCGTCAAAATTATAATAATAAACTAATTAGTTGTCAATTTTATTGCTTATTTTAATATTTCAATATTCTACCCATTAAGTGATGAAAGATATATCCATTTAGAGAACTAACCTAAATTCCCATCTCTATATAGATGTTTAAATGATTATTTTTTGGACATTGGCACTATTATTAACATAACTTCAAAATAATTTTCATACGTGTCAACCTATTATGTTTTTCTTTTGCAGAACAATAGCGGGCTTTTTTGAACATTTTCTCTGTTTAATTGTTTGTGTGCCAATTTTTGATAAAAATTGTGTACAATTATTTTTATATAATAGGAAAGACATGTTAGTTAAATTTTTCTCTATAATAGAACTTTCCTATTATATAAAAAATTGCCAAAATCCCTACTTTCTTTGGTAATTTTGACAATTTTAATTTTACAACATATTTAATTCCTGTATCGCATTTTTATATTTTAACAAAAATACTTCTTTATCCTTTACATCAGTACTATTTTGTGCCTCCTTAAGTAATAAATATGCACGATTAACATTTAGTTTTTTATTTTTATCAATATTAACATTATTTATAACAGTACTAAATTCTTGATTTGCTTTTGACATTTCTGCACTCATATCTTCCCACTTATCAGAATTTACCATACAAAAAGCACTTAACAAATGTGCTTTTGTATTTAAAACACTTTTTTTAATGTTGTCCTCAGAATATGAATTTAAATATTTTGGTAACAAATTATATAACTTTGATAAATTGTCTAATGCTCCTTGTTTATTTTCCTCTTTTGCCTGCATTGCTAAGTTATCTAAAAGCACATTAAACTCTAAAATATCATCACTATTAATACCTGCTGTATGCATATCGATTGCTATAGTAGTCCATATAGAATACAAATTTTCTATCTCACTTTTTATTAAATCCCATTGAATATCAGAATTAGAATCTAATGATAATATATTTTCTTCTGTAAGCTTATATATTTTATTTTCCTGTTTACTATTAGTAGAATCTGCCTCTCCACCAGACTCTGAACCAGAACTCGAATTTGACTCTTCCCCTGATTTAGAGGCAGAACTTGATTCACCTTCTGAAGATGATTCACTGTCTTGACCTGAACCTGATGAACTTTCTTTGCTTTTATTCTTCTCCTCTTTTACATCTTCAGAAGTTACTTTATAATTAGTAAAAGATATATTATTTAGCATATTCATTATAGATACAAATTTTGTATCTAAATATTGTAATTCTTGGTCTATTTTTTCTTTTGATAGTTCTTCTTCACTTTTCTTTTCACTACATCCTGTTAAAGTAAAAACTATAAAAATCATTAGTATAACAACTATTATTCTTTTGAAAAATTTTTCTTCCATTATCGATTTTATTATTATCACCTCACAAGAATATTATTCCAAAAAAATTACCTTTTATTCTCTGTATAGATATAAAAATAAAATATAATAATATTATTAAAAAAGGAGATATTTTAATATGAATTCTATAGTGAGATTATATAGTGAAAACAAAGGAGAAATCACAAGATTTTTAAATGAATTTTTTGGTAAAAACTTCGAACTAGAAAATGATTTAGAATGGCAAAAAGCATTTGATAATCCTATTGAAATTGTTGATATTATAGGTGCCTTTATTGAAAATAATGATATATATAAAATTAATATGTGGATTAGTATTGATAAGGATTGCTTTATTAATGTTACTGATGACAATGCAGATGAACTAATTCGTTACTTATACGAAAGATTCCCATATTAAAAAGTTCTTTTTATCATTAATAACTGGGTATTTTAACAATTATTATTAAAATCCCCAGTCATTAATGATATTAATTTTCCAATATTATTGTTACTGGACCATCATTTATTAATTCAATTTTCATATCTGCTCCAAATTCTCCAGTTTGTACTACTATATCTTGTTTTTTACACTCTCCGTATAAAATACTCGTATAAAGGTTTTGCTAAATCTGGTTTTGCAGCATTTATAAAGGATGGTCTATTTCCATTTTTACAATCTGCATACAATGTAAACTGTGATACTAAAAGTAATTCTCCTTTTATATCTTTAATTGATAAATTCATTTTCCCGTCATTATCTGAAAAAACTCTGAGATTAATTAGTTTTTTCACTAGATAATCTGCATTTTCTTTAGTATCATTATTTGAAATTCCAATTAGCACTAAGAAACCTTCATTTATACTTCCAATAACTTTGTCTTCTACTGTTACTTTTGATTTTTTTACTCTTTGTACTACTAATTTCATTTAATTACTCCTATTATTTACTTATTAATTTTGTATATTCTCTATTTCATTATTTTCTGTATCATTTTCTTTACTTACATTATCTTCTAATTGTGTTTCTCCGAATAGATTTATTTTCTTCACCTTGTTCTGCTCCACAACTAGGACAAAATTTAAAATCTAATTCCATTTCATAACTACATTTTTTACATTGTTTTAAATCTTTAAGTCTTAAAAGTTCTTTCCTTGTAAGTTCAATTTCATCAGCATATGCATCAATTTCTTTTGCAATCTCTTCTATCCTTGAAACAATATCTATTTTTTCTTCTCTAACATGATTTTCATATACTTCTTTTCCAATTTCATTATATAAATCATCTATTTTTTGTTTATCTTCATTCATTAGAGATTTTAGCTTTGCGATTTTAGCAATTTTGCTTGTTTTTTCTGTTGTATATTTGTATGTTTGACTTGAAATTTGAGTTAATTTATCCAAAAAATTCATTATAGGATTCCTCCTTTTTGTTCTATTATGTATTATTATAAATGTTTTTTATTTTTTTATTCACACTTTTTATCACGTGTCATTAACATTTCTACCGCTTCTGCTGGCTTTAAATTGTTATATAATACATCATATACTGCTTTAACTATAGGCATTTCTATATTATATTTTTTAGAAAGCTCATATGCAACTTCTATATTATCTATACTTTCTATTGTCATACCAATTTCTTTTTTTGCTTCTTCTACAGATAACCCTTTTCCTATTAGTTTTCCTGCTCTTCTATTTCTACTATGGTCACTTAAACATGTAACAATCAAATCTCCTAAACCTGATAGTCCATAAAAAGTATTTTCGTCTGCTCCCATTGCTAATCCTAATCTTTTTATTTCAACTAATCCTCTTGTTACTAATGCAGCAAAAGTATTATCTCCAAGTCCAATCTCAGCTGCTATTCCTGCACAAAAAGCTATTATATTTTTTGCTCCAGCTCCTACTTCCACACCTATAATATCATCTGATGTATAAATTCTCATACAATTGTTCATAAACAAATCTTGTACTTCTTTTTGCAAATTTTTATCTTTTGATGCAATAACTATAGCAGTTGGAATTCCTTTTGCCACTTCTTCTGCATGACTTGGCCCTGAAAATATTCCTGTTTTTATATTTGGAATTTCTTCATCCATTACTTTGCTTAAAGTATTTAGAGTTCTAGCTTCAAACCCTTTTGAACACATTATGACTGGTTGATTTTTAATATAACATTTATATTGTTTAATAATGTTTCTTACAAATTTAGATGGTGTTATATGTAGAATAATATCTGTATCTTTTACAGTTTCTTCAATATTTGTTAAACACTCTATTCCATCTGGCAAATTAACTCCTGGTAAAAATTTGCATTTTTTTTCTAAATTAATTATATCAGCTTCTTCCTTATCAAAAGACCATACTTTTATTTTATTTCCCATTTTGGCTAAGTGAATTGCTAAAGCTATTCCCCAACTACCGCTACCTATAATTGATATATTTTTCATAAAAGATTTCCTCCATATTATCTTATGTTTATTTTTTAAAACTTAATTTATTCTCATTTCCTTCTAAAATTCTTTTTAAATTTGTTCTATGATTGAATACAACAAGTAATCCTAAAGCTATACCAAATATAATATAATTTCCAGATGCTAAATAATTTTCATGAATAAATATAGTTAATATTGGAAATAGTATAGCTGCCATAATAGATCCTAAAGAAACCATTTTAGTTAATAACATTAAACAAAGAGCAAAAACCAAACAAATTAAACCAATTTGCCAATTTGTTAATAATATTACTCCTAAAGCTGTTGCAACACCTTTTCCCCCTCTAAATTCAAAAAATATTGGAAAAGTATGTCCAAATACTGCAAAAAATCCTGCAAGCTGTACTAAGATAGACTTATCTGCTTCTTTTACAAAATATCCGATTACTAATGCAATCAAAATTGAAACTACACCTTTTAATATATCACAAATTAATGTTATAATTGCTGCCTTTTTTCCTACTACTCTTAACATATTAGTAGTTCCTGCATTTCCACTTCCCTTTTCTCTTACATCAAATCCTACAAATTTTCTACTAAAAATTACTGAAAAATTAATACTTCCTATTGCATATGCAATAATTGCTATAGCTATATAAGCTGCCATAATACATACTTCCTTTCTTCATCTTATGTCTTTTTCTTTCTTTTCTCTTACAATCATTCTTATTGGTGTACCAGTTAGTACAAACTCTTTTCTTAATTGATTTACCAAATATCTTTCATAAGAGAAGTGAAATAACTTTTTATCATTAACAAACACTACAAATGTTGGTGGTTTTGTTCCGCCTTGAGTCATATAGTATATCTTTAATCTTTTACCTTTATCTGTTGGTGGTTGTACAATTGCTATTGCCTCATTTAACACTTGATTTAGTACTGCTGTTGGAATTCTCATAGCATTTTGATTTGCAACTGTATTTATTAATTCGTATAGCTTATTTACTCTTTGTCCAGTTTTAGCAGATATAAATATTATTGGAGCATAAGATAAATAAGATAATTTTTGATATATATCTTTTTTATATTTTTCCAGTGTTCCATTTTCTTTTTCATATTCATCCCATTTGTTTACTGCTATTATAATACCTTTTCCTGCTTCATGTGCTTCTCCTGCAATTTTAGCATCTTGTTCTGTTACTCCTTCATTTGCATCTATCATTAAAATACATACATCTGATCTCTCTACTGCTAGTAATGAACGCATTACACTATATTTTTCTAAATTTTCTGTTACTTTATTTTTTCTTCTAATTCCTGCTGTATCTATAAATACGTATTTTCCAAATTCATTTTCAAATGAAGAATCTATTGCATCTCTTGTAGTTCCTGCTATATTACTAACAATAACTCTATTCTCTCCTAGGATTTTATTTACTAAAGAAGATTTGCCAACATTTGGTTTACCAATAAGAGCTACTTTTATAATAGTGTCATCATCTTCTTCTAAATTATTCTCTGGAAAATGTTCATATATAGCATCTAAAACATCTCCAATTCCAATAGCATTTACAGATGATACAGCATGTGGCTCACCTATTCCCAAGTTATAAAATTCATAGATATCATCAGTTACTTTTCCAAAATTATCTGCTTTATTACATACAAGCACAATAGGCTTTTTAGATTTTTTTAGCATTAATGCTATTTCTTTATCAGCTTCTGTTATTCCTTGTTTTATATCTGTTACAAAAACTATAACGTCTGCTATATCTATTGCTATATCTGCTTGTTCTCTCATTTGAGAGATAATTATATCTTCTGATTCTGGCTCAATACCGACCTGTATCTATTATAGTAAAATTTCTTCCTCTCCAATTGCTCTCAGCATATATTCTATCTCTTGTAACACCTGGTGTATCTTCTACAATAGATATTCTTTTTCCTACTATATAATTAAAAAATGTTGACTTTCCAACATTTGGTCTTCCTACAATTGCTACTGTTGGCTTTCCCATATTTCACCTCTTCTATTTATATATTAATTTATATTTTGCTTAAAATGTTATCTTTTTCTTTTAGTTCATTAGTATTATATCATATTTTTTCCATATTAAAAGCCTTTTTGATATTTATAATAGAAAACTTATAGCTACTATTCAAATTAATTGTATATATTTTTTAAATTTTAGTTTAAATAGTAACTATTTATAAAATTATTCATGCTCTATATTATTATTTTTTTCTTGATTTATTTGTGCTCCGTGTTAAAATTGCATCTTTAACAATTCTATTTAAATAACTAAAATTAGAATATTCTCCTTGCGAAGCCCAAACCAGTGCTCCTCTAACATATCCAAAATTTTGAAGCAATATATCACTATTAAATTCAAATCCTTTTTCTTTTGCATATCTCATTGCATATGCAACTATAGTTCTTGTATTTCCGTCTCTAAAAGGATGAATTTGCCAAAGTCCTGCTATTAATTTATTAAAAACACTAACTTTTTCATCAATACTTTTATTGCTCCAATGCTCTTTTTGTAATCTTACTATAATTTTGCTTAAATCTGAATCTATATTATTCGGATGTGAATATCTAACAGAATCTCCACCTAATATTTTCTCTTCTTTTTGCATTGGTACAGTTCTAAAATTGCCAGCCCAATCAAATATATCTCCTAAAATGTATTTATGAAGTCTTTGTATATATTCAAGACCAAAATCTCCTTGATCTATATCTCTATCTACAGTAAATAATTTTACAAAAGATATATCTGCTTCTGCTTGTCTTAATTTTTCATAATCTGTTATTCCTAATTTATTTTTTAGTGTACCATTTTTATATACATATGGGTCTTTTTTATATAAATCTTTTAAACTTGTCTTTTTAAAATCCATTACTTGTTTTCATCCTTCTTTATTTTATATTTTTGTAATATTCTTTTTTGTATTTCATCTAATTCTATTTTTCCTTCTATATATTCTTTTGCCATACTTATTACATCATCACTTGGCATTTTATCACCTAACAAAGATATACCTAGAGCCTTTTTTATTATTTCTTTTCTTTCTTCTTTGGTTGTCTGTGATATCAAAAGTTTATTCATTTCTTAGTTACCCTCTTTTCTTTTATTTAAAGTTTATAACAATTATACTTTTATTTTTTTATTTTAGCAACATATTTATTCTCTAATTAATATAGTTTGATATTGGCTCTAATTTAACATAAAGCAAAAATAACTTTATGAACGTCAATTTGTTAGGTCTCTTCTCTTAATAAAAAAAAACAGCATTTTTGCTGCCTTTCTTTATCTTTTTATCAATTTAAGCTTCTTTTTTTACTACCACTTGTTTTCCATTATAATATCCGCAACTTGGACAAACTCTGTGTTGCATCATTTTTTCATGACAATGTGGACAATCAACTAAATTTTGATTTTCTAATTTCCATGTTGATCTTTTTAAGTGTGTTCTTGCTTTTGACCATCTTCTTTTTGGTTGTGCCATTTTCTATTCCCTCCCTTTGTATATGTATAGAATTATGTATATATTCTAATTTTTAACTTATTTTCACGTCACTTTAAAAGTATACTAGTTTTTTTCATTTTTGTCAATAGCTAGAAAAACAAACTTGTAAATATTTTCATCAAATTGCATATACTAAATAATAAAACAAATTGGAGGTAAAATATGTGTGGATTAGTTGGCTTTGTTAATACTACAAAAGATATATCTAGCTATCGAAATGTATTATCTAATATGAATAACGCAATTTCCAAAAGAGGCCCTGATGAAGATGGAATGTATATAGAAAAAAATGTTTGTTTAGCACATAAAAGATTAATAGTAATAGATCCTGATGGTGGAAAACAACCTATGATATGTAAGAAAAATTCTAATACTTATGCCATTGTATATAATGGTCAAATATATAATACTTCTGAATTAAAAGAAGAATTAGTTACTGATGGTTTTACGTTTGAAGGACATTGTGATACCGAAATTTTACTAAAAAGCTATATAAAATGGGGCTATGATGTTGTTAATAAATTAAATGGTATTTTTTCTTTTGCTATTTGGGATTCAAATAAAAAAGAACTATTTATGGCAAGAGATCATTTTGGAGTAAAACCTTTTTATTATTCAATTATTGAAAATACTTTAGTATTTTCATCCGAAGTAAAGGCACTTTTTGAATATCCTGGTATTACTGCCAAAATAGATGGTGAAGGAATATCCGAACTATTCGGGCTTCGGACCTAGTCATACTCCTGGTAATCGGAATTTTTAAAGATATTTATGAATTAAAACCAGCAAGTTATGCTATATTTAATTCTTCTGGATTACACGTAAATAAATATTGGTCTTTGGTAAGTAAACCACATACTGATAGTTTTGGAACTACATGTGATAAAGTTAGATTCTTATTAGAAGATGCTATAAGAAGACAGCTTGTATCTGATGTTCCTTTATGTACTTTTCTATCTGGAGGTTTAGATTCTAGTATTATTACTTTATATGCTGCTAATTATTGTAAGGAAAAGTGCTTACCACCTTTAAATACTTACTCTGTAGATTATGTGGATAATGATAAAAATTTTGTTAAGACCGATTTTCAACCAAATTCTGATAACTACTATATTAATTTAATGACGGAAATGCTAAATACAAATCATCACAATGTTATATTAGATACTCCAGAATTAGCAGATAGCTTAGAAGATGCCATGATTGCAAGAGATTATCCAGGAATGGCAGACGTAGATTCCTCTTTACTACTATTTTGTAAAAACGTAAAAAAACATGCTACAGTAACTTTAACTGGTGAATGTTCTGATGAAATATTTGGTGGGTATCCTTGGTTTTTCCGTGCTGATAGTTTAAATAGTGGTACTTTTCCTTGGTCTATTGCTACAAACGAACGTCAAACTTTACTAAATCCTTTGATAGCTAAAAAAGTTCACTTAAAAGATTATATTGATTATCGTTATAAAGAGAGTTTAGATGAAGTAATTGTTCTCGATGAAGATTCAGAAGAAACAAAACAAAAAAGAAAAATATCTCATTTAACTTTAAACTGGTTTATGCAAACATTACTAGATAGATCTGACCGTATGGCTATGTATAATGGTTTTGAAATAAGAGTACCATTTTGCGATTACCGTTTGGCAGAATATGTATGGAATATTCCTTGGGAAATAAAAGCTTTAAATGGGCGTGAAAAAGGATTACTTCGTTATGTAATGAAAGATATTTTACCTAGCGAAATAATAGATAGAAAAAAGAGTCCTTATCCTAAAACATGGAATCCTACTTATCTTACAAAAGTAAAAGGTATGCTAACCAAAATAATGGAAGATAAAAATTCTCCTATTAATGATTTACTAAATAGAGAGTATATTTTAGATATTATTAAAACAGATGGAAAGGCATTTACTAGACCATGGTTTGGACAGTTAATGACTCGGGCCACAACTTATGGCTTATCTATGTCAGGTAAATATGTGGCTTGAGAGGTATCAGCCTAAGATTGAGATTTAAATCTACTTGAGTTTATATGGAAACAATTATTAATTGCAATAAAAACAGATAATAGTTATAAGCACTTCAAATAATTTTATCTGTTTTTATTCTTATAAACTTAACACATATGCAATTATTTACACATGGTTGGGTTATTTAAAGTGCTAATCTATACGTACTATTGTTGAAATAACCTTAATAATTTTAATTATACTTTCTATTTGCGTTTCTTAATTCAAATATTCTTCTATATTTAAATTTATATACCCATTATTCATTAAACATTGATTTGTTTCCGATATATATGGCTCTTGTTAATGTCAATAAGAAAATGTACAAAATTTTGAATTTAGTTATGTACAATTT
>DXVF01000019.1 GCA_019417465.1 Clostridiales bacterium
TGTCAAGCCCTGGTAAGGTTCTTCGCGTTGCTTCGAATTAAACCACATACTCCACTGCTTGTGCGGGCCCCCGTCAATTCCTTTGAGTTTCAACCTTGCGGCCGTACTCCCCAGGTGGGATACTTACTGCGTTTGCGACGGCACAGAATGTTTAATACACCCTACACCTAGTATCCATCGTTTACGGTGTGGACTACCAGGGTATCTAATCCTGTTTGCTCCCCACACTTTCGTGCCTCAACGTCAGTTACAGTCCAGTAAGTCGCCTTCGCCACTGGTGTTCCTCCTAATATCTACGCATTTCACCGCTACACTAGGAATTCCACTTACCTCTCCTGCACTCTAGTCCTACAGTTTCCAAAGCAGTCCCGGGGTTAAGCCCCGGGCTTTCACTTCAGACTTGCAAAACCGTCTACGCTCCCTTTACACCCAGTAAATCCGGATAACGCTTGCTCCCTACGTATTACCGCGGCTGCTGGCACGTAGTTAGCCGGAGCTTCCTCCTTAGGTACTGTCTTTTATCTTCCCTAACGACAATAGTTTACAATCCGAAAACCTTCTTCCTATACGCGGCGTCACTGCGTCAGAGTTTCCTCCATTGCGCAATATTCCCGACTGCTGCCTCCCGTAGGAGTCTGGGCCGTATCTCAGTCCCAATGTGGCCGTTCAACCTCTCAGTCCGGCTACTGATCGTTGCCTTGGTATGCCGTTACCACACCAACTAGCTAATCAGACGCAAGCTCATCTATTAGCGGATTACTCCTTTCCCACTAGAACCATGTGGTTCTTATGGCATATGCGGTATTAGCAATGATTTCTCACTGTTATTCCCCTCTAATAGGCAGATTGCTTACGCGTTACTCACCAGTCCGCCACTAACCGCTTCTCAATATAAATATTAAGATTAAGTCCGTTCGACTTGCATGTCTTATGTGCGCCGCCAGCGTTTATCCTGAGCCAGGATCAAACTCTCTTGTTATTGTATTTATATTTTCGTTTCTTTCGAAACTTATTATAAATCTTTTTTAGAGTTTAAGCTCATTTGTTTTCTATTATTTTTTGGTAGTAATAGTACTACCGCTTTTGGTTTCTCTAAAGGTTTATTGTTTACTTTTCAATGTACTTTTTTTGTCGTTTTCATTTCTGTAAGCGACGTTTTTTATTGTACTATTTTTCTATAAGTTTGTCAATATGTTTTTAAAATTTTTTTAAGTTTTTTTGTCGAATTTTTAAGTGCAAAATAATAAACTAGTAACAACGTTATCTTTCAAATAGATGTCTATATTTTTTACTAATTTATATAAAAAATTTTATATATTTTTGTCTGATGTTTAGTACTTATTTATAATAACATGATGAACATTTAAAGTCAATACTTTTTTTAAAGTTTTTTAACTTTTTTTATATGTAATTTTTACTTACTTGCTATATGTATTATATTATCACTTTTATTTTCAAAAATCAATACTATTTCTTTGGTAATTTATCCCTATTTTATATCTCCACTAATATTACGTCATCACCTATACATTTAATATTTTGCCACTGTATAACTATATCATTATTACCAGCAAACATATTTAAGATCTTATTATTCCCAGGTACTATTATTGATGTAATTCTACCAGTTTCTAAATCTGCACATACATCTTGAACAAAACCGTAATCTTCTCCCATCATTTATGTTTATAACTTCTTTATGTTTAAAATCTAACCCTTTCTGTCCCATATATACCTCCTTCACATTATATATTATATTATAAATCAAAAAAAAGTTGCTAAAAAACTAACTTTTCATTTTTCAAATGAGCCAAAAGATACTATATGATAAGATGATTTTTATCTCCATAGTAGTTCTAGAAGGTATGATATGTATCATACCTTCTAGATTGGACTTGCAAGTAAAACCATTGTTCAGTAACCTACTTTTATTTTACAATTTACTTTTTAACAATATTATTTATATATTCTTTTTATATGATTAATTGCACTTTTTTCAAGTCTTGATACTTGTGCTTGTGAAATACCTATTTCTTCTGCGACTTCCATTTGAGTCCTTCCTTCGAAGAATCTTTTTGAAACAATCATCTTTTCTTTATCATTTAGTTTTTTCATTGCTTCAGCAATTGTTATACTCTCAGCCCAATGTTCATCTGTATTTTTCTTATCACTTACTTGATCCATGATGTATAAATTTTCACTACCATCACCATATATAGGTTCTTGAAGTGAGATTGGTTCTTGAATAGCATCTAAACTAAAAACAATTTCTTCTTTATCTATATTTAATTCTTTTGCAATTTCTTCTATTGTAGGTTCTTTTTGTGTTTCTTTTATTATTCTTTCTTTCACACTAAGTGCTTTATAAGCTAAATCTCTTATTGATCTACTTACTCTTATAGGATTATTATCTCTTAAATATCTTCTTATTTCACCTATAATCATTGGAACAGCGTACGTACTGAATTGAACATTTTGTGATAAATCAAAATTATCTATAGCTTTTATTAAACCTACACATCCAACTTGAAATAAATCATCTAGATTTTCTCCTCTTCCATAAAATCTTTTAATAACACTTAGTACTAATCTTAAATTTCCATTTACAAAATCATCTCTTGCTTCTTCATCACCATTTTTTATTTTAATTAGTAATTCATTTTTTTCTTTATTTGATAGAACAGGTAGTTTAGCAGTATTTACTGATGCAATCTCTACTTTCTTTATCAAATAAATACCTCCTTTGGTTTATAATTAATATAATTATTTCCAAAGAAGGCATTCTTATTCATCCTGTCTTACTCATTATATCTTTTTTCATCTTTCCTATAATTTTCTTTTCTAATCTAGAAATATAACTTTGAGAAATACCAAGCATATCCGCAACTTCTTTTTGTGTTTTCTCCTTTCCACTTATAAAACCAAATCGTAATTCCATTATATTTCTTTCTCTATTACTCAATTTTTTTATAGATGCTTTTAGTAAAGTCTTATCTACTTCCTCTTCTATTCTTCTAGATGTCACATCAGAATCTGTCCCTAAAATATCCGATAATAACAGTTCATTTCCATCTCCATCTTGATTCAATGGTTCATCTATTGAAATTTCCCCTTTTATTTTATTACTTCTTCTTAAATACATTAATATTTCATTTTCTATACATCTAGACGCATATGTTGCTAGTTTAATCTTTTTGTCAGTATTAAAAGTATTTATTGCCTTCATTAATCCTATTGTTCCAATAGATATTAAATCTTCAATTCCAATACCCGTATTTTCAAACTTTTTAGCTATGTATACAACCAATCTAAGATTTCTTTCAACTAATGTCTGCCTTACTGTATCATCTTCTGATGCTAATTTATTTAATAATTCTTCCTCTTCTTCACCGAGTAAGTGGTGGTGGCAAGCTTTGACTTCCACCTATATAATATATAGGTAATGTTTGGGTCCCATCTTTATTAACATACTTTACATATAATGTATTAATACTAGACTTTAATATTTGAAGTAAATTCACTTTCTATCCTCCTTTCTAACAAATCTAATCCAACTAGTGCTGTATAGTTTCCGTTTTTAGTAAGATGCTCATCATAAATTCCTATAATAGAATTGCTTATAATTATTTCTTCTTCCTCAAAAGATATTATTACCTTATCTGCTTTTATTCCCAGTAACATTCCATTTTGTTTACCTAAAGACGAAAAAGGTATTACTCTAAATCTAGACACATAATACTCTAATTCAGTATCTTCATCTTTGCCCAAGTAGTTACCTTTTAATATTTCTTTTAAATTATTTAATATATTATTAGGCAATATACTTACTAATTCATATTTTTCCACGACTATAACTGGATATCCAGAAATTGGTTCTTTTAATAAATTTCCGCTATCGATTAAAGCTTTTACACTAATATTTTTTTGATTAATCTGAATATTTATTTTGCAATACATATCCTTTGTAGACATTTTAGTTTTTACTACTTTGAAAGCAATATGACTAATTACAAATCCAACAATTCCTCCAAGTGCAGCTATCTTTAGTGGATAGTTTCCTACATATACTCCATTTCTCATCATTATATTCTCTGGTTTCACGAAATATAGTAATGCAAAAGCACTACCTCCGAATACAAAAGAGATTAAATAAAACATTATTAATTCTTTAAATAACTTTTTGAAATTCTTTGGCAAATATGCAATATACACCATAATTATTGATAAAAGTATCTTAATAATCAAATTTGAATAGATGATCGTATTTTGCAGATAAACCAAGACTGCATATATACTGCCGAAGAATACTTGAAATAATAATTAACAATTGTTTACTTTTTATTTTCATGATATATCTAACAGCAAAAAGTAATATATAGTTCATAAAAAAGTTTTCTAAAAATATAACATCTAAATATACGGTCAAGTTCGTTGCTCCTTACAAATTACTAAAGAATATTTTTTATAAATAATGAAATAATACAGATACTAGTCATGTTTCACAATTAATATTCTAACTCTTATAGTTTTAAAAATATGTCAGTTCTTGATGCAGAAAAAAAGAAATAATCTACAAATTAAGATTATTTCTTTTCTATTATGATATTTAGTTTTTTATTTCCTTATTTTTATTCATAATTATTGCATCTTTTTATTTATTCATTCCTTTATTTTTTCTTAAGAATGATGGAATATCTAAATCATTTGATGAATTAGATGCCTCTTGTGAAGATGGAATTGAATTTATCTTTTTATCCCATGCTTTGCTAACAATTTCTCCAACAGGAACTGTATTTCCTACTGTAGGTTCTTTTTCAAATCCTGTAGCAATAACAGTTATCACTATATCTTCATCTAAAGTTTCATCTATTACTGCACCAAATATAATATTAGCTTCTGGATCAACACTTCTTTGAATTAATTCTGCTGCTGTATTTACTTCATGTAATCCTAAGCTAGATCCACCAGTAATATTAATAATTACACCTCTAGCACCTTCTATTGATGTTTCAAGTAATGGACTTTGAACAGCTTGTTTTGCTGCATCTTCAGCTCTATTTTCACCTGATGATCTTCCAATACCCATATGTGCCATTCCTGTATTTAGCATAATTGTTTTTACATCTGCAAAGTCTAGGTTAACAAGTCCTGGTATTGCAATTAAGTCTGATATACCTTGAACACCTTGTCTTAATACATCATCTGCCATTTTAAAAGCTTCAACTATTGAAGTTTTTCTATCAATAACTTGTAATAATTTATCATTTGGAATAACTACTAATGTATCAACTTTACCTTTAAGACTCTCTATTCCTCTATCTGCTTGAGATAATCTTTTCTTTCCTTCAAAAGTAAATGGCTTTGTAACAACACCTATTGTTAATATTCCCATTTCTTTTGCACATGCTGCAACTATTGGTGCAGCTCCTGTACCTGTTCCTCCACCCATTCCGGCTGTAACAAATACCATATCAGCACCGCGAAGTGCTTCTGTAATTTCTGCTTTGCTCTCTTCAGCAGCTTGTGCTCCAATATCTGGATTAGCTCCTGCTCCTAACCCTCTTGTTATTTTTTCTCCAATTTGAATCTTAGATGCTGCTTTTGATAGTAATAAAGCTTGTCTATCTGTATTTACTGCAACAAATTCAACTCCTCTTATTCCTGAATCTACCATTCTGTTAACAGCATTAGTTCCTGCTCCACCTACACCTATTACTTTAATTGTAGCAGTTCCATCTATCATGATTCCGCTTTCTTCAACGCTATCCATTATCATAATGTTTCCTCCTAAAATTTATATTTTTTAAAATTAAAAACGTTTGCCTTTATTTTTCTATTATGAATAGAAAAATTCTTTAATTTTTTCAAGTATTCTTTTAAATATACTTTGTTCTGAACCAGAATCTATATTACTTGAAACATTTTTTGCAAAAGGTCTTGCTGCTATATATCTAACTAATGCATATGCTGTTCTATAGCTTGGTCTTATTGTACTTATTAGTCTTCCTGTTGATATCTTTACTGGTATATTTAAAATTATTTTTCCAGCAACATCGCTTTTATTAATATTACTAATTCCTTGTCCTGTTAGAACAACATTGTTAATTCTAGATTTAACACCTTGTGCTGTTATATCCTTATTAACTATTGAAAATATTTCTTCTATTCTTGCTTCTATTATTTCTATAAGCTCTGAACTTTTTATTACTTTATTTTTAGATTCATTTCTGCAAGTATTTAGTATTATCTCATTATCATTATCTATAAAAGATTTCATTGCTAATCCATATTGTCTTTTTAATTTATCTGCTTCTTCAATTGATATATCTAGTACTAAAGCTATATCATTAGTAATATTATCTCCACCTAAAGGTACTGTATTAGTATATATAAATGAATTTCCTTCAAATACTCCTATATCAGTATTTCCAGCTCCAATATCCAAAATCATTATATTGTCATTTAATTCATTTGTATCTAATATAAGATTTCTTTCTGCCAATGTTTCTGGCACTAATCCATCTATTTCCAAACTTACTT
Organism: Clostridiales bacterium; assembly: GCA_019417465.1. GTDB lineage: Bacteria > Bacillota > Clostridia > TANB77 > CAG-508 > CAG-492. The sequence continues at coordinate 6,541 of DXVF01000019.1, forward strand.
TTCTAAAAATATTACATAGTTGTCTAATATAATCTTTATCTGCTAATATTACTTGTGCTTTCATAGTGAAATTATTACTTAAATTTCCTACTGGATCGCTTACTATCTTTCCGTCTTCTAATACAAATTCATCTGCAACTATATCTATTATACTTTTTCCCTCTGGTATATCTATGTCTTTTGCTTGCATCAATGCAGAAGATATATCTTTTACTGAAATACCTGCATATCTATCTCTTGATTCTTTGCTTATACTATTTTGAACAATTGTAACATATTTTCCAGGTATTGTTACATAAGATGAATTTATTTTAAGTCCAGATTCCATCTCTGCATCTTTAACAGCATTTTCAATCGCAATTGCTACTGCATCTTCATCTACTATTTTCCCTTTTTTAATAGCGCTACATTTGTGACTAGTACTGCAAATTATTTCGATTTGATTGAAGTTATTGACTTCTCCTACAACAAGACTAACTTTAGATGTACCTATATCAATACCTACTATTATATCACCTATAGCCAAAGTTAACTCCTCCATTTTTTACCGCATTTTAATTCTAGCCTAAGAATATTATATTTCTCCAAAAATGTCAATAGAATCTGTTATATTTTTGTAATATTTTCGTAACAGTTTTGTAACAATGTCGTTTCTTGTAAACTATTGACGCTTTCTATATAATTTTGTCTTTATATTCTTAGCACATTTTTCAAACTTTATCAATACTTTTTTTCTTACTTTTTTTATTTTCTTTCTTTTCTGCTAATTTTTCTATATAATATCTTCTTATAAATCCTAAGTTGTTAAACATTCTACTAACAAACACAAAAATAGCTGCTAAGTAAATATCTACATTTAATTTTTCACCTAAATAAGTTAAAACAATTGCTAAAATTGCATTACCAAAAAAACCTGAAACAAATATTTTCATATCAAAGCTTTTTTTAATTATTGATGTAATTCCTCCAAAAACTGTATCTAATGCTGCCATAATAGCAATAGCTAAATATCCTGAATATGTATATGGAATTATAGGAGCATACATTCCTATAACCGCACCTAATATACATCCAATAACAATTGCAATAATAATCATTTTACTCTTCTCCTTCTTTTATATACTTAAAATTAATTTCTTGACTCATTTTATCGATTGTTATATTCTTTTGTCTTTCTATCTTTATATCTATATCATATTGATTAGTATAATAATCTATAAAACCATTTTTAGCATTTAATGTACTATATAAATATGTTTGATTCCCTATCGCTTTTACTTCATATGGAGATGAAATCCTTTGTCCATTAATTAGTAGTAAATCATTTGTTGCATCTGTAATATCAGTCATAGCAAGTATTCTTATACCATTAATAGATATAGCTTCTGCCCCTGCATATTTTAACTCATTAACTATTTCAGACAAGTCTGTTGCTAAAATTTTTGCATTATCCTTATCAATTAATGTAACTATAACACCTTCTCCTTTTACCGTCTTTTTTCCTAATAATACATTAGTTTGCTCTAATTCTTGCTCTACTAAATATGATGAATCTTCATTTTTTTCTATTTGTTCTTCATATTCTAATATCTTTTGATTAGTAGAATCTAGAGTTTTATTAATTTGTTCATACTTACTTTTCCATGTTGATATTTCTTTTCTTAGCTCTGTTTCTCTAATAGCAGATTCAGCTTCAAAATCAGTTTCCTCCACTGCTTTAAATCTCATAAGTATAACAGAGACTAGTATAACACACATAAGAAATATAACAATACATATAGTTATATTTGTTTTTCTCAATTTATTCACCTCTTATGTAATAGTTTTTAAATGTTCAAAATTTATTAACCCATTATATTTTTGTATTTGTATATTACTTGATCTAATAACTTCTGTTTTTATTCCATTACTGTTTAATAATTCTATATATCCTCCAGGTCTTGCTAGAGCACCATATAACAACCTTGTGTCTCCTATAGCATTTATAACAAAAGGCGATTCTATTTTCTCTTGATTTACTTTTATTATATTTCCCTCACATGAAATAACAGAACTCCATATCAATCTTTGATTATTTATACTTATACATTCAGCTCCAGCATTTTTAAGTTCATTTATAATATTATCTAGATATTCTTTTATCCCTTCATCTAATTGCTTTACTGAAATATTAATTGTAACACCTTCTCCATTTACATCAGTTAGTCCTAAAATAGTATTATATTTTTTTATACTTTGTTCTTTTGAACTAAAATTTTCATCATTTTTTGTTGCCTTTTGTCTAATGTTTTCTAGTTTTTTTTCTGCCTTTTCTAAATTAATTGCACTAGTATCATATTTATCTTTCCATTTCAGTACTTCATCTCTTAAGTTATCATTATAGGTACCTTTTAATACTGGAGAATTTATACCTTCTATTGTTCTAATCTGAATTAGTATAGCTACTACTATTATAAAACACATTATAGCCAATATAATTGCAATTTTTCTTTTTGACATATACAAAAAATCCTCCAATCTATTAATCCTTACTATATTTAATATCTAAACTACCATTATACTTATTTATTTTTATATCATCTTGATCTTCTATTTTCACAGTTATACCACTATCTGTATAAGTCTGCACATATCCATTTTTTGAATTAAGTGTATTAAGCAGAAAATTTTGATCGCCAATACAGTTTACTGTATATGGTGATGATATTTTTTGTCCTTCTATTTGAACTATATAATTTACATCAACTATATCTGTCATATTCACGATCCTTATACCATTAATAGATATAGCTTCTCCACCTGCATATTTTAGTTCATTTACTAAATTTAATAAAACCGTTGCTGTTACTTGCCCTTCATCATTATCTTCTAAAGTAATAACAATACCATCCCCTCGTACATCTGTTATTCCTACTAATTTTTCCAATTCATTTAGCTCTTTATCTAACACTTTAGCTGTTTCATCATTGTTCTGCAAAATCGATTCATATTCATCTATAGTTTGATTACGACTTGTAAGCTTCTGATCTATTTCATTATATCTATTTTGCCAAAGTATAATTTCACTTTTAAGTTCATCTTCATTCATATTCTCTATATCTGTTAAATTAGTCTGTCTAGCCGTCTTAAACTGCATGAACATAACACATGTTAGAACAATACACATAAAAAATACAGTTATGCTAACTATTATCTTATCTTTTTTCAAGCTAATTCACCTCTATTCGATACTACTTGCATAATTAAAATTAATTGTACCATCATATTTGCTTATTTCTATCTTATCTTTTTTCTGAATTTCCACAATAATGCCAGAGTTATTTAATTTATTTATAGTCTCTTGTAAATTTCCATATAATAATTCTGGAGAACCTATAGCCTTAATTTCAAATGGAGACCCAACTTTTCTATCATTAATTCTTATTATATTTCCAGCACATACAATAGCTGTATCATTAACCACTCTCTCATCATTAATTGAAATAGCCTCTGCACCAGAAATCTTTAATTTCCTTACTATCTCTCTTAAATTAGCGTCATGCACTAGATATGATCTAATATCATCAGTAATACCAATAATCTCATTAGTTATTCCTTGATTATCTTTTAGAGTAATTATTACCCCTGATCCAGTTACATTTGTAAGTCCTAATGCTATATTATTGTTTTTTAAATCTGTTTCTTTTTGTACTAGCTCTGGACTATTTTGAATTGCAATCTCTCTAGTCTTTTCTAATTCTTTTTCTGCTTTTTCAAGTTCTAGATTAGCATTATCATATTTTTCTTTCCATCTTAATAAATCGTCTCTTAAATTATTATTAGATAAAGTTTGTACTACAATAGAATTAGTATTTTTTATAGTTTTTACTTGAATAACTATTGCAAATACAAGGATAAAGCATATCACTCCAATTGTTAGTGCAATGGCTCTTTTATTCATTAAATCTTGTCTCCTTCCTAAACTCTTTCTCTAAAAAATGGCCTTTCTGAATTTAAATTCATATTAACAAAAATCTCTCCTGGTAATTCCTTTATTTCATTCAAGATGGTCTTTACCCAAAGTATTCTTTCTTCTAGCATCGAACAATTTCCTAAATGAACTGTCTTTTGATCTTTCTCCATTATTATCTTATAGTCATTTTCATCTTCGATGTCTACTTCAGTTATATTTTCTGATATTTGCTCATTTTGTGCAAGTTCAATTATTTTTAATACAACACTCAACTTCTCTAAATCTTCATTACATAATCTTTTTCCTACAATAATATCTTTTTCCTCTGTTTTATATCCTTTTATTATTGGTAAATTTATATTTTGATCTGATATCTCTAATATGTAGCCTTGACTATTTATATATACATATGCATTTCCAAATAATAACATTAATCTTGCCGTTCTTTCTTTTACTTCTATTTCTAAAACATCTGGCAATAATCTTTTTACTTTTACTTCTTCTATATATGCATTTTCTTTTATTTTATTCTTTATATCACTTTTAGAATACTTAAAAGTATTATTATTTATTTGCACACCAGATAAACTAACAATTTGTTCATATGATATCTTATTATTATTCTTTACATTTATACTCTTTATATTAAATATTGGAGACAACATTATAGAAATAATAATACCAATTATTATTAAACTTAAGCTTATCCACTTTATGAGTTTTAAAATTAATCTTCTTCTTTTAATCTGTTTTTCAGAAAGTTTTTTAGGCTTTTTTATTCTATTATTTTTTACCTTTTGTCTTACATTTGTCTTATTCTTTTTATTAATATCTTTTTTTACTACATTTTTCTTTTTGTTAGACATTTTTTCTTTATAAATTCTATTATCAATATTAGGAAGTCCTATTATAATTTCGTTATCCAAATTAATAGGTTCATTTTTCCTATTTTGATTATTTTTTACTGTTTGATTAATTGGCCTACGGGCAGACTTATTATCTGCCCTTTTATTTTTAATCTTATTTACCTTTTTCTTTTTATGTATAATATTCAAAATATTTATTCACCTTCTTCTAAAACTATAGATGCACCTAACTTTGTAAGTTTTTCATCTAATTTCTCATAACCTCTTAATATATATTCTATATGACTTATTTTACTTTTACCTTTTGCTGTGAGTGCTGCTAAAACAAGTGCTGCTCCGCCTCTTAAATCTTGACTTTGAACATTTGCACAAGACAATTTTTTTACACCTTTAATCACAGATGTCTTTCCTTCAATTGTTACTTTAGCTCCCATTCTTTTTAATTCTGTCATATATTTATACCTATTTTCAAAAATATTTTCCACAATTACAGATGTTCCTTTTGCTGTAGTAAGCATAGCCCCAAAAATTTGTTGTAAATCTGTAGGAAATCCTGGATAAGGCATTGTTTTTATCTCTATAGGTTTTAATCTTTTTGGTGCTTTTATTGTTATATTATTTTTTGAAATATTTATATCAGAGCCCGCTTCTTGTAATTTATGAATAACAGGAACTAGATGCTCTGAACATACATTTAGAAGTTTAATATTTCCACCTGTTGCTGCTGCCATACAAAGTAATGTTCCAGCTTCTATTCTATCTGGCATTATTCCATATGATATAGATTTTAATTTTTTTACACCTGTTATTTTTATTTCATTAGTTCCTGCTCCTTCAACTTTAGCACCCATCTTATTCAAACAATTTGCTAAATCTACAATTTCTGGCTCCATTGCAGCATTTGTTATTGTTGTAATACCTTCTGCATAAACTGATGCCAAAATAACATTTTCTGTCGCTCCAACACTTGGAAAGTCCAAATTAATATCATTTCCTATTATTTTATCACATGTGCAATGTATAAATCCAGATTCTTCTTCTATTTGTACTCCTAATTTTCTAAAGCTACTTAAGTGTAAATCTATAGGTCTTGAACCAATATCACAGCCTCCTGGATATGAAAATGTAACTTCCTTAAATCTACCTAATATTGCTCCTGCAAGAATTACTGTTGATCTCATTTCTCTCATTAACTCTTCTGGAATTTCCTTTTTAGTCATATTTTTTGAATTAATTTCTATTTTACCACTATTTTTCTTAATCTTGCAACCTAAAAGACGTAAAATCTTCAAAGTTATTTGAGTATCTCTTATATTTGGAACATTATATAGTTTAGTTATACTATCATTTAATATACATGATGCAATAATAGGAAGTGATGCATTTTTAGAGCCAGATACTTTTACCTCTCCTTCTAGTTTTTTTCCTCCTTCAATTATGTAAGATTTCATTATATTCACCCTTTCTATTTTAGAATACGATATATATTATGTTTCATTTACGTAAGTGGTGAATATAATGAGATATATGTTTATTTTGTTGCATATTATTTTTTACTTATTGTATAAAAAGTTCTAAAACTTTAATATTATTAAAATTTTAGAACCCTTTATTATTTTATTTTCGAATCCACCTTTAGCTTTTATCTTTTTCATTTGTACCTCATTACATCGGTATAACCAATTTATTAATTTTACTTTTAATATAATTTTGTAATTTATCCATAAAAACCTCTGGTTTTATTTCCTTTTTAGCAACCATATCTAATCCCTTTTCCCAACTAGCTGTTAACTTCGGATTTAACATATCTGGCATAGAACTATATATAACATCAAATATAGTTTCTCCTTTCTCAGTTGGTGTAATAATTTGTGTTTTTGTATTAATCTGTATATATTTTATTCTTTCTAATTTCTTTATAATCTCTGCTCTAGTAGCACTAGTTCCAATTCCTGCTCCTTTTATTTGCTCTCTTAATTCTTCCTCTTCTATTAGTTTACCCGCATTTTCCATAGCTAAAATCATAGAACCAGAATTATGTCTACTAGGTGGTGTTGTTTCAGACTCCTTTGTTTCAAAATTTATCACATCGATATTTTGTCCTTTTTTTAGTTTTTTTAATAAATCTTTATTAATTCCATTATCATTATCTTTTTTACTATTCTCTTTTTCTTCTTTTTGATCTTTTCCTTTTACAATTTCTAAATAACCTAAATCCACACATACTTTATTGCTTGCATAAAATTTTTCTGCATTTATATCAATAGTTATAGATATTTTTTCATATTGAGCAGGTGGATAAAAAATACACAAGAATCTTTTTACAATTAGCTTATATATCTCCTTATTCAAATTTGACAATTTTTCATAGTTTTCAAAACCTTGACCTGTTGGTATAATTGCATAATGGTCTGTTATTTTACTATCATTTACATATTTAGTTTTAAGTAAATTTGTAGAATATTTCTCACTAACCATTTTATTAATAATTTGTTTAACTTCTTCATCACCAAAATTTTTAGCAAGTCCATTTAAATTTTTAGAAATTTCTTTTGCAACAGCAGAAGATAAAACTCTTGCATCTGTTCTTGGATATGTAACTAATTTTTTTTCATACAAATCCTGAATAACTTCTAGCGTCTCATCTGGCTTTATTTTAAATTTTTTAGTACATTCATTTTGAATCTCTGCTAAATTAAATAATAGTGGTGCATTTTCTTTTTGTTTTGACTTCTTCAATTCTTCAATTATAGCTTTTTTATCTTTTAAAGAAATTATAAATTGTTTAGCGTCTTCTTCTTTTCTAAATCCAGACTCATTATATAATTTGGTAGATTCAAACAATTTAGACTTTTCTTGAACCTTCCATTCTGCAGATAAATTATTTTCATTATCACCAAATTTACCTATAATTTTATAATATGGAGTTTTAACAAAGTTCCTTATCTCTCTTTCTCTTTGCACTACCATTCCCAATACACAAGTCATAACACGTCCAACTGAAATTGATACTTTGTCTTCATTAATTTTCTTTGCTACTCTTCTTCCATAAATAATAGATAATAACCTTGAAAAATTAATTCCTATTAAATAATCTTCTTTCGCTCTTAAATATGCCGAATCTGATAAACTGTCATATTCTGATAAATCTTTTGCCTCTTTAATTCCTCTTAAAATTTCTTCTTCTGTTTGAGAATCAATCCAAACTCTTTTCATTTTAGCATTGGGATTTGGCTTTGCCATCATAAAAACCAGTCTCTGAATATATTCTCCTTCACGTCCTGAGTCGCCTGCATTATATATAGTATCTAAATCTTCTCTTTGCATTAATTCTTTTACTATATTAAACTGATTCTGTACATTTGGTATAATCTCATATTTCCACTCTTCTGGAATAAAAGGCAGTGTATCTAATCTCCAAAATTTCAAATTCTCATCATATTTTTCTGGATAGCTCATAGTTACTAAGTGACCTACACACCATGTGATTATCCAATTATCTGATTCTAAATATCCATTTTTTCTATTAGTATTTATTTTTAGTGCCTTTGCAAATTCCATTGCAACAGATGGCTTTTCTGTAATTAATAAACTTTTCGACATTTTTTACTTTCCTTTTGTTTAATTTTTTAAGTTTTCTTCTATATAACTATTTGCAATACTATTAATATCTTTCAAGTACTCTATAGCTTGCACATCTTCTAAATTAACCTTATTTTCAATTTTCTCAATATACTTGTTCTCTCTAACTATATTTAAACTATAGTTATAATAAAAATCGAAAACATATGCTATATGTGCAACTAGCATATCTGCATTTGTTTTTAAATTTTTATAATTAATCATATGGTCTTCTTTAAATTCACGATATATCTCATCTGTTATCTTTTCTTTACTCATATCTGTACATCCATATGAATTTTCTAAATCTTCTATTAATAAAGTATAATATATATCTAATTTATCTGCATCTCTTATAATTTTTGCATGCAAAAGTTCTCTATCTGTTAATCCTTCTTCTATTTTTGCTCTATTATGATTTAATATTGCTTTTTTTATTATTTCATCATAACAATCATCTTGTATAAATTTTCTAATTAAATTATCTTCAAATAGAATTTTTACTCCATATTCTCCATGATTTATACTATCTCTATCATAAAAAGTATTATAAATTCTTATTTGTTCAAATCTTCCTATATCATGTAATAATCCTATTAATTCTGCTAAATTAATATCTTCTGCTTCTAATTTTAAATTTTCAGCTATTTTTCTACTTTTTTCTGTAACTCTTAGAATATGTTCTATTTTTAATGCTATTTTACCATCTTCTGGATTATAATTTTTTACATATTCCTTAAATACTTTTTTTACTTTTTCTATATCTATCATTTCCCTCACTCCAGAGTCATTATATATGAATAGATTTTATAAATCAACAGTAAATAATATTAAAATATTTATATTACCAAATTTAAATCTAAATTTCTTATTTGGGTAAAAAATGATTATAGAAAAAGGAACATACTAGATATTTCTATCTAATATGTTCCTTTTTGTTTCTTATCATTAATCTCCATATTCTCTTTGAATTGGTTTATCTCCACTTCTATCAATGTGTTTTTTCTAGTAGTAGAAGGTATTGGTGTTTTAAAAGATAGTCTAGTTCTTATATCTTGATTTCTTTCCCACTTCTTAGCTTCTCTTTTTCCTCTTTCTGTTGCAAATCTCCTTAAAGAATTTCCTATCTCATTTATTCTAGTTCCTTTCTAGTTTGTCTTTTTTTTATATCATCTATTTTGTCTTGTAGTTCTTGAGATAATACTGTTGGCATATTAAAATTCCCCCTTTATTTTTTATCTTTATCTAATGCCTTATTAATTTTATTTATATCCTCTAAAATTTCTTTACATTCCTTCATTAGCTCTAAATTCTTTTTAGCTACCTTATATAATTCTTTCTCTTCAGTAGTCATAAGTGTCCCTCCATTTCTGGTAATGCAAGTTACCATAATATTAATGAACCTATATAGTATATTTTAACATACATTGCTAGTTATTGTCAATCTACGAATTATTTCTTTTAGTTTACAATACGATTATTCTACTACTATTTCACTTATTTTTTATAACTAGTAAGACAATTTATTTATTCCGCGGAAACTAAGTATAAATTTTGTATTTAAAGCTGACTGGTAAAATCATCTTTTAATATTATAATAAATACATGAAATTTTAGCCAAACTTCTATATTGACTATCTCTTAAATTTAATGTATTATATAATAATATTAAGATTTATAAAGGAGACAAAATATATGCTATGTTCAATATGCAATAAAAATACAGCTGTAGTTTTTGTTAATAAGCCATCACCTGATGGAAATAACAAATTAGAAGGCCTTTGTTATGAATGTGCGAAGAAAAAAGGAATTAATCCTATAGATACACTAGTAAAACAAGCTAATTTATCTGAATCAGATATAGAAGATATGACAAGACAATTTGAAGATATGTTTAATGATATTTCAGGTAATCTAGATAATATAAATCCAGAAGATCTAGGATTAAATGATAATGGAGATTTAAACAGTGCATCACTTGGTTCAATCTTCTCTGGTATTTTTAATAACAATTCTAATTCTGATAATACTGGATCAAATCAGACAAATAAGAAAAAAGTAAAGGTTGAAAAAAAACCTGATAAAAAGAAAAAAGCTTTAGATACATATGGTACAAACCTTACATATAAAGCCAAAAATAACCAATTAGATAATGTTATTGGAAGAAATAAAGAAATACAAAGAATCATTCAAATTCTAAATAGACGTTCTAAAAATAATCCTTGTTTAATTGGAGAACCTGGTGTTGGTAAAACGGCTATTGCTCAAGGGCTTGCTATAAAAATTGCAAATGGGAAAGTTCCAGCTAAATTACTAAATAAAGAAGTATATTTGTTAGATATGACTTCTGTCATTGCTGGAACACAATTTAGAGGGCAATTTGAAGCCAGAATGAAATCTATAATAGATGAGTGTAAATCTTTAGGAAATATTATATTAGTTATAGATGAAATTCACAATATCATGGGAGCTGGCGATGCTGAAAACTCTATGAACGCAGCAAATATCCTAAAACCTTCTCTTTCTAATGGTGAAATTCAACTAATTGGAACAACAACTTTAAAAGAATACAGAAAATACATCGAGAAAGATACTGCGTTAGAAAGAAGATTTCAGCCAGTACTTGTTGAAGAACCTTCTATAGATGACTCTATTGGAATTCTTGAAGGAATAAAAAAATATTATGAAGATTTCCATAAAGTAAAAATTTCAAATGACATTATAAGGCAAACTGTCATAATGTCTGAAAAATATATACATGATCGCTTTTTACCAGATAAAGCAATAGATATTTTAGATGAAGCTTGTTCTAGAATAAATTTAAATAATAAAGATTTATACAAATTAGAAGTTCTAAAAAATGAACTTAAAAATATTCAAGAACAAAAAGAAGAAGCTGCTCTTGCCGATTCTACAGAAGACTATAAAAAAGCTGCAGATTTAAAAATGAAAGAATGTACACTTCAAGAACAAATAGAAGCTTTATCAAAAAAACTTAAAGTTAAAAACCTTACAGTATCAGACATAGCAAATGTAATAGAACATTGGACTAAAATTCCAGTTCAAAAAATTACAGAAGAAGAAACACATAAACTTTTAAACTTAGAAAATAATCTACACAAAAATGTCATTGGGCAAAATGAAGCTGTAGAAGCTGTTTCTCGTGCTATTAGAAGAAATAGAGCTGGTTTAAAAACTACGAAAAGACCACCATCATTTATATTTGTAGGTCCTACTGGTGTAGGTAAAACAAAACTTGCTAAAACTTTAGCATACGAAATGTTTGGTGATGAAAATTCTATTATTAGAGTAGATATGTCTGAATATATGGAAAGTCACTCAACTTCAAAACTAATAGGCTCGCCTCCAGGTTATGTTGGATATGATGATGCAGGTCAATTAACAGAAAAAGTAAAAAGGAAGCCATATTCTATTATACTTTTAGATGAAATAGAAAAAGCTCATCCTGATGTATTTAATATATTATTACAAGTATTAGATGATGGAAGACTGACTGATAGCCAAGGCAATGTTGTAAATTTTGAAAACACTATAATTATTATGACATCAAATGCAGGTTCACAAATTAATCACACATCTATAGGTTTTGGAGCTAATAAAGATGCCAACAAAAGTAAAGTTTTAGACTCTTTAAGAGAAATATTTAGGCCTGAATTCTTAAATAGAGTAGACGAAATAGTTGTTTTTGAACAGCTAGATAATAATCAATTACTAGAAATTATAGATTTAATGTTATCTGAAACAAAGCTTGTATTATCTGATAAAAATATTACTATGAACATATCAGATGAAGCCAAGAACTTTATATTACAAAAAGGAACAGATATAAAATATGGAGCCAGACCTTTAAGAAGAGCTATTCAGAGATATGTAGAAGATGAATTATCTGACCTTATTCTAAAATCAGAATTACAAAATGGCCAAACAGTAAACATAGATTTAAAAAATGATGAATTACAATTTAAAATAGAAAATTAAATGTACTAACGGAGGAATTTATATGTTTAAATATGTACCTAATATATTAACTATGTTTAGATTTGTATTAATACCTTTCATTTTTATATCAATCATACAATCTAATTACATAGCTGCATTTGTTCTCTTAACTATTTCTGGCATTACAGATATATTAGATGGTTTTATTGCAAGAAAATTTAATTTTATAACTAATTTTGGAAAATTAATAGATCCTCTTTCTGATAAAGCAACACAACTTTCTGTTTTAGCTGCCTTATGTATAGAGAATATAATTCCTCTATGGATATTATTTGTAGTATTTTTGAAAGAGATTATAATGATAGCAGGAGCCTCTTTCCTATATGGAAAAGAACTAGTAGTTTCTAGTAAATGGTATGGAAAACTTGCTACTGTACTTTTCTATATTGCAATAGTCTCATCATTTATTGTAAAATATTTTGAAATTGATTTTCATTTTGATACTTACATTTACTATTTAGCTTTATTTATGACTATGTTTTCTTTAATAATGTATTTTGAAGCATTTTACAAACAAGGCTATCTAAAAAAGGAAAATCTAAAAATCGTTGATAAAAATAAAATTGATAAAAATAAATAAGAACAATAGTAGGTTTTAATATATTTCACACTTAATTAATTTTCTTATATCCCGCATTTAATTGTTCATGCACCAATTTGTAAAAAATAATTGCACACAATTTTTATAAAATTGTGTGCAATTATTTTTTATAATAGGAATTCTTTTTAGTTAAATTTTACTATATACTAAAAACTTTCTATTATGACTTCATTTATTCAAAATCTTCAATAATTTGATTTAATTTTTCTAGCCCATTTACTTTTATGCCATCTTTTAGTTGTATTAAATCTGTTTCAGGCAAATATTGAGATTCTATAGAAGTTGTATCATATAATACTTCTCTACCCTCATTATCTAACTTAAAAATAACTATATTTCCATCTTTCTCTCTTATTATATAGTCTTCATCACATACGCTATCAACTTCTCTATATAAAACCACATTATTCTCTGAAAATTTTTTTATATCCCAATCCACATATTTATCACTTATTTCTTGTTCACTTTTATTTATAATATCTTCTTCTGCGATTTTTTCTTCTTTAACAGTATGTCCACACTCTTTATAATAAGTATTAAAATTCAAAATTGCATTTGGTGAAATCTTAATACTTGAATAACTTGTTGTAACAATTGGTGCATTATTTGTAATCGAATTATTCTCTATTTCAGAAATTTTATCTATACTATCCAGTTCAGTTTTTTTTGTATCTTCATACATTGTAATTATCACTATAATACTACATATAGATATTAAAATTAAAATTGATATTATAATATATAAAATCCACTTTTTCAATATAACCACCTACTTTATAGTAGTATGGGTATAATTTAGTAATTTTATACATTTCACTATATTATTGTAGATGTTATTATTATTTCATAAATTTTTTATAAAAATTTACTTTCCTTGCAAAAACAATGTTCTTTCTTGTATCTTTCATTTTATAAATTCTCTTACTTTCACATTCCCTTTACTATTAACTATTATGGATATTTCTCCATTTTCATCTGTCCTATAAAGCTTTATACCAAAGCTTTCCATTCTATTTATAACTATACCTGATGGATGTTCATATAAATTGTTTTTTCCAACTCCAATTAATGCAATCTTTGGTGATACTAATTTTAAAAATTTTTCTGTAGATGAACTCTTAGAACCATGATGTGCTACCTTCAAAATAGTAGATTCTAAAACTTTAGAATTTTCGTACATTTTCCATATAACATTTTCAGCCTCTTCTTCGATATCTCCTGTAAACAATACTGTGAAATTTTTATAATATAGCTTACATACCAGTGCATTATTATTAATTGAATTTTCCTTAATTTCATTTTTTACACTTGGCCAAAGTACATAAAAATACAAGTTATTCTCTATATTTATTTTATCTCCAGCTTCTACTATTGTCACTTTTATATTCTTTTCCTTGATAATTTTAGTAAACTCTTGTAAGTTTTCTGAGTTTTCAAACTGTTTTCCAATTATCACATTTTTTACTTTCATATTTTTCATTACATATAGTAAGCCACCGTACATGATCTGTGTCGAAATGAGATACAATTATATAATCTATTACTTTTACCTTTCTACTCAATAGATATGGAATTAGTATCTTCTCTCCAATATCAAAGTTACTAGCCTCATTTCCTCCACCATCTATTAATATACTTTTATTGTTCGGTGTTATAATTAAAGAACTATCCCCTTGCCCCACATCTATAAAAAACATCTTAAGTTCCTTTAAATTACATTTAATATATAGAGACATTATTATTAAAACAATAATAATAGTAAATGTAATTGAACTTTTCATTATATATTTAACTTTTTTAATAAATATATAAAAATTACGTTTATTCAGTAACATTTTCTTATCTAATATTAAAAAAGCAAATACTATACAATAAACTATCGTTATAGTTATGATACTTGGATCTCTAACAAGTACATTAGAAAGTGGTATATTCGAACAAAATCTAACAATTAACAAAAACAATTCCATTACTATATTAGTGATTATTGAAAATATAGTAGCTAATCTAATAGATAAAATCGAAAGTACTATTTGAATAATTGATACAACCATAACATATGGTAAAAATGGCTGTACTAATAAATTAGAAATTAAAAAAGTAAAAGAAAACGAATTAAACATATACATAGATAACGGAACTAATAAGATATTAGCAGCTAAAGTTACAATAAATATTTGTTTAATTTTATGATATATTCTACTAATAATACAATTAACTCTGCTCTTTTTCTTAGGTACTTGCATCTTTAATATGCTAGAGAATTTTATTTCCAGAAAATCAAAACTCTTTTTTATATATGTATTAAAAAAAATTATGCTAATTGTCCCTACATAAGAAAAGATAAAACTTATATTATAAATCATTAATGGATTAATTATTAGTAATACCAATGCAGAAATAGACATGTTTGTAAGTAAGTTTGATTTTCTATAAAGCAAGCTTGATGTTAATATCATTATTTGCATTATGCATGCTCTAAAAACAGATGGAACAGAGTTAGTTAATAATATATAAAAAATCAAAAAAAAGATAGTTAATATTCTCGATTTTCTTTTAGTAAATTTTCTTAAAATATTGCTTATAATCATACTAATATATGTAACATGCATTCCAGATATAGCAAGCAAATGCAGTAAATTGCTTGCTTCAAAATATTCATTAATTTCGTCAGAAATATTTATTTTATATCCAATCACTAAAGCTAAACAAATACTAGAATTATTCTCTATAAGAATACTTTCCACTCTATTTATGATTTGATTTTTAATATGCAAAATATTTAATTTATTGTTTTCTTTAACAATATTTACAATATTAGCATTAACAACTGTATAAATGTTCTTACTGTTTAGATATCTTTTATAATCAAAACCTTTATAATTTCTTTGCACTTCCGGCTTATTAATTGCACCATCTATTTGTATAATATCTCCTAAATTTAAATTTATTTTATTATTATTTTTTATTTTTACTAATATATTAGTACCATTAAATCTAGATATATTATTTAGCTTATTGATTTTAACTTTATATGTCACACTATTCTCATTTTTACTTTCTACATTAATTATTTTTCCTATTAATTTTACATCAACCACATCTTTATATTTTTCTTCAAATAAGTAATCTCTATATTTTGTATATGATGAAGAAAATAATATTATCAAAATAACTATAACTATTTGTTTTTTATTTATTTTAGGAAATAAATAAATATCTGTAATTACAAATATAATGCATAACAAAAAGACTATACTTATTTTTAAGTATAGCCCCATTATAATTCCTATTATATATATTAGTGTTGCAATAAAAACCCAATTTTTCAAATTTCACTTTGCTCCTTATAAAATATTATTGCCCCCTAATTCATAATATATTATTTATAAAAAAGATTTATCATCTTTTTATCTTATATAATTCTTCTTGCTGTCACATATCTTGTTTTATAGTATGATCCAGATAATGAAGAAATCATAACTCTTCCTCCACCACTAGATGCATGTATAAATTTACCTTCACCTACATAAATTCCAACATGACCTATAGAAGTATTAGCACTATTGTTAAATATTACTAAATCTCCTGGTTGTAAATTGCTTTTAGAAACATATTTACCAAGTCCTGCTTGTGTAACAGCTGAATGTCCCATTGAATATCCAAAATGTTTATATACATACATTGTAAAACCTGAACAATCAAATGTACTTGGTCCTGAACCTGCATAAACATACTTACATCCCAAATATTTTTTTGCATATGCTACAATCTCTTCACCTTTTGAAGAATTATTACTTGTTGTCGCTTCTTGTTCTGTATTATTTGTAGTTTGCTCTTCAGTTTTATTATCTGCTGTCTGTCTATCCACAGTAGAACTTCTTGATGTTACTTCTATCTTATCTGCAGAAAGTAAAGTTTTTAAAATATATCCTGACTTTCCACTTACTTCTACTTTGTACCAATCTCCTTCTTCTCCTACAACTTTTACTTGTGTATTTTGTGTTAAAGTTGTAACTACATCTGAACTAGTACTTGATTTTGATCTAACATTTACAGCACTGCTTTTTATATAATAATTCTTTGGTGTATATTCTTGAGCATTGCTTGTAGTATCTTGATTGTTTGCCTGATTCTCTGAGCTATTTTGATTATTGGTTTGCTCTGAGTTATCTTGACTCTGGTTATTTATATTATTCTGTGTAGTATTTGAATCTGTTACAGATATCTTATCTACTCTTATCCAACCAGCTATATTTTCTGTTTTTATATAAGCCCATAGACCAGTTATATTAACTATATCTACCTCAGCATTTTGTTTTAAACTGCCAATAATATTTGAATTTATTAATGGTAAAATATATACGTCTAAATCACTATTAGTCTTAGCTTTCTTATCAACTAAATATTTATCATTTTCGCTATTTTCATTAGTTGTATTATTTGTATTTTCATTATTGTTTTCTTCGTTTTTATTTTCCTCTTGTTCAGAATTTGTATTACTTTCTGAATCATCATTTTTGCTTATGTATTCTTTGCTAACATATCCTGTATAAGTTTTAAAATTAACTTTATACCAATCGCCTTCCTCTGCTATTATTTCAACTTCATCATCCTTAGATAAAAGTTCTAAAACAGTTGATTCTAATGATGCTTCTTTTCTTAATCTTAACGTTTCTGTTACTACTTTACCTTTTGTTTTTGTAACAGCAATAGCTACACTAGAAGCTAATATGACTAGTATAATAAAGGTTACAGCAACTGCTTTTTTTAGTATTTTCATATATTACTTACTCCTTCAGTTTTTGTAAATTAATACTTTTATAGTATATACTCTTTTTCCAAAAATGTCAATTTTTATAGAAAAATATTTAAATAAAATATTATTGGATAATAATTTTATCTCTATACTAGAAAATTGCTATTTATTATTTTATATAATATGAAAATTTCATAACTTAACTTCTACTGTAGATCCAAAAAAACTTTCTATTATATGAAAATAGCAAGGATATTGCAATTTCTCGCATTTCCTTGCTACTTATATATTTCAAGTTATTATTACTCTAATATTTCAGATACAACACCTGAACCTACAGAACTTTTAATACCAGTCTGTTCGAAAATGTAACTAGCTGTAATATGCTATTTTACTATGTTTTCAAAATTTTATCAACTTGTTTCAATTTGTAATATTCTAAACTGAGTCGTTAAAAAGTTGTTGAATTTTATTGTAAATTATTTCCATATATACTCTTAGCGTTTATAAATCCTAATATGTACATTTTCTTTGCTAAATTTATATTACCTTCTAATATATTATATTCTTCTTTGCTAAATAACCCTTTATTTTCTTCTATCCTATCTTTTACAATCTCTTCTACAATCTTCTCTTCCATAAATTCCTCCTAAAACTTGTTATATTTACTAATAATTTTATTTGAACTTTTACATATACATTTGATGCTTTTTTAAAACTCTGTTTCGCCATCAACGAAATTCATAATTCTTATTGTTATCCATTAAAGATAAATAAGAATTAGATAATCCCGTCATTTTACTTAGATAAATTATCATAAACAACCTCCATTTTTTTATCTTTCGTCAAACAATGTCTTTATTTTACATTTTTTTCATTTATATGATACAAAAATATTCGTACCCTCTCTAGTGCGGATATACTAAATTAATAAAAAGTTATATAGTTCACTAGAAAATGTTTTCTAAAAAAATATACGACAATATTTATATAAAAGACTATTTTTTATATGAAAGTATAGTTTTTTATATATAAAAAACTAAAAGTGGGGAATTGATTTTCTCCAATTTAAATCTATGAACTTATTCTATTTCAATGTCTTTAGCTACAAACAAATCTTCTGCTCCGTCCCCCCATTTTTCTTGCAATAATTATTGCCTCTTTCTAATTCTCTTAGACTTATTCCTTCTTGTTCTCTTACTTCTTTAATTTGCATTTTTATATACATAACATCACCATTTTTAGTGTTTGTAGAATTTTGTTTATTATGCAAAAAGAGAACTAGTTAAATAGTTCTCTCATCATTATATTTATGTATTTATCAAGTTTCTGACTCTGCTTTAAAATTTTATTTTTACTGTAATCTTCCTTTTTTGTTCCTGATTTAAATAATGATAGTACTTGCGGAGATACATTGGAAAATGCAATAACAATGGCAGAAGATTTAATTGTAGGAGTTGTATTAGATTTAATAGAAGAAGAAAACAAAATTCCTAGATCTTCTAAAATTGAGAATATAAGTTTTGAAAAATTGGAAGAATATCTTGATATTGAAAATTGGAATTATATTTCTAAATTTAAAACATATGTAATTGTAGATATAAATTTATATGCTGAAAAATGGGGAAAAGAATTGGTGAAAAAGACTGTAAATATTTCTAAATGGGTAAATACTAAAGCTGAAAGCTTAAAGATCAATTTTTCCAAAACATTAGAAAAAGCTTTGTTAGAGAAAATTTTTAAAGATTAATATGGTAGAGGAGCAATAAGCTCCTCTATTTAATTTATATCTACATGCACTACACCGTTCATATTTGAACTGTTTGTATATGTATATCTTAATTTACCTTTACTTACTGAAGATTTAGTATAAGCAAGTAATGTACTAGCACTTACACCTTTTACATAAATATCTGCTGCTTTACCTAGAACATGTCTAGAACCTTGTACTCCGCCTACCTTTTTATTGTTACTTGCACATCTACAACCGCTTGTAACTACGCAAGCTTGTCCGAAATGATTACGAATATCTTCTAAAACATTAACTAGTTTTAAATCTATGTTATTCATTTCGCAACCGCATTTACAAGTAATTTCTGTCTTTTTGAAGTGTTTTATATTGTCCCAGTTTAAAGAACTTCCAGAATTATTTAATTTTGCCATTGTATTAACACTGCATATTCCATCTACTGCAAGCCCATTATTCTTTTGATATTTTTAATTTTCTTATACCTTTTGAATATTTTCCCATAATCGTCCTTCTTTTTATTACATTATATCAATTCTTTAAATCTTTGTATAGCATTGTCGTAATATCTAAAAATTTCTACCTCTTTATTAGAGTATCTTGATTTATCGTAGAAAGTCTTACCATACTGTTCAGTTTTTAAATTATTTTTATTAGCTAATATTCCTATTTTATTAGCACTTACACCTAGCATATTTCCTATTTCTGTAGCTGAATATGTTTTCTTGTTTACCTCTGGTAGTGGTATTATTGCTTTTCCTGTTATTACCACACTTGCATATGAACAACATACTTGTTTATTCTCTTTTATATCTGTCTTTTCTGCTAATTTCATTAATAGACTTGCCATTCTTGCTCTTGAATTATTTAATTTTGCTTCTGCTATTAATTTTTGATATTCTGTTGTTTTTATTAATTTGTTTTCGCCTTTCCTAAGTGATTTAATTATTCCTCTTACAACTTTTCTAAACTTCTTTCCAGTTTCTGTTTTAGACAACATTGTTACTTCATAAATTCCATCTTCAGTAAATACTCTAGTCTCTTGTGTTCCTGAAGGTGTAACCATTTTGGTTACGGCTGAAAATTCTTTATCTTTTAAGTATTCGTTCCTATTTGTAATCTTGCTTATTGCAATCCTTGGTTCACTATAACCTAATACATTTCCTAATTGTTCTCCTGTCATAAACATCTCGTTATCTTTGCTGTAAATATTACATTCTATTTCATTAAATTTAAAACTTTTTATTAATTCTAATTTATTACTCATATATTTATTTTCCTTTCTTTTTACTAATTTATCTATTGTTTTAAAAATCTCATTTTTATCTTCTCGTTTTGATATTTCTTTAAATAGTTTTAATAATTTAAAATTGTTTCTATTATCCCAAACTTGCTTTGCTACATCTGGTAAACTCTTATCTGTAAAATCCATATCTTTTACAAAGTCTAGTTCTTCCTCTGATAGCCATTTGTCTTTTTCATCTTTATTTAAGATATAATATATAATTTTCATTTCTTCTTTACTAAAAATTCTCATATCTATACCTCCAATACTTTCATAAGTTTTTTATAAATATTAAATTTAAAAACTCTATAACTTATTAGCTGTATAAACATAAATCCAATAAAACCTAAAGATGCATATATTCCTAATAATAAAATTGAAAATGTTCCTGTTATTAAAATTTGCATAATAAAAAAGACCTCCTTCAGTTTCAAAATAAAATTTGATACTTGAACAAAGTCTTTATCTATGTTATACTTATATAGATAAGAACTTTGTTCTTTCGCATGAGATAATGTTGTAGTTTGGCGACCGCACATTATCTCTCTTCTTTTTTTAATAAATCTTCTACTTTTAATCCAAAAGTTTCTGCTATTTTTTCTAAGACTGGTAATTTAACTGTTTTATACTTTTCATTTTCAATATTTCCAATTACAAATCCTGTTTCTCCAATTTTTTCTGCTAATTGCTTTTTACTTAAATTTAGTCTTGCTCTTTCCATTCGAATCTTTGTAGTATCTATTTGCAATGGCATCATTATTTGCATATTTATCACCTCCTCGTGTAAAGATTATACACATATTGTTATAGTTTGTCAATACTATTTGTGTAATTTATTGATTTTTTTTTCACAATATGTTATTATAATTTTAGAGGTGATTTATATGCATTATATAGAAGATAATTCCAATTTTGGTACTACACTTCGCAATTTAAGGAAAAGTAACAACTATACCCAGGAACATTTAGCTGAGATTTTAGATGTATCTGTAAATTTAATTGCTATGTACGAAAATGGTCGACGTTATCCTAGTTTAAAATTGTTAAAAAGAATTTCTCAACTATTTAACATTTCTATAGATGAACTTATTGGTAATTCTATTCAAAAACAAAACAATGTTGATGAAGCTATCCTAGGTATCTCAGCAAAAGATTTTAATAGTCTTTCTCCTTCTGACAGACAAAGTATTCGTGATTTTATTAATTTTATAAGAAACAAATAAAAAACACCTACATTATGTAAGTGTTTTCTATTAATTATATATGTCTCTTCTATGTCCAACTTCTAATACAAGTACTATTATTTCTTCATCTTGTATTTCACAAGTAACCCTGTAATCTCCTATACGATATCTCCATTGACCTGACCTATTTTCTACTAACTCTTTACCATGTATTCTTGGATTTTCACAACCCTCAATATTCTTTTCTAACCAACCGAATTATTAGTGCTGTTGTATGTTTATCTAACTTTTTTAGCTGTTTTTTTGCTCTATCTGGAAATACGATTTTGTACTGCATTATAATCCCAACTCCTTTTTTACTTCTTCCATTGTATATGTTTTAGGATTCTTTTTATAATCTTCTATTGCTTTTTTATAACATTCCAAATCATATTCATCTTCTATTTTTTCTAATACTGCATTTCTTATTAAATCAGACAAAGATATATTATTTATATCTGCATAAGCTTTTATTAACTCTGTATCTTTATCACTTAATCTTACTGAAATAGTCATATATATCAACTCCCTTTGTAATTATTGTACTACATCGTATTACATTTGCCAATACTATTATATTATTTTTTGTGAAATTGTGTGACTTTATACATTAAATAAGTCTTGTATTTCATCTTGTGTGTATTGGTTAATCTGTCTTGTTTTCTTGTAGATTTGTTCTTCTCAGTTGTCCCATGTCTTGTACGGATTCATTTTCTACCTCTTTATTATTTAATTTATCAGAATCTTGTTTAGTATTTTCTAAAAATTTATTCATATTATCTATTTCTTGTTTTTCAATCCTTTTCATTTCTACTGCTACATCAATATCATCTGGTAACATTCCTAATATTGTTGCATCACTTAATGTTCCTTTTAGACTTAAAGCCCTATCTGTTTCAGTTTTTTTGTCGGTAGGAAGATTTCTATTTGTATTTTTTTGAGTACCTCCATTTCTACTTATATTTTTTGATTTAAGAAATTCCGCAACAGATTTATAATCATTCCTTTTCTAACTGCTTCCAGTCATATTTTGCCACCTCACTCACCTACTTCAATATTTTTTATTTCTCCTACACATTCTGACACATTTTTCACTTTAACCATGTTATACTTTGTAACATTACAAAAGAAAAGGAGGTTTAATAGTGTATAATGAAATAATTGCTAAAAAATGCGGTACAATAACTGTTTCTGTTTATAGAACTAAAGATAATCATTTTTTCTTTTATGTTAAATCAGATACAGATGATGTTTTACCTGTATCTGATGTTATTGAAGATATTCTTTATTCTTACTAGACTAACATTGTGTTAGTCTTTTTAATTTTTCTATTAGCTCATCTCCTGTGTTTCGATACTCACTAATTACCCCATTTATAAAATCATTGCTACTTGCTACTATTTCACATACCTCTTCATAACTGTATCTTCTATCATCGTCTTGGCTATGTCCATATTCCCATAACCAAACGTGCATTAATTCATGTTTTAAAGTTCTTATTATATTAGCATTATTATTCAACAACCATATTTCATTCTTTTTATAAAAAGTTAATCCTAATGTATAATCAATTATTCATTGTAGCCTCATCTACTTCTTTAATTGTCCACTTTGTGTTATTACATTTAAATTTAAACATTGTTCTTTCTCCTTCTTAAAACACTTCTTATAATACTTACATTGCTCACTTTTTCTTTTCATGCATTCTTTGTAATTAATCTTCATCTTTCTCACATCTCGTTTTCTTATCTATTGTTACATGTATTCCATCACATTCTTTTCTTGTACAATATCTACATTTTTCTTGTACATGTTCTTTTATTTTATCTTGTATAGACATAGAATCACCTTCTTTTTTTATTTTATAAACACTATGTAAAAATACAAAGGCGGATAAATAAAAACTTTATTTATTGCAATATTTCCTCTCTCTGTAACAGCCCTATTGCTTACTATTACCTCAACCTTTTAGGAGAGATGTTATTTTATGTATTTCTACATACTATTTATAAATCTAAGACTTAACTAGAATTGTCTTA
>DXVF01000002.1 GCA_019417465.1 Clostridiales bacterium
AAAATTGTACATAACTAAATTCAAAATTTTGTACATTTTCTTATTGACATTAACACACCATTTCCGATTATCGACTGTACACACATTTTAACATACTTTTTATAAAATGTATACTCCCAAACGAAAAAATCTTAACAAATTTGAATTATGTAAATAATTATGTTATAATGGGATTAGATGGTAAGTTTTTTAATGCCGTCCGATACTTCGGAGGCATTAGCCTCCGACAATAAACAAAAAAATATTTTAGGAGGTTTTATCATGAACATTGAAAAGAAACGGATTGAAGGTTGGAGCACAGGTAAAGGTTCTATTGGTCACATTACGCTGGACAAATTAGCCATTCCTGAAACCGTAAAGGTAACCTTGCTCGGCGAGCCGATTATTCCTGAGTCATTTAACTGCTATGGTCATCCCAATTTTACAGAAGAGCAGGAAATGCTCTATATGTTTAAAGAGGAAGAACTTAAACGGCAGAATGGTGGCAAGTATACTCCATTGGAGGCAGAAATCAGTTATGAAGAAAGAACTTTCGATGTACCAAGAAGTACTTTCGATACAATCAGAGGTATTGAAAAATCTCTGCTCAGTCTTTCTGACCTAAATGAAATGTTGCAGAATAGGAGTATATTTCTCAAAGCTCATGAAGGTGAACGGCTGAACGAATTTATGCTTTTCGGCTGTTTCTGGCTTGACCAGTTTGGTCAAATCATGTCGGTTGAAAAAAAGACAAAAGGTGAACTGAAAACAAACGGTAATGTTGAAGATTATGAAACTTTTAGAAGAAACAACAGTAAAGGTTTCACTTTGACATCTGGTGGATATGATATTCCTACTACTGGATCAGTTTGTCCTTGTTGTGGTAAGTTGCTTACAATTGATGATGTTAAGAACAACCCATGCGTATATGTTGAGGGTAAATTCTATCACGACAGTTGTTGGCGTAACTACAGAAAACTTACCGAGGTCGACAAGTTTACTCGCAGAATGGTCGGTCTTCTCTACAAGGACACCGACTATCAGTTTGAGCTGTTACCCAATGGTTATTGCCACGAGGATTGCTGTTCTCACATTCCGTGGTTTTTGTTCCATACCATTGACGGCGATATCATAATGGGCTGGAGAAAGCGTGTTATATCAATTGAATGGCAGGGAAATTATAAGCCATTTGATATGAACGAACTTTTTAGTACAGAAGATGTCACGAAATGGGAAGAAGGCGGAAAACGCGGTATTCACGCCTGGGGCAAGGATAAAGCATACGAATATCTTAACAAGGTATTAAAAAGCGTAAATCCTGGCTATTCCAAATAGTAATTCACAAGCCTATTCAATGTTATCCCCCTCGAGAAGTTAATTTCTTGAGGGGAATTTTCCTTTATAAAATTTCTGTTTTCAATATAGTATAAATATTTGCAAATATTTCAAAAAGAAATATATTTTGTTCTTTTTCAGTTAGTTCCATTACTTGAGCAGATACCAAAAGCAAATGTTTATAGTTAAGAAGATTTAAGAATTTTGTTTTACTATAACTCTCATCAACTGCACACAATAATTTCTTTAAAATTTCTAAAATCTTTTCATTTTCTACTTTTACATGATAACTCTCGAGCATATCTATGCTCAGTCTTAATTTATCTGCAAAACTTAATGTTTCAAAATATTTTACTAAATTTATTACCTTTTCATTGTTACATTTTAAAATCATAATTTTATACCTCCGTTTTATAATTCATAATTTCTCTTTTTACCATTTTTGTTATCGATATAATCAATATCCTCTTTTCTTAAAACTTTATTTTCTTTCATTTGTTCATATATTCTTTTATAGCTTTCATCTTTATAGTATCTAACTCGATTTTTAAAGAATTTAATAAAGTTATTCCATAAAAATTTGAATGGTTTTAAAATATTTATTTCTTTTTGTTGTTTTGAAATAGTGTCTTTTGCTATATTCAAATCTTCTTTCAATTCGTTTATCTCATAATTTTTATTACTAATTGTTATATTTAATTGTCTAACTTCGTTATTGTGTTCTTTTAAATCTTTTTCGTATTCTTTCATAATGATACCTAAATCGTTTACATTTTTTATTGATTTGGTAGTTTCATTAACATCTGTTATATATTGTTTTATATCATCTAAATTTTCTTTTGAGATAGTATAATTCTTTTTACTACCAAAGTTAGGTTTTAAGTTCTCTATTATATTTTCAATATTTTTTCCCTTAACATTTACTAAATCAGTTTTTCTGTTAGCTTCCTGTAATTTCTTTTTATTGTTTTCTTGTTGTTTCTTTAATTCATTGTAATTCTGCATCTTACTAACTGAAAAATCTTGATTTCTACCTTTTTGTTTTTCTTTCAGTTGGTAGTCTTGTTCATAAACTTTATTAAAAGATTTTATACAGCAATTTCTCATTTTATCTTGTATTTTTGTAAGTGATTCTTTTGTAAATATTTGAGATTTTGCAACTTGTTTTTTCATTACATTTTTATAATTATCTTTAACAGGAACTCCAATTATGTGCAAATGGGGAGAGGTTTCATCAAAGTGTATTACTGCATTTGCTATTTTAAATTGTGGCACTATTGCTACTAAATCTTTTATTTGTTCTTGATAAACTTGTACCATTTTGTAGCGATAATCTTGTGTTTTATCTTGCCAGAAGTTCATATCTCCAAGTTCGATTATAAGTTCACAAGCTAAATCTCTATTAGAATTTTTTGAAATGTGTTCAAAATAATTTTGAATTTTTCTATCTTCTCTTGTTTGTTTCTTGTTGTATTCAATTCTTAAATTTTCAAACTCTTGCATATATAAATTTTGTACATCATTTACTAAATTACTTGTACCATATATTACACAAATTTCTTCTGTTGCATTATCATATTTTCTTAAATTATGGTTATTTGCTTTTGATAATTGTGTTTTATTTTGAATAGAATTATTACTAAAAGAAGTTGTATTTGATTGATTATTTTTTGCAATTTCTTTTGCTTTTTTAGTTTTATTTTTATCGTTTCCAAGATGTATAGAATAGGCTAACATCTCATTCATTTTTCTTGCTTTCTTGACACGAGGAATTTGACTTGTCAAAATTCCTAACCCCCTATGACTTTTGACACAAGTATCAAAAGTCGGGGGCTCTGCGAGGCTTCAAATTAACTATTGCCACTTTCATTTTTACTTTGTAAAAACAAAACGCGCCCCGTTAATTTGTTTTAGTATATCTACACAGTTGTATAAGCAATAGCACCTATTCGTACATTTTCTTCTTGTGATGTTGGAAACGATTTTTCTTCTTTTATTGCTACCATTCTTATTAACTTTTCTTTTGCTTTATCTATTTCAAATTCTACTTCTTTATCTCCATAACTTTTATTCAAATCCATTTGCATTATTTCATAAAATTCTATTTCAAATTCTTTATTTAATCTTGCTATATAATCATCTAGCTGTTCTTGATTTATATTTACACCAGTTCTAATATATCTTTCTTCGCCATTTACTTCTACTGGAACATAAACATCAAATATTCCATTGTTAAAAAATTTTGTTAACTGTTCAATATAACTATGCCTAAAATTTATTTTATCTATTGTAAATTCTCCGTTATCATCTTTTATTAAAGTCATTGACTCAATAAATTTAGAAATAAATTCTTGTTTTTCTTCTTTAGATTTCTTGTCCCATTCTTCTTTTATAGTTTCATCTAAGTTATTATCTCTTATTAGCTTTTCTCTTTCAATATCTCTGTCTGCCATTAGTTGTTGTGGGGTAAA
This sequence comes from Clostridiales bacterium, assembly GCA_019417465.1. Lineage (GTDB taxonomy): Bacteria > Bacillota > Clostridia > TANB77 > CAG-508 > CAG-492. The sequence continues at coordinate 3,786 of DXVF01000002.1, forward strand.
GGTAATACTGTTTAAATTTAAAGTATCTAGTTTTTTCTTTTCTAGGATACTCAATTTTTCTTCTATTATTTTATAATCTTCTGAAAAATCTTCCATTTCTACTATACCACTTAAATATGCTTTTTTAATTCTATCTTTTTGCTTTTCTAGTTGTTCAATTTCTTTGTCTAATTTTTCTGTGTTAGTTTCTTTTTTGTCAGCTAGTATTGGTAGAAAATATTTCTTTACTGCCATATCATATTCTACTAAATCATATATAAAATGTTCTAAACATTCTTCGACTTGATCTTCTCTATAATAAAGTCCGCAATGCTCACAATTATAATACATATACTTTTTCTTTTTACCACCAGAGCCTTTGCATTTCATTATTTTTCCACACTTTGGGCACTTTAATTTTTGAAAAAATAGATAAACTCTATCTCTTGTATAAGCTCTTTGATTTTTCTCTTTTTGTATTTGTGCTTCTTCCCACATTGCACGACTAATAATTGGCTCAACAACATTCATATATATTATCGGCTCTTTGCCTTGAATTTTACCTATTCTTTTGTATTGCACATAATCGCCCATATAAATTCTATTATCTAATATTTTTTGAATATTAGAATCTTTCCACTTTTTAGGTGCTAATACTTTTTCTTCTTTAAAAATATTAGCAATTTGTTGATAGCTTTTTCCCTCCAAATACATATTATAAATTCTAATTATAATATCTTTTGTAGTTTCATCAATTACAGTTTTCTTGTTTCCATCTTTTTTATAGCCCAATGGAATAGTACCGAGGTAGGTGTCCAGATTTTATAGCACCATTTAATCCAAACTTTGTCCTTTCGGATACTATTTCAATTTCTAGTTGAGATAATACTGTTAACATTCTTACGAAAAATCTCCCATTAGCTGTAGAAGTATTTACATCATCTCTATCACACACTAAATATGTGTTATATTCTTCTAATTGACTTATAAGTTCCTCTAAATCACGAACCGAACGAGTAACCCTATCTAGCTTATACGCCACAATATAATTAATTTTACCTTTCTTCATATCTGCTAACATCTCTTGAAATGCTGGTCTGTGTTCCATATCTTTTGCTGATATTCCTGCATCTTCATATACTTTAAATACTTCGTATTCTTTAAAATTACATAACTGTAATAATTTTTCCTTTTGTTCTCCTAAACTAAATCCTTCTCTTGCTTGGTCTTCTGTACTTACACGAATATAAATTCCTGCTACCTTTCTTTCTTCATTCATACCATAATCCTCCTTTCAAAATTTGATGAACAGAAAGGCACTTAAAAAAGTGTCACATAGCTATTTGACTTGGCTATTGACACTTTATGAGTTTTAGTTTTATTACTATTTTTTATTTTTTTACATCATTTAATAAACCAATATAGTATAATTTTTAAAAACTCTAAAATATCAATGCCTTGCTATGTAATCCTGTAATTTTGATAAAGGATATCTTGTCCTTAAATCTCTTACATAGAAGTAATCTTGTTCATTAAAGAATAGATACAGGCTATCTTTAATAATTACTCTATGAGGCTCTACATAAGCCAAATTGCTATGTTCTATAATTCGCAGTGAACCATTATATATTTTTGGTTCTGAATTATTAAATGTGCAAGCCCATTTGATTTTAGAGAGTAATTCTTTACTCATATTGATTTCTTTTTTAATTACATTTAACATAATATCACACCTTTCCGAAAAATTCAATATTTAGGCACGAAAAAATCGACCTTTTACAGTCGATTTATCGTTTTTTCGTCTGGTGCGACGATTATTTCTTTTGGTGCCATCGAAGTAGTTATCTACAACTTTTTGGCTCTCTTGACGATTGATATAAAAATCAATCAATTTATTACAGTATATCATAATTTTTACAAATTGCAACAAAATTATAAAGAATTTTATTCTTCATTAACCTTATATATAATATATTCAGAATCAAAATTATAACCTAGTTTTTGGGCTAAACCTAAAGAATTAAGGTTTGCAGCATCCCAACTAGGATATAAGCCTTTTTCTAAACAAAGTAATATCAATTTTGATGCCATAGCAGTTCCAATTCCCTTATGTTTATACTCTTGCTTTACTCTTATATTTATTTCTATTCCATGTTTGTATATTATATTAGAACTACATATCCCAACAATCTCATTTCCCCTAAAACAACATACTCCTATGCCTCTATCTAAATAATTATCTGTTATTTTCATATCTAGTGGATCTGTATTATCTTGGTTAATTATTTCATATACTTCTTTATCAATTATTTTTATTTCATATTCATTGCTTAATGAATTGCTATATTCCTTTAATTTTTCTTTATCAAATACATCAATTTGTTTTTTTAATGAATACCTTTTGCTTTTTTCAAATTCACTATATGTACTTTCAATCACATTATGCCAATCACTATTTGCAATAATTCTTTTACAAGTTTTAGGCAAATTACCTATAACATCTTTTGCTAAGATACTTTTACTATCTCCACTAATAAAACAATATTGTCTGACTAATAAATATGCTATTGTTGGATTTTCTAAATTATCAACCCAAGCTTCTCCCATTAGTCCATCTAATACTGATTTTCCCATATAAAATTTTATATTATTAAATAAATATTCTATCTTATACATTTGATTGTTGTTTAACTTTATCATATTCATCTTCTCCTTCTAAATTTGCAATTATTTTAGAATAAATCAATACCAATATAGCTATAATTGCTAGTAACGCCTTAAATACTACCATATTATCTATCAATCCTACAATCAATATAAATGAGAATCCAATAAATCTTGATAAACATGTTAAAATTGAGTTAAACATTACATGTTCCACATCATATTCTTCAATATTGCATTCCTTTATCAAGTCGCCTTTTTGAGTATTATATATTGCATCAAAAATACATAATCCTGTTGTACAAGCAAAATTATAAATTATTAAAGTTATTTTTCCTATATCAATAACTAGCCCCATAGCACCTATAAAAATCAAGCTGGAAACTGCAAATAATATGTATCTAGCATTATTTTTATTATAAAGTTTTTTATATAAATACATAACTGCAATTTGAAATATTGAAAAAATAGTTGTTAAAATTCCTAAATTTAAAGATGTTTTAAAAGTCATTATTGTAATAATTGTTACTAATGTTTTCATAGGATCTTCTACTATTCCATATAATAAGTTTGATTTATAGTATTTATTTACTTTTAATTCTTTTTTAGATTTTATTATATTTATATAATTTTTTATGCTAAATTTTGTTGTTTCAACATTAGTTTTACTATCTATTTTTATTTGTAAAGATATAATTATTTGAATTATTGATAATGCTAAAACATATATTGCAATTTTAGTAAAAGAATATAATTCTATTGTTGAACCCAATATAATTGGTGCAACTATATGGACTATTGTACTGGCTATTTTTTTGGTTGCCATATAGCTTTTCCTATTACCATTGTTTGTTATACCTACAAATATCATTTCATGAGTTGACCAATATAATGTTTCTGATATACCACAAAAAATTGCTACTATTATAAACATATTTGATAGTTTATTTCCTAATAATACTATAAATAAAATAAATATTGCTCTTATTATTATTCCTAAAGATAGTATTTTTGTTTTATTATATTTCTCATCTTTTATAAATTTCCCTATAAATATAGAGCCTATTGCGTGTATAAAGTTAATTATCATATAATATAATGATACTTGTGTTATATTGTCATTTGTTATTTTTAATAAATATGCTACTAAAAAAGTTTCTGCAAATAATGCTGTTATGGTATATATTAAATCACTTGAGATTAAAAATATTGCATTTTTTCCTAATTTTCCTTTATTCATAATTTATCTCCTATTTTTCTTTATATTACAAATTATAACAAAAGAACAAATAATTCGCAATAATCACTTGCTCTTTTAGTTATATTTATCTATTTGCTTAAATCGTTTTAAATCTCTATTATAATTATTTTTAACATTATTTAAGTAGCAACACTATTAAACAAATACAAAGCTACTTTGTTTCTTTGCGTTTGTTCCATCTCCATTATTTTAGCCATAGTAAAATTTATAATAAAATATTTGCTCTGTCCAAAATTTATTAAAGTAGTTCTGTATTCTTTATCTACTTCTTTTAACATAGTGTCAAATTTTTCATACATCTCAGTTTTGTTATATAAAATATTAGCCCAATCACTAGTGGTTAAACATATTCCTAATCTTAATTTGTCTTTTAAGTCCATATCTTTAATTATATTTATTACATTTTCAACTTTATTTTCTTTCATAATCTTTTTACTCCTTACTTTAATTCAAAATCATCTTTCTTTTTATTTTTGGATTTTTCTATATCTTCTTTTAGTTTTACTTTTCTATAAATATTATTTGCAATTTCATTCTCATCATCAGTAAATATACCATTTTTGTATAAATCATCACTAACAATTTTGTAATTCTCATCTTTATCATAGCAAATTCGTTTGTGAAAATGGTTCATAATGCTATGCCAGAAGTTTTTAAACTTGTGTAATTCTTGCTTTAGCTTTTCTTTTTCAGTTTGTAACTTGTTTATTATTTTATCTTTAGTTGATAATTCTCCTTTTAAATAGTTTATTTCATCATCTTTTAGTTCTAATTGGTATTTAAGAGAACAATTTTCTTGTCTTATTTCAAAAGAACTATGCTCAAAATCTTTAATTGCCATATTTAAGTCATTAACACTTCTAATAGTTTTAGTAGTATCTTTTACATTATTTGTGTAATCTTTTATTATTTGGACATCCTCGTTTGAAATAATCATATTATTTTTATTAAGTTTAGATGGTTTTAGATTATCTAATATAGAATTTATGTCGTTAGTTGTATTATCTAATTTTTTAGTTTGTTTATTTGCTTCAGAAAGTTTTTTCTCTTTCTGTTCAAGTTGCTTTTTTATTTGCCTATAATCTCCCATATCTTTGACATCTATATCTTGATTTCTGCCTTTTTTCTTTTGTTTTAGTATTGATTTTTTCTCATAATGTTTATTATATGATTTTATACAACAAACTCTCATTTCATCTTGTATTCGCCCTAAAGACTCTTTGGTAAATACTTTCGATTTTGCAGGTTGCTTTTTCATACCTTTTTTATAATCATCTTTTACAGGAACACCAACTAAATGTAGATGTGGAGATAGTTCATCAAAATGTATTACTGCATTTGCAACTTTAAATTCTGGTACAATTCTCATTAAGTCTAATACTTGCTCATTGAAAACATATCTCATATTCATTCTATAATCTAAACTTTTATTATTCCAAAAGTCCATATCTCCAAGTTCTATTATTAGTTCACAAGCTAAATCTTTTTGTTTGTCTTGTGATATATGTTTAAAATAATTTTCTATTTTTCTATCATTTCTAGTCTGTTTGGAATTATATTCTAACCTTGCTTGTTCAAACTCTTGTAAGTACAAATTTTGAACATCTTTATATAAATTATCTGTCCCATATAAAATATAAATATCTTCTTTATTATTATCATAATCTCTTAAATTGTGTTTATTCACTTTTAATAGTTGTGTTGCATTTTGTATTCCATTGTTTGCAAATGATGTTTCTCCAGATGGATTATTTTTTGCAACTTTTTTAGCTTTAGCAGTTTTGTTTTTATCACTACCCAAGTGAATAGAATATGCTAATTCTTCGCTCATCTTTTTCCTCCTTTAGAATTTTCTTCGGAGCATAGGAATTTGACTTTAGTCAATATTCCTAACCCCCTATGAGTTTCGTCATGCTAACAAAACTCGGGGGCTCTGCGAGGCAATAAATTTTCTCCCACAGTGGATAAAATTTATTCAAATTAACTATCGCCACTTTCATTTTTACTTTGTAAAAACAAAACGTGCCACGTTAATTTGTTTCTTCTGTATTATCTTCGCAGAACTTTACTGGCTTTACACCTACTGAAATAGGAGTAGGTTCTTTTGTATATATTACACTTGTATTACTTTCATCTGGAATATAGTCAAATGCAGTATCTATTTCTTGCATTTGAAACTTATCTTCTTCACGAATATAGATTATTCCAAATTCATAGGTTTCCATTTTACAATCTGGATCTAATTTATAGTAGTCTTTCAAAGGAAATACTCTTACAATAGCACTATTATCTTCAGCGAAGTTAAAATAGAATACTTGGCTTTGTAAATAATATGTTGCTTCAGTATAACCAACATCATAGTATTGTCTTAATCTCATAATAACTTCGCCAAATTCTTCTTCAGATAAGTAATTACTAAATCTAACATTTCCTAGTATATTGCCAAATATAGCAGGCTTTGTAGTATCTATATAACCTTTATCAAATAATTCTTGACAAGGCTTACAAATTGACTCTCTAAAGTTTATTTGTTTTACAATAACTTCATTTCCTATAAGTTCTAATTCAATATCATCAACATATTTCATTACAAGTTCAGCTTGTTCTTGTCTAGTATAATCTTTCCAAGTTTTAGTTCTTTCTTGGTATTCTTTATCTAGCTTTATTTTGTTGATAAAGTCAATATCTCGTTTTAATAAAATATCTTTTGGTGTAAATCTTAATTCTTCAGCACAATCAGTAGTGCTTAATTTATCTTCTAGTTCTTTTATAGCATTTTCTACTATTTTCTTTTCTGCATTGTATTCTTTTAAATCAAATGCTCTGTCAATATATGCTTTTCTTATTCTTTCTAGTTTGTTTTTCTGTGTATTTATCTCTTTTTCTAGTTGTTCTTTTGGCTCATCAAATTTTTGCTTTATCATAGGCAAGAAGAATTGATTTACAACAGAGTCATATTCTACTAATTCATCTATACATTGATTGAAAAAATCATTTATAACATTTTCTTTAAATTCAATTTTACAATCATTGCAGTAATAATAAAAATATGATTTTCCACTTTTCTTTGTAGTTGCTTTTCCACCAAGTATCCTACCACATTTAGGACATTTTAACTTTTGCATATAAAGATATGTCAATGTTCTTTGGAAACTTCTCGAATTTTTCTTTTTCTGCACTTGACAATCTTCCCACATTTCTTTAGAAACAATAGGCTCGACCACATTTTCATAATAGGTTGGGTGCTTTGTTCTTTTTCCGTGAACAAAATCACCCTTATATATTTCATTTTCAAGAATAGTAACAATAGTTGAATCTCGCCAGTTTGTTTTTCCTAATACTTGTTCATCATTGAATAAGTTACTTATTTTTTGATAAGAATAGCCATTATAATATAAATCAAATATTCTAACTACAATATCTTTAGTAGAATAATCTATTACCAATCTTTTATCTTCGTGTTTATAGCCTAATGGTGCTACATGGGGAATATGACCACTTTTTATTGCACCTGCTAAACCTATTTTTGTTCTTTCGCTAGTTCTTTCTATTTCATTTTGACTTACACTCATTAAAAGTCTTGAAATCATTTTACCATTAGCACTTGTTGTATTGATTTCATCATTTACACAATCTAAATAAGCATCATTTTCATCTAAAAAAGTCATTAGATTTTCCCAATCATAAATACTTCTTGTTATTCTATCTAGTTTTAGAGCAACAATAGTATTTATTTTTTAGCCTTTATATCATTCTTTAATCTTTCAAACTCTGGTCTATGATTACCAGTTTTAGCACTTATTCCAGCGTCTTCGTAATAATCTATTATCTCATATCCTTTAAATTTACAAAAAGTTTCTAATCTTTCTTTTTGCTCTGGCAAACTAAATCCGTTCGCGAGCCTGATCTTCGGTTGATACTCTTAAATACAATCCACATTTTTTCTTTTCATCATTCAATTTACAAAACCTCCCAACTAACTAAAAAAGAGACATCAAAGTACATACGAGTTACTTTTGACATCTCTTAAATCCATTTATCACGAAACAAATGTGATAAAATAATAAATATAATCTTTTCAAAGTACTCATATATCTATATAACTTTTGCCGAACTAATATAGATATTTTATTGAGTACCATTATACCACGATTTCAAGAAATGTCAAATATTTACAAATTATATATTTTTCAAATATTCTTCTAATTCAGACAACTTAATCTTTTTAGTTAAATTAGCAATGTAAATATCGTTAGAATAATTAAAGACTAGAAAAGTAATATTCTTGATAATTACTTGATGAGGCTCAATATATGTAAGATTAGTTTTTTCAATCTTTCTAATGCTACCATTAATAAAAGTAGGAGTAGTTTTAGAAAACTCACATATAAATTCTAGTCTTTGTTTTAGACTTTCTTCAAATTGTAGTTCTTGCTTAATTATCTGCATTTTCAACACCATCCTTTCGTTTGGATGACCTTAATGCTGTTTTGAGACAACAAAAAAATCAACCAGATTTTTATTTCTGATTGATTTTCATATCATATCTGTTCATAAAAGTTCGAACAGAAACGTCGTTGGTGCGGATGAAAGAAATCTAAGTCGTAAATATAGCTATTTAAAGCCATTTTCTATATTCTATTCGTGCATATTCCGTGCAAAAATAATGTTTTTCAATAATGTTATATATTGTTAAAAAATGATAAATAATTATTTTTTAGCAATATATAGTTCTATAACTTGTAATTTATCTTTCTATTTCATTTATCCCTTTTCTTTCATTTATTGTTTGACTTCCACTTGCTTTTACTACATTAGAATTTGGTAAATAACTTAATGATGTATTATCTCGTTTTCTTATATCTAATACTTTATCTAATTCTGCTATCATAACAGATGGATTAAGCAAGGAATCTTCGCAATGTCCTTTACCTTTAAAACATTTTACATTTGAAGTAGAATAGTTTGTTCTAATATACTTTGCTGTTTTCTTTGCAAGTAATTCATTTATTTTAGTACCATAATAATAATGAACTTCTGTATTAGGTGTATCTATATTACTTGGTAATTTATATCTTCCAATTTGTCTTATATAGTTAATAATTGTTGTGTCTGACATATTATCCATCATTTCTAAAAATTCTTCTAATTTATCTTCTGGAATAATAGAATTAACTGCTTGAGCAATAATTTTTTTATCTCTTGCTTGTGTTTTATGAGTTAGCATAAGATATTGTTTTGTCATCATTGCTGTCATTATTCTATTATAAGAAATTAAAGGCGAACTTTCTAATATCACTTTATCTATATTTAAGTTTTTATTTTCCCAAAGTTGTGCTGTTAATACTCCTCCCATAGACATTCCATAAATTGCAAACACATTTTGCCCATAACGAGAAATATAATAATCTTCTATATCTTTTGCACTTTGTTCAAATGACACAAAATCTTCTTTTTCGTTTGGATTATGTCCTTGCAATATAGGAACTATAATATGAAAAATATTTTTATAATGTTCAATATATTTTTCCCAAATTTGATATGGTGTTTCAAATCCGTGTATTAAAATAATTTTATCTTTATTTTCTTTTCCAAATTCTAAAATTTCCAATATTTCTTACTCCTTTACGAATTTGTTTTACTAAATGTTTTTTACCACTCTGCAAGGATTTCCATAGGCAATTACATTTGATGGTATGTCCTTTGTTATTACACTTCCTGCACCTATTGTTACATTATCTCCAATAGTAACTCCTGGCAATACTGTAACATTTCCACCTATCCATACATTATTTCCAACTTTTATAGGTTTAGCATATTCTAATCCCTTATTTCTTAACTCTATTTCTAGTGGATGTCCTGCTGTATAAAAACTACAATTAGGAGCAATAAATACGTTATCACCAAACTCTACTTTTGCTCCATCAAGTATAATACAATTATGATTCATATAAAAGTTATCTCCAACCGAAATATTATATCCATAATCACACCAAAAGTCCTGTTCCACAATAGGATTTTTTCCAACTTTACCAAATATCTTATTAATCATTTCTATTCTTTTTTCTATCTCTGATGGTTTTAAATCATTATATTCTTTGCATAAATCTTGAGCTTTTAATCTTTCTTTTATTAAATTTTCATCATAGTTAGCATTATATAATTTTCCTGCTAACATTTTTTCCTTTTCCGTCATTATAATCTCCCCCTATTTATTGTAATTTATGTTTCTACTTACTTTTAGATAATTTATAACTATTATCTATCAATTCGTATATTTTATTTATCTCAACAGATCCATCAAGTTTTATAGTTATCCAATGTTTTTTATTCATGTGATAACCTGCAAAATATTTCTTATTATCAATTATTTTTTCTATTCTTTCTGGCTCTAATAATAAATCTATAATTTCGATAGTACCTTCCTCTTCAATTCCTATTTTTGTTTTTTCAACTACAAGTAATGCAGCATACCACTTATTATTATCTTTGTTTCTCCATATAGCATTATTAGGGAATTTCTCCCATAGGTGTTCTAAATCATCATCATATTTTTGCTTTACATATTCAATAATTAGGTTGGCATATTCGCTTTTAAATATATTTTTAGAACAACAGGTGTTTTTAACTTTTTCAATAATATTTTTATATTCTTCCCTCATTTTGCCAACAAATTTCCCTGTGCTACTAGAAACATTATATATCATAAATTCTTCATCTGTAGAAATTTCTATAACATTGGAAGTTACAATATTATTCATATCTATTTTTATAATTAAAGAAAATTGATTATCCATTATTTTAGTTTCACATTTGTAACAATCATTTTCTTGAACAAACCCTAATTGTAACAATTTTTGGAAATCTATTTTTACATCTCTTAATACTATCTTATCTTCCATATTTTCTTTAATCCTTTCAAAGAATTGTAACTTGTTGAGATGATTATACCATACAGACACAATGATTTGCAATTCATTTTTATTGTAATTGAAAAGGGAACAAAATATGCTCCCTTTATAATTCACTTTCATTATTTAATTGACTATTCTATTATAAAATTAACAAATCTCTTTCTTTTAAATATTAGCATACCTTTTTCTTTTTCTTTATATTTTTTATATTCTCTACGATTAACATTGAAATTTTTAATATTACCATTTATGTCGAATTTTAGATAATAAGTTACATTCACAACATTATTTGCATCTAAATTAGTAAAGGTTTTCTTCTCTATCAATATTGCTTTAACTTTTTCTTCTGGTGCTTTTTCATTTAAATACCAGTTAATAATAACACAAATAAATAATATAACAAAAAAAGATATTATAACTACCATAGATTACCTCCAAAATTCTCAATAAATTATAATTATTTACTGTTTTTTTCTTGCTCTGCTTCTTTTATCGCTGATTTTACGGCATATTTAATTATATAATACAATACTAACGAAACTACTATAAAAATTACTAGATATAAAAATACTCCTACTATATTTATCATAATAATACCTCCCTAGAATATAACTCTAATAAATAATGGTACAATTACAATTAGTATAAATGCACCAAACACAATTAGCATTAATTTCCAAATATCTTTTAATTCTTCATACTTTTTTCAAGATTATTAGTTCTGTTAATCAATATATTTTCTATTTTGTTTCCAACTAATTCATCTAATGTAACATTAAATATTTTAGATATTTCTGTTGCTTGAATAATATCTGGATTAGTTTGTCCTAATTCCCAATTTGAAATAGTTTGTCTAGTCACATTTAACTTTTCTGCTAATTGCTCTTGTGAAAGTTTTTCTCTTTTTCTAAGTTTTAAAATTTTATTACCTAGTTCCATAATAATTATTTCTCCTTTCACATTTTATTATATAAAATATTGAAAAATAGTCTATCAAATATCTTTGGAAATTTACGCAAAATCTTTTAACATTCTTGTAAATCGCTCTTATTCTAGCTAATTATAAAATTGTAAGTTATATTATAAAATATATTGAATTACTAATCCTACTAATACACAAACTATTATTGCAATAACTTCCCCTTTTAAACTTTCCTTTATATGAAACCAATAATTATGATATTCTTTTATCATATCTTCTGTTCCCTTAAATACAAACTTTGAACTTTGACAAAACCAACAAATATCAATTACAAGTGCATCATATATATTTACAATAGTCCATATCAGGAAACCATATCCAAATCCTTCTATAAATGTTGTATAGCCATTTATATATCTTAATATCAAACTTATTATAATAACGATAAAAATTGATGCCATGATTTTTACAATAAACTTATTCTTGTTTGTTGGAATCTTATTTTTATACTCTGGAATAGATTTTACTCTTTCTTGTATTTTAGGTGGATAATTATATAATGTTGCTATTGGATTTCTTGACATTGCATATACCATAATTGTAAATAAAATACATAATACAATACTTTCTACTACTATTATCATATTTATTATTCTCCTTTAATAATTGTAAGTTATATTATTCTTTCTTTTCCTTATCTTCTTTGTTTTCATCTTTATATTTGGTGTAATATACTGATGACAAACATAAAAAACAAGCTCCTAAACATAGTTGAGTAACAGCCATATTGTTTCCATCAACAAAGCCTAAAATAGCACTTATGAAAAAACATATTGAAGCTACAATATAAAGTATAAATGTTATTTTATTTTCTTTCTTATTCTTTTCTTCTTTCATATACAATCCTCCCTACAACTTACTATTTCACTTTATACTTATTGTAATTTGTAAATAATATTTTTTAATCCAAATGCTTTTTAAATTTATATTGTTTTTTTTCAAATCCATTATTTTCATAAAATCTGTGGGCATTTACATTTACAATCATACTTGTTAATTCTAATGCACCACAATCTTTACTTATTGCATAAGTAGTAGCATTTTGGATTAATAACTTTCCTATACCAACATTTCTGCATTTTTTATTTACAATTAAATCATCAATAAAAAGTATGTTTTTTGCCTTTGCTAATCTATTAATTATTCTTGATATAAGAACACCTACTACATTATTGTCTTCTATTGCTACAATACTATAGGAATTATCATCTTGAAGAGTTTTTTTATATTTTTCAACAAATATAGAATAATCTATTTTACCTTCATATAATTCATTTAATAATTCAAATACACCATCTAAATCTTCTAGTTTTATCTTTCTTATTTTCATATTTATAATCTCCCCATACAAATTGCAAGTTATTTCACATTTTGATTTTTCTAATAACTTTTAATTATAATACTTCTTTTAGTTCTAATAAATCTGTAATTTGATAATTTGGAATAATTTGAGTGTCATTAACTTTTTTATTCGGATTATACCAAATCGTTTTAATATTAGCATTTTTTGCACCTTGTATATCTTTTTCTAGGCTATCTCCAATCATAATTACTTGATTTGATTTTAGGTTCAATTTGTTTAACAATACATTGAATATTTGTGGATTGGGTTTATTTATTCCCACTTCTTCTGAAACAATAATTTCAGAAATATATTTTGATATTTGACTATTTGTAATTCGTGGTCTTTGTAATTTAACCAACCCATTTGTAACTACACATATTTTATATTCTTTCTCATATAAATATTTTATTATATCATAAGCATTTTCTGTTAATGCTACTGAATTGGCAAGACCTTCTTGAAAAAGCTTATTTGCTTCTTTGTAGTCAGTATATTTTAAACCTATCATATTAAAAAATTCTTTAAATCTATATTCTGGAATTTCTTCTTTTGGAACAGGGTTTGAGTTATTTGCAACACTATCCCATAAATTTTTATCTAGTGGTCTGAAAATGTCTTGATATTGCCTTCTATATTCTTTTTGTATATTATCAAATAAATATTCTAATGCTTTTTTCTCACATTGTTTATGGTCTACTATTGTATCATCGGCATCAAAAAATATTGCTTTTATATTACTTAGTTTCATAATTATCACTCCTACAACTTACTTTCAAATTATATCATTAACCCTTTAATAATACAATAATTTTTCACTATTCAAATATATCTTCTACACTCTCTTTTCTTAAAGTTTTGCACTTTTTTTCAAAAAATAAAGATAAGAACAATAAAAACTCACTTACTAAAAATTATAGTAAATGAGTTTTTGCTTTTATATATTTATAACGAAATCTTTAATATTATGAGTTTTCATATCCCAGTATTTTGTTTTCAAAATATCTATTGTTTCTTGCTGGCTTATTTGTAGATCTAAAAACAATTCATTTAATCTTTCTTTTGACTTTATAAAATCTTTTGTTAATATACATTTTCTTGCTGTTGGCTTATGTGTGTTATCTGAAACCCCTAGAAAAATACCATAATACATATTATTCCTTTTTGAGTGTAAATCTATTTCTGCTTGGAACTTATCTAGTCCAGGATTATTTATTGCATTTGTTAGACAGATAAAAGCTGTATTATAACTACTTTCTAATACTCCCGTATATTCTTGTTTATATCCACTAGCTGTTAATCCATTTTTCATAAGTACATAGTTTGCATATTTCTTTTCTTCAATTTCAAGACTAGAAATAATGATACCATTTTTACTTATATAATATAAATAAAGTAAATTTGCATTGAAAGGATTAATATTTGAATTGTTTTCTATATTGTGCATATTCATATTACAAAAATCATTAAGGTCTATATTTAAAGCATTACATATTTCTAAAACTGTAATTATATCCATTATAATTTTTCCGTTTTTCATATCTATCAATAGTTGATTTGCTTTTTCCAATAATGTTACCTAAATCTTCTATACTCATATTTTTTGCTTTTCTGTAATACTTTAACTTTTTTCCCATAAACAATAAATCAATATCGTACATTTTACCCTCCAAAAATAAAAGTAATATAAGTTGTTTACATAACCATTATAACACGTAACAGCTTATATTACAACATTTCTTTGACAAAAAATGGCAGTTTTGCTATAATATAGTTAGTACTTATTAGTAATGATAGTACTTGGGAAGATTACCGAATATATATAATTTTTCCAAAAGCATATCTAATGCTTAAACAGATTTTGAGTATTCAAAATCCCTTAACATTAGATGTGTTAAGGGATAATTATATATTAGCTATACTTTCTTTGTATGTATCTAATATTAACATTTGAATTACTTAAATCTGTTTTACTATGATTAATATTAGTACTAGTACAAAAGAAAGGAGGCTAAACTTATGCTATTAAGTAATCGGCGACGGTTGTGCGTAGCAAAACGTATAATTGTCGATTTTCCCAAAATGAGAGTTCTGTAATTTAGAACTCTCAACTTTTTCGACTTTATGTTGACAGCAAAATTTGTGCGTGTTATAATAATGATAGGGAAAATCGAGAAACAATCGTTTCCGATTGCTTAAAGATACTATTCAATGAAAATTTGGTAGTATCTTTTTTGCATTTTATTCAATTAAAATAAAGGTCGCATAAAAATCAACATTTTGTGATTTTTAACACTTCTATTAAAAACTTACTAAAAATATTAAAAAATTAATTCAAAAAAGTTGCGTATAATGCGACTTTTTAATTTTTTATCAAAAATAGGTCAATTTTTTTCTGTTTAGTCGCATCTGACGCAACAGCTCTTTCTTTTGTTTTGAATTTATAAAAATGCTAATATAAAAGCAGTTCGAACAACTATGATTTCTAGAAATTAAATTTATTTTAAAGGAGTTTTTAGAAAATGAAAAAAATATCAAAAGCAGTTACAAATAAAAAATTTTTAAAAAAATCTGATCACTTATTTACGAAAGGCAACATTAGTTTAGATAACCCAAAAAACAAAAAATATTTAGATGAAATAGCTTATCAAGAATATCTTAAGAAATTGAAAAATGAGAGTAGTGATTTTTATGAAGAATAACGAAATAATAATCATTTATCAAGAAGTTGGGAAATTGCCTACCTTACAAAAAATAAAAAATGATATAGAAAATTTTGAAAACTTACTAGGACGGAAAAATACAAATAATTCCTTATGAAGATATATCAATAATTTATAAAGAAAACAATAAGAATTTAAAACCTAATATATATGTTAATACAAAATTTTTAAGTATTGGTAAAACCATAAGAGGCAATATTATTATAACTTGCAGAGAAAATGAAAAGTTTAAGTCATTAAATAAAAAACAAGTTATCCATTATGTAGAATTTTTAAGAAATGCAAGTTTTAACTATAATAGCTCATTTACCCCTAAAAGAACTATTAACAAAATATCATATATAGAAAGAAACGGCAATTATGACAATATTAACGTAAATGATGACGTTTTGAAAATGATTTTAGGTATTCAAACTACAATATTAAAATTTATTCAAAATAACAGTAAAAAATAATATGAAAGGTAATAAAAAATATGGAAGAGTTGACTAATATAATAAATAATGAAATTCAAAATGCAGAAACTAAAAATATAATAATTGAAACAAAAGAAATATTAACAGCTGAACAACGTATGGCAATAGATACAATAAGACGAGTGAAAAATCCTTTTAAAATGCTTACAGTAAAAGATATTATGCACGATTTAGGTATTTGCGAAACTGTTGCTTACAAAACATTTAGAAGAAATGATTTTCCGTCTATTAATATAGGAAAAACTAACCAAGTAATGTTACTTGCCTACCTAATATGGAAAATGCAAAAAAGAGTTTAGGTGGTGATAGATATGGCAAATAATAAAGATAAAAACGGTAGTATTTACTATGACAAAAGAGATAAAAGATTTAGATGTATTTATTATATTACTGATAAAAATAGTAAAGAAGAAGTAAGAAAAACAAAATCTTTTATTACAGAGCAAGACGCAAAAAACTTTTTAACAGCTATTCAATATCAAAAAGGAAATGACCTATTTATACAAAATAATGGAATACCATTAAACCAACTTATGAGAGAAATAGTAGAAAGAAAGTTAGATATGAACTTAATTGGCGAACGAACTTATGCTAGATTAATAAGAACAATCAAAAATATAGAAAAATGTCCAATGTCTAAAAAGAATATTGATGAAATAAAAAGTGTAGAAATTCAAGACTATATGAACACTCTAAAAGATTATAGCGATTCAGTTATAAAGAAAATAAAAGAACAATTAAATCAAACTTTTAGAGAAGCTATAAATAAAGGATATATTTTGAGAAACCCTATGACAGATGTCATAAGACCAAAAAGTACACAAATACGTAAGCCTGTTAGAGCTTTAGAAATAGAAGAACAACAAAAACTAACAAATTATTTAATGAGTATTCCTGTTGAAATCGAGCCATATAAGGTAGCTTATTTAATTGAAACATATTTAGGTTTACGAATTTGAGAAACTTTAGCATTAAGTAGTTCAGATATAAATTTAAAAAGAAATACAGTTTCTGTCAATAAAACTTTAACAACAGATAGAAATAGCAAAATTATTATGAAACATTTACCAAAAACATATGGTGGTATTAGAGATATTCCAATTCCTCAATTTATTAGAAATGAAATTATAAATCAAATGATATTAGCAGAAAAACATAAAGATAAATTGTTATTCGTATCTTCAAAAGACGATTATGTACGACCAAATACAGCAAATAGTAGATTAAAAGCACTATTAAGCAAAATGGGAATAACAGGTATATCTTCACATAGTTTAAGACATACATATGGCACACGTTGTATTGAAGTAGGTATGAGAGCAGTTGCACTTCAAAGATTAATGGGACATACTGATGTATCAATAACTTTAAACACATATACATCTGTCTTTAATAAATATAAAGAAAGTGAACTAGAAAAAGTCAATAACTATTATATAAACAATGACATTGTAAATGCAGAAAATCTATTAAATGAAAATTTGAAATTATTAGATAATACGGTGGAAAATGAAATTGAAGAAAGGTAAATTTGTAAAATTGATTAAATTTATTTAATTAATTTTACAAATACAGTGGGAAAGGTTTGGGAAACCGACATAGGCTTCCCATAAACAAGATTTTTGAAGAAAGTTATTTATAATATATATTTGTTAATGGCAATAACAAATAATAGTAAATAATTTCAAAAAATCTTGTATAGGGGTTTATTAAGGGGGAAATCCCCCTTAATCATACAGAACATTTTTAATGTTCTAGTATGTTAGAACACTGAAAAAAGGTGTTCATTTAAGCTATAAAAAGTAAAGTAGATTATATAAGTATGACTACGCTAGCATTACTTTAACAAGAAAGGAGTATATAAAATGTGAGTTATGCAATAATAAGAAATAGCAATTATAAAATGAAGAATTTATCTGGAATATATAGGCATAACGAAAGAAAAAATACTAACTATTCTAATAAAGAAATAAATAAACAAAAATCCAAATTGAACTATTCAATAAAAGCTCCCTATTCTACATATGAAAAGATTTTCAAAGATATAAAAACTAATTATAATCTACAAGGTATGATAAAAAAAGTAAGTAACGTGATGTGTGAATTTATAATTACATCTGATAAAGATTTTTTTGAAAGTATTGGAGAAGAAGAAACAAAACGATATTTTCAAACAGCATATAAGTTTGTAGCAAATTATAATAATTTAGGCGAAGATTTTATTGTATCTGCAAAAGTACATTTAGACGAAAGCACACCACATTCACATATTTTATTTATCCCTGTTGTTCATAAAAAAGATAAAAACGGAAATTCAATAAGAAAAATAGCTTGTTCTGAATATTGGAAAGGTAAAGACAGTTACAGAAAATTACAAGACAATTTTTATTTATATATGACAAAGTCTGGTTTTGATTTAGAACGTGGTAACAAAGAAGAAAATGAGCATATACCAATAGAAAAATTAAAAAAGGTTACTAATTATGAAATGCAAGAAATGTTTGAAGAAACAAAACACTATGAGCAAGAAAAAAATACAAATAATATTGAAATAATACGAGAAGATTATAGACGAGTAATTAAAAAGTTCAATATACTTGCTAAAAGATATACTAGAATAAAAAGTATAGTCGAAGAAACTGTGTATAAAGCTGAAAAAGTAGAATTAGAAAATTACGAATTAAAAAGAGAAAATGAAACATTAAAAAGTGAAGTTTTAAAACTTAAAGACTATATTGATAAAACTTTTGAATATGTTAGCATATTATTTGATTTTTCAAAAGATAGGTTAAAACGATTAGCAAATTCATTTGTAGACAAAATTAAATCAAGAGATAGATAAGGTTGTAAGTAATTTGCAACCTTGTTTTTCCGTGCAATTCGTCCGTGCATATTCCGTGCAGAAGTAAAAAAACAATGAATATTTTTTAATAATTTTGAAAATAGGTTGAATAATGAAAAATCTTAAAAACCAGTATTTTCAATACTAGCAAATATTTTTGAATAAAAATAAAAAAAGCTGAAATTAGCTAAAATTTCAACTTTTTGGTGCGGATGAAGGGACTTGAACCCCCACGTCGTTGACACTGGTTCCTAAGACCAGCGCGTCTGCCAGTTCCGCCACATCCGCATTTATTGACAACAATAATATTAGCATACTTTTCATACTGTTGTCAATAGCTTTTATTAAATTATTTTTTATATATTTTTTATTTCTTTCTATCAAATATATTCATTATATTTCCTACAAAATTCACAATTTTAGTACTATTGGTTTGAGCCACATTTTTTCCTAGTGCTTTACCTCCAACTGTTAAAGATGCAACAAGAGCACTTATTATAAATTGCAAATTGAAACTTAAATTAAAACTCTCTGTAATTTTCATAGATACCATTGCGCTAATAGCTCCACTTAGAACTCCTGCTATATCTCCTATAACATCTGCACAAATATTAGCAACTTTCGCAGAATTTCTAATTAACTTTACAGAAGTTTTAGCACCTTTTATTTTTTTAGATGCTTTAGCATGAAAATGTGACTCTTCACCTACTGTAACTGCAACACCAATTATATCAAACACAATTCCTACTAAAATAACTAAAATTAGTATAATTATTGCTGGAATTATTGCTAATCCATTTATCGCTGTAGTAGATATATATGAAAATAATATAGATAATATGAATGTAGTAATAAAAACTGTTATAAACCATTTTACTGCCGAATTATCTTTTTTATTTTCTACATTTTTTTCCTTTTTCATTTTTTACTTAATTTCTCTCCTATTATTTTATTTAAATTTATAGGTGGTAAAACTTAAGTAAATTCTACGGTTTAGGTCTGGTAGAATTTCTCTATTTCTTACTAAACATTACTGTTTAGCCGTTTCCATTTAAAAGAAATATCCTAATGATAACAAGGCCACCAGATCGCCACTTAAATCCGCACTTTAATCCTTAAATTTTCATGTTAATTACATAACAAACACTCTAGAAGTTTTCCTTAATACATTGTAACCTATTACTAGTCTCTTTTGCAGTAGTGATTTCATAACTATCGAAACAAAAAAATTGGCCATATCTTTTTGCCCTAGAATTAATCCCAAGACTACCACTCAAAACAGGCTACACTATATATTGTGTCTTGGCACTTTATATAGGTTATACTTAAAAAATTAACAATTTAAGCCTCCGCGAAAGTAGGGTCTGTTTTGTATGTATGCCATTACATATTGCCCTACCTTCTTACTTCCTGAAAACACACAAAACTGGCATTCCGCGCATAAACAAGAAACTTCAACGATATGCCCTTTAGTGGATTTTTAGCCCCACCCTCGTAATAGACAATGTAACTAGAATAGTGCACCACCAGACTATATATTAACATATTTTTCTTTTTTTGGCAAGTTCAAGAAATATTAATTTCTTAAGCTAAATGTTATAATGTTACTTATAAAACTAGTTAATATTTTAGTTTTATATAATAATTGTTAATTAGTTTTATTAAAATAAATAGAAAATTATTATGCATAAATAAAAGCTTAATAAACATCTTTCAAACTTTAAAGCACCTTTTAATTATCAATTTTTTTAATTACTCTTGCGGGATTTCCATATGCAATTACATTTGATGGAATATCTTTTGTAACAACACTTCCAGCTCCTATTGTCACATTGTCTCCAATTGTTACACCTGGAAGAACTATAACATTTCCTCCTATCCATACATTATTTCCTACTTTAATTGGCTTTGCATATTCTATTCCTTCATTTCTTTCTTCTATATTAATTGGATGTCCCGCTGTATAAAAACTACAATTAGGAGCAATAAATACATTGTCCCCAAATTCCACTTTTGCTCCATCTAATATAATAAGATTATGATTAGAATAAAAATTATTACCAATTTCTATATTATATCCATAATCACACATAAAAGGTTGTTCTATTAAAAAATTATCATTTGAAGTTTTTATTATTTTCTTAATAATTTCTCTTCTATTTTCTATATCTGAAGGTTTAATTCTGTTATACTCATAACAAAGGTCTTTTGCTAAAACTCTTTCCTCTGTTAGCTCTTTATCTATATTTGGATTATATAACTTTCCAGCTTTTACTTTTTCTTTTTCAGTCATGCCATTTTCCTCCTATAATATTCTCATCAATCTATGTGCCTTAATATTTCTATTTATAATTATCTTTATTTAGCTAATATTTCACAAATTAGATTACTAATTTCTGTTGGATTATCTACTGTTAGTCCTTCTATTAATCTTGCCCCTGCATATAATATTTTAGTATATTTTTTTAGCTCCTCTTTATCACTTTTGTATAAACTTCTTAATTTATTTGCAATTTCATGTTTTTCGTTAATTTCTAAAACAGTCTGGGCTTTAATTCCTTGGTTATTTGGCATTGCATTCATTACTTTTTCCATTTCTATAGATATTGTACCTTCACTTGATAAGCAAACTGGATGATTCTTTAATCTATGAGTAAACTTTATGTCTTGTACTGAATCTTTTAATGTTTCTTTCATTATTTTGAACATATCTTTATTTTCTTCGTTTATCTTTTTTAATTCTTCTTTTTCTTCTTCTGTATCTAAGTCTACATTATTTGCACAAACATTAACAAACTTCTTTCCTTCATATTCCATAACTACTTGCAAAACAAATTCGTCTACATTATCTGTTAGATATAATATTTTATATCCCTTATCTTTTACTTTTTCTACTTGTGGTAGCATTTCTATTTTATCTATAGTTTCTCCACATGCATAATAAATAGAGTCTTGTCCTTCTTTAGCTGATTTTACATATTCCTTTAAAGATACATATTTACCTTCATCTGATGAATGGAATAATAATAAGTCTTGTAATAATTCTTTATTCATCCCGTAGTTATTATATGTTCCAAATTTTAATTGAACACCAAATATATCAAAGAATTTTTCATATTCTTCACGACTATTTTCTAGCATAGATTGCAATTCAGCTTTTATTTTTGATTCTATGTTTTTAGCAATTGTTTTTAATTGTCTGTCTTGTTGCAATATTTCTCTTGAAATATTTAAAGATAAATCTTCACTATCTACTAATCCTTTTACAAATCCAAAGTAATCTGGTAATAAATCTTCACACTTTTCCATTATTAATACACCATTAGAATATAACTGTAATCCTTTTTCATAATCATTTGTGTAATAATCAAATGGAAGATGTGAAGGAATGTATAAAATTGCATTATATGAATATGTACCTTCTACTTTTGTATGAATTACCTTTAATGGGTTTTCATAATCATGAAATTTATCTATATAAAAAGAATTATATTCTTCTTCTTTAATATCTTTTTTTGATCTTTTCCATAAAGGAATCATGCTATTTACTGTTTCTATTTCTTTTACTGTTTCAAATTCGTCTTCTTTTCCTTCTTTTTTCTTTTGATGCTCCATTTCCATTTTTATTGGATAACGTATATAGTCTGAATATCTTTTTATTAATTCTTGAACTGTGAAAGTTTCTAAAAATCTACTATATTTTTCTTCATCTGTATCTTCTTTCAATTCTAAAATAATAGTAGTTCCTCTTGTATCTTTATTACTAGGTTCAATTGTATAACCATCTATTCCTTCAGATTTCCATACATAACTTTCTTCTGAATCTACAGATTTACTTATTACTTCCACTTTTTTGCTCACCATAAAACAAGAATAAAATCCTACACCAAATTGCCCTATAATATCTATATCCTCTTTTTTCTCGTTTTCTTCTTTAAATTTTAGTGAGCCACTTTTAGCAATTGTTCCTAGATTATCTTCTAATTCATTTTTTGTCATTCCTATACCGTTATCTTCTATTGTTAATGTTCTTTTTTCTTTATCTAATTCAATTTTTATTTGTAAATCTTCACTACTTACATCTAAATTTTTATCTGTTAATGAACGATAATGTAGCTTATCTATTGCATCACTTGCATTAGAAATGAGCTCTCTTAAAAAAATCTCCTTGTTAG
Source organism: Clostridiales bacterium (assembly GCA_019417465.1). Taxonomy (GTDB): domain Bacteria; phylum Bacillota; class Clostridia; order TANB77; family CAG-508; genus CAG-492. The sequence continues at coordinate 27,144 of DXVF01000002.1, forward strand.
TATAAATTGAATTAATCATTAAATCCATTAATCTTTTTGATTCTGCTTTAAATTGTTTTTTACTCATAATTTTATTCCTCCTTATGTTTTTTTATTTTAGGTCAAAGTTTCTTTATTTATAGAAATCTAACTTTATAAAATTTTAAATTTTATAAAGAATAAAATATTTTCACACAAGAATGATTGGCCATTTCTTGGTAGTATATATAAAAAAATTAGCAAAGTCAATACATGACTGCTAATTTTTTTCATTCTTTTGTTACTAGATAACGGTTTTATCTCAATAAGATATGATATTATTATCTTTTAACTAATAACTTAAATATAGTTACATATTGTTTTTAGTAAATCTCCAAGAATCTTTGCACATCTCATTTATTTCTCTCGTAGCTACCCAACCAAGTTCTTGTTTTGCTTTACTTGGATCTGCATAACATGTTGCAATATCCCCTGGTCTTCTTGATGTAATTTCATATTTTATTTTAACACCTGTTGCTTCTTCAAAAGCTTTTACTATTTGCAAAACAGAATATCCATTTCCTGTTCCTAAATTATAAGCTTCCACACCTGTCATATTTCTTGCTTTATCTAAAGCTTTTAAGTGTCCTAAACTTAAATCTACAACATGTATATAATCTCTTACACCTGTTCCATCTATTGTATCATAATCATTACCAAATACATTTAAGTGATCTAGCTTTCCACATGCAACTTGATTAATATATGGCATTAGATTATTTGGTATTCCATTTGGATTTTCTCCAATTTTGCCACTCTTATGTGCTCCTATTGGATTAAAATATCTAAGTAGTATAACACTCCATTCATTGTCAGAAATGTATACATCATTTAATATTTGTTCTATCATAAGTTTAGTACTTCCATATGGATTTGTTGTAGATAGTGGAAAATCTTCTTTAATTGGTACTGTTTTTGGTTTTCCATACACAGTTGCAGATGAGCTAAATACTATTTTTTTGCAATTATATTTTTTCATTACTTCTAATAAAACTAAAGTTCCTGTAATGTTATTATGATAGTATTCTATTGGCTTTGCAACAGATTCACCAACAGCTTTTAATCCTGCAAAATGTATGCAAGAATCTATATCAGAATTTTCTGCAAAAACTTTATCTAAATTTTCTTTATCTAATAAATCTACCTCATAAAATTTAAAATCTTTATTTGTAATTTCTCTAATTTTATCTAACATTTCTGGTTTACTGTTAGAAAAATTATCTACTATTATTATTTTTTCTCCTTTATTTAATAATTCTACACAAGTATGACTTCCTATATAACCTACTCCTCCTGTTACCAAAACTGACATATTTTTGCCTCCTTCTTATTAATTTTTTTAATTATATACAACAAAAAACTTTCTGTCAAAGATTACTAGCAGAGATGTAATTGCCAAAAAGACGGGTATTTTGGCAATTATGCTTCCGCTAGTAAATCAAACATCATATAATTCTTGATAAATTTTATAATCTCTAATAATTTTTCTTACATAATTATTAGTTTCTTTATATGGTATATTTTCTATATCTGATCCATCTTTTTTTATTATTCCTTTTTGTATCCATTCATCTACATTTCCAATACCTGCATTATATGCAGCAAGTGCTACTGGATAATTATTATATTTTTCTAACAATCCGCGAAAAATATTTAGTTCCTATTTTTATATTTTCCTTTGGATTAAATAACATATCTTTTGAAAATTCTTCTTCTATTTGATTTACCATTACTTCTTGAGCTGTTTTTTCTAATATTTGCATTAGTCCCATTGCATTACTATGTGAAATAACATCAGAATCAAAATTACTTTCTGCTTTTATGATAGCAAAAATTAACAATGGATCTACATTATTTTCTTTGGAATATGTGTATACATACTCTGAATACTCTTTAGGATACATTTTTTTCATTATTATATCTTGTATATTTACTACTTTTATTAAAATAACTGCTATTACAATTAATAGAATTAAACCTACAAAAAATTTTCTTAATTGTTTTGGCAATATTATCTCTCCTTATTTTCATTTGTTTTATTTACACTCATACCAATTATCAGCCTCAGATGTTTCTACTTTTAATGGTATTAATAAAGTTATAGCATTTTCCATACAATTTTTCAATATAGTTTTAACTTTTTCTTTATCACTTTCTTTACATTCTATCATTAATTCATCATGCACTTGCAATATTATTTTTGCATCTAAATTTTCTTCTTTTAATTTGTTATATACATTTATCATTGCTATTTTCATTATATCTGCTGCTGTACCTTGAATTGGTGTATTCATAGCAGCTCTTGCGCCAAACTGACGAACCATGTAATTGTTTGACTCTAGTTCTTTAATGTATCTACGTCTATGAAAAATAGTTTCTACATATCCTTGCTCTTTTGCAAGCTCTACAATATCATCCATAAATTTTTTTATTCCACTATATTTTTCTAAGTATTGTTCTATATACTCTTTTGCTTTCTTTTTAGAAACTCCTAGTTGTTCTGACAATCCAAAATCACTTATTCCATATACTATACCAAAATTAACAGCTTTTGCAGAACTTCTTTGTTCTTTTGTTACTTCTTCTTTTGGAATTCCAAACACTTTAGATGCTGCTTGAACATGTATATCTTCATCATTTTTAAAAGCTTCTAACATATGTTCATCTTTTGATATATGTGCTAAAACTCTTAATTCTATTTGAGAATAATCTGCATCTATAAATACATATCCTTCTTCTGGCTTAAATACTTTTCTTAACCTTTTTCCAAATTCGATTCTAGTCGGAATATTTTGTAAATTTGGTTCTGTACTACTAATTCTACCAGTCGCTGTAACAGTTTGATGAAAATATGAGTGTATTCTCTTAGTTTTTTCATTAATATATGGTAGCAATCCTTCTACATAAGTAGAGTTAAGCTTCATTAAACTTCTATATTCTAATATTCTTTCTATAACTGGATGCTTGTTTTTTAATTTTTCTAATATGTCTACATCTGTTGAATAACCTTTTTTAGTCTTTTTATATACAGGTAGTCCTAATTTTTCAAAAAGTATAACCCCTAATTGCTTAGTAGAATTTATATTAAATTCTTCTCCACATAATTCATAAACATCGTTTGTTAATTCTTTTAATCCCTCTTTTAAATTATCTCCAAATTTAACCAATTCCTCTTTATCTACATACATTCCATTAAATTGCATTTCAGCAAGTACTTTTACAAGTGGCATTTCTATGTTAGAGAATAAATCTAAACTATTAATTTCTTCTAATTTTTTAGTCATAACTTTTTGTAGGTTTGTTATTCCATATGCATACATAGAATATCTCTTTTTATATAAATCTTTTTGATTGTTATCTAAACTATCAAACAAATTAATTTGATTATTATCCTCTTTAGATTTTTTATCATTTTCTATAAATTCATTTACATCTATTTCTAGATATTCTCCTATTATTTCCTCTAAATTATATTTAGTAGTTGGATTTAATACATATGCCGCAATTTCAGCATCATATATTAAATTAGCCATATCTATTCCTAATTCTTTTAACATCACATAATCTTCATTTAATTTATATCCATATATTTCTATATTTTCATCTTCAAAGATTTTTTTAAACTTAGAAACAAATTCATTTATATTATTTACTTCTATATAATATGATGTTTTATTTCTTGGTATATATACAGTAATTGATATTATTTCCTTTTTTATAATTTTTTTTAAATCAGATATATTTTCTTTTCCTAAGAAATAAATTAATCTCTTCTCTTCTTTTATATTTCTTATTACTTTATCCATTTCTTTTGTATCATCAATTTGTAATTCTTTTATTTCAAATAAATCTTCGATATTTTTTTCTTGATAGCTTTTATTATCTTCTAAATTAAATCTTTCTATATAACGTTTAAAATTTAATTCTTTAAAAATTTCATATACTTTTTCATTATTCCAATCTTGTTTCTTTAAAGATTGAATACTTTTTTCGATTGGAACATCTACATTAATTGTTCCAAGTGTTTTTGAAAGTATAGCTAAGTCTTTATTTTCTATTAATTTTTCTCTTAGTTTTCCTTTTATATTGTCTTCTCCCGCTTCAATCTTTTTATATAAATTTTCTATAGACTTATATTCCTTAACTAGATTTAAAGCGGTTTTTTCACCTACTCCTGGAACTCCAGGAATATTATCTGATGTATCTCCCATAAGACCTTTTACTTCTATTAATTCTTTTGGTTCTATACCATAAATCTCTAAAACTTTATTTTTGTCAAAATTGTCTACTTCTGTTTTTCCCATTTTAGTTCTAGGAATTCTAATGGTTATTTTATCTGTTGCAAGTTGAAAAGTATCTCTATCACCAGAAAGAATAGTAACATCTAAGCCTTCTTTTTCTCCAATTCTGGCTAATGTCCCAAGAATATCGTCGGCTTCGTATCCTTCTTTTTCGATTATTGTTATATTCATTGCTTGCAAGATTTCTTTTATTATTGGCATTTGCTCTGCAAGTTCATTTGGCATACCTTTTCTTGTTGCTTTATAGCCTTCATATAATTTATGTCTAGCTGTTGGAGCTTTTAGGTCAAAAGCTACTGCCATATATTCTGGTTTTAAATCCTCTAGTACTTTAAACATTATTGCTAAAAATCCATATACTGCATTCGTATATTTCCCATCTTTAGTCATTAGCATTTTACTTCCCATTATTCCATAAAATGCTCTATTTAAAATACTGTTACCGTCTATTACTATTAGTCTACTCAAAGTTTTTTCCTCCTAAATTTATTTTATCTTTATATATTTTCTCGGACTATTTATATTAATAAATTATAGTTCATTTTTTTATAACACTTTGGGGTAATTGCCATTTTTTAATAAGATAGTGCTTTAAAATAGCCCAGATAAATGAATATATATATTCATTTATCTTACTCTGCAAAATTAAATCTGTACTTTGCAAAATAGAAATTAAGCTCAAAGTAGGTCTAAGAAGTCTGATATATATAGTAAAAAACGAGTTCGACCTTGAGCCTTCTTTTCTGACTCTGTTTATAGTGTGTCTCCTATAATATGAATCTGCGCTAAACTAAAGCACCTTCGAGAACGGAATTTTTTACTATATATATCAGACTTCTTAGACCGGACTCCTGGCACACACTAAAACAATACAAGCTATAAGCAAGTCCACTATTCTAAAACAACATACTTTCCAAAATCTTTAACTTCAAACTCATCTAAATTAACATTCCATATATCATCTTTATTTATCACATAAACTCCATCCTCGACCATTTCAGATGGAATATAAAAATTATATTTTCCAAAACTTTTTACAACTTCAAAATTACTACCTTTAGTCAAATATTGAACTGTTTTATGAAATTCTACTGGACTAACTTTAGTGTAAAAAAGTACATATATATAAGGTTCTTTTATTTTATTTGTTATATATACTTTTTTATCTTTACTATCTACATACTCTATTACTTCCTGTAATCCTCCCTCAAACACAAACATTTCGTCAAAATCTTTATTACAATAATATATAGCAAAACTAATAAAACTGTATAAATATATTAACACTAAAACTACTAGCAAAATTTTTACGGATTTTTCTATAACTTTGCTTATTCCTATTACTACATAATATATCATTGGAAACATTACTACATTTATTCTATTAATATTAGGCTCACAAACAAACATCAACAATAAAGAGGAAACAAACCAAATATTTATTATATTTTTGCTTATATTATTTTCATTTTTCCTAAAATTAACAAATATCCCAAGTATCATAAATGGAATAGAAAATACATAGCATATTCCATACCATTTTAAGGCATTCCAATCTAATTTATCATTTTGAAATAATAATATTTTAATTGATTCTATAAAATTATTTAAACTATTTTTCAAAAAATCCCCAGAAAATACTGATGACACTTCTTGGTAGCGATTAGCTGTAAGCCTTGGAATTGTCATAAAACTTAGATTTATTTGTGACAAATTAAATGTATTTATAATTGTAAATATTATTAATGGTAATGCAATTATACTAGTAATTAGTATAACTTTTATTGCATCATTTATTTTTATGTTTTTCTTATATAATAAATAAATTGATGATATACCTAAAAATACTGGAACGAAAAAATATGATGTCCCATATGCATATGTAGAAATACCAAGTACTCCAGCAAATAAATACAATAGTTTATTATTCTTAGTTTTTATATATTTAATTAATATAAAAGAACTAAGTAAAATTAATTCTGGAAGTATATTAGATTCCAGTCCCCATCTACTTTTCATTATATGCCATGGACATATTGCTAAAAATGCTAATCCTATAATCGCTACTTTTTTATTTTCTACATTCTTTATTAATTTATAAAATAAAAATAATGCAAGACTTCCTATTAAAGCCATGGGAAGTCTAATAGAAACTACATTTAGTCCAAATATCAAAATAAATGGCATCATCAAATATGAATATAACACATTTTGACCGCTTCCCCAAGCAACAAAATGTACAGGTAAGAAATTACCGTTTCTATCAATACCATAATTTAGTACCGAATACGCTTCATATCCAGCTGATACTTCATCTACATTTAATGCATTTGGAATTTTATCTATTAAAGCTATTCTTATAAAAGCTCCAAATAAAATTAATAATATTATTAGAATTAAAGATTTGTTTTCTTTTAATTTATTCATAAATTTCAAAATTTCCAATCTCTCCTGTTTTCTCTTTATTATTTATTATATAATTTCTTACATTTTCAGGATTTTGCCAATTCCTTTTGTATTTACTATTCATTATTAAAAATTTTGCATTTTCTTCTTCTTTTATTTTTTCTATTTGTCCCTCTTCTCCATCTTTACCAAGATTTCCTTTTAAAAACATATCATAATCTTTATTATACCTATCTATTGGAATCATATAAACTGCTGCTGTTGCATCTAAAATATATACTTTTTCTTCTGATAAATTTATATAATTTCCAACATTTTTTATTGATTCTATATAATTTTCACTCATTAATGTATATCTGAAATGTTTTAATTCATAGTTTTTGTTTGATTTTACATATATATTTATTGAATATAATATCGAAACTATACTAATTAATAATGTTGCTATTTTTAAAAAGATTCCTAGAAATTCTTTTATATTTTCATTACTTAATATTTTATTTATACATATATCTGTAAAATATGATAAGCTAATAAATCCAGAAAAAATTCCGATTAAAAAGTGAATATTGTCTGCAATTGGATATATTACTATCATACTTGCTATTGTATGTACTGATAAAATAAGTAATATTTTTTTCTTCTTTTTTACATATAAGCCTAAAGCTAAAATTATTATTATTGGAATTAGAACACTTAAAATTTTTATACATAATTCTGAATTCTTTATTAAATTTGTGTATGGTATATAATTCGAAAAAGTTTTTATTCCTAATATACAATAACTTATGAAATCTCGAATTGCTCCATTAATTATTAAATATAATAAAATAATAACTATTGGAATTAATGCTCCTATAGTTCTTGCAAATACTATTTTTATAAATTCTTTTAAATCTTTTTTATTTCTTATTTCTAAACATTTATAAAAAACTGATACTAATATAATACACATACCTGTACTTTGTTTAAAGGTAAAACATAACCCTGCAAGTATTCCTATTATAAAATCTATTTTTGAATTAAATACTAATATTTTTTCATTTCTTAAATAAATTTTTATCTCTATATAAATTATTGTTAATAATATTGCAAGTATCATATAGTTATAATCTATAGCTATATATGGTGTAATAATATAACATATAAATATTAACATTAAATATTTTATATAATCTTTTACTTTTAGTTTATCTAATATTAAAAATACAGTAATTTCTATATAAGTAATTAAACAAACTGCTAAAAATCGCATTACAATTACTTCTTGCCCAAATAATTTTAAAAATACAGAGGCTAACATTGGAAGTAATGGCATTTGAATCATATTAAAGTCTCTATATGGCACTAATCCATTTGCCATATTATTTGCAAAATTAAAGTTCCATAATTCATCTAGATCTGTTAATTCTTTAATTAACAAAACTGATGAATTATATAACAATAATGATATTATTAGAAAAATTATTTTTATAAATTTTTCTTTATTATTTTTGTAAATTTTCATTTATGTGCCTTTCCTTTTTTGTTAGTTTAATATTAATACTCTTTATAAAAAATAAATCTATTCCTAATAAAAATATTAGTAAATTTCTATATGTAAAATATGAATGATAATATGAATGATTATTCATTAATAATAGCCATATAATTGGACTGATTGCAACAATTAAAAATGGAATTGCATTTATTATATCTTTTTTAGTTAATATTATTTTTCTCTTATATATAACAATTAGATTTGGCAATATCATACTCCAAATCCCCCCTATTCCTAAATATTTTATATTTGTACAAAATAACCATTTAAAGTTATATGCTATAGTATCTAAATGAGAAATGCTGGCTCCATTATATTGAACAGAATTTATTCTAAAAATTGTTTGATATATTGCTATCTTCCATGTATCTTTTTGATATATTATATCTGTTATAGTCCATTTTAGCATCCACATTAAAATATATCCTATCCCCCATAACAAACATGCTCTTACTAGAAACTTCATTTTTTCTTTAAAGCTTTCTTCATCTAGTAATAGAAGCATTGTTATTGTTCCCATGAATAATGTTATAATTGGAGTAGTTAAAAAGTCAAAATAGCATGTTAAAATTCCGTACTATCATGAACATATTCATAATTTTTTTTATATTTATTTCTTTTTGAAGAAGTAAAATAATATTAAATATAATAGCAATTATAAAACAAAATGCACCTTGCAAATTAATTCCCATTATAGTTATATCTACTCCTAAAAGAGCAATTAAATATATAATTAAAATCTTAATATTAAATCTTTTATATAATAAAATCAACATAACTATTGTAGCTAATATTATAATAAAATTAAATATATATCTTATACCCTCTATATTAAAAAATAACAATAATGGTCTTATTATAGTTAAGTACCCATGCCAATATCTTGTATATTCATATGAATCTATATCATTTTCTTTAAGTATTTCTTCTAGCTCTGACTCCCCATATTCTCCATCATAATTTGTAGCTACATCTAAAGCTTGCAAAGAATCTGGATATATATTTGTTGTTATTCCAGGTAAATAATTTCTTCTAGCTACTAGACTTGAATAAAATGGTGTAGTATTATCAATTGAATATGCAATGTTAATCATTAATTCTTCTGTAAAATTGTCAGCATACTTATACCCTATTTCTCTTTTCCATGTTTCGCTTTTAAACATTTCGCATGATTCTAAAACATTACTTTTTATTAATGTACTTGGAAATATACATGATATAATAAGAGTAGCTATTAATATTACAACTGTTATAATAAATGTAATTATATATGATTTTATTTCTTTCATGTTCCCCTCTTATGTTACAATATGATAAATTTGTTTAAATTCTATCATACTTGTAACTTATGGGTCAACTAATAAATTAATTTTATTCTATACAAAAAACTTTCTATTATAAATATATAAAAAAAATAGAAGTCAACACTTTCATTGAAGTGAACCCAAATTGTCAAACAAATTTGTCTAACAATTTGGGTTCAGTACAATTTTATGTTCACTTCTTTTTTTAATATATTTCACTATATTTTACATTTCTTGTTCATCTTGTAATCTTTTTATATTTCTTTTTCTATTTAATTCTTGTTTTCTTGCTTTTAAAACATTAAAATCTACAGAATTTAATCTGCCATTTGATTTTGTTAATATAGAATTTATAGCACTAGCTTCGTCGGCTTTTAATGAAAACATTGTTTTTCTTACTATTTCTTGTAATCGTGTAAATTTCATATAGTTATCAAGGTTATCAAATTTATTAAGAGCTCTTTTACCAGTTTCAGAAATATACTCTAATGAATCTTTTGATAAAAATTTAAATCCATTAGTGAATTTTTTTACTTCTTCAAAAAATTGTTCTTCTTCTATAGTCATTCCTGTAGCTTCTTTTGATTTTTTATCTACTGACTTTACTGTAAAATCATTACTTACTTTTTTTACTTGTATACCTTCTTCTAGCGGTTTATCTTCACTACTTAATGATATATCTTCCTCTCCTGCTCTTTGCCTTTTTAATTCTTCTGACTTTTGCTCTATAAATTTATTACCAGCCCTTTCTGCTATGCTAGCTAAACTTTGTGGAACTAATCTTTTCAATTTTAATGAGAACTTTCCAGATTTCATTTTTTCTACAATCGTTTCTAATGTAAGATTATATTTACTTTGAATATCATTTATATAATTCTCTAAATCTTTTAATATAACTTCCTCTCCTAATCTTGAAACACTTTCACTAATTCTTTTCCTTATAGGAGGTGTACATGGTGAAAATAAACTAATGAATTCTGATGTTTTCATATATTCGATAATATCTAATTTTCTTAGCTCTCCATATTCTTTAACCATTTTTTCATATTGACTTTTTATCTTCTCATCTATTTGCACCATTGGTTTTCCTAACTCTATAAAAAAATTATTACTATTTGCAGACCTCCTTTCTTCTTTACTTTGTTTAGGAACTCTTACTTTCATATAACAATACCATCCTTTTAATTATAATATTTTAATATGGTATATATTGTAACATATTTATATTTTTATGTAAAGTGTTTTTGTACATCTCTAAATTATTATAATAATTTTACAAGATATTTTGCAAAATTTGTTTCACTTTTCTTTAATAGTGGTATAATCTTATATAGAAAATATGGAGGTGTTTTAATTTTGTCAAACTCAAAAGATGAAGTAAATATTTTCAAATTATATTCTCAAGATTGTTTGTTATCAAGAGAAGAATTTATAAAGAAGAATAATATTAATGAACTTGGTTTAACTACAGAAGAAGCAACAAATAGGATTAATCATTTTGGCTTAAATGTAATTAAACAAGCTAAACCAAAAAAATGGTATAATTATTTTTTGGGAAGTTTATTTACTCCTTTTAATGCCATATTATTAGGAATAACTATACTTTTATGTTATACCGACATTCACCTTCCAGAGATTCCAAATTACACAAACATAATAGTAATACTTGTGTTAGTAACTACTAGTACTTTATTGGACTTTGTTGAGGAGTATCGTTCTAATAAAGCTGCTAATAAATTAAAAGAACTTGTAGCCACAACTTGTACTGTACTACGAGATGGCAAAGAACAAGAAATTTTAATAAAAGATATTACAGTTGGAGATGTTGTTATTCTCTCTGCTGGTAGTATGGTTCCTGCAGACTTAAGGCTTATTGATGTAAATGATTTATATGTAGGTCAATCTTCTTTAACTGGTGAATCTGATGCAGTAAAGAAGGTAGTTGAAATTACAACTACTTCAGAAGATTTAGATAGTATTGCTGATATGAATAATCTTTGCTTTATGGGAACCAATGTTATCTCTGGAAGCGCAAAAGGAATAGTTATAAAAATTGCTGATTCAACTTATTTTGGAAAAATTGCTCATACTATAACATCTGGTAAACCAAAAACTGCTTTTCAAAAAGGTATTGAAAGTATTAGTAAATTATTAATTAGGTTCATGCTTATAATAATTCCTATTGTATTTATTTTAAACTTTACAAAACATAATATTGTTATTGCATTTACTTTTGCAGTTGCAATTTCTATTGCTATTACACCTTTACTTTTGCCTGTTATTCTTTCTTCGTGTCTTTCAAAGGGTGCAATTAAAATGTCTAAAAAGAAGACCATTATAAAAAAATTAGATGCTGTTCAGAACTTTGGTGCAATGAATATTTTATGCACAGACAAAACAGGTACCCTTACAGAAGATAAAATCGTTCTTGAAAAATACTTAGATGTAAAAGGTGTTGAAGACTTACGTGTATTAAAATATGCATATTTAAATTCAAGCTTTCAAATAGGTTTAAAAGGTAATATCGATGAGGCTATTATTAATCGTGGATTGGAACATAACATGAATGAATTAACTTCTGATTATATAAAAATAGATGAAATTCCATTTGATTTTTCAAGAAGACGTTTATCTGTTATAGTTCAAAATCCTGATAATAAAAGAGAAATTATTACTAAAGGTGCTGTAGAAGAAATACTTAACATTTGTAGTCTAGTAGATTATAAAGGTGAAGTATCTTCCCTAACTAATGAAATCAAAAAGAGCATTCAAACAATTAGTAAGAATTTAAATAAAGATGGACTCCGTGTTATTGCGGTATGTAAAAAATCGAGCACGGATGAAAATAAAAAATTTGAAGTTCAAGATGAAAATAATATGACTCTTATGGGATTTATCGGTTTCTTAGATCCCCCTAAAGAAAGTGCAAAGGAAGCTGTAAAGAGAATGCACAATGTTGGAATTAGAGTTATGGTTCTTACAGGCGATAATGCAGACGTTACAAAATGTATTTGTGATAAAGTTGGTATAAAATCTAAAAATATTATTTTAGGTAGTGAGCTTGAAAAGCTTACAGACTCTGCATTATTAAGAATCTTAAGAAAAAATAATATTTTTGCTAAGCTTTCACCTATACAAAAAGCAAGAATTGTAAGACTACTTAAATCTGCTGGTAATGTTGTTGGTTATATAGGTGATGGAATAAATGATAGCCCTTCACTTACCAATTCTGATGTTGGTATATCAGTTGATACAGCTGTTGACATTGCAAAAGAATCTGCTGATATTATTTTACTAGAAAAAGACTTAAATGTTTTGCTTGATGGTGTTACTGAAGGTAGAAAAACTTTTGTAAATCTAATGAAATATATAAAAATGGCAACGAGTTTTAATTTTGGTGAGGTCTTATCTGTTATTATAGCAAGTGTTGCTCTTCCATTTTTGCCAGAAACTCCTATTCAACTATTAGTAGAAGGTCTTTTGTATGACTTTGGACAAATGACTCTTCCTCTTGATAATGTTGATACTGAAGCAATTAAAAAGCCAAAAAAATTTAGTGTAAAGAGTTTAAAAAGATTTATGCTTTTTATGGGACCTATTAGTTCAATCTTTGACCTAATTGTATTTGCTCTATTATGGTTTGTTTTCCAAGTAAGAGAAGTTACTCTTTTTCAAACTATATGGTTTTCTTATAGTATATTTTCTAACTTAATTGGAATGCATATTATTAGAACAGCTAAAATACCATTTTTTCAAAGTAATGCTAATAAAATAGTATACTTATCCTCTTTATTACTTATAGTTGTTGGATTTTTAATTCCATTTACTAATATTGGAACATTGCTTGGATTAGTTGCAATTCCTTTAGAATATATTTTATTAATTTTTATAGTAACATTTTTATATTGTATTTTAGCATCAATTGCTAAAAAAATATATATTAGAAAATATGATGAATGGATTTAAAGAACATATTGTGTACAATTACTTTCCTATTATTATAAAAATAAAGAACATGAAAACTAATTAAGCTAGTAATTAGTTTTTATGTTTTTTATTTTATAATATCTACGTAGACACTGTGGATTAGTGCAAATTTTTTGAATAATATATCATATCGGTACAAATCAAATCTCCATCTTTTATTTCTTCATCATAGCTATCTATAAAATAATTTTTTATTGTCTTTTCATACTTATCAAATCCTTGTTTAACATAGAATGGAATATTATTTTCTGTTGTTCCAACAACCATCTTATCATATTTCTGTTTATAATTACCGCATAGATGTTTTAATAATCTTTTTGCATAGCCTTTATTTCTGTATTCTTTTTTTGTAACTAAGTTTTTTAATTCTAATGTTTTATGGGAAATAGGCAAAATTACTGCCAAAGAAATAATTTCATCATTTAATTTTAATCCATACACATCAGAATCGTTCAAATACTTCATAATGCTAGATTTTGATGGATCTGCTTCCAAAAGTAAGTCCATATAATCTTCTTTATTTTCTATTCTTTTTACCTGCAAATCCGTTGGTATGTCTTGCCTTTCTTGATTGTGGCAATAATATCTTTCTTCCTCTGAAAAAATACAACCACAATATTTTTGCATATATAAACCAATCTCCCTTGCTTTTGCTTGTCCTTCTCTAAATCCTATTCTAAAATCCCTATATACAAATTCTAAACCATATTTATCTGCAATCTCTTGCATCATTTCTTTTAGTATTTCATGTCGTTGATATGGACTTACAAAAAGAGTTGTGGTTATTGCATCATATCCATTTTCTTTTGCATACTTTGCTGTTCGCTCTAGTCTTACCTTATAACAATAATTCATGCATCTATTATTTAAATCATTAATTGCATTTTTGCAAAATGAATCTAAGCCATATTCTTCTTCAAATATAGCTTTTACATTTATACTTTCACTATAATCTTTTAATGTATCTCTTCTCAATTTATATTCTGTATATGGATGAATATTGGGGTTATACCAATATAGTGTTGGCTCTATTCCTTCTTTCCTTAAGTGTTCTATGCAATATACACTACATGGTGCACAACAAGTATGCATTAACAATTTCATGAAACTCACCTTCTATTTTTATTTTCCATTTGATAATAGTTTATTAAATTTAGTTCATCTCTCTGTTTTTGATGTTTAACTACTGTGTCTAATATTACTCCACATTGTGCTACAATAACTGACAATATTACAAGTCCTGTTGCAAGTACCGCTGATGGTAATTTAGTAATGTAATCAGTTTTTATAAACTCCACTATAACTGGACTACCTATTATTAAGCCTAGAATAAATAATATTAGAGCAATTGTAACAAAAAATTTAAATGGTTTATAATCTTTAAACATTTTTATTATTGTATTTAATACTCTTATTCCATCTTTAATAGTACTTAATTTCGATTCACTTCCATTTGGTCTATCTTTATAATCGATAGGTATTTCTTTTATGATCATTCTCCTATCTAATGCATATAATGTCATTTCTGTTTCTATTTCGAAATTTTTACTCATAACAGGCATATTTTTAACAAACATTTTGTTAAAACATCTATATCCTGTCATTATATCTTTTAAATTTGTATTAAACATTACATTTATTGCATCTTTTACTACACTGTTTCCAATTTTGTGAAAATTTCTTTTATTTTGTTTTTTATATGAACCATTTGATATTCTATCACCACAGCACATATCTACTATTCCATTTCTTACTGGTTCGATTAGTTCATGTACTTTTTCTGCAGGATATGTATCATCACCATCTACAATAACATAAATATCTGCATCTATTTCTCTAAACATTCTTCTTACAACATTACCCTTGCCTTGATTATATTCATTTCTCACAATGGCTCCATTTTCTTTTGCTATTTCACAAGTTTTATCTTTCGAATTATTATTATAAACATAAATCTTAGCATCTGGTAATTCTTTTCTAAAATCTTTTATTACTTTTTCTATTGTTAATTCTTCATTATAACAAGGTATTAGTACTGCTATATTTTCCATAAAAATCCTCTATCCTTCAAATTCTATTCCTAAATGCTTATATGCCGCTGGAAGTGCTATTCTTCCTCTTACAGTTCTAGATATATACCCAATTTGAATTAAGTATGGTTCATATACATCTTCTATAGTAGATACTTCTTCTCCTATAGTTGTTGCTAAAGTATCTATTCCAACTGGTCTTCCTTGATATTTTATTATCATTGTTTCTAGTATTTTTCTATCTATATCATCTAATCCCATTTCATCTATTTCTAATTGATTTAAGGCAACTTTTGTTAGCTTTAAAGTTATATTTCCATCACCTAAAACTGCTGCATAATCTCTTACTCTTTTTAATAATCTATTTGCTATTCTTGGGGTTCCCCTTGAACGTCTCGCAATCTCTTCTGCGGACTCATTATCTATATCTACTTTTAATATATTTGCAGAACGTTTTATAATAGTTGCTAAATCCTCTATACTATATAATTCCAATCTATTTACTATTCCAAATCTATCTCTTAGTGGTGTAGACAAAGAACCTACCTTAGTAGTTGCACCAATTAGTGTAAACTTTGGTAAATCTAATCTAATTGACCTTGCAGTTGGGCCTTTACCTATAATTATATCTAGAGTAAAATCTTCTAAAGCTGGGTATAGTATTTCCTCTATACTTTTATCTAATCTATGTATTTCATCTATAAATAAAACATCAAATTCTGATAAATTGGTAAGAAGTGCTGCTAAATCTCCTGCTTTCTCTATTGCTGGTCCTGATGTTATTTTAATATTTGAATTCATTTCATTGGAAATAATACCTGCTAAAGTTGTTTTACCAAGACCAGGAGGTCCATATAATAAGACATGATCAAGAGGCTCCCCTCTTTTTTTGGCAGCCTCAATATATATTTTCATATTTTCTTTTACTTTAGATTGACCTATATAATCATTTAACCTTTTAGGTCTTAATGAGTTTTCTAATCTTTCTTCAGTATTTCCTTCTAATTCAGGACTAATTATTCTTTCTTCATTCATGTTTATCACCTACTCATTTCACCATTTTCTTTAAATCTTTATATCCTATTGCAAATATAGCAATAACCATCAAAGCAAAAGATATTGCTTTCCAAATTCCACTTTCTAGTAAAATAATTGCAAACATTCCTAAAGTTGCACTAATTGCATATAGAATTAAAACAGCTTGTTTTTGTGTATATCCTCTTTTCATTAATTTGTGATGTAAGTGACCTGTATCTGGAGAAAATATTGCTTTTAGTGATTTTCCTTTTATAACTCTTCTAACAATAGCAAATAATGTATCACATATAGGTAAGGCTAGTACAATTAGAGGTGCAACTAAAACAATAGCTGTATATGTTTTAGCTATTCCTAAAATTGAAATAATTGCTAAACAAAAACCTAAAAATTGTGCTCCAGTATCTCCTATGAATGTTTTTGCAGGATTAAAATTATATGGTAAAAATCCTACAATAGCACCAGCTAGTGCTGTAGTTAGTACAATAGCAATAACTGGTGAATAATTTAGTGAAAAAATAATCACTAAAGATAAGCATGATATTAATGTTATGCCTGAAGATAATCCATCTAAGCCATCAATTAAGTTAATAGCATTAGTAATTCCAACAATCCATCCAATTGTTAATATGTATACAAATATTTCATTAGATTTTAATATATTATCTATAAATTCGATATTTGTTTCATCTATTCTTATACCAAAAGAAACAACAATGGAAGCTGCAATTATTTGTCCTATTAATTTTACAATGGCTGGCAATCCTTTTACATCATCTATATAGCAAAATATTCCTAAAACTATAATTCCTAGAAGAAAACCTATTAATTTTAAATAATATTGCTCTTGACCTTGCAGTATTATCTTTTTTTCTATAGTCATTGCTATTACTAAATATACAGAAGAAACTAAAAATCCAGCAATTACAGCAAGTCCTCCAAGTCTTGGTATTGGTGTATCATTAATCCTTCTTTTTTCTGGCATATCTATTGCTCCTACTTTTTTTGCAAGTCTTATTGTATAAGGTGTAATTACAAATGCTGTAATAAATGCTAAAAGAAATGCTATTGCTATATCTCCCCACATAGTTTTCAACCTCACTTATTAATCTTAAATATCTATTTTTTATGTATAATATATTGTGAACTTTTTCCTTCATATATTCTTCTTATATTGAACATTATTGATGCCTTTTCAATTCTATGAAACTTCCCTCACTTAAGAGTTATTTTTGCTTTGTACTTATAGATTAATTACTTTAACCATTCTGTATTTTCCAAATACCAATCTATAGTTTTTACTATTCCATCTTCAAATTTTGTTTTCGGACTCCATCCTAGTTCATTTTTTATTTTCGTTGGATCAATAGCATATCTATAATCATGACCTTTTCTATCTTCAACATATTGAATTAAAGATTCTGGTTTGTTTAAATATTTCAATATTAACTTAACAATTTCAATGTTTCTCTTTTCGTTGTGTCCACCTATATTATATCTTTCACCTGCTTTTCCATTATGTAA
Organism: Clostridiales bacterium; assembly: GCA_019417465.1. Lineage (GTDB taxonomy): Bacteria > Bacillota > Clostridia > TANB77 > CAG-508 > CAG-492. The sequence goes on from DXVF01000002.1 coordinate 45,289, forward strand.
TACTAAATCAATAGCTTCACAGTGATCCTCTACATATAACCAATCTCTTATATTTAATCCTTCTCCGTATACAGTTAATCTTTCATCTTTTAATGCTAATTTAATCATATGCGGTATTAGTTTTTCATTATGTTGATATGGTCCATAATTGTTTGAGCAATTTGTTACACTTACATTCATTTTAAATGTTTCGCAATATGCTAAAGCTATTAAATCTGAACTTGCTTTTGATGCCGAATATGGACTATTAGGCTTAATCGCAGATTTTTCTGTAAAATACCCCTCTTCTCCTAATGTTCCATAAACTTCATCTGTTGATATATGTACAAATTTATTTAAGCTTCCCTCTCCCCATATTCTCTTTGCCACTTCTAATAATGTATGTGTCCCTATCACATTTGTTTCTGTAAATATGAATGGAGTTTTTATACTATTATCCACATGTGACTCTGCTGCAAAATGTACAACTGCATCTATATCATATTTGATAAACACTTCTGTGACTTTATTCAAATCACATATATCTCCCTGTACAAATGTTATTTTATCTTTTACCTTTTCTAAATTATTAATATTTCCAGCATATGTAAGTTTGTCAAATATTATTAGATTATATTCTGGATATTTATTTGCCATAAATTCTGCATAATTACTCCCAATAAATCCTGCAGCTCCTGTTATAAGTATATTTTTCATATTTAATTTTCCTTTCTCAAAGCTTTATAAATTTTTAAATAAATCCGTTGTTTTTAACTCTTTTAAAGACGGCCACATAGCATCCTTTTCTGATGTTACCAAATCTTCTTTTTTTAAATCTCCCATTGGCCAAACAATATTTACATCTGGGTCATCGAATCTCAGTCCACTTTCTGATAAATGGTTATATATATCATCACATTTATATGCAAATTCCGCTTCATCCGATAATACTAAAAAACCATGTGCAAATCCTTTTGGAATCATAAACATTTTTTTATTTTCTTCTGTTAATATAACACCTTCCCACTTTCCATAAGTTTTACTCTTTGGTCTTAAATCTACTGCAACATCAAAGACTTCACCTTTTATGCATCTTACTAATTTCGCTTGTGTATTTTCCTTTTGGAAATGTAAACCTCTTAAAACACCTTTTCTAGATTTTGATTGGTTATCTTGTACAAAATCATAATTCAAACCAATTTCTTTAAAATCTTCTTTGTTATATGTTTCCATAAAATAGCCTCTATTATCTCCAAATACTGTAGGCTCTATTATGCATACACCTTCTATTGATGTATCTGTTCTTTTAAATTTTCCCATAATTTTCTCCTTAAAATTTAAATTTTAGATAATTCTCTTGTTGTATTACTCTTCTCCAAATTTGTCTTCTGCTAAATCTCTTAAATATCTTCCATAATCGGTTTTCATATATATATTAGCCAATTTAGTTAATTCTGATGCTGTTATCCATCCATTTTTATATGCTATTTCTTCTGGACAACTAATTTGCATTCCTTGTCTTTTTTCTATTGTTTGAACAAAGCTTGCTGTTTCTAAAAGAGCATCATGTGTCCCTGTATCAAACCAAGTCATTCCTCTTCCTAGTTTCTCTACTTTTAGTTTTCCCATTTTCATATATGCCTCATTTATAGACGTTATTTCTAATTCGCCTCTTGCAGATGGTTTTACACTTTTTGCAATTTCAATAACATCATTTGTATAAAAATATAATCCTGGTACTGCATAGTTGGACTTTGGATTTTCAGGTTTTTCTTCAATTGATATTGCTTTTCCATTTTTATCGATTTCTACAACTCCATACGCTCTTGGATCTTTAACATAATACCCAAAAATTGTAGATTCATCATCTCTTTCAGTTGCATCTTTTAATTTTTCTGATAGGTGTTCTCCATAAAACATATTATCACCTAATATCATAGCAACATTGTCTTCTCCTATAAAATCTTCACCTATTATAAATGCCTCTGCTAATCCATTTGGTTTTTCTTGGACTTTATATTCAAAACTCATTCCCCATTGAGATCCATCACCTAATAAAGTCTTAAAGATTACAATATCTCTTGGTGTTGATATTATTAATACATCTCTTATTCCAGAATTCATAAGTACTGATAGTGGATAGTATATCATTGGCTTATCATATACTGGCATTATCTGTTTTGATATAGCTATTGTCAATGGATATAATCTTGTTCCACTTCCACCAGCTAAAATTATTCCTTTTCTATTTTTCACTAAATTCATCCTTCCTCTCTAAATACATTAAAAATACATTTTTATTGTATAAATTTATTGTACATTTAATTCAATTTCTAAATATCTATCTAATGCATTTTGCCAAGTTGGAATTTCTATTCCAACAGAATTTAACTTTTCTTTTGATAATTGTGAATTTTCTGGTCTCTTTGCTTGTTCCACATTCATCATTTTTATATATTCTTCTGTTGTTACGGGATTTACTTTACATGTGATATTTGCTTTTTCAAATATTGCTTTTGTAAAGTCATACCAAGTTGTATATCCCTCATTTGTTGTATGATATACTCCATACGGAATTTTCTTTTCTATTGTTTCTTTTATTATTTGAGCTAAATCTTCTGCATATGTTGGACTTCCATGTTGGTCTGAGACAACATTTATTTCATCTTTCAATTTGCCCAATTTTAACATTGTTTTTACAAAGTTATTTCCATCTCCATATAACCAAGCAGTTCTAAAAATATAATATTTTTTAGTATTTTCTTGTATTGCTTGTTCTCCTAATAATTTTGTTCTTCCATATTCTGTTACTGGTGATTTAATATCATTTTCTTTATATGACTTTGATAGTTCCAAGTTACCACCAAAGACATAATCTGTACTTATATGAATTAATATTGCCCCTAATTTATCTGCTGCTATCGCTAAATTTTTAGGTCCTTCTGCATTTATTTGTTCTACTATTTTGCCAGCAGTCTCTGCTTTATCTACTGCTGTGAATGCAGCACAATTTATAATGTATTCAGGTTTTGTTTGTTCTACAAATTCTAGTACTGCTTTTAAATCTGTTATATCTAGGTTTTTTACATCTGTACAGATTAATTCTTGATCTGATAATTTAGTTCTTACGGATTTTGCAAGCATTCCATTGGCACCTGTTATTAATATTTTCATCTTATTACCCCCATTTCTTGTTTTTACTTTCTTATAATATCATTAAATATAAAAAAGTACAAGATTTTTCTTGTACTTCTAAATAAGATATTAATTTTTTTCTTCAATATTATACATTTATTATTATAAAGATGATATTCGCATTGTTTTTATTTCTAGCTTAAATTAATTCACTTTTTTGGCATATTCATTATTATTATACCTATTATTATCACTATTGCTCCAATAACTCCTTGCTTTGATATCTGCTCTTTAAATATTACTGAAGCTGCAACTAATGATAGAATTTGAACTATTCCTGTAGTAAACGGCATTATATAACTTAAATCAAACATTACAACAATCCTTGTAAATAATAAAAAACTACAAATATAACATATAAAACCAATAGCACTTATCCAGTTTATTGAAAAAGAAATATCTCCACTATTGAATTGAATATTTCCAGAATTCCCACCTAATTTCATTAATACTAAACCAGATATAGATAATATTATGTATATCCCAACAACAAATAATCCCATAATTTTTTTCCTTTCTTCTTTCATCATTTTCTCCTTTATTCCACTTTACTTCAGTATGTTATACCATTTTAGCTTTATTTTATCCGTTTCATATTGTAGACTCTTTTCTCTTGCAAATCCACCAAATTCCTTCAGTTTATCACTATCATTTATAAGCTCTAAAATTCTATCTGCCATCATACTAAAATCTCTATTGGGTATTATATAACCATCTTTACCATTAGATATTATTTCTCTCATGCCTTCGGCACTATCAAATGCTACACATGGAATTCCATAGCTAAATGTTTCTAATATGGCTAGTCCAAAAGACTCTGTATATGACGTATTTATACCTATGCTTGTTTCTAATAATATTTTTTCTATTTCACTTTTTGATTTATACCCATGTAATATTATATTTTCACTTAAATTATTTTCCTCTATTCTAACTATAATATTACTCTTTTCCTCACCATCGCCTATTATATTTAAAATTGCTTCTGAGTCTTTCTTATATATCTCTTTAAATATATCAATTAAGTCAATCACACATTTTTCTTTTGACAATCTGCCAATATATGTTATATTTTTTTTATTGAGTTTTGAAACTTTATCAGGTATATAATCTAACGATAATGGTATATTTATAACTTTACAATTTTTCATTTTATTATAATAGATTTCTGATAATTGTTTTGATGCAATAATAAGATAATCTATATTTTTACATGAATTAATTACTTTTTTTATATATGTTTTATTATTATCATTATAGTTATGTTCTGTAGCCACCTTTTTTATAGATTTTTTACAATATTTAGATATTAACTTATTATGAGCATATATAGTTGATATAACAGCTCCATCACCTATATCTTTTACAGCTTTTTTCATTCTATATCTCTTTAAATATAAAATTTTAAGTGATTTATATGTTTGCTTTAGAAATTCTATTATGTTAAAAGACTTTATACTATTATAGAATTCTGTTCGATTAGGTTTTAGGTCTTCTAATAAATATGTAATTTTAATCTTTTCATCCACATAGAATGGTGGTTTATCATATAATTTATACACAGAGACAATTTCTACATTATTTTCTTTTATAAACATATTTGCTATATTGCAAACAAATTTCTCTATCCCTCCATATCCTAAATGAAGAGCTAATATCGTTATCTTCATATAAATACAAATCCTTTCTGAAAGCACATCATTTGTTATCAACATATAAACCTATCAGCATTATTGCAATATATATACTAACTGCTGGAGATACTAGAGTATGTCCTGAAATTGCTCCTAAAAGTAAAGCATTAACACAACCTATAATATAACAACATTTATGATTATCACTTATAATTGATTTTATATAATCTAGATTTATCTTTTTTAGAATTGCTAATAAAAGCACTAAAACTGGTATAAAATATGTAATAAATCCTAAATAACCAAAATTAAATAGTATATCATAATAATCAATTTCTATTAAGTAATATGATTTTTCTTCTAAATTAACTTTTCCTAAACCTAGTATTTTATATTTATATGATGAATTATTAAATTTTGCTTGTATTTCATCTTTGTTTTCTGCTCTACCACTATGTATTATAGTAGCGATTTCTTGCTCATTTAAAACTTTATTATCTGTATAATCTTGAATTTTATTATTTTGTTCAGTCTCATAATTATTTTGATTTTCTTCTATATAATTTGGTTCATCTGTTTCATATACATCTTTATCTTGTATTACATTATCATTTACTTCTCTAATACTAATTAAGTAGTCTCTATATATTTCTAGATTTTTATAAACTGGAGACGTAAAAAATATTACTATAAAAATTATTAGTGTAGAGATGCCAAATGTCATAGCAACTATCTTTTCTTTATTTTTACTCATGATATATCTAATAAAGTTTATTAATATAAAACATATAATACATATACATGCTGCTATTGCAGGTACCTTCGTACCTATCTGCATAATATTATATATGCTATATGTTACTACTGCAACATACAAAAATTTATTTTTTATATAATCATAACTAAATATTACAAATATAATTAAAATCCCTAAAATAGAACTAATCTCATTGGCCGAAAAAAACCAACCAATAGTTCCTATCTTGTCTTCAGCATAACTTTCATACCCTAATCCTAATATTTGTGGTATGAATAATAAAGTTATATATTCTAGTATAGCACAAGAAAATATTTTTATATTTAATTTATAATTAATAGTTTTTATATAATTTATAATAGTGATAATACATATAGGAAAATAGAAAGCTTTTATTAGGTCTTTTACTTCAAATAAAAGACTTTCTATTCCTTTATTTATATATATATTAATAGTAAATAATACCATATATAGTAATATTATTATCAAATATATAATACTTTGTTTTTTATATTTATATGTGCTTCTAAAAAATACATACATTACCATAAAAAATATAAAAAAAGCTCTTACAATTAACCCAATTGAGATATTTAATTCTAATTTCCTTTGTGATAATGATGTTAATACATCAATAACTGGGCCTAAAATCAAAATAATTTCTAATATGTTCAGTTTTTTTGGTGTTGACTCATACATAATAATTTCCTCGATTAAATTAACTAATTTCGTTCATAATAGCTACCAAATTTATTTTAATATTAATATAGTAATATATAAAATTTTCACCACTTTATATCTATTTTTAACTTGTCAATAGTAAATCTATACAATTTTATATATATTATAGGCATATTCCATTTATACAATTTCGAAATTCCCCATAATCCTATATGTTTTATTCCTTTTTTTACAGAATAAGATAATTTTAAAAACGGTGATTTTCTCCAAGTTGAAAAATTATCATCCAAATATTTTATTGTTTCTTTTAGCATTTTATTTATATCAATTTTTTTATCATATGATGCTCTGTACATTACTGATATTCCTAAATGAATAAAAGACATCATATCTAGAATATATTTCATATCATCATATTTTCCAGATTCTATATATAATTCTTTAACTTCTAATAAGTACTTTTTTAAGTTCTCTACATCTTCTGAATTTACAGTATGTATTTGCGAATCATAACGTAAATAATAATGGTATAAAACTTCTGATACAAAGGCTATTCTATTTATTTTAGTATAACTACTAGCTAAAAATATTGTATCATTAAATCCTCTAAACGGTAAAAATCTTAAATCTTTTATTTTCTCTCTTTTATATATCTTATTCCATGGTGCCGGATTAATAAATAAAATAAAATCATCTTCAGGTACTATTTCTTTAACTATATTTCCAAATCCCATCATATCTCTAGATACTACTTTATTTGTCTCTAAATCTATCCTTTCAAATCCGCAAACAGATAAATCCGCATTATTTTCCTTTGCTGCTTTATATAACTTTTCTGCCCAAGTTGGTTCTACATAATCATCTGTATCTACAAAAGTAATATATTCTCCAATAGCTCTTTCCAAACCATAATTTCTTGTAGTAAATTCTCCTCCATTTTCTTTATGAAATACCTTCACTTTCTGAGGGTATTTTTTCTGATACTCTTCTATTATTTCTGGTGCACTATCTGTAGAGCCATCATCTACGCAAAGTATCTCTATCTCCTCTAATGTTTGATTTACTAAAGATTCTAAACATCTAGGTAAGTATTTCTCCAGATTATATACTAATGCAACAATTGACAATTTTATCTGATTATCACTATTTTTCATTTAGCTTATCCTCCAAATCTTTTACTCTATTTTTTAAGATAGATATTTCTTGAATCAATTTTACACTTTTTTTGTATTCATCAGAAGCAATAATCATTAATCTAAAAATCAAATAAAATATTACAAATATAGATATAAAAAATAACATATTAGATGCAATTTCAAAACCAAGTAAATCAGAAATTTTTTCTATTAAAGATGGAATTAATAATGCTACAATTAATACTATACCTGTTAGTATAGAAAATATAGAAAATGACAACTGTAATTTTTTATTTTTAATGTTTCTAACTATTATACATATTGCTAATGTAATTACAACAACTATTCCAATTTTTAAATTTAGTGTCATATTAATTTCTCCTTATCTTCTTATTCAAACTATCTATTATTATTGCCATTGAAACTTTTATCATATAATTAACTGATTTAAATGCATGAATTGATGAAACACCTTCTTTTCTTTCGTTCATGCTTACAGGTACCTCCAAAATCTTATAATTTTCTTTAATAACATTTACTAGAGATTCTGGTTCTGGATAATCAGTAGGGTAATCTTCTGCAAATAACTTTATAATATTTTTATCAACTGCTCTAAATCCAGAAGTAGGGTCGGTAACTTTACTTTTAATACATATTTTTAAAATAATTGATATTATATTTTTTCCCAATCTACGCATAAAAGTAGATTTAAAATTGCTTGTTGAATTATCTAGATATCTCGAACCAATGCATATATTAGCTTTACCGGCTATTATTGGTTCACATATCTTTTTCACATATCTTACATCATGTTGTCCATCTCCATCAAATTGCACTGCTATATCATAATTATTTTCATATGCATATTTATATCCTGTTTGCACAGCTCCACCAATACCTAGATTTTGAATTAGATTTATATGTTTTATATTATTTTCTTTTAGGACCTGTAAAGTATTATCTTTAGATCCATCATTTATTACAATATAATCTAATTTATCATCAACTTGTTTTATATTTTTTACAGTATCCAAAATATTTTTTTCTTCATTATAAGCTGGTATTATTAATATTATTTTCTCCATATTACACTCCATTTTATATTTTTTACTTTAGCACCAGAATCTTAATAGAATAGTGAAACTAGAAACTATTAATATTGTAAAGAAAACTAAATAACTATTGTCCAAAATCTTCTTTAATATATTTTTTACTTTTTCATTTCTTTCTAATATACTGTTTGATAATAATACAATAAACATAGGAAGTAATGGTAAAAAGTATCTTCCTTGCACTCCTGTAATTGTTTGTGCTCCAACACCATATCCATCTAATACACTTGTCCAAAATACATACATTGCTAGGAAAATACCAAATATAGATACTAATATTCCTAATAGTGATAAAGTTTTATATTTCCAATTAAATTTTTTATCAGATAAACTAGTATCTGATAAACCAATTATAAAGAAAGCAATACTATAAATTACAGTATACAAGGTTAATACATATGTATCTGATAATCCAAATACCCCAAAAATTCCTGAATAATAATAATTTCTATTATCTATCATTGATTTTATCCAGATTTTCAAATAATATATAGGATATTGTAGTATCATATTCAATTGTTCTTTAGCTGCAATACTATCACTTGTTGTACTTTTATCTAAAAATACTGATGGTAACTTATTTAAAATATAAATTCCAAGGCTTATGCTTGCTATAGTAAAAAAGCATTTTATCATTCCTTTATTACCCTTATCATATTTTTCTTTTGGTACAAATATTAAAGGTAATAATACTGTTATATATACCGTTTTTACTGATAATAATATAAATCCTATAATTCCAAATGCTATAATATATTTATAATTAACTTTTTTCACATTGTCATCAAATATCAATTTTAAAATTAATGCTGTACTTAGTAGTGAAATTGCTATGAGTACACTATCATATGAAATAGCTGTTGCTAATGATAAAGCCATTGGCATTAACCCTATCATACAAAAAGTCTTTTTCAGAATTGGTGTTATCTTTATAGCTATGGCTATTATTGTTATATATAGTAATAAACTAAAAAATCTAGCAAAATATAGCATTGTTGTTATAGATATTCCTTCCAATCCAATTATTGGCATCATAATCCTAGAAATTAATATTCCTGTTGCTGGTGCTATATATACAACCGGAGTCACCTCTGCAGTAGAGAAACTCTGAAAAGTCTGTTCTGAATAGTCTTGTGGTAATCTATCATCTATTATCAATTCTCCATATGTGTATTTCTTATCCCTATCCCCTATAAAATTCAGTTTTTCATTTATATAATGAATCATATTATCTGGGAGATAGTCTCCTACTTTTCCATCTTGTGAAGATGGAAAGAGTTTGCCATAAGATATGAGATAAGCCTTTTTAAAATGACTGTCTTCATCTGGTGACTGAAATGGCGGTATAATCATTATTAATATTATGCCAAAAATAAGAGCACAATAAATAAAAAAATTTTTGGAACAAATTTTAGACATTATTTTTCTCCTCCGAAATATACAAATTTATTACATCATTTTCTAGCCTAGACCATTCTCTACTTCTAGCAGTATGCTGTCCATTTAATATGAGCCTTTCTCTTAATTTTTCATCATTTGCTATTCTGTCTATTTGTTTTACTGCTTGTTCTATATCTCCATGCTTATAAAATAAACAATTGTATTCGTCTTCTAAGTATTCAACGTTTCCTGCATTCGGTGCTACAACTACGATTCCACCAGTAGCCATCATTTCAAGAGGTGGATATGAGAAACTTTCTAATATACTAGATTTAATTAAAATATCACAACTAGAATATATCTTTCCCACTTCATCATATGGCACTTTGTGCATAAAATTATCAACATAGTACCAATCTTTTGGTTTGCCTTGATATGATAAAAAGTTAATTTCATATTTGCTTTTGTCAAGTTTTGCAACTATTCTAAAACTCTCATCTACATTTTTATAATAATCCGCACTATTTCCTTCAACTAAAATTTTTATTTTATTTTTAAAGGTTCTTTCTCTGAAAGGAAATTGTTTTAAGTCAATTCCATTTGGAGCATATTTACTTTCCCTTTTGTAATCTTCTTCTAGCCACGTTTGACACCATTTTGAAATAGTTAAATAATTAATAGGCACAAACGAATTATATGTTGCATTAGCCATTATTTTTAAATAATTTCCATTTTCGAAAAAGTTTGTTTCAAAATTTTGAACAAGATAACATCTATTTAAAACATTTGGATATTCTTTAACAAAATCTAAGGTTGACCATAAAGTAGCTACCAATGTATTTATTTTACCTGAAAAGAATGTTTTTTTATACTTTATCACACTTACTTTTCCATCTTTAGTAATAACATCATTGTTATTATCATCCATATTTATAAAGAACACATCGCATCCAGCATTTTTTAAAATTTTTGCATGTTTAATTGCTACATTAATTCCTCCACTTATATTAGTACTAGGCAAAACAAATCCGACATTTTTGCTTAATTTACTTTGAATAAACTCATATAGTCCTAATCCTGTATAAGTTGTAATTTTATTTTTAATAACATTATTATATGCATTTGTTCCTATTTCTTCTCTAAACTTTTTATCTTTTATTAATTTATCAAGCTTATTATACCAGTCCTCTTGTGTATCACATAACAAACCATCAATATTATCAGTAATACATGTCTTGAATGCTCCAAAATTGCTTGCAACTGTTACCACTTTACAAAGGGCTGCTTCAACCCATTTATTTTCTGATTTTGCCTCATTAAAAATTGATTTTTCAAGAGGTGCTAAGTTAATATCTATTGACGCTATAATTTTTGGAAGCTCTAGCCATGAAACAAATGGTGTAGTTAAAATTCTATTCTTAAATTCTTTTAGTTCATCTGGAATATCTAAAAGTCCTACAACTTTTAAATATAAATTTTCATTTTCCTTCATTAGCTTCTGCACAACTGGCATAATTAGTTTAAAATCATCATTATGTGTAATGCTTCCACTTAAATAAGACATTATTACCTTTTCATCATCTTTTTTAACTTCATTCATTGCCTTAATAGATAATTCTGCCATTTTTTCAGAAGCAACGTTCCTATTGATGTATACTTCTTTCACATAATTTTTTAATTCTTCTGCTAATCTTTCTGTTGTTGTTATAGCATAATCACACATTTGTAAAGTCTGCCTTGTCCTATTTACTCCATCATTGTATAGATTTAATTCTTCATTACTCATAGTTTTCAGATATTTAATTGTATTTGTGTACTTTTGATCAATAACTAAATCATCGATATCAAAAAAAACTGTCTTATTTTCGCTTTTTGCTGTTTTTATAAATTCTTGTACTTCATTTGTTATTGGGCATCTAAAGAATACAAAACCTCTATAATATTTTATAATATCATTATTTAGTTTATCATAATCTATACGCCTACAAGAAAAACCTGTTGCTTCTAACTGTTCTATTTGATGGTCCACACGATATCTCTGGGGATGTGGTAATGTACAACCATTAATAAATAATATATCCTTAAATGAAATATTTTTATCTTTTATAATTCTTCCTTTAATAAAGTATTTCACTTTAATATAAAAGCCTTTTACACCTTCAATTTTTATAGCCTCTATTGACTTGCGTCCTAATTCTTTTATCCTATTCATGCTGAAATTTCTCCTTTGAATTATTTTATTAATATTTGACGATTTTAATTTTTATATTTATATTTTCCTTTTTTTCCGTTTTTATAATCCACATAACCTCTTATTATATTCCTTATCTTTCTATATTTATCTTTTTCAAATAGTAAGATAACTAAGATATTTCTTTTCTGTTTCGTTATTTTATTTACATACTCTTTATTAAAATTTATGTACATATCTTTTATATACATATAATTTCTTGTCATATAATATCTTCTTAAATAGTTATGATTTGTACATAATATATCTTTCTTCCATAAAAACTGCTTATACTTAATATCTCCCAAATTATGCTCTATACAAACATTATTTAATCTCATGATTTTATATCCGTGTTTTGCAAGATTCAGCCCATATTCAATATCAATTCCATCTATAAACATCCAATCTTTATATCCACCTATTTTATCATATATTTCTAAATTAACTAGATTACCAGATGTCATAACTTCTAATGGATAATCAATGTCTTCTTGTGGCTTATTAATTTTTAATTTTGTATTATGCCAAGGAGTAATAATTCCTATCTTATTTGTACCATTCTCTTTAATTGCCTTTTTCATTTCACTTATCGTATTTAGTTTAAACACTGTATCTTGATCCATTGTTAATAACCACGAATATCCTTCTTGTATTGCTCTTCTAGCTGCTAAATTTAGAGCTCTACTAACACCAATATTTTCATTATTAAATATATATTGTATTTTTTTATTTTTATCTATTTTGCTACTATTATTATTACTAGAGTTATCTATTATATATAAAATATCAATATCATTAATGTATGTATTTATATTTTTCAAATCGCTTTCATTAGGTTCATACCAAACTACTACACCTGCTATCTTTTCTCCGTATTGACATCTTTTTCCTCCAACATTTTACCTTTTATAAAATCAATATTATAGTTCTTCTGCAAAACGCTTTTCAAATCTTTTAAATATGTTATACCCCACTATTATACCTACTATTCCTATAACAAACCATATTGCTAGTGCTTTTAAATCTGGCATTGTTTGATAATAAAATATATTTCTGTATGCATTTATTATTTGTACCATTGGATTTAAATAAAATAGTTTAGCAAACTTTTCTGGTATCAAATCAATTGTATATAAAACAGGTGTAATATACATCCATAGTTGTAATAATACGTTTATAAAATATTCCAAATCTCTTATATATACAGTAAACGCTGATAATACAAAACATATAGCTAAGGTAACTAAACATTGTACAAAAAGTATTAGAGGTAAAAATAAGATATATGGTGATATTCCTATTCCACTAATTAAAAGCGCTACTAATATTATAATACATGATATTAGAAAATTAATTGCACCACTTAAAACAATTGAAATCGGAAGTATTTCTCTTGGAAAATATACTTTTTTAATTATTCCTCCATTACTTATAATTACAGATGTACTCTGCGAAAGAGTTGTTGAAAAAAAGTTCCATGGTATCAAAGCTGTAAATATAAACATGATATAATTTTCTTCTTGTACTCTTAATATAAATGGGAAAACTAATGCATATACTAATAATTGTAATAAAGGATTTATAAAAGACCATAATATTCCTAAAACTGATTTCTTATATTTTCCACGAAACTCCTTTTTTACTGATGTTTTTAAAAATTGCCTATACATATATAATTCTTTTATCTTTTTTAACATTTTTTCCTCCTAGTAATTTAATATTTAATTTTTATCTTTTAAGAACATTCCTTTATGTATTGTTCTAATACTTCATCAGATTTACCATCCAATCTTATTTTTCCGTTACTTAGCCATATTGTTCTATCACATAATTTTTGAGCTGCATTTAAATCATGTGTTACTAAAACAATAGTCTTTCCTTCATTTTTTAACTCTTCCATTTTTTTATAACACTTTTCTTGGAAATGTCTATCTCCAACTGAAAGTATTTCATCTATTAATAAAATATCTGCATCTACATTTATTGCTATAGAAAAGGCCAATCTCATATACATTCCTGATGAATATGTTCTTACTGGGTTGTCCATATAATCTTTTAACTCAGAAAATTCTATTATTTGTTCTAATCTATTATCTATTTCCTTTTTTGATAATCCGAATATTGATGCATTAAAATATATATTTTCTATTCCTGAAAAGTCTGGGTGAAATCCTGCCCCCAATTCCAGCATTGAAGTTAGTTTACCATTTACATTTATTGTTCCTTCATTTGGATATATTATCTTTGTCATTAATTTTAATAGAGTGCTTTTTCCTGAGCCATTTACTCCTATTAATGCTACTGATTCTCCTTTTTTTATTTGAACATTTACATTGTTTAATACTTTTCTCACTTCATGATTATTACGTTTCCAAAATATTATTCTTTCTTTTAAAGTATTTGCTTTATCAAAATACACATTAAATTGTTTGCTTACATTCTCCACATCTATTACAATGTCTGATTTTAATTTCATTTAAACTACCTCTCTTTATTTATAGTAAAATTTATGTATAAAATTATATCATTATTTATTTTTTTTTCAACCCATAAATATCCGATATTATTTATTAAATAAATTTAATATATTTGAAATGCATAGCGTTATTATATATGAAACATACAAAATTGCCATTTTTATAATACCAGCATCATTATAGTTTTTATGATAATATCTCTGGCTTTTTGCTAATATTTTAAATTTATTTATCTTATTATAAGTTTTATTTATACTTACAGAATGATTATGAATAACTCTAACTTTATTATTCACAACAATATTCATATTTAAATTAGATATTTTTTTTGCAATAATATTCTCTTCATAATACAAAAAAATATTTTCATCAAAATATCCAATTTGTTCGAAAATATCTTTTCTTATCAAAAAGAAACAACCTGATACTACATCTACTTTTGAAAAGTCTATATTATAATGGCTAGAATCATATAATATTTTTTTCTTAAAAATCCTCCCTATAAAATTTATATTAGACATAGCATCTGTTAATGCTGTCTGAAATTTCCATCCCCTGTTTAAAGTTCCATTTTCTTCTATTACAGGAGATACTATTGCGTTTTTTTCGTTTTCAAACCCTTCTAACAATTTTGTTATATCGCTTTCTTTAAAAAGAATATCAGGGTTAGAAATAATGATGCAATCAATATTATCTGGCATAACTTTACAACCGAATATTATTGCCATATCCATATCCTTTATTTATTTTTGATTTTATAACTTTTATTTTATTGTTTTCAAACTTTTTAAGTACTTCATAAGAATTGTCAGTCGAATTATTATCTACAACTACTATTGATTCAAGGATTTTATATTCTTTTATCATATCTAATAATTTTACAGTTGTTTCACTATCATTATAATTTAATATAACTATTCCTACGTTCATATTTAATCTCCATCAATCCTTTTTAATTATTTTAAAGTTTTATTATCTCTATATTTTTATAATTTATAAACAATCCACTTTCTAATATACCATCAATTTTTCTTATTTTTTCTTCCATATCATTTGTGACCTTTTTAAATTTAACATCTATTATATTTTTGCCATTTTCTGTAACAAAATTTTCATTACAATCTTTTTTCTTTCTAATTATACATTGTATAGCTCCTAATTTTTCTAATTCACATATAACTCTTTCTACTTTATTTATATCACACTCAACAGGTACCAAACATTTTTCTCCTAATTCTTTTACTAATTTAGATTTATCAACTAGGATATATACAATTGGAGTCTCTAATATATTCATTTTTTCTTTATATAAAGCTGCTCCTTTTCCTTTTATTAGCCAACCTCTTCTATCCACTTCATCTGCACCATCAAATCCCCAATCAATTTTCTTTTCACCTAATTTTACTGTTTTTATTTCTAAGTAATCACATAATAATTGAATTTGATTAGAAGTAGGTATAGCAATTATATCAAGCTTCTCTTCTTTACATTTCTTTGCTATTTCCTTAACTGTTAAAAAAGAAGTTGTACCAGAACCAAAACTAATCACATCTCCGTTTTTCACTTTTGATGCAATCTTCCTTGCCAAAACTTCTTTTTCTCCTCTATTTTCTATATTATTATTCCATTCTAAATTTTGTATTAGATTATCTTTTGAAATCACTAAAAATGTCCTCCCATATATTTTTAAATATTATTTCATATTTTTATATGTTTGTAAACCATTCTTTTTACATAATAATACTATTTTCTAATTTATCTAAAAAATTTTGCTTATTACTTTTATATTTTTTAGGGATAAAATCTTTAACTTTTTCAAGAGCAATCTCTATTTCATCTACACTATTAACTCCAATTATATATCCATTATCATTAAAATTTTGTATAATTTGCAATTGATGATCATTTACATGTTCTTTATATTTTTTTAATCTAGGAACTGCTATAATTTTCTTTCCTAAATTTATTCCTTCTATTATTGTACCAACACCGCCATGTGTTATTATTATATCTGCAGATTTAATTAATTCCTCCATTTCATCTTGATAAGTAAATTTTATTATTTTCATTTTATTAGATTCAAATTTTGTATTTCCTATTTGAGCAACCACGTCATCTTTTATTACTCCAATATAAATTAATCTTTCTATTTCTAATAATAGCCTTTTAAACTCTTTATCTTGAGTCCCTAATGTAACAAAAATCATTAATATATCCACCCCCAATATTCTGCTTTTGGATATAGCTTAAGCATTTCCTCCCATTGAACTACAAAAACATCAGCAATCGGATATACTAATCTTCCAGCTAGAGTTTTGCTTTTTCTATTAGCAAATGTTTCTATATATATAACTTTTTTTCCAAATATTTTTGCAATATAACACATTGGTACTGCAGTATGAGTTCCTGTAGAAATTATTATATCTGGCTTTTGTTTTACAAATATTATTAGACTTTTAAAAATATTAAATATATAAATAAAAAAATATGTAAATAAATTTTTTTTAGTTCCATATATTAAATAAGAGATTTTTTCTTTATATTCATCTTTTAAATTTTTATTACTCTCTGTTTTTTCAGTTACTATATGAAATTCATATTTTTTAAACAAACTTTTTAATTGCATCAGTTCACTCAAGTGTCCACCAGCACTTGACACAAACAATAACTTTTTACTTATCATTTATAAATAACTCTCCTCTAAATCATTTTTTATTCAATCTCTTATCTTTTTTATTATATTTGATAAATGCAATATTCTTTATAAGCATTTTTTCATTTTACTACCTTCTTACTTTTTATATTCTTTTTAATTCTTTTCTACATTTATAGTCTTATCAATAATATATTGTGGCCTTCCTTTACTTTCATCATAAATTCTAGCAATATATTCAGACATAATCCATATAGATAACAGTTGTACACCTGAGAAAAAAGTAATCGTTACCATTAAAGATGTCCATCCAGCAGTCAAATTATTAAGTTTAAACATATATGATATTAAAGAATATATTAAAATTCCAAACGAAATAATTATGGAAAATATACCAATAACACCTAATATCTTTAATGGCTTATTTGAAAAACTAATTATTCCATCAATAGCTAATTTAAGCATTTTTTTAAAAGGATATTTAGTTTTCCCAGCAAATCTCTCCCTTCTTTCATATTCAATTGGAATCTGTCTATATCCTACCCAACTAAATAATCCTCTTAAAAATTTATTATGTTCTGGCAAGTCGTTTATAACATCAATAACCTTTTTATCGGCTAGTCTAAAATCCCCTGTATCTTGCGGTATCTTTACATCAGATAGTCCATCTAAAACTCTATAAAACATTTTAGCTGTAAACAACTTAAAATGTGATTCTCCTTTTCTAGCTTTTCTTTTGGCATAAATAACTTCATTTCCTTCTTCCCATAGCTTAATCATTTCTTCAATTAATTCTGGAGGATCTTGCATATCTGCATCAATTATAATTACTGCATCACCTTCCATATATTTAAGTCCTGCTGTAACCGCACATTGGTGTCCAAAGTTCCTAGAAAATGAAATTATTTTAACTTTTTTGTCATTAGTAGCTATTTCTTCTAATAACTCTAAAGTTTTATCTTTACTTCCATCATTAACAAAAATAAATTCATGATCATATTTATTTAATTTTGTAAATACATTATTAAGTCTTGTATAGCATTCATTAACAACTTCCTCTTCATAATACATAGGAACTACTACTGATATTTTTTTCATATCTACATATTCTCCTTACAACTCTCTATAATAATTGATATATTTTTCTAATATAATTCTTATTAAATTGTAACAAGATATTATCATATTATTCTTTTATATTCAACAATTATTTTATCAGATCCTAGTATGGGTATAATTGACTTTTCACTCTATATTGTGCTAATATAGTTACATCATTTGAATTTAAATCAATACTTTTTATTTCTAAGCAATTCTGCCAGAAAATCCATACAATTTTAAATATTGTTTTTCGAAATTAATTATGCTATAATCAGGAGGTGAATTAATGCCTATAATTTCACAATTTTATGGAATAATTATTAGAATCTATTTTAAGGACACTGAAAAGCATCACTTGGAGCATATACATGCACAATATAATGAATATGATGCAGTCTACTCTCTAAAAGATGTTAATCTTTTAGAAGGAACTTTACCATCTAAACAAAACAACCTAGTAATAGCTTGGATAGAAATTCATAAAGATGAATTGCTAGCTTTATGGAAATTATCTCAAGAAGATGGAGAATTTTTTAAAATAGATCCTTTAAAATAAGGAGGATTTAACATGATACCACCACGTATACATAGTGTAAAACCATTAGATAATTATATTTTAGAAATTACTTACAAATCAAAAGAAATTAAACATTATGATATGAAAAAAATTTTAAATCAAAGTTTTTATAAAAATTTAAATAATATTGCTTATTTTAAGATGGTAAAATCAGCAGATACTACTGTTGAATGGCCTAATGGTGAAGATATTGACCCTAATGAATTATATGAAAACAGCATTTCTATATAATTTATAAATTCAAATGATATAAAAAAGCATATCTATCTTATAGTTTTTATTGATATGCTTTTTTATATTATTTTATCTTTTACCAAATTCTATATCCTTCTATCTTTACAAATCTAATCTTTTTGTAACTATAAGTATTTATATTACGATTATATGAATCAAAAGTATGTGTTGCAACGAAAATTTCTCCACCTATATTATTTACAACAAATAAAGTATGTGCAAATTTTATTCCATCAAAAGAAAGCTGAACAATATCACCTTTTTCTAATTCTTCTACAGAACATTTTCTTGCAAATGGACCAACTCCTTTATTATTAATTAAAAAATTATATAAAAATTCTACACCTGTCCATGAAGGCGATTTGTCATTTGCACTATTATAAAACCAACCATTTATCGTATCATAATTCATAGTTTTACAACCTTCATAAATGCATTGTGAAACAAAATTTGTACAATCTCCTCCTATCCCATCATAATTATAAAACCTGGGATTTCTAAGATATGCCCATTTTTGTGCATACACAACAGCTGTATCTCTATTATAGTTTTTTATTTGCATTATAAAAACACCTCCTATTTTATATTATTTATAAATCTAGAAAGTGTTCTTTTATTAATTTTTATTAAATATATTCACATATGTCTATATTCTTAAATCGCTTCGACTTCTTCTATTTTTTCATCAAATTCTTCTTTGCTCATCTTAGTCATCATATTATTAGTAATTTTCCCTGTTAATTCTTTACCAAACCAATCTGGAACTTTAAATTTTTCAGCTTTTCTTTCTGATGAAAATTCTATTTCAGCAAAAATAATTCCTTCGAAGATTCCATGAAATACATCTAACTCTATTATTAATCCATCTTCTATAGGTATATTATATCTATCTTTTATAATAGTATTTCTATTTTCATCTGGTTTTAATTTATTATATACATCTTCTTCTATTTGTGATTCAATTTCCTGAACACTATATTTCCCGCTTCTATCTGTTTTTATAGTATAATAATATTTTGTATCTATTCCTTCTTGTATTTTTCTTTTTCTTATTGTTGTAATCTTATCATTATATAAATAGTCTTGTGTAATTGTTTTTCTATTATAAGATTCAAGAGAAATATTATCTATTGCTTTTACTAAAAATTTTCTTTCTATTTCTTTCATTCTAACTTTCGTCCCCCTTCGTCTTGTAATTTCTTACTTGCTTCTTTATTTAATATCATTTTATCATTCACTATTCACAGCTTATCTAAAAGCACATACTAGCACAGAAATAGTCTAATATATATTTTTTAAAATCAATCGCCGATGGTACACACTATAACCTTCATCTACAAAAACTGCGTGGTATAAAACTAATTCCTAGCAGTCACCCGCCACGCTTCAAGATTGGTTTTAAAAAATATATATTAGACTATTTCTGTGCGGTAACATTATTTCTTAACTAAAATATCTGTGAATTACAATTTTTATCAAGCTTCTATTTCAAATCTTAAAAAAAATATATTATTAATCAAATTAATCTTTATACAAATTCCTTAAAATTTCTATTTCTTTCGCATATCCCATAATATCTTCATGTGGTGTTTCTAAATAAAATGGTAATTTGTTTAGCTTAGGATGATTAATAATTCTTTCAAAAGCTTCCAGTCCAATAGTACCTTCCCCTATTTTCTGATGCCTATCCTTGTGACTTCCTATAGGATTCATACTATCATTAATATGAACTGCTTTTAAATTATCTAATCCTATTATTTTATCAAACTCTTCTAGTACCTCATCTAAGTTATTTACAATATCATACCCAGCATCGTTAATATGACAAGTATCTAAACACACTCCTATTTTATCTTTTAATTCTACATCATCTATAATACTTTTTATTTCTTCGAAACTTCTTCCTATCTCGCTACCTTTACCTGCCATCGTTTCTAATAGTACTTGTGTAGTTTGCTCTTTTGTAATAACTTCGTTTAAAGCTTCTACAATATATTTTTTTCCGTACCTCAAACCCTTGTCCAACATGACTACCAGGATGGAAATTGTACATATTTCCTGGTATATATTCCATTCTTTTTAAGTCATCACTCATTGTGTTTTTTGCAAATTTTCTAATTTTTTCATCAGCTGAACATAAATTCAATGTATATGGCGCATGTGCAAGTATTTTTGCAAAATTATTTTCTTGCATAATTTTTAATAAACCATCTACATCATCTTGTTTTATCTCTTTTGCTTGTCCTCCTCTTGGATTGCGAGTAAAAAATTGAAAAGTATTTGCATTAATTTTTAATGCTTCTTTTCCCATATTAGTAAATCCTTTTGAAGCTGATAAATGACATCCTATATTTAACATTATTTTCCTCCTAACATTTCTTTCCATTCATCTTGTTTAAAACCTATTAAAATTCCATCATTGCTAATAAAAAGTGGTCTTTTGATTAGCATTCCATTTCTTGAAAGAAGCTTTATTTTTTCATCATCTGATATTTTAGGTAATTTTTCTTTTAAATTTAAGCTTCTATATACAAGACCACTTGTATTAAAAAAACATTTAATATTTTTATTACTTCTTCCTATCCAATCTTTTAATTCCTCATATGTTGGAGTTTCTATTACTATGTTTCTATCTACATATTCTATATTATTATTATCTAACCATTTTTTTGCATTTCTACATGTTGAGCATTTTGGATATTCTATAAATACACCTTTCATTACGTCTTTTGCTCCTTCTTTTAATTTTTTAAAATTATATCATAAAAAATAAGTTTAGAATAGACAGAAATTAAAATTTATTCATTCAAAAACTCATATTAATAGTTATACCTATAAAATAGGCTACAAGATCTGATATATGAACAATATAAGTAATATCACACAGCAAATTTATTTAATAATACTCCTCCCATATTCACCATTAACAGGATCTCTAAAATAATTAATTCTAGGCGTTACAAAAGTAAATAAAACAAAATATAATGTTAATATTGTTAATATTATTATTGATAGTGTTTTTGTTAATCTTGTAGATTCATCCTCTTTATTCATAATCCTATATACTACATATTCACCTATTAAAACACCCAGCATAAAAGTTAAAATATCTATTATAAAAAAGTTAGTTCCTATAATTCCTGTATATGTATAAAAAAATGATGTAATAAATAATATAGCTACAGTAATTCCTATAGTTTTTGCTTCTATATAATTATTTACTTTATCCTTAACAAAAAAATACTCTACTATACATACTACTAACATCGGAAAAAAAGCTGATTTCAAATGTTCCCATGTACTTTCATTTACACTGCTAAATGCCGCAATAAACGAATTACCATTTGACCACTCATATGTAAAATGTAAAATCGTGCCCAATATTATACTAAAAACAGATACACCTATTTGCCAGTTCTTTAAGATTTTTTTATTTATATTAGTATCCAAATAAATCCCCTCCTAAAACAATTCTATTTTAATTGGGAATGTTTTATTACTACTTTTATTTATCATTTATTTTTTGTACATTTTCTATTATTCTTGTAAACACTTCTATATGGTTTTTTTCATCCAATATAATTCTACTAAATAATTTCCTTATATCCTGATTTCTTGTATATCTAATCGCTTTATTATATCCGTCAATTGCTATCTTTTCTGTTTTAATATTATGTTCCATAGTTTTTACTATATTTTCAATATTATAATTTAAAAAGCTACTATTCCAATTCTGTCCTTTGCTATTGATAAAACATGGAGTTTTTCCTAATCTTTTAATCAATTCTCCAACTAGATTTAAGTGCCTCATTTCTTGAATTGCAATTTTTAACATTATGCTACTTAATTCTAAATTTTCTATCATATCCATATGTTCATATACATACTGAGTAACAGCAGACAATTCTCCAAACTCTCCTGATAAATTATCATATAGCAAATTAGCATACATCGGATTTTTTACTACATATTTTACTTCTGGAAATGAAATATCGTCAAACTTGCTAAGCATTGAATTTAATTCTTGATAATTCATAAAATAACCACCTCATCATAATATATGACAAAGTGGTTATTTTAGTGATTATTTATTCCATTTCGAAAAATGACTTTAAAATCCCTTTATTTATTAACTCTTTAAAAATATTTTTTAGAATCAATAATATAATTGGACCTAACATAAGACCTATTACCCCAAATAGTCTAAAACCTGTATACATTCCAAATAATGTAAATATAGGGTGCATTCCCATTTGATGACTTACCATTTTAGGTTCTAATAATTGTTTTAATATTGCCCATATAAGCCATATAGAAATAACAGCTATTGCTACAGGGATATTTCCTATAAAAAATAAATATATAGACCATGGAATCATAACAGCTCCTGCGCCAAATAATGGAAGTAAGTCTACAAATCCGATAAAAATAGCCATTATAACTGGATATTTAACATCAAATCCTATAAAGTCTAATACTATAAGACTAATAAATACCAATACAAAACAAATTCCTGAAAGCTTAATTTCTGCTTTAATATAATTAAATGCAACACTACAAGTTTCTTTTATCACCATTTTTGCTTTTTCTATCCATTTTTTTGGCACTTGACTCTTAAAACTATTTATTACATATTCTCTATCAAGACATGTAAAAATTATGGCAAGTATTGTAATTATACTATATGTTAACATTGTAGGTACTGACCCAATAAAGTTAATTACCCTTGTTAAAACCGTAATTAATATATTTTTTACTCCATCAATAATTCCACCTAAAGAATTTTTTGCAACCTCCATAACTTCATCTGGTATCTGTATTTGACCATTTTTAAAATTACCAAATATTTCCATCCCATAATCATATGCATCTTTAAAATATACATTTGAATTAGATATAATCTCTGTTGCTTCTGTAGCTACTTTAATACCTATTAATGTTAGGATTGTTCCAAATACAACCATTATTAACAATAAAGAAATAATTGCTGCTAGTTTTCTCTTTAATTTACATCTTTTGGTGAAAAATTTTGTTATCGGCTCTACTAACCATGATACAATTATTGCTATTATAAAAGGAATATAAAATATAGCTAATTTGTATGCAATAAACAACCCTAAAATAATAAAAAGTACTATTCCTATTTTTAAAACAATTTTCTTATAATATTTACTTTCTTCCATTTTTTATTTAATATGATAATTGTAAATATCATATTCTCCTTTCATTATTTTTTCTGTTTTGTATCATAAACTCAATTAAAAGTTCTTACTTCTTAATTAAATATTCTTGTTTCCATATAGATTTAGACTTTTTATTGCCTTTTTAGCTTTATATTTCGATAAGTTTAATTCTTGGAAATTTTTATCTTCAAATAAATCTTGAATTTTCTTATTATTTCTTGATCTAATTTTTGAATTATATGTTAAATATAATTCTATATTATTTTTAAGTGATGTATCAGATGTATTTTGATATAATCTAACAATCTCTGGCACAGCATCTATAGATAATTTTTTTAAGTACTTAATATCAATTTCCGCTTTTTCATCTTTCAAACTAATTTCTGATATGTATTTATCTACATTTCTTCTAGCTATTGTTTTATCTACATTTGTAAAATTTAGAATAACAAGCATTACAGAAATTATTACTATATAATATTTTAATAAGCTAATCTTTTTATTAAACACATATACAAATGTTGGTATAGCAAGTATAAGCTCTGTTACAAGAATAAAATATACTAATAATCTTAAAAATGTATATCCATATTCTTGCTCATATAAATACATTCTTAGGAAAGATGATAAAATCATAACTACTGTAAAAACTATTAATAACATATTCATGATTTTAGTATAAATATTTATTCCTTTTGTAGTTTCACGTTTGTTTAAACTTGTAATAATAATTATTGCAAAATTAATTAATGTTACAAACATTAATTGGAAAAAACCTCTTCTTGCATATGTAGCATAGTCAAAATCTTCTACTATTCCTAGATTTGCAAATAAATATAGAAACTGTACTATACTAAACAATAAATACACTACATTTAAAACTGTTAATACTGTATTTACAGTAATATTTTGCATATTTATTCCTTTTGACGCTGATTTTTTCTTATTTGGATCGATTTTTAGCATACTGCAAATAAATGCAACAATATACATAAATACTAAAATAATAAAAATGGCTCTAAAATAGATAGAACTTAAAAATTTTATATTAAATATATTCATAATAACATACTTAATTGGTTTTAAAATTTCTGCAAAAACTGTATCTGCTGAAATAAGTAATGCTAGTATAATTATTAATAATGGTAATGAAATAACAAGACCTATTATTATTTGTTTCATAACCTTACTTTCTTTTATAGGGTTTTTATTATTTTGTATCTTATTTTCCTTTCTTTTAAATAAATTATTAGATATTACTCTAACACCTTCTGCAATACTACCAAAAGGTTTAAATATTATAGAAAAAACTTTACAAAATGCATTTTTAAAATTAAACTCATCATATATAGCCCAAGTTATCATTGTAGTTGTAAGTACAATAATTGCAATCATATTTATAATATTTAAAATCCCATTATTATATAAAGCATATGTTAAACTTAAAAGTGTTATTGGAATGCTTAATATAAAAGCTTTTGCATTTTTTACTTTATTTTTACTTTGTAATGAATAAATAATTAGTAGTAACATTGGTATTACAAACAATACTACTGATATACCAAAGTCCTGTCCATAAAACAATATTGAATGTAATATACTTAAAAAGAGTGCTCCTAATACTATCTTTTTCATAAATTCCCCCCATTCATTTTAATACCAAAAGTGGACAAGGGGACGGTTCTCTTGTCCAGTCCCTTTGCCCACTTTCCGTCCTTTTTGACATTTTTTATTTTGCATATTCTATGACTCTTGTTTCTCTAATAATGTTAACTTTAATTTGACCTGGATATTCCATTTCATCTTCTACCTTTTTAGCAATATCTCTTGCCATTAAAGTCATTTGTGCATCATTTATTTTATCTGGTTTAACAATAATTCTTACTTCTCTACCAGCTTGTATAGCAAATGATTTTTCTACGCCTTCAAAAGAATCTGCTATTTGTTCTAGTTGTTCTAAACGTTTTATATATGTTTCTAATGTTTCTCTTCTTGCACCTGGTCTTGAAGCAGAAATTGCATCAGCTGCTTGTACTAATACAGCTTCTATCGTTTTTGGTTCAACATCTCCATGATGTGCTTGAACTGCATTTATAACCATTTCATTCTCTTTATATTTTTTAAGTACATCTACACCAATTTCTACATGAGTACCTTCCATATCATGATCTAATGCTTTCCCAATATCATGTAATAAACCTGCTCTTCTTGCAAGTTTTGGATCTAGTCCTAGTTCTTCTGCCATTATTCTAGCTAGGTTAGAGACTTCTATTGAATGATTTAATACATTTTGACCATAACTTGTTCTGTATTTTAATTTACCAATTAATTTAACTAAATCTGGATGTAATGAAGCTACACCAGTTTCAAGTATCGCTCTTTCTCCTTCTTCTTTTATAACTGCTTCAATTTCTTCTTTAGCTTTTTCAACCATTTCTTCGATCTTTGCTGGATGTATTCTTCCATCATTGATTAATTTTTCTAATGCAAGTTTTGCTACTTCTCTTCTTAGTGGATCAAAACCTGAAATAACAACAGCTTCAGGAGTATCGTCTATAATTAAATCTATTCCTGTTAATGTTTCTAAAGCTTTAATATTTCTTCCTTCTCTACCTATAATTCTACCTTTCATATCATCATTTGGAAGTGCAACTATAGATACAGTTGTTTCAGAAGTGTGGTCTGCTGCACATTTTTGTACAGCATAACCAATTAATTCTTTAGCAGTTTTTTCTGAACTTTCTTTTATTTTAGCTTCATATTCTTTAATAAGATTTGCTTTTTCTAAGGTTAAATTTTTCTCTAATTCTGATAATAATTGTTTTTTAGCTTCATCTTTTGATAAACCTGATATTCTTTGTAATTCTTCAATTTGCTTTTCTAAAGCATTTTCAATTTCTTTTGTCTTCTCATCTAGTTTTTGGTTTCTTAATTCTAAATCTTTTTCTTTTCTCTCTAAAGTATTCGTTCTTTTTTCTAAGTTTTCTTCTTTTTGAACGATTCTTCTTTCTTGTAAAAGTACTTCGCCTCTTCTTTCTTTAATCTCTTGATCTAATTCTTCTCTAGCTTTCATAATTTCTTCTTTGGCTTTGAAGATTTCTTCTTTTTTCTTATTTTCTGCATCTCTTGTTGCTGAATCAATTATTCTTTTAGCTTCTAGTTCTGCACTTTTCATTTTTGATTCAGCTATTTTCTTTCTTATAGTAACTCCTACCATCGTAAAGATTACTGCTGAGATTAAAAAAATGGCGATATAGATTACATATTGCATAATCTCACACCTCTTTCTATTTAATTTTCAATGTTCAGTATAAAAATATATATAATTTATTTTAGAATATATTTCAACTCACAATTATATTTTATATGTATTATTGTAAACTGTCAAGTGATTTTTTACGTTATTTTCTCTTACAGGCTTTCATATATACTAATAATTTAGAACAAAAGCGTACATTTTGATATTGTTAACTGTTTAAGTTATTTTAAAGCTATGGTCTTTTTTCGTGTGCTAATTTTTTGTATAAAAATTTGCGTGTAATTATTTGAAAACTACCTTAGCTAAATTTTACTCTATACTAAAATTTTCCTATTATACAAAAAAATCATAACCAAGCATTTTATGATTAGTTATGATTTTTTCTTATACATTTTTTATTTAAATTTTCATTTTTCCGTAATACTAAACGAAGATAGAACTTCTATGCTCTTGGATGAGCCTTTCTATATACATTTTTTATTCCTTCATCTTGGAATTGCATATATACTTGTGTAGATGATATATCTGAATGCCCAAGCATTGTTTGTATTGCTTTTAAATCTGCACCGTTTTGTAGCAGATGTGTTGCAAATGAATGTCTTAAAACATGTGGTGTAATATCTTTTGTTATATGAGCTTGTTCTTTATAGTATTTTACAATTTTCCAAAATCCTTGTCTTGTTAGTCTTTTTCCATTTATATTAACAAAAAGTGCATTTACACTTTCATCTCTAATTAAATAAGGTCTTGATTCTTCTATGTATTCTTTTAATGCTTTTAATGATAATGAACCAAGTGGTATATTTCTTTGTTTTGAACCAAATCTGCAAAGTACATATCCTTCTTCTAGATTAACATCTTCTATATTTAAGGAGATAATTTCTGTAACTCTCATTCCTGTAGCATATGCAAATTCAAGCATTGCTTTATCTCTTGTACCTTTTAAATCTACATCTTTAGGTTGATCTAATAATAATTCTATTTCTTTTGATGTTAATATACTTGGTACTCTTTTTTCAATTTTTGGTGATTGAATACTCTCTGTTGGATCTTGAGATATGCTTTTTGTTCTCACTAAAAATTGATAAAAAGATCTGATAGAAGCTAAACTTCTAGATACTGTTGATGATTTTTTTCCAATCTCTTGTAAGTATTTTAAATATTCTTTAACTTTTTTCTCATCAACTTTTAAATAATTTATATTATTTTGATTGACATATGTTTGATATTGCATAATATCTCTTTTGTATGATTGAAGTGTATTATCTGACAATTTCTTATCATTTTGAAGAAATTCCAAAAAAAGTGTTATTTGTTTTTCCATTTTAGAGCTCCCCTACTTTTTTAAGATTTTACATATTTATGGTATATGTAAGACCGTATTAACATAAACTATATATGTTATATCAGATTCATAAAAAAATGTAAATACATTTTAACAAAATTCTACAAATATTTGTGTATTAATTAATAATTTTACTTGCAAATTTGGTCTGTAAGATATGATATAGGATAAAACTTATCTAGTAATAAATATTTATTTTATAGATATTTGACTGTATACATTAATAATGGTGATGAGATATATGTTTCTATAAAAGAAGAAATAATGAGCACTATTAACATCATTACAGAAAAAATAGTATGTCTATAAATTTCAGTTTTTATATTTTCTCTTCTTTTATCTTTCATTATTGATTTATATAATTTCATTCCACTCACTCCCAATGAAATAATACATGGTATGAATAAAATGTTTTGCAACAATAATGATGCTACTAAAAATAAAATTCCTTTTCCTGTCCCTAAAGTAGCCACTATTGAAGCTACTGTATATCCTATGCAAAATCCTCTATATACAATTATTCCATATACAGCAAAAATCCCTATAACAGTTGAGCTTACAAACCATAATATAATAGCAAGTCTTACATTATCTAATATAGATGTTTTTAATAATTTAGCTGTATCTATTTGATAATCACCTTTTAAAGAATCTACAAAACCTGTAATGTATGCTTGTAACTGTTCTTGCTGTAATTCGTTTGCATTATTTATAAATATTACTCCGAGCAACAATTCCTATTAAAAATAAAATAATTAGTATTGTATAGCCTCTTAAGTTATTGTTTACATGCTGTAAAATAATACTTTTTAATGTACTACTTGATTTTCTATTATTCTTTCTCATTTTATTCCTCCTACTTAAAAAGCTTATACATAATATCTATTCTATAAAATGAGATTTAGAACTAATTTTACTCTCTTGTAGTAACTTTTCCGTAAACACCTCCACCGCCAGCTTGTATGTTTACATTTCCTTCTCTAGATTTCACTATCACATCTGCAGTTTTGCTACCAACTACACCTTCAATATCATCATAAGATAGCTTGTGCAAAATATTCATTTCTGTTTCAAAATTATCTAATAATTTTTCTATTGTTTTCTTTCCAAGTCCTGGCATAAAAGTTAATGGTATTTGATATATATATGGTGGTCTAAAATCAGGACTATTTGTTATTTCTTTATCTTTAATTACTTCTATTCTATCGAAAACTCCCATAGTTATATTTTTGCTTTCACATTCATTACATTTAAATACTGGTGCTACACCTTCTATTGGTTTACCACATTCTTCGCAAAAAGTTCTATGATATTTTCCAAGCTTTGGATCTAGCCCATAATTACATAAAATTTTTCTTCCATTTTGATTTTTTAGAGCCATTAATAATTCTTTAAAACTAATATCTTCTACTAAAATTTTATTATATTCTCTTGCTATTTTAGGTAAAGAATGTGCATCTGAATTTGTTAAAAATGTTTTAGTCTCAAGCTCTGATATTTCATCTGCTAAAAATGTGTCTGAACTTAATCCTAGCTCGATTGTATGTATTTTATCAAATTTTTCTCTAAAAATTTTAGACATTCTATCTGTACAATTTCCATAAAAACTTTTATGTGGTGTAAATACATGGGCAGGAACTAAAATGCCATTATATTTTTCTACAATATCTAACAATTCATATGCAGATATGTCTGCTCTTTGTGAACTTAATGTCATATTCTTAATATGATTTTTCATTTCATTTGAAAAACCTTTTATGTCATTTAACTTTGGAAAATAGCACAAATTATGTGCACTTCCTGTTTTTCCTTCATCATTCACCTCTGAAGTCTCTATTTCACTTCCTAAAATTATGCATACCTTATCTTTATATATAATTCCTCCATCTTCTATTTCAAAAGCCTCACCTGTTTTTAAGAAGTTTTCTATATCTTCTATTACATATGGTGATGCACAATCTATAATTCCAACAACACTAATTCCCTTTCTATCTGCACACTCTTTTGCAATATTCGCAAAATTTAAGCTTCTAGCAGCTGTTATTTTTATTGGCTTTCCATTCTCACTTCTTCCTATATGTACATGTAAATCTGCAAATAATTCTTTCATTTTTATCTTCCTTCCTATGTTATTTTTTATTTTTATTATAATTTTCTATACATTTAAATATTCCCTGTTTATCTATTATTTCTTCCAATTGTAAATTTAATTCTTCAATATTACCATTATTCTCTATAATATAATCACACTTTTCCCTTAAAACCTCATCATTCAATTGTACTTTTAATCTATCTTTTGCTTCCATAACACTCAAATTATCTCTTTTACAAATTCTATCAATCTTAATATCTTCATTCGATATTACCCCTAAAGTTATATCACAAATTTTATCTAACCCACTTTCAAAAAGTAATGGGACATCAATTATTATTATAGCTTTATCATTATTTGATTTAATTTTATTTTTTATCTCATCAACCACATATTTAAAAGTAATAGAATTTAATTCTTCTCTCTTTTCATCATTATTAAATATAATACTTGCCAATAATTTTCTATTAATCTCTAAATTCTCTTTTAATATATCTTTTCCAAATTTTTTTACAATCTCTTTATAATATAAAGTATTAATGTTAGACATTTCTCTTGCAATTTTATCAGCATCAATAATAGCTACAGATTTGTATCTATTTAGTATTACATCAGATATAAAACTTTTACCACTTCCAGAGTTTCCTGTTATTCCAATAATCTTCAATTTTCCATTCCTTTCATAATAATACCTACCAACACGGACGTAGGATTTTGGTTTAGTTACACAATAACTATTTTATTTGTGTAATCAAGCCCCGCATAAGAATTCATTCCATATGCTAAAGTGTATACATCTGTTGCTCTGATATCCAAATCAAGAATTTCTTTAATAAACTTATTATGATTATTATCATTAAACTTTTTAACTGATGTTATTATATCTAATTTCGGATTTGCCTTAGTTATCTTAGATAATAATTGTTTACCTTTCTCATTCATTCCTAGAACTCTTACATATGGTCTAATTTTTTTTGCTGTTTCTATATTTCTCTTAGTAATTCCTAAAAGTGAACATATAAGTATTCTTTGTATTCTCGTTCCGAGTATATCTTTTAGATTTAATCATATTTATTAATTCTGGCAAATTATTGCATGAATTTGCCGCATTCTTTATGACATTTTCCAAACCTTCTGATACATCTGGTAGCTTTTGCAATTGTTTTAATGACATATTTCTAAGATTATAAATTATTTCCTTTTCATACTTTACTATATCTAATACTACATTTTCTTTTTTTAATTCTTCCATTAATATTGAATAACTACTTTTTGGCAAAACTCTGCTTAAATCCTCAGTTTGATTTCTTGCAAGCAATCTTCTAATCGCTGTTGCACTTGCAAAATCATCTACAACTGCATCATCATTATAAAAAACTCTTTCTCTTTTTACCAAATATGGCTTCATTCCACTTTTTAATCTTTTTATAGACTTTAAATATTCTATTCCAAGTATATTGTTTGGACTAGATAATATATTTCCATATCTAGTATTATCATTTAAAATTTTTAATACTGCTAGTTCTCTTGCTTTAGGAAAAGATACACCTTTTTTTAACTCTTCTTGCAAAATATTTTGATATTCTTTTGGTTCTTGTACTAATAGATTAGCAATATTATTTAATGCTGCCATATCACTTGTTTCTGTACCAAAAGAAACAGATTTCACTATTTTAAGCTCATTTAATATCTTTATAGCTCCAAAAGCAAAATTTTCTGCACTTGACATACTATAAACAATAGGTAATTCTATTACTAAATCTACACCTGATTTTAATGCCATTTCTGCTTTTTTCCATTTATTTATAACAGAACTATTTCCTCTTTGAACAAAATTACCACTTATTATTGCTACAACATAATCAGATTCTGTTTCTTCTATAGATTTTTGCAAATGGTATAAGTGTCCATTATGAAAAGGATTATATTCTGCAATTATACCTAAAACTCTTGCCAATTATATCACCTCTTTTACATATTAACTTTTTCTCTGGACATACTTTTAGTTTACTGATATAATATCACAAATTAGGAAAAGTTCCAATAGAATTATTTATTTTTTTGTGTAGCACAATTTTATGACAATTTTGAAAGGTTTTGGTGATTTATGGAAGAAGTAACAATTTATACAGATGGTGCATGCTCTGGAAATCCTGGTCCTGGAGGTTGGGGAACTATTTTAATGTGCAAAAACGCTTCAAAGGAGATTTCAGGAGGTAGTAAAAACACAACCAACAATATTATGGAAATAACTGCTGTAATTGAAGGATTAAAATTATTAAAATATCCTTGTAAGGTTACATTATATAGTGATAGTGCTTATGTTGTAAACGCTTTTAATCAAGGATGGATATATAATTGGGTAAAAAAGAATTGGAAAACAGCAGGAAATGAACCTGTTAAGAATAAAGAACTTTGGCAAGAATTATATAATCTTACTAAGGTTCACGAGGTCAAATTTATAAAAGTAAAAGGACATAGTGATAACGAATTTAATAACAAATGTGATGAACTTGCAAGAAATGCAATTAAGAAAATCTGATCAAAGAGGAACCAAAGAGATGACCCAAAAGCTTTCATCCCTCCTGGGTCATATAAACAAGACGGCTTTAAAGCCGTCTTGTTTTTCACATTTTATATCCACATAGATAAAAATTTATCTTCTATTTCTCTACATTTTTCTGGACTAGTTACTAAATTTTTCATATATTCTTTCTCTATCTTAGAATTTTCTGCAATTAATAAATGAGCTTTATTAATTGCATTTATATATTCATCTTTTTCTTCTTTATCAAAATATGAAACTATATCTCTATCTTGCAACAAAATATTAGCCACTGCTTTACTTGTTCTTATATTTCCATCAATAAATGGATTTATTCTAACCAAACGATAACTAATTCTTGTAACTTCTTTAACAAAATATCCATTTTCTAAATTTTCTCCTTCTTTTAATAGCTTTTTTATTGAAGAGCACAATCCTTTCATTGCTTGTTCTATATCTTCATGCTTCACAAATTTTATTTCATGATTATTTTTATCTATACTTATATCAATATTTCTATAACCTGTTTCTAGATTTACATATCTTTTATTATTTTCATACAAATTACTGCTTATACCTTTATTTATTTGTTTTATTTGTGCTTCAATTTTAGATTTTGTTAACTCTCTAAAATTCGTAGATAATATTAGTAATTGGGTTATAATATCATGATATATCTGTTTTATTTCATTTATCTGTTTATTAGGAGATTCTTTTTTTATTAGCATCTCATATGTATCATTTGTCATAGAATTTACTAAATTATTGAAGGTAACATACTTTCTTCCTAATATTTGTAAATCTGTATCTTTAATTGCATTTTTTATAATTTCATTTTTAAAATATCTATTTTCCATTATATTTTTTAATATATAATTTGCTGTATTATCAATTTTTTCTTCTCCCATGCTAGATATTTCTCTTATTATTTTCTTATATTCTTCAACTAATTCATTAGTATCTTTTCTTTTTCCAAAATTTTTGTCAAAAAATGCTCCTACTTTATCTCTTCCAGATAAAGTTCTATCACTATGTATTAAATTCTTAATATATGGATTTATTATTTGTTCTAATACTCTTTCTTTTATATTATCATCATCACAGCCTAATATATATTTAAAGTCTTTTTCAAAAGGTTCGTCAATTTGTATATCGAACTTTTCAAAATCTTTATCATAACTTTTAGTAAATTTTAATTTTATGAAAGGTCCAATAATTTCATCTTTTGTTAAAACAGATAGTACTAATTCTTCTTGTAATTCATTCATATCACTTAAAAATGTCATTATAACATTTCTTATTTTTATTATGTCTGCATTACTTTCTTCTTTTTGTAAAGAACCATTTCTATCAGCCATACTACATCTACATTCATTTAAAATAATTGATATTATTTTTTGAATATCTCTATCAGGGCTATTAAAGACCTTATCTTTGTCTAATCCTGTTCCATTCTTTAGTAATTTTAAAATATCATTAGCAGTATTTCTAATCATATTCTTTTTTCTCCTTTATCTTTTGAATCATTTGCATTAAAGCCTTTTCTCTATGAGTATCTCCGAAGTTCTTGCGGTGATAATTCATTTAATGTTTTATCAAAGCCATCTGGTATAAATATTGGTCCATATGTTAACTTTCCAAGTTCCGAAGGCTTTAATGCTATTTTTCCTTTTGTTTCTCCTCTACATACTAATTTTTCATTATTGGGTAAAATTACTGTTAATACGCAAACAAATTCAGCAGTTCTATTTGAGTCTTTAACCTCTTTCATCTCATTTAATATTTTATTTATTTTATCCAATTGAGTACTATTTTCACCTGCATATCTTGCACTATAGATTCCTGGATTTCCTTCCAATGCATCTATACATAATCCTGCATCATCTGTCATAATAATTTCATTTATATTGTTTTTATTGCAAAACTCTTTTATTGCTATTGCCTTTATTAGAGAATTTTCTTCAAAAGTTGTTCCATTTTCTTCAATATGTTCGTTAAATTTAATATCTTTTAAAGAAATTATTTCTATGTTAGATTTTTTGTATTCTAAAAATTCTTTTACTTGCTCTATTTTTTTCTCATTCGATGTTCCATATATTATTTTCATATATAAATTTCTCCTTTTTTTAAATTTGCCAAGATTAAACATATTATTATTGTGATATAATTTTCTTTTGACTCTCGTTATATCTTTCACTATACACATCTGTTTTTAATTACTAATTCAGAACCTTCGACTCTTAATTTTCCATACTCTTTTCTTTTTCACTTAATTTTCCACTTCGTTTTTCATAATTATATATTATATTATATAAAAATACAAACAAAAAATTAATTATATAAAAAAATATATAAAGAATAGCCTTTCAAAAGCCATTCTTTACAAAAACTTATTAATTTAAAACAACCTTTATAAATTACAAATTATTTCAATAATTTTGTAATATTTTCTTTTTCCTGCACCCCAACTGTCATATCAGCTACTTTTCCATTTTTAAATACTAAAAAGGTTGGGATACTCATCACTCCATATTTTACTGCTAGTTCTTGTTCTTCATCAATATTTACTTTACATACCTTTACTTCTTTTTGCATCTCATTTGCAATATCTTCTACAGTTTGAGACATCATTTTACATGGCATACACCAACTAGCCCAAAAATCTACCAATACTGGTTTATCTGATTTTATAACTTCCTCTTCAAAATTATCACTTGTTATTTTTAAAACACTCATGCTCTCTACCTCGTATAATAAATTAAAATTATACTTACCTTTCTCCATTAATTTTTTATTTTTGGTCTAATGGAACCATTTTTCTACTCTTTATTTTAGAGTTTTAACTATTTTACACTAATTTTAACTTTTAATCTATACTATATTTTTTACATCATTTATAACTGCTAAGCCTGCTACCGTTCCTTCATAAACTGCTTTTGAAATCTGAAGCAAACCACCTGTACAATCACCACATGCATATAATCCTTTAACTGATGTCTGCATTTTTTCATTTACTTTTATATTATTACTTTCAGTTATTGCACCAATCTTTTTTGCTAAATCTGTACTAGAAGCTGTTCCTACTGCAATAAATATACCACTCACTTCTAATTTTGTATTATCAGAAAATTCTATTTCTTCTACTTTATCTATTCCTCTTACTTGTTTTATAGTTTTTTCATTTATATCTATATTTATGTCTCTATTTTCTACTGCTTTCTCTCCATTAGTTACTAATAAAACAGATTTTGCTACTGGTAACAATTGCTTTACTTCATGAATTGCATAATTACCACTTCCTAATACTGCAACATTTTTATTTTTATAAAAAAATGCATCGCAAATTGCACAATAACTAACCCCTTTTCCTTCAAATTCCTTTATTCCTTTAATTTTAGGAGTAATACGTGGTTTTCCTGTTGCAAGTATTACACTTTTGGATTCAAACTCTCCATTAACAGTTTCAACTACAAAACTTTCATCCTTATAAATACCGAATAACTTCATCTTGGACTATTTCTATCCCTAATTCTTTTGCTTGTTTTATTCCTATATCGTGTAATTCTTTTCCATTTATTCTCTCTATTCCATAATAATTTTCTATTTCTTCTGCCTTATCTAGAGCTCCATATCCTTTAGCTATAATTAATACATTTAAATTTGCTCTTTTCATATAAATTCCTGCTGTTGTTCCGAGCTGGTCCACTACCAATAACTATTGCATCATACATAAAAACCCCCTATAATATATCATAAAGATTCTTAAATTGATATCCTTGATTTCTTAAGTAATTTATTACTTCTAATAAAGTTTCATAAGTTAAAATTTTATCACTTCCATCATGCATTAATATAACTACACTATTTTTTGTTCCCACTGTTTCTGTAATATTTTTCATTATATCTTCTCTTGTAACACTACCAAACGAGTCATTACTAAGAGCATCCCAATCTAAATAAGCTATATTATTTTGTTTTAAGACTTCTTTTGCATCATTCTTAATTTGATGATATTTTCCACCTACAGAACCTCCAGGAAATCTAAATACTCTTGAATTATAGTCTGGATTATTTAATGCATTTTTTATACATTGTTCTGTTTTATTATATTCATCTAATATTGAATCAATGCTAGTATAAATACTACTATATACATGTGAATACCCATGATTTGCTATATAATGCCCTTCTTCAAATATCCTATTTACTATTTCCGGATTTTGTTCTACTCTGTTTCCTAATACAAAAAATGTAGCTTTTATATTTTCTTGCTTTAGTAAATCTAGTATCAACGGAGTTACAGACTTAGATGGCCCATCATCAAAAGTTAAAAACACTCTTTTTTCTGAATCGCTTGAATATATATTATTTATAGCTTCTAATTGTTCAATAGTTAATGGCTCTTTATTCTTATTTCTGTTTTTATCTTCCATATCTTTTTTTATTTTTAAAATATCATCTATATTCACATTTGCCATTTTTACCACTTCTATACTTTTATTATTGGCAATATTTATTTTATTAATTCCTATTATAAGGAATATGACTAAGAAAATAAAAATTATTAATAATATTACTAGTAATTTTTTCTGCTTATTTTTTTGTTTTGTAACAATTAAATCATACATAAAACATCACCTTATTCCTTGTTCAATTATATAACATTATGTTGAATTTTGATAGTGTTTATTTTATTTTTTTATAATTCTGATTCATAACTTCACTAATATAAAGAAAAAAGTATCTAGTTTAATTTTATACCTAGGATACTTTTTTGAAATTTTATGTTTATTTAATTATTTTTTGAACCTCTGTTCTTTTACAATATTGTAAGTTAGTTACATATACTGAATTATAATATAAATTTATTTTTTATTATAATTTCCTATCTCTTTAATTCTAACTCTTCTATTTCTTCTAAATTATTATTTTTTTCCATATCTTTATTTTGGATAATATATTTGAACAATTCTTTTACTATTCTTGTAGGTATATCTTTTTCAACTTTACGTTTTCCATTATTTTTAATTTTATAATCATGCCTCATAAATTGTAACGTCTTTGCTGCATCATTTTGAACTGTTGGTACTTCTGGATAATTTTCACTTAATACATATTTTGCATATGCTTGATTTATTCTTCTAGCAAATTCAATAATTGTAGTATTTTTAGCAGTATCTGTTCTTAACAATTGTGGATTTAAACTATTTTTAGCTGATGCTTCTGAGGAAAAACGTGCCCTATCTAATGCATCAGCATCTTTTAATATAGCACAAATTTGCTTTATCTTTTCAATATTTTTAAAATCACTTATATCATATTCGAAACATAGCATCTTTAAATTTTTTTCATCAATTTTACCTTGTTCAGCTTCATCAACAACATGATATGCTATTGCTGTTTGAACAATTCCTATATCTTCGGGTGTTATTCCAAATGGATTTATTTTATTTTTTCTAAAATATTTTCCAGCAACTTCTGCACTTAATTTTCCATGTTCTCCATTATCTCTATCCTTTTCTCTTCCTGAATCATGAAAAGCAGCTGCAGCTAATAATATTTTCATTTGCATTTCGTTTAAATTTTCTTGTATCGCGATAATTTGTGAAAAAAGCATTACCTTTTGAATATGTCCTATCTTATGTTGATAACCAAGTTCAGGGGTAACCTTTTTATAATAATTGCTTTCCGAAATTGAATCAAAAGCTCTTAAAAAAATCCCTTGTTTATCTAAAAATTCATAATTCATATAACAACCTCCTAAAATTATAATTCATTATATTTAGCAAGTTTTATTGCACTATCTAATTTTTTTGTACAACATAATTTTCCATGATTATCTACATATATTAAATCATCTATACCAGTTAAGTCTATACATTTTTCTATATTTTCAGCTTTAACTATACAATCTTTAAACTTATATTTTTCAGTTACCGCTCTAACTTCATATCCTTCTCTTCTCGATTTAAAAATAATATATTTTATTTTGTCATCATTATAGAGTTTCATTGCTCTTCTATATGGCATTTCCTTATCTAATATCAAAAAGCATTCTTTACATCCTTCTATTTTTTTTCGAATTATTTCTGTTGCCTTAACCTCTGCAATTGCATTTTTCATATAAACTTCCCAAAAGCCATCTGCTAATTTTAATGCATTTGTAAAAGCCTCATCTTCAGATATTTCTTCATTCCACTCTGGATTACATAACTTCACAAAATCAGGAGATATCTTACTTTCTAAATATTCCATTTGCAAGTTATCAGTTGCATCTATATATTGTATTAATTCTTTATCTATATATTCAAATGTATCATCTATGTTTTCAATATTAAGCTTTTCTAAATATTTTCTACCAAATTTTTTCCAAAGTAAACCAATTGATGAATAATAAATACCATTTTCTCTTTGTCCATTTTTATTCTTCTGATGGTGGTCAAATTCTCCGCAATCCAATATCATAAACAATTTTATTTTCTACATTTTTATTTTTTACAGTAGGTGTTCTTAATAAAACCACATTACTTACAATTTTACTTATAAATATAGTAGATATTACATCGTCCACATGAAATCTCCCCGAATGTGTTACACAATTGGCTTCATCCAATTTATCAGTTAATTTTACATTATTATATTTAATAAAATTCATATTTTTTCCTCCATCACTAATTATATTCCTATTCAAAATTATTCTCAAGAGCTGAGGTTTTATCTCTCATATTCTTCTGTTTTCATTAATGTACTTTTATTTTTCACATATTGATTTTCTTCACTTTTCGTTCTTTTAATTTTAAATCTAGGAAGAATTGGTGTTAGTTCTACATATGACAATCTATCTGGTGAAATTGATTTTTTACAACAATAATTCTTTCCATAATCAACTTTTCCAAGAATAATATCTTCAAATAATAAATTCATTCCTTCATCACTTAAATATTGCTCTATTTTAACATCATCATTTATCCCAACTTCACTTACTGGAATAAACATCAAGCACGGAACAGTATCTTTATATTTATTCCAACATTTATTGAAAAATTTAACTATACTCTTTGCATCTTCCTTTGACATTTTTTTATTTGTAACTAGCCATAAAACAGCTTCTAAAGCTGTTTCATAATCCCTATTAGCATATCCATTTCTTTTTTCTTCTGGAATATTATCAAAATATATATAACTTTTCCCACATAAATATCCAAACCATTGAGGTGAATTTGCATATCCCATAGAATGAATTGGAAATCCGTCAAAAAACCATCCAGTTTTATTTTCTAAAATATCCGTTGCTCCATGTCCTAGTGGACTATATAAACCATTTGGATCGTATTTTCTATATAACCACTCTACATATAATAATTCTTTTTTCTCTTCATTACTTGCCATATTATCTTTTAAGCCATTCAGCATTTTTGATTGAACCGATTTACTATTTGCAGCATGAAATACATACCCATCTTTCTTAAAATTTTTATAGGCAAATTTTATAATTTCCTCTCTTTTTTGTTCAATTTCTGCCTCTGAAATTCCTAATTCTATTGCTATTTTCTTTTTTAAAAATTTAATTTCTTCATTTCTATTATGTAATAACATATACTTTTCTATATCCGTTGTGTTTCTGAATAGAATACAAAAACCAATAAATTTGCAAAACTGTACTCTAACATCTCTGACTTTGTCCTTACTTTTATCCTTCCCCTCTGTGCAAAGAAACCTTACAACTGGATTTTTTAAACCTTCACATATAATTTTCCCAATATCATTTTCTTCAGTTATGTTATTTTCATAATCAAATACCATATTTACCTCTTCTATTTTTTTACTTTTCAAAATTTATTTTTTTACAAAAGGCAATGAAAATTTTTCATTGCCTTTTCCTTTTAATGTAAATTATTCAAATATCTCTCTAACCAATTTGACATTTTTAATGTTCGTGGATTCTTTCTTTGAGCACTCGTATCTGCGTCCATAATATATTTATCATCAGAATTTCTAAAAGTGTTATCATTTATTGCCCTCCGAACACTTCTCAAAGAGTAATACACATCATAAAAATTCCACATATCAACAATTGTTGCTGAAATAGCTCTAGCACTAGAATATCCATCTAAAAATGCAGATACATCTTCAAAATTATAACCTCTAATGTTTTTTAAGACACTCAACATTTTATAGACATCTAAGATTGAGTCACCAATCATAAAATTTTCAAAGTCAACCAAATAATATTTCTCTTCCAATTCGCTAAAAATAATATTTGCTGGTCTGAAGTCTCCATGTACATATGTAAAATGCAAGTCTTTAAAAATACTTTTGCACTCTTTTTCAACAAATGTAATGCTGTCAATAAAGTCCTCTTCGTATGGTGCAAGCTTTTGTCTAATTTCTAGCATATCTGATAATATAGTAATTATCCACGAATTTTCATTATTAGTGCTACTAACATTGATATTATGAAAATCCCCTATTAACTTTCCTATATCATACAATTGTTTCTTTGATAAATGCATAGTATACTCATTTAATGTAATACCTACAATATAGTTTTCAACTATTATGTTTTTTTCAGGACATACATATTTTATAGTTGGCACATTTATTAACGTATTGCTCATAATTTGTAACCCTACTAAGCACTTTTCTAACCGCTGTCTACTACTAAAAGACTTTATGATATGATTTTTGAATAATCGTACATCATTGCTGTAAGAATTAAAACATATCAAATCATTCTTATCTTTGAAGTAGTCGTTAATTAAGTCTAAATAATTCTCCATGTAAATTCCTCCTTAATAGTGTAAAAAAATTTTTATACGAGAATTATATCATTTTATGTAAACGATGTCAAGTTTTACCTTTATTCGTTAACATAAAATAATTTTCGTGATTCATAAAAATAAACCACCAGTCATATTATTTGTTTAATGACTAATAGTTTAAATTTGATACTTTTAATCGAAAAAATAGAATATATATTCTTTTGCATTATTACTATTTTGTTAAAGAAATTATATCATAAACTGTGATTTATTAATAAATAAGCTGATTTCTAGATTTATTTACAATTTATATATATTTACTTTATCCATTTTTGCCACAAAGTAAAACCATTTAGATGGTTTATAAATCTAAACGGTTTTATTTTATTATTATTACAAATATAAGAATACAATTTTTAGTGCTTAAGTTAACTACTGTTAATACTTTTTACAATCTACCAAATAGTTTTTCTACTATTATTTAGTATACATGTGTTAAATCAATACAATTTTAATACTTTAAACACTATTCATCTTTAATCGTATTAATCTTAAATAACTTAAACAATTCAACAATAACAAGTGGTGCAAAAACAAGTAGAATAATTTCTACTATATTACCAATTGGTAGTACTGGAATACTAAATATATGTCTTAAACTTGGTACTAATAGTATTACAAGCATTAAAGCAGCTGATACTCCTATTGCAAGAACTAATTTACTATTATTAAATACTTTTGTTTTAAATATAGATTTTTTATTATTTCTAATATTAAATACATGCACTAATTCTGACAATGCAAGTACAGTAAATGCCATTGTCTGACCAATTTCTACTTTTACTTCTTCATTTGATAATCTAACTCCTTGATCATTATATACTTCTGGTAAACTATTATCTGGTGTTGCAAGCCCTATTACAAATGCTGCAAGTGTTATTAAACCTATCATAATACCTTGATATACAATTCTCCATGTCATATCTTTTGTAAATATACCTTTTCCAGGTTTTAAAGGTTTTCTTTTCATTATATCTTTTTCAGCTGGATCTACTGCTAGTGCTAATGCTGGCAGAGAATCTGTTACTAAATTTACCCATAAAATATGAATTGGAAGTAGAGGCTCTATTAATTTTACATCTATTCCAAAAATTTGACTTAATAGTGGTGTTATTAGGATAGCAACAAATAATACTATAATTTCACCAACATTACTTGAAAGTAAAAATTGAATTGCCTTTAATATATTATCATAAATACGTCTTCCTTCTTCTACTGCAGATACAACTGTTGCAAAATTATCATCTGTTAATATAACATCTGCCGCTTCTTTTGCAACATCTGTTCCGACCATTCCCATTGCACAACCAATATCAGCTGTTTTTAAAGCTGGTGCATCATTTACGCCATCCCCTGTCATGCTAACTATTTCTCCATTTGCTTGCCAAGCTTTAACTATTCTTACTTTATGTTCTGGTGACACTCTTGCATAAACAGAATATTTTCTAATATTTTTAGTTAGATCTTCGTCAGACATTTCTTCTAATTCTGCTCCAGTAATTGCTTCTGATTCATCTTCTAATATTCCTAAAGTTTTAGCTATTGCTGTTGCTGTTATTTTATGATCACCTGTTATCATTACTGTTTTTATTCCTGCTGTTTTACATTTTTCCACAGCAAGCTTTGCTTCTTCTCTTGGTGGATCTATCATTCCTACCATACCAATGTAAATCAAATCAGATTCCATATTTTTAACTTCTTCTTCAGATGGCATATGATCTAATTCTTTGTATCCCATTGCAAGTACTCTTAAA
Organism: Clostridiales bacterium; assembly: GCA_019417465.1. GTDB lineage: Bacteria > Bacillota > Clostridia > TANB77 > CAG-508 > CAG-492. The sequence continues at coordinate 89,438 of DXVF01000002.1, forward strand.
GCATTTTTAGCCATTTCTTCATTATATTTATATATTGTAAGTTTATATGAATCTAAATCACTTTTTAATTCATTATTTAAAATATATTTATTACATCTTTTTAATAATTCGTCTACTCCACCTTTTGTATACACTATATATTTATCATTTAACTTATGAATTGTTGTCATTAATTTTCTATCTGAATCAAATGGAATTTCTGTTACTCTTGGAAGCATTTCGAACAATTCTGGTTTAAATTCTAGAGCAAATCCCATATCTACCAAAGCTGTTTCTGTTGGATCTCCTGTTAATTCGTTATCTTTTCCAACTTTTGTGTCATTACATAACATACTAACATATACAAGTTTTTCTAAGTCGTCTTTTATTTCTTCTTGTTTTATATCTTCTATATTAACTAATTTTCCATCATAAAATACTTTCTTTACAGTCATTTTATTTTGTGTTAATGTTCCTGTTTTATCTGAACAAATTACTGTGCTACTACCCAAAGTTTCTACTGCTGGAAGCTTTTTAACAATAGCATGTTTTTTAACCATTCTTTGTACACCAATTGCAAGAACTATTGTAGAAACAGCAGCGAGCCCCTCTGGAATTGCTGCAACTGCTAAACTAACAGCTGTCATAAACATATCTATTGGCTCTTTTCCATAAAGTAAACCTATTCCAAAAATAACTGCACAAATTACAAGTGCTACTATTCCTAATGTTTTACCTAATTTATTTAATTTAGTTTGAAGAGGAGTCTCGGATTTTACAGTATCATTAATAATTCCTGCAATTTTACCAACTTCTGTATTCATACCAGTTTCTACAACTATTCCTTTTCCTCTACCATAAGTAATAAGGCTTGAAGAAAATAGCATATTAACTCTATCTCCAATTCCAACTTTTTCATCTTTTATTACTTCTTGATTTTTTTCTACTGGTACAGATTCACCTGTTAATGATGATTCTTGTGATTTTAAGTTAGCTGATTCTATGATTCTTAAATCTGCTGGAACAAAATCCCCTGTATCTAATATTACAATATCTCCTGGTACTAATTCTTTAGAAGGTACAACTACTAAAGTGCCATTTCTCATAACTTTTGCTGAATGACTACTTAATTTTTGAAGTGCTTCTAACGATTTTTCTGCTTTTGCTTCTTGTGCTACACCTATAATTGCATTAACTATAACTACAATTAAAATTATTATGGAATCTGTAATTCCTTCTCCTTCCATATAACCAACAACTCCAGATACAATTGCTGCTATAATTAGGACAATTATCATAAAATCTTTAAATTGTTCTAAAAATTTTATAAATAAACTTTTCTTTTTTTGAGCTTTTAATTCATTTGTTCCATATTTTTCTCTTTGTCTTATTACCTCTTCATCTGTAAGCCCTTTTTCTAAATCTGTCGTTAGTTCGTTTTTTACTTCTTCTACACTTTTACTAAACCAATTTTTTTCCAATATTTTTCTCATCCTTTCTATTATATAAAAATAAGACTCTTAAAGAACTTATTATATTTCTTACTCCATATAATACTTTCTTTAAAAGTCTTGCTTCCTTAGTTTATAAGGTTACTAACCAGATAATAATTCGAGATTGTTGATTAGCACTTTTTAAGCTACTCCCTTTTAAATGTATTTTCATTTTATCACTACTATCTTTGTTTTGCAACAACTTTTTTCCATTTTTTCTATTTATTATTAAAACTGACTAGTAGCAACATATCGTGACTTACTTAAAAGTACATACTAGCCTAGCAATAGTAATATATTTATAAATTTAAGCTAATCGCCGATGGTACGCACCTAGTCAATTCCTCTTTAAATCTCTGCGTGGTATAAAACTTATTAATAGCAATCACTAACACGCTTCAAGATTAGTTTAAATTTATAAATATATTACTATTGGTAGGCGGTAACATTGTTACTCACCTCAAAAACAATCTGTGATTTATAACATTCTATATAACATATAAATAAATACACAAAAAATGTAATATACTACCAGCTAATACAAAGAAGTGCCATAAAGAATGCATATATTTCACTTTTTTACCTATTCCATATACTATAGCACCAATAGTATATACAATACCACCTATTACTAATAAAATTATTCCATTTATGTTTAATGCTTCACACATTGGCTTAAATGCAAATATAATCATCCATCCCATAATAATATAACAAGCCATTGATATTTTTTTATATTTTTCTAAATTAAGAGAATTCAACACTATGCCAATTATTGTTGTAGCTAATATAATAGAAAAAATGACCCAACCTATTGTTCCATTTAGTGTCACTAGTGTAAATGGTGTATATGTTCCAAATATAAGCAAAAATATACTACAGTGGTCAAATATTCTAAATACCCTTTTGGCTCCAATATTTGGTTTAAAACTATGATATAAAGTCGAAATTAAATACAAAATAATTAAAGTACTTCCATATAAACATGAACTTACAACTGCATATGGATTATGATGAATCGCAGATTTTACTGTGCAAAGAACAAGTGCAGCAATTCCAAGTCCAGCGCCAATTCCATGTGATATTGCACTAATCAATTCTTCTCCTAATGTATATTTAGGAATTTTTATAATTCTTTTTTCCACTTCTATACTTTCTCCTTGCATATGTATTCACCTCTTTTTATTTTATTATCCCCATTATTTTCCAGTTTATACAGAGATACATTAACAAATTTATGTAGATTTCAAAAAAATTTATTACTATCCAATCTAATTTAATAGCACATACTAGCCTCACAAAGGTTACTATATTTATAAATTTAAACCAATCGCCGATGGCATGCACTATCTTATTTTTCTACATAAACTGCGTGGTATAAAAGTAATTACTAGCACTCACCCACCACGCTTCAAGATTGGTTTAAATTTATAAATATAGTAACCTTTGTGAGGCGGTAATATTATCTCTTTAATAAAAACATTGTAAATATTAACAATTTATCGCTAATGTTTTGCACTAAGTTTTATTATTAAATCCATATCATCATCTTTTGCTGCTTTATTTTTTCTAATCTTACCACATTTTTTACATTTGAAAACAATTACATAGCCTTTTTTAGAATCTATTTCTAGCCCTATTGGTTCTAGCATTCCATGACAAACTTCTGCTCTATCTCCTGGATTTACATCTACATGTTTAGAATGCAAACAATATGGACAGTGATTCCTGCATGTATATCCTAATTTTGAAACATGTTTACCACAATTTTCACATATAAATTCTTCATCAATTTTTGTAAAATTACTTAACATTTTCTTTTCCTTTCAATCTTCAAAAATACTTCCACCAATAAATTCTCTAAGCAAAGAATTTATTGGTACATATTCACCTGGTATTGATTCAAAATATCCAAGCATTCTATATAACCTTTTAGCTTCTGAAAATTCTGGATGCGAATTATCTATTTCTTCTAGTAATGGCATAGCATAATCCTTTAAAACTGCAAGTTCATATATTAAAGAAGAATTAAACATACTATCTGCTTCTTCTTGATATGGGAAAATATTTCTTTCTTCACCACGATTTACAGAATTCCACATTTTTAGAGTATGAAGTGCTGAATAACTTCTAAACTGATTATCTCTTACAATTCTTCTTATTAATCTTGTATCTGTAGTAGAAATTCTATTGTAATAATCAATGTTCAAAACTGTCAAAGCACTAATATATACTTTATATTTTTGTTCTTTTGGTATTAATGGAGTAAGTTTATCATTTAGACAATGGATGCCTTCTATTACTAAAATCTGGTCATCATTTAATTTCATTGTATTTCCTTTATACACCTTTGTTCCATGTTCAAAATCAAATGTTGGAACTTCAATTTCTTCTCCTCTTAATAATCTAAGTATATGATTATTAAATAAATTAATGTCAATTGCTTCAAGACATTCAAAATCATAATTTCCAAATTCATCTTTTGGATTATCTTTTCTTTCTACAAAATAATTGTCTACAGATATTGTAACAGGTTTTAATCCATTTAACCTTAATTGGAGTCCTAATCTTTTAGCAAAGGTTGTTTTACCTGAAGATGATGGTCCTGCAATTAATATAAGCTTTACTTTTTCTCTTTTAACAATATCATCTGCTATTTGTGCCATTTTTTTCTCATGAAGAGCCTCATCTAATAAAATATAATCTTTTATTTTATTTTCTTTTACAATTGTATTTAATTTGTATAATGTATGTACATTCAAAGTTTTATGAACATCTTCATAATCATCGAGTGTTGCTAGTAATTTTTTATTTTCCCTAAATTCTGGTAATCTATCTGGTGCATTTCTACTTGGATAACGTACTAAAAATCTACCATCATATTCTTGAATTTCGTATATATCAACAATTCCAGTAGATATTGGCATAACTCCATAAAAATAATTATAGTAATCTTCACAATAGTATAGCATAATTTCTTTTTTATTTTTTACATCTAATTGTAATCTACCTTTTAAAGTATTGTTCTTTCGATAAAAATCTTCTGCCTCTTCAATTGTCATTGCTACTTTTGTAATAGGAGCATCTCTTTTTATAATTTCTTTTACTTTTTTATCTACTTTGTCTATCATCTCTTTTGTAACTTGCATGTTTGCTACTTCACAAAGTATGCTATTTGATAATTGAAAATTAATAGTAAGAAGTGCATCTGGATAAGTTTCATAAAAAGCTTTTCCTATTACATAAATTAAACCTCTCCTATAAATTCTCATTCCATCTCTATTTGTAAGGTCTATTAATTCTATCTTTCCATCTGAATTTATTTCATAATCAAGTGATTTAACTTCATTGTTAAAACGGCAAGCTATCACTTTATTTTTTGATTTTGCTATTTCATCTTTTAATAAATCTATTACTTTTGTTCCTTTTTTTACATCGATTATATGTTCTTCATATATAATTTGCATAAAGCTTTCCTCCTCATTTGTCTTGATAGCTATTTTATAACTTTATTTATCTTTAGTCAAGATTATTTAATTCTTTCTATAGTAGAATAGTACTAAGTTTAAAAGTTATGCATCATATAAAAATGTTACATATTTTTCCTTTAGCTTGTATATACTATTTATTAATATGATAATTATTGGAGGTATATTATATGAATAGTGAAAGAATTATTGAGATTTTAAGAAATAAAGAATTACATGATGTATATTACAATGAGCGTCCTGTTTGGATTCAGGAAGTAGATAATAATGTTGCTAAAGTAGGATTTATAGATCATGATGAAGAAAAAGATGTTTATATAGAAGATTTGTATGAAGAATAATTTATAAATGAAACCGGGAAATCTATAAAATAAATTTCCCGGTTCATTAAACATCTCTAATTTCATTTTTTCTACATTATCTTCAATTTTATTTATTGTCCCATCCGCATTTTATTATATTATGTTTATTTTAATATCATCAAGTCAAGAATTTTTAACTCATCTTCTCTTTAATTTTCATTAATGTATTTAAAGCTTCTATTGGTGTTAACCCGATTCAAATCAATTTTATCTATTTCGTGAGCAATTTCAGCTATTTTATAATTAAACATATCAAATTGACCAGATACTACCTTTTTGCTTTCTTTTTCTTGAGCTTTTTGACTCATTATACTCTTTCTTTCTAAACTTCTTAATATTTCATTTGCTCTTTTAGTTACATTTTGTGGAACTCCAGCAAGACGCGCTACATGAACACCATAACTTTCGTCTGTTCCACCTTTTACGATTTTTCTTAAAAAAATGATATCTTCACCTTTTTCTTTTACAGCAATAGAATAATTTTTTACACCTTCTAATGTATCTTCTAATTCTGTTAGTTCATGGTAATGTGTTGCAAACAATGTCTTTGCCCCACATTTTTCTTTATCTGCTATATATTCTGCTACTGCCCAAGCAATTGAAAGTCCATCATATGTAGAAGTTCCTCTTCCTATTTCGTCTAAAATAACTAGACTATTTTTAGTTGCTTCTTTTAAAATTGATGCAACTTCCATCATTTCTACCATAAAAGTACTTTGCCCCATACTTAAATCATCTGATGCACCAACTCTTGTAAAGATTTTATCTACAACACCTATTCTAGCATATTCTGCTGGTACAAAGCTTCCAATTTGTGCCATTAGTACTATTAACGCTACTTGTCTCATATATGTAGATTTACCAGCCATATTAGGACCTGTTATAATTGCTAAACGATTTTCATCTTTATCTAAATATGTATCATTTCCGTACAAAGCTTCCTGTTGGTAACATTTTTTCTATAACAGGATGACGACCATCTTTTATATCTACTATTCCACCTTCATCTACTATTGGCATACTATAATTAAAGTCTTCTGCTACTGTCGCGAAAGAGCATAATACATCAAGTGTAGATATAGCTACTGCAGACTTTTGAAGTCTTTGTATCTGATTTTCTATTGTTTCTCTTATTATAGTAAATGCATTATACTCTAACTGCACTACCTTTTCTTCTGATCCAAGTATTTGATTTTCTAAGTTTTTAAGCTCTTCTGTTATATATCTTTCACAATTTGCTAAAGTTTGCTTTCTTATAAATCTATCTGGTACCCCGAGATAAATTTGATTTTGTTACTTCTATAAAATATCCGGAATACCTTATTAAATCCTACTTTTAAACCTTTTATTCCTGTTTTTTCTCTTTCCTCAGCCTCTAGTGCTATAATCCAGTTTTTTCCTTCGGTTGTAGCTGTTTTTAATTTATCTATCTCTTCACTATATCCTAATTTTATTAAATCTCCTTCTTTTACTGAAATTGGTGGCTCATCAACAATTGCTTTATCTATAAGTTCATAGATATCTTCTAAAGTATCTAATTCTTCTTGCAAATCTCTTAAAAGTTTCGAATTTGTTTTACTTAAAATACTTTTTACTTGTGGCAACTGTTTTGCAGAATTTTTTAAAGAGATTAAATCTCTTCCATTAGCACTTCCATAAGCTATTTTAGCTGCTAATCTTTCTATATCATATACTTTTTTTAAGCTTTCTATAACATCACCTCTTAAGATAATGTCTTCTTTTAATTCTTTTACTGCTTCTAATCTTAAATTTATTTCGTCTACATCTATTAAAGGATCATTAATCCATCTTCTTAAAAGTCTCCCTCCCATAGATGTTGATGTTTTATCTAATACCCAAAGAAGAGTTCCTTTTTTAGATTTATCTCTCATTTTTTCTGTTAATTCTAGATTTCTCCTTGCATTTATGTCTAATGCCATATATTTTGTAGTTCTATAAATAATAATTTTATTTATATGGTCAAGTTTTGTTTTTTGTGTCTCTTTTAAATATGTAAGTAAAGCATTTATAGGTAATACGGATAAATTGTCTTTTATGTTTTCTAACTTAGATCCATTATCATCTAAAATTGTATACTCCATTTTTAAATTTTGTATGTCATCTGAAAAATAATTTTCATTTTCTCTAGAAATATAAACATCAAATCTTTCTTTTATTTTGTTAATTTCATCTGTTGAAGAATACATCATTTCATTTACAACAATTTCTGCAGGTGAATATCTTGAAATTTCGTCTAATAATTTTGCAAAATTATTAGTACTTTTAATTTCTGCTCCATAAAAATCTCCTGTAGATATATCGCAAACTGCTATTCCAAAAAATATACCAGTTTTAAATATAGACATTATATAGTTATTTTTCTTTTCTTCTAGTAAATTAGATTCCATTACAGTTCCTGGTGTTACAACTCTTATAACATCTCTTTTTACTATTCCTTTTGCTTGTTTTGGGTCTTCTAATTGTTCACATATAGCTACTTTATAACCTTTTGCTATAAGTTTTGCAATGTAATTTTCTGCTGCATGAAATGGAATTCCACACATTGGAGCTCTTTCTTCCTTACCGCAATCTTTTCCTGTTAAAGTAAGCTCTAGTTCTCTTGATGTTGTAATTGCATCTTCAAAAAACATTTCATAAAAATCGCCTAAACGATAAAACAAAATGCAATCTTTATATTTATTTTTTGTATCTAAATAATGTTGCATCATTGGTGAATATTCTGCCATATTTATACCTCATCTCTTTCCTCTATTGTAAAATCTTTTTTATCATTATCAACATCATCATTAGTTCTTATTGGTAATACTTTCTCTTCTTCTTTTTTATAATATAATCTATCACGAAAAGATTGCTTTTTATCTCCTGAACATTCAGAATCTTTTCCGTGTTTTTTCTACTGGTTTATCTGTTTTTCTTGCTTCTTTCTCTACTCTTAATCTATCTAACTCTTTATATTTCTTGTAAATTGTTGGATAACCATCAAATCCCAATTCTCTTGCAGCCTGTGCTTTTGACATACCACTTTGAACTTTTTCTTCAAAATCCTGTAAAATAGTTGTTAATTCTCTTTCTTTTTCATCAACTTCATTTCTTGTAATAGGCTTTGTTGAATAAAACTCGCTGACTCTAGCATTAAATTTTACTCTTTCTTCATCTGTCATTGGTTTACTTCTATTTGTATATAAGCTATATAATTCTGGATTTGTTTTTTCTAAAGTCTTAACTTTTCTTGAAATAGTTCTAACAGAAATGCCCGTTTGTTTGCTTGTTTCTTGTAATCCGTTTGTAATAACACTAACTGCTAATCTCTCTATATCGACTACAATTTCTTTTGGTTTATATGGAAACTTATCTACATATTTTTTATATAACTCTGCATTATATAATGACAATTTAGTTATCTCATTATTTAAAGTTCTCATTGATGTGTCTAATTCTTTTATTAATTGTCTTTTTGTAGTCTCACCATTTAGTAATCTTCTAACGGATTCTTCAATTTGTTCTATAGTTATCTTACTCATTTTACACAATTTCTCCTTTCAAATACCACATATGCTCAGATACAATACATACATCTACTACATTTCCAATTAGGCGCTTATCACCTTCAAGATTAACTACTTTATTTGTATCTGTTCTTCCTGTTAATAATTTATCATTTGTCTTACTTTTTCCTTCTAATAACACTTTTTGAACTGTTCCAACATATTTTTTATTATTTTCTTCAATTTGGCTTTCAACTAATGCTTTTAATCTATCAAATCTTTTATGCTTAATTTCTTCTGGAATTTGATTTTCCATTTTGTCTGCTGTAGTTCCTACTCTTCTCGAATATATAAACATAAATACTTGTTCAAAGCAAACTCTTTTTACAACATCTAAAGTGTCTTCAAAATCTTCTTCTGTCTCACCTGGAAAACCTACAATAATATCTGTTGATAGTTTTAGATTTGGTATTTTCTTTTGCATTTTTTCTACCAATTCTAAGTATTGTTCTTTTGTATATTTTCTATTCATCACTTTTAAAACTTCGGTGCTTCCAGATTGAAGTGGCAAATGTATAATTTTGCAAACTTTGTTACAGTCTGCTATTGCTTCTATCACATCATCTGTAAAATCTTTTGGATGTGGTGAAACAAATCTAATTCTTTCTATTCCTTTTATTTTATTTACTGCTCTTAATAATTCTGAAAACTTACATATACCCAAGTTTCCATTTCCTTTATATGAATTTACATTTTGCCCTAGAAGGGTTATTTCTTTATAACCCTCTTTTGCTAAATCTTCTATTTCATTTATAATATCTTCAGGGTTTCTACTTCTTTCTCTACCACGAACATATGGAACTATACAGTAACTACAAAAATTATTACATCCATTCATAATGGTAACAGATGCTTTTATATTATCATTCCTCTTTATAGGAAGTCCTTCTATTACTTCTCCATCTATATCTAAAATATCCTGAATTTGCTTTTCATTTTGCATTACTCTATATACATCTTCCGGAAATTTATGGAGAGTATGAGTTCCAAAAATAATATCAAAAAACGGATAACTCTTTTTCAGTTTTTCTTGTATATGCTTTTCTTGCATCATACAACCACCAATTGCAATAATTGTCCCTCTTTTTTCTTTAACCTTTTTTACTTCTCCTAATTTGCCAAAAAGCTTATCTTCTGCATTTTCTCTAACACAACATGTATTAAAAAGAACAAGGTCTGCCTCATTTAAATCTTCTGTTTTAGAATATCCCATATTTTCTATCATTCCGCAAAGCTTTTCAGAGTCATTTTCATTTAACTGACATCCCATTGTTAATATGTAATAATTAAGCACTTTGCCTGAATTTATTTTATTTACTTTTTCTATATATTCCATTTGATTTAGTATTTCTTCTTTTTTCACACTAATTCCTCCAAAATCTGGACAAAGGGACGGTTCTTTCGTCCATTTTTCATTTAATTCATTATAGTATAATCAATCATATTTTTCCGGAAAGATGGACAAGAGAACCGTCCCTTTGTCCACTTTAAATTTTTTACAATCTATTTTTTCCCCCAGAAAAATCTCCATATTTTCTGGATTTTCCAATAATTTTTCCTTCTGAAATTTACTCAAATCCTTCTTTATATGATATTCTAATTTAGAAGCCAAAGCTTTAGTATCTGTTTGCCAAGCAATTTCTAACTTATACGCACAATGATAACGAGTATATTTAGCACATTTATCTGTTTTTTCAAAATGTTCCTTCATTCTACGTTCTAAATCTGTTGTGATACCTGTATATAAAGAATTATCCATACATCTTAAAATATAAACATAATACATAATTTTAAAAACCAATCCTATTTTTCGAATTTTTACAAATTTCTTTAATTTCTTTTAGACATTCTTCATCTCTTTTATAAAAAGCATCTTTAAAAGATAATTTTTCACCTTTTTGATCATAATTACATTTATATATTGGAAACATATTATACTTTTTTTCTAATATTTCAGATTGCTTTATTTTCTTATTTCCTTCTATTAAAAATGGCTTTTGCAGTACTACTAATAAATTTATTTTCTTAACTTTTATAAAATCTTTTAGTAAAAGTTCTAACATATCATAATTATTGCTATTGTTTATATAAAGCACTGCTTTTTTATTTCTAAAGGCTCTACTAAAAGCTGCAATTAGTGCAATATGATCTTTTACTATCATTCCTGATGGTGATTTTGTTAATAATGGTCTAATATCGATGGTATTTATGTTTTTTACTTTGTTTTCCAAATATATTTCCATACAATTTAATTCTAATATATCATCATTTGAATACTTTTTAACTAATTCTTCATTAAAACTATTGTCAAAATATACAACACTAACCTTATCTTTATCGCTTTTACTCCATTCCATTATGTATTCTTTTTCTTGAGTTGCTTCATCTATTTGTACTTTTATTTTTTTAAATCCCATAGCTTTATAAAACATTGTTGCTCCAACATTTTTTTCATAAACATTTAAATATAATCTTTCATATAAATTTTTACAATGATTTATTAACATTGTTCCTATACCTTCTCTTTGTATTTCTGGAATTACAAAAAGGGCTCCTATGTAACCATCTTGCATTATACTAATAAATGCTTGCAACTCTTCATTTTCTGTATATACCCATGTGTCTGATTTTCTTAAATATTCATTTTGAACTTTTATATAGTTATCTGACCAATATTTATTTGGTATAAAATTATGTGCTTTAAAGTTTCCATCTCTCCAAATTTTCATTATTTTATCAATATCAGATTCTCTAAATTCTCTTAACATATTTTTATCCTTCCTTTATCTTTTGCAATTATACCACATATTTTTACTTAAATCTATTAAAATCCAAATAAAAAGGCAGAATATTTTCTGCCTTTTGTTAAAGTTCAATCTCTTAAATTTCTTTTTCAATATCTTTTAGCATATTTCTTAAAATATTACAGCTATTATCTAATTTTTCTTTTTCATTATCTTCTAAATTTAACTGTAGTATTTCTTTTACACCTTTATGATTAATAATCGCAGGTACTCCTATATATATTCCTTTTTGATTATACTCACCATCTAAATAAGTCGATACCGTTAAAATTTCATTTTCGTTATTTAAAATAGCCTTTATTATTTTGGTTAATCCTAGTCCTATTCCATAATATGTTGCTTTTTTTCTATTAATAATTTCATATGCTGCCTCTCTAACATCTGTATAAATTTTATCTAAAATGCTTATATCTTCATTTCTTTGTTCTAATATATGTGTTAAACTTTTACATCCTACATAACTATGTGACCAAGGCACAAATGAAGAATCTCCATGTTCTCCCATAATATATGCATGTACATTTTTACTACAAACTTCTAGATGCTCTCCTAATAAATATCTAAGTCTCGCTGTATCTAAAACAGTTCCAGAACCAATTACTTTGCTAGTAGGAAATCCTGATACTTTTTGTACGACATATGTCATTAAATCTACTGGATTACTTGCTATTACAAAAATTCCATCAAACCCACTTTTAACAACATTTTCAGTAATTTCTTTCATAATTTTAGCATTTGTTTTTGCTAAATCTAATCTAGTTTGTCCTGGTTTTTGTGCTAAACCTGCTGTAATTACTACTATATCTGCATCCTTGCATTCATCATAATCTCCAGCTTTTATATCTATTCTTGATGGAGCACAAGGAATACCATGTGCTAAATCCATTGCTTCTCCTACTGCTTTTTCCTTTAATACATCTATTAATACAAGTTCATTAATTCCTCCTTGGTTTAATAATGAATATGCCATACTCATTCCTACAAATCCTGTTCCTACTAATATTACTTTTCTTTTTTCTATCATAACTATTCTCCCTCCAATAAAAATACTGTATATTGCATTATATCATAATTTAATATTTTATTAAATATTTTTTCCAAAAAATACAAAATTATTCTTTATTATTCTTTTTAATAAAATTAAAAAATGATTTTATAAAGGGGGAATAGTGATTGCGTAAAAAGGAAAAGATTTATAATTATAATTTTTTCTTTATTTCTTTAAATATCTCTTCATGGATATCTTCTATTGTTCTTATCTTACCTTCTTTAACACATTCAATAGTATACCAATTGTAGTCTTTTGCTACATCACATGCCACATTAAAAGCATCAATAATATGATTTTTATCTCTTTCATGAATATCCTTTTTAGATTCATGAGTAAATTTATTTTCTCTATCTTTCATTAATTCTAAACTTACTTCCGGAGGCATTTTTAATAAAAAAACTTCTGTTGGTACTGGTAATCCATACATATTAAACTCTAAATCCCATATCCAATCTAAAAGTTTTTTTCTTTCTTCTTTATTTTGTATTTTACCAGCTTGATGTATCATATTAGCAGTTGTATATCTATCTGCTAATATGATTCCACCTTCATTATAATATTTTTCAAAATCCTTTTTATATGTAGCATACCTATCTACTGCGTAAAAACTAGAAGCAATATATGGACTTATTTGTTTTGCATCTTCTCCAAATTCACCAGACAAATACATTTTTACAAGTGAAGATGATGGACTATCATAATTCGGAAAACTTACCGTTTTATAATTAATTCCCTCTTCTGTTAATCTTTCTTGCAATCTTTTAAGTTGAGTTTGTTTTCCGCTTCCATCTGTTCCATCAATAACAAATAATTTTCCCATATTTCTTAATAGTACAATTTTTTAAATATATTGTACTCTCCTTTCTTTATCTATTTTATCATTTATTGTTTAAATTCACTTTGTTTTTCTACTTTATTTTTTCATTTCGTTTCTTATATATTCTATTTCTTCGTCTCTATCTAGTCTCATAAATAATGGTTCACCTTTTTCTATAACTTTCATATTACTTGGTAAGTCTTGATAATTTTCTAAACTTTCCCAAGTCATAAATCCCTCATCTTTTATTCCTAACTGATTAAACATTTTGTTTGATGTTTCTTGCATGAAAGGTTTAATTAAAATAGCTATTATCCTTAAATTTTGTACCAAATGATACATAACAGATTCCAATTTTTCTTTATTTTCTTCTTTTGCAAGTATCCATGGTGCTGTTTCATCAATATATTTATTTGTTCTTGAAATTATATTCCAGATTTCTGAAATAGCATTACTAATATGATATATATCCATATTTTCTTCATAGCACTTTATTTTTTCAGATACAAAATGTTCTAATTCATCATCAAAATCTGTTCTTACATCTCCATATGTTGGAACTATTCCATCAAAGTATTTGTTCATCATTCCAATTGTACGATTTAATAAATTTCCTAAGTCATTACATAAATCAAAGTTAAATCTATCTACAAATCCTTCTGGTGTAAACATAGCATCTTGTCCGAAAGGCATTAGTCTTAATAAATAGTATTTTGTCGCATCTAATCCATACCTTTCTATTAATGTTTCTGGATATATTACATTTCCTACAGATTTAGACATTTTTCCATCTTTCATTACAATCCAACTATGTGCATATATTTGTTTTGGTAATTCTAATCCTAAAGCATGTAAAAATATTGGCCAATAAATCCCATGAAATCTTATAATCTCCTTTCCAACAATATGTAAATCTGCTGGCCAGTATTTTTTTAATAAAGAATCGTCATCAGATAAATAGCCTAAAGCTGTAATATAGTTTGTAAGTGCATCTAGCCATACATATAAAACATGTTTTGGGTCATTTGGCATCTGTATTCCCCAATCAAATGTAGCACGACTTATGCACAAATCTTCTAACCCTGGATTTATAAAATTATTAAAAATCTCATTTTTTCTTGATTCTGGCTCAATAAAATGTGGATTTTCTTCGTAAAATTTTACTAACCAATCTTGGTATTTTTTCATATTAAAAAAATAACTCTCTTCTTGCATTTTCTTTACTTCTCTACCACAATCAGGACATTTACCATCTATAACTTGAGTTTCTGTAAAGTAGTTTTCACATGGCATACAATATAAGCCTTCGTATGTTCCTTTATAAATATCCCCATTTTTCAAAAATATTTCTACTATTTTTTGTACTGCTTTTATATGTCTTGTTTCTGTCGTTCTTATAAAATCATTATAGCCAATATCCATTAAGTCCCATAATTCTTTTGCTTTTTTAGCTATTTCGTCTACATGTTCTTGTGGCGAGATTCCTCTTTTTTCTGCAACATTTTGTATTTTTTGACCATGCTCGTCTAATCCTGTTAACATATATGTATCAAAACCTCTTAGTTTTTTATATCTTCTTATACAATCTGTTAATGTTGTTGCATATGCAGTTCCAATATGAAATTTTCCACTTGGATAATAAATTGGTGTTGTTATATAAAAAGTCTTTTTTTCCATAAAAATCCTCCTTTTCTTGGACAAGAGAACCGTCCCTTTGTCCAAGATCAAAATTCTCCGTCCCTACTGGGGCATTTATTTTAATTTTTCTTCAATTAATTTAGCTAAAGATTCTGCTCTTTTTTTAATATATTCTTGATTTTCTCCTTCAATCATCACTCTAACTAATGGCTCTGTTCCAGAAGTTCTAATTAATACTCTTCCATTTCCAGAGAATTCTTCTTCTAATTTTTTTATTTCTTCTTTTATTTCTGTATCTTTGTCAAAATCATATTTTTTATCATTATTTACTTTGGCATTTACTAAAACTTGTGGATATAATTTTATAATGTTACATAGTTTAGATGCTTTTTTATTTGACTCAAGCAGAGTTTGAATAAACATTAGAGATGTTAAAATTCCATCTCCTGTTGGATTATAGTCTAGTAAAATAACGTGTCCTGATTGTTCTCCACCTAAGTTATATCCATTTTTCATCATTTCTTCTAAAACATATCTATCTCCAACTTTTGTTTGAACTAGTTTTAAGCCATTATTTTCTGCATATTTATTTAATCCTAAATTACTCATTACTGTTGCTACTACTGCATCATTTTTTAATTTTCCTTTTTTCTTTAAATAATTTGAAATAACTGCTAAAATTTTATCTCCATCTATTTCATTTCCATTTTCATCTACTAATAAACATCTATCACCATCACCATCATATGCTACACCTAAAGAACATTTATTATCTATTACAAATTTTTTTAATCCTTCTAGATGTGTAGATCCACAATTATGATTAATATTTATTCCATCTGGATTATTATTTATAATGTGATGCTTTATTCCTAACTTTTTTAAAACTTTTTCTGCAACTACAGATGTAGCACCATTTGCTGTATCTACTGCTATAACGAAGTCTTCTTTATTTAAATTTTCTAATTCTTCTTCAAAATTCTTTCTAAAGAAATATACATACTCATCTAATAAATCTGTTCTAATTTCTGATACACCTATTTTATCGTTAACAGCTGTTAATCCGTCTATCTTTCCAGAATCCATTACTTCTTCTATTTCTTCTTCTAATTCGTCCGAAATCTTCATTCCTTTATTACTAAAGTATTTTACTCCATTAAATTCGTAAGTATTATGTGATGCAGATATAACAACACTTGCATCTGCTTTAAATCTTCTTGTTAAATATGCAACTGCTGGTGTTGGCATTACTCCTAATATTTTCACATTTGCACCATAACTTAAAAAGCCGGCTACCATTGCACTTTCAATTAAAGAGCCAGAGATTCTAGTATCTCTGCCTATTAATATTGTAGGTGTATGGTCTGTATGCTTAGATAATACATACGCACCAGCTTTTGCTACTCTATATACTAATTCTGGAGATAGTTCTGTATTTGCTATTCTCCTAATTCCATCTGTTCCAAAATATTTTCTCATTTTTTAACCTCCTGTTTTTAGCTACTTAAAGAAGAAAAATTTCCTTGTTTTTACTTCTGTTGGTACTGGTATTTGAAATTCTTCATCTTGTATTATACATTTCGGATTTGTAATAGTCAATCTTTTTATTGTTTCCTTACTAGTATATTTATTAAGTTCTTTTAAAATAAATGACATTTCTTCATATACAAATCCTCTTTTATGTGTATCTGAGGCTAATAAATGAACCATATTATTTTCTAATAATTTTCCAAGTGTTTTTTCAGCATCTTTTCCATAGCGACCTATAATGCTTCCGAAGGTTTGATTGCAGTAATACTCCTGCACGTATATATTCCATAAGTTCATTTGGATTTTCTTGTATATATAAATATCTTTCTGGATGTGCTAAAATAGGTCTATAACCATTTTGTTTTAATTTTCTTATTGTATCTGTTACATTAAATAATTTATTATTTAATGGTAACTCGAATAGAACATATTTACTACTAGCAAGTGTTGATGGCACACCTGCTAATAGTAAATCACATATATCATCACATATATATATTTCATTTCCTTGATATAAATTTATTAAAATGTTATTCTTGAAAACTTCTGCTTTTAATTCTTTTATTTTGTCTTTTGTATTTTCTATACTATTATCATAATAATCTTTTATATAATGTGGTGTTAATATTATATCTGTAAAACCTACTTCTTCTGCTAACTTTAGAGCACTTAATGAACTTTCTAAATCATCTGCTCCATCATCTACTCCATTTAATAAATGGCAATGTATATCAATCATTTATTTTTCCTCTCCAAATTTTTATTTTTTATCTTCTGATAAGTATCTTGTTAATTGTTTTAATACTAGATTAATATCTATATCTTCTTCATCTTTCTTACTTGTCTCTACTTCTTCTTTTTTTCTTTTTGCATTTTTTGGTTTTTCTGACTTTACCTTTTCTTTTTTTGGCACTACTTTTAACTTATCTACTTCTTTTTTTATTTTTACTTCATCTTGTTCTTTATCTGTTTTATGTATAGACTTAACTATATTTTCTAACCAATTTTTCTTGTTGTCTACTGTAATAGAATTTTCATAATAATAACCACCACCGTATACTTTTTGCGAACGTGGTATTTTATTTACTACTACACCTGCTATTTTTCCACCTACATTCTCTATATTTTTCTTTATCTGTTTTAAATCTTCCATTTTAGTTTGCTTATGAGATGTAACAATTAAAGTAGATCCAATATTTCTAGATAATATAAGTGCATCTGTAACAATAGTACTTGGTGTACCATCAAATATAACAACATCAGCACTTTTCTCTAACGCTTTTATTAAATCAGACATCTTCTGACTTGTCAATAGTTCTGATGGATTTGGTGGAACTATTCCAGCAGTCATAAGATATAAATTTTCTACTAGAGTTTGTTTAATATAATCATCTAAATTAATTTTATTTTCTCCTACTGCTGAAATCAAATAATTAGATAGCCCATTTTCGTTTGATAATTCAAATATTTCATGTTGTCTACTTTTTCTCATGTCTGCATCTACTAAAATAACTTTTTTACCTGCTTGTGCAAAAGTAATTGCTAAATTAGCTGCTACCCAACTCTTACCTTCCCCAGGAACTGTACTTGTTACCAAAATTGATTTTAATTTATTACTAATATTAATAAATTGCATATTAGTTCTTAAAGTTCTAAACACTTCAGATACAGATGATTTAGGAGATGTAAACGTTATTAATTCATTTTTCATTATATAATTCCTCCCTTCATTTTTCTTGTATCATCTTTTAACACTGGAATAGATGCTAAGACAGTAACATCTATCTCTTTTTCTACATCTTCTGCCGTTTTTATTGTTGTGTCTAATAAATTTACTACCAATACATAAACAATTGAGATTACCAATCCAATGACCATAAATATAAGTATATCTTTAATATGATTTATATTGTATGGAACATATGAACTTTCTGCTTCATCTACAATGTAAACATTGTTAATATGATAAATTTCTCCTACTTTTTTAGTAAAAACTTTTGCTATTTCATTTGCTATATCTCTTGCTCTATCTGGATAATAATTAGTAACTGTTATTTGAATAAGTTCTGTATCTTTTACAGCACTTACTGTAATATTGCTTTTTAATCTTTCTTCATCTTCATTTATATTTAAGTTTTTAATTACCTCACGTAATACATTTTTGCTTTTAATTAATTCACTATATGTTGAAACTAATTTTTGATTTAATGTTATATCTGTCTGAGTTATTGTACTTTCTTCTACATTACCTGATATTCCATCTGATTTTGCAAGCACTAATGATGTATATGATTTATACTTTGGAGTAACAAACATAAAAGAATATATGGTTCCTATAAGTAAAAAAATTATTATTATACATATAATTTGTAATCTTTTGTTCCAAAAAATATTAACTAATTGTTTTAAATCTAGTTCTTCCATTTTTCCCTCCATAATTAACAATATAATTCTATTATACATAATATGTTTAATTTTTACAAGTTTTTTTGTAAAAATATTGTAATATTATTGTAATATTTGCTGTAAAAAAGAACCAATATTAAAATGTGAACAAAATGATATATTGCCCAAAAGGGACATGTCGCCAATATACCCCGTTCATTTTGGCGACATGTCCCTTTTGGCAATATATTATTTTTGTAAATCTTATATTTATCTATGTCTTGGTGTAAATACTCTAAAATAATATGGTGTTATATCTTTTAAAATATCACTTACATATATGATACTTCCATCTTTTGATGTTAATTTTATATTCGGAAACGTTTTTAACATTTTTTTGTCTGAAAAATATTTATTTGTAAAGTCTCTTATATTAGTGTTTTCATAAATTTCTGTACATTCTAATATAACACTATCCATATTAGCAAGCTCTAAATTATAATTTTTTACTAATCTTGTGAAAAACATCTTTAGTGCAAAACTAGTTACTAAGAAATCTAAAATCATAAATACGAATCCTATTATTACTACTATTTTTAATACTTTAGGTGAAATTTTATCTAATAACTTATCTATTTTAGGGTGTAAATGACTCATTAAATAAATTGCTAAAACTCCCCAAAAAAATGAGAATGCAATACAAACTCTGCCATTTATATTAAATGCCATAGAAGAATAATCCCACCACTTTATATTAAAAATCAATTCTCCTATGAGACTTATTAAATATTCTACTATAGAACCTATTAGAAATCCTCCAAAAAATAAGGTGTAATTATTTTTATTAAAACGTTGTAATCCCAAAATCATAATTACAGCTCCTATACCATATATTGCACAAAATGGACCATATAAAAAACTTTGCCTACTTTCTATTACTCCTTTTGTAACTAGTCCAAATAAAGTTTCAACTATATATCCTAATATACTATATATAATAAAATATGCCATAATTTTAGTTAAAGTAAAGCCACATATTGTAAACTTTCTTTTTTCATTTGTTTTTACATCACCCATTTTATTTTCCTCCATATTGGTTTGCATCATATAATAATCTATTTGTCGAATATTGTCAATATACGTGGTATTAAAAAAGATCTATCATGGGTGCACTCCACATCCATGATAGATCTTTTTTATATTTATCTTCTATTTCTTGTCTTTCTTTTTCTTACATAATCTTCATTCATATAATAATAATTACCTTTAGAATTTTTATCATCTTGTACTTTGTTTATAACAATACCAGCAACATTTCCACCAACATCTTCTATTTGTGTTTTTATTTTAGCTATATCATCTATTTGTGTTTTTTCATGTTCTGTAACAATGAAACTTGTATCTACTAATCTAGATAGAACAACAGCATCTGTTACTAAATTACTAGGTGTTGCATCAAATATAACAATATCACAATTCTTTTTTAAAGTTTCTACTGTTTTTATTATTCTATTAGATAATAATAATTCTGAAGAATCATATGTAATACTACCACAAGGTAATACGCATAAATTATCTAACTCAGTAGGCTGAATATATTTTGGTAATTCTCCTTCATAATCTTCAATACTACTATTAAGGAAATCAGAAAGTCCTGGAACTTGTTTTAGTTTAAATTTCTTATGTTGTACACCTTTTCTCATATCTGCATCTACTAATATTGTTCTATAACCACCACGAGCAAATGTTATTGCCAAATTAGTTGCGACCCAACTTTTTCCTTCTCCTGGCAATGAACTCGTAATTAATACACTTTTTAGTCCCTCTGAGCCTTTCATGAACTGTAAGTTAGTTCTTAATGATTTAAATCCTTCTGCTATTTGAGATTTTGGATCTAAATCTATTACTCCTGGTCTAGCATTTTGGTTTTTAGCAAAGCTAGCAAGTGTTTTTATATTTAAAGATTTTTCTATATCTTTATCACTCTTTACTGTACTATCAAATAAGTTTAATACTAAAATCACACCTACTGATATAGCAAATCCAACTATTGCAAATATTCCTGCATATTTTACTGGGTTAATATTACTTGGTGATGATGGTGCTACTGCTTTATCTACAACACGTATATTTTCCATATTATATATTTCTTTTACTTGTTCTGAGAAAACTTCTGCTATACTATTTGCTATAATTGCAGCTTCATCTTTATTCGAATCTAATACTGATATTTTAAGAATTTCAGTATTTTTTACAGATTCTATTGTTATATTTTTTCTTAACTGTGATACAGATTTATTAAGCTGTATTCTATTAACTACTTCATTTAATACAGTATCACTTTTTACAAGCTCACTATATGTATACACTAACTTTTGATTTAATGTAACATCAGCTTGTGTAACAGATGACGCACTTTCAGATTTTACTAATATTAAAGTAGTTGCAGCTCTATACTCTGGTGTAGTTATAAAAGCATTATAAATGTATCCTACAAATAAAAATGCCATAGTAGTTAAAATAATTATTGCTTTTTTCTTCCAAAATAATTTAAAAAGCTCTTTTAAATCAATTTCTTCCATTTGTTTATACCTCTTCCTTTGATTCTTTTAATTTTACTATAATATTATATAATAACAATATATAACTTTTCAAGATATTTATATATTTTTTAATAATATTGTAACAAAGATGTTACAATTATGTCAAAACCCGAGTATATTTTACATTATACTCGGGTTTTATATCTTTTACTCTCCTATTTCTATTAACACCCAATCATATTCTTCTAGTTTAAAAATGGCACCACAATATTCACATTTTCCATTCATAGATATATCCATATTAGCGCCACACCCTGGACATTTTCTTGCTACATTTAAAGTCTTAGCATTTTTTCTTTTTGAAAATATTAATTTCATATTTTTTATTACTCTTACTTCATCATTTCCAGATACCATGTTTCTTGTTTGTTTATCTAACTTATAGTCTAAATATTTCGTTACTAATCTTACTTCTATTTGGTAATTATCATCATTTTCTATAATTCTTTCAATCTCTGTATCTGAAACATTTAACTCTCCATAGACTTGAATTAGCCCCAAATCATCTAATCTTTTTATTTTTTGTTCAAATTCTTTATAAACACTTTCTGAAAGAAAATGTTTTACTCTTATTAAATCTTTTTTCATCACTGCTGTATACACTTGAATAAAAATATTATCTACTTTTGCCTTAAATTTAGATTCTGAAAAATCTTTATCTTCTGTTACTATTTTTTGCAATATATCTTCCATATTTATTTTTGTAAGAATAAGTGAATTTTGCACATCTGGAGCGTAAAAGATGTACTACTTATATCTTACAAACCTCCTTTTTATTTTTAGAATTTAAATTCAAAATAGTTTAATAATTTTGTCAAAATGTCCGTCACTTTTTGTAATTTTTATAAGTTCTCTTGGTGTAATGAAACTTTTTTAGACATTACCCATTCTGTATTATCATCAACTATTTTAGAATTACAGTATTCACAAATTCCTGCTGAATTTATATTAATTGGTGCACCACAATTTGGACATTTATCTAACTTTGTTTTTTCTATTTTTTGAATGAATGTCATTTCATATACCATCCTAATTTTTCTATTACTATTTCCTCTAACAACTTGTTTTGTATCTTTTTTTATAATATAGTCATAGAACTCTATAATATATCTTGTAGTTACCTGAAGCATATCATTTTGAACATTAGCATTTGTAATAGAAGAACTTAATAGCTTGAAATCTTTCATAATATTTTGTTCGCCTTTCATTTCCATGCTAGTTAATTGTGATTCATACATATTAAACATTTCGTCTGTTATTAGGTCTCTTACTTTATCTAGTTCAAAATTCATCCAGGCTTCTTCAATTCTCATATAAATACTATATCCATTTGATAAGAATTTGTTTACATCGAAGTCTGGTAGATGTTTTCTAATCTCATTAATTGCTCCTGGATTGTTTGTCACAGCAAATCTATTTGCATTATTTAACGTACCTCTATTTTTATTTGCATTACTAATTACTATAATGACCATTACAATCATTAAGAAAGCAATTACTAGACCCGAATTACTATAGCTTCCTCCACTACTACTGCTTCTTCTACTGCTACTATAGCTACTACTATGACTGCTACTTGATGAATGACTACTTCCGCCACTATAACTAGAATGATATCCTGCATCAGCATGGCTTTTATCTTGATAAGAAATAAATACTGCTGCAAAGATTAGCATTAATGTTACTATGATTTTTAATACACTCTTTAATTTTTTTCCTTTCACTTTTAATTTCCCCCTTAATTTTTATTCTTTTATCCAGACTGATACACTTCCACCATTACAATAAAATATACCATTTCCTATCTACAGTAAAATTTATTCTATAAAAATTATACAATAATGAGTTTTTTTGTCAATAAGAAAAATTTCCCTTACAATTTATTTTGTTCATTTTATCATAGAAATTAAGATTATAATTTATCTAAATTTTCTTGTAGTTCTTCCCATTTTTTCATATTATCATCTATTTTTTCCTTTAATTTATCAATTTCATCTTGTATTTCCTGCACCTTTTGATAATCTGTATATATTTCCTCTTTTAATAACTTTTCATTTAAATTTTTTACTTTTACTTCGTTTTCTTCTATATCTCTTTCTAACTTTTTAGTTTTTGTTAATATTTTATTTTTTTCTTTTTGCATTAAATATAAATATCCAATAACAGGATTTCCTTCTTTGTATATGTTAAACTTCTCTTCCCCTATACCTTCTTCTAATAATTCGTTATTAACAATTGCTTTTAGTAAGGTAGATTTTCCGCTTCCATTTCTACCTACTATCGCTAATTTTTCATTACCTTTTACTTCAAAATTTATTTCTTCTAATATTGTTTCAGCTCCATAAGATATAGAACCATTTGTTATTCTATAATTCATGTTTATCATCCTTACTTTATTTGCTCAATTTTATAACATATTTTTATTTTAGCATAATTTAGTATAAGTTTCAAAAAAAGTTTACTATATTAGATCCGTAAATTGCTCTAATTTGAATAATTAGTACAATTACTAATATAGTAAACTTTTAATATTTATTTTTTACTTATATCTCTATTGTTTCGTCATTTTTCACATTATCTATTACTTATTACAGTGTATATTTTCTGTTCTATTCATTGCATAATTAGTTTTCCTGATTTCATTTTTACATCTTTTTTAATGTTATTTTAACTTTTCTATTTCTTCTTTAGTTAGTCCTGTAGATTTTACAATAATTTCAATATCTACATTTTGTGATAATAATTCTTTTGCTATTTCAATAGATTTTTCTTTTTTCCCTTCTTTTCTTCCTTCCTCTATACCATCTTCTTTTCCTTTTAAATAGCCATATTTTTTTATAGAGTACTGATCTCTTATATATTTATCTCTAAGTTCTGCTAATTCTCTTTCATGTTCTGTTTTACTTAACTGTTCTAATTTTTCTTTTGCTTTATTTATTGCTTTTTTTGTTTCCTTAAGTTCCTTACTATCATTTTTATTAATCACTATTACCACCTCTGGATTTTTTATAAATTTTACCCAAAGATCTAAGTTTTCTGTATTTCTATTTATCGCATATTTACTATACTTTGGTAGTTCAATTATATAAATTTCTAATACATCTGTCAACACAATTTTCCAGTATTCTTCCTCTCTAATATTCCATTTTGTAATGTATTTTTTTATCTGTTTAAGCATATCTAATTCAAAATCTGCTATTAATACTACTATTGATTTATTTAAATTTTCATATCCATCGCCTTGTGAAATTGTTTTTGTATACATCTTGCTCCAATAAAACATTATTCTTTTTTCAATATCACTTTGAGATACAACTTGCATTTCTATATCACACTGAATATTATTATTTACAACAGCTTTTATATCCATTATTCCTACTTTATCTGTAATTATTTCTTTTTCCGTTATAGTAGTATTATCTAATTTTACATTTGATACTTTAGTTTGAAATATATCTCTTAAAAATATACTAGTTACTGGTTCATCTCCTACATACCCAAATGTTCTTTTGAATATGTAATCATTTGTTAATTTTAATAATCCTTGTTTTGACATAAAATCACTCCTTTGAAATTTTGGCAAGAATTTGCCTTTAGAATTAAATTTTTTGAAATAAAAACGAGACAAATTATACTTTATTTTGTATAACTTGCCCCTATTAAATACTATTATATATTTTGAATTGTTTATTCGCAACTAATTTCGTATTGCATATTTCGACATATATTACCTTGCAATATCTATATCTCGAGTTTCTTCTCTTACACTATTTACAATAGCAGTAAACATTCCACATCTCTTGGCTCCATAGATATCATTAATAATGCTATCACCTATAACTAAAACATTTTCTGGTTCTAATCCCATTCTATTACATGCCTCTAAAAGATTCTTTCTTAGTGGCTTTCTTGCGAATCCTATATATTCTATACCTTTTTCATTTACAAAACCTTTAACAGAAACATCAAATCCATTTGATAGTATTATTACTTTAAATTCCTGTTTCATAAATTCTATCCAATCTTTATTACTATTAGGAATATTCATCATATCCTTTCTTAATGTCTCATCTACATCTAAAATAATTCCGCCTATTCCATAAGTAGACTTTAGCTTTTTTACTAAGCTTAAGTCTATGTCATTTACTTCATTTAGTCTTAAATTTGGTTTTATATGTTTTATTAATCTATCACTTATTGCATTATATATCTTTTGTTCTAATAATTTGTTTAATCGTTTTTGCATATTCATCTTTATACTTTCTACATCCTTTTATGTAATTATTAATTTTTCTTTAATTTTTTAATTTCTTCTTTTGTTAATCCTGTACACTCTATAATTTCTTCTATATGTATTCCTTTTTTTAGCATCACTTTTGCAACATATTTTATTCCTTCTAGTCTTCCTTCTATTTTCCCTTCTATTTTTCCTTCTAATCTTCCTTCTTCTATTCCCTGCTCATTCCCTTGATTAAACCCTTCATCAATTCTTGAGTTCCAGTCTCTTATATACTTATCCCTTAAATATGCTTTTTCTCTTTCTTTCTCATCTTTACTTATTTGTTCTAGAACCTTTTTGGCAGCTTTTATATCTTCACTCATATCTATATCCTCCATTTCGTTTGGATTTAAAATAAATTTTAACCATTGTTCTAATTTTCTCTCTTTCTCGTTTTTGTTAATGTTTACTTTTAACTTCTTTAATTCTATTATATGAAGTTCTAATTTTTCTGTCAAGACAACTTCTGATAAATTATTTTCTCTGTTTAAGTTTAAAAGTAAATTCTACTCTTTGCTTAAATGTAGAATTTACTTTTGTAATTAACCATTTTATTAAATTTTATTAAACCTTCGTTTTAAGACATTAAATAAAATTCCAATAGTATTTCTATTAATTAATATAGCATAAAAAACTGTTATAATTACAGAAATTATGGATAGCCAAGTAATTCTCATATAGTATGTTGTAAATATTATAATTGAAATAAGTATAGTATATAAAACTAATTTAAAATCAATTTTTATCTTTATATATTTTTGCACATCTATATATCTATAAATAGCCATTGCCAAATATGCAACAAGTGTTGAAATTGAAGCTGCATATAACCCCATAAATTTAATTAATACTAAATTAACAACAATATTTATTATAGCTGCTAATATTGATGTTTTAGCAATTTCTTTGCTGTTTTTCTTTGCTACATATACTGAGCCAAGAAGAGAAACTATTATGTTGCATAATGTGGACATCATTAATATTGGTATTTGATAATATGCATCATCAAATTTTTCGTTAATTAATATAGAAAATACAAATGGCATAATTGCAATTATTCCTGTACAAATTGCAGAAAATATCCTTAGTGCAGTATCAATAGTTTTAGTAAAATATATAGAACTATCTTTATCTTTAATATACATAGAAGCAGATTCTGACCAAGTCATATTAAAAATATTAAAAAATGTTATACATACACTGGAAAACTTATTTGCAGCTGAATAAATTCCATTAGCTCCAATATCTATCAGATGTGAAATTATAGTTCTGTCAGAAGCATTAACAATCCACCAAGACAACATATTAGGAACTAATGGAATAGAATATTTCCATATGCTTCTCAAATGTTTCTTGCTAAAAGAGTTCTTTAAAATATATTTATATAACTTTTTCTTAAGAAAAACAAATATTGCACATAAACAATTGGCAAGCAGTGAAGCTATAAGCATTCCATATGCTCCCCACTTAAATACAACTATAAATATAACATTTAATATTACTGTTCCTGATGCAGAAATCAAACTACCTACAGAATAGGTTTTGTTATCTCCCAATCCCCTAGAAATTTGTAACATCACAGAAGAAAATATACTTGCTACAACATTAGTTGCTAAGAAATATTTGTATTGATTATTAATAAATTGTCCCACTATAGCATATATTATTAAATATGCTACTGATTGTAATGTTATAATAATCATAGTTGTACTTATTAAAATTCTTTTTTCTTTTTCATTTTCTCTAGCGTCTATTAAAAACCTAAATATACCTTGATCTATCTGTAAAATTATTAGTGGTAATAATAAAGATATATATGTATTTAACAAATCAACTGTTCCATATTCTTCAGTTGAAAGCATTGCTGTATATAATGGTAATAAAAAGAAACTTATAAATTGTGTACATATCTTTCCAATGGCAACTATTGCTGTATTTTTTACTAATTGTTTTTCTCTAGACATCATTTCCTCCCTAAACATCTTTATTTAAGATTTCATCTAACTTCTCAAATTGCCTTTGTGAATCTTTTATTTCAAATGATATATCATGCTTATAATTTAAATCTTCTTTTGTTAATGAATTTATATCAAATTTATCTATATCTTGAACTCTTAAAATCTTGCCTTTAAAATTCATATCTTTTAAAGTATTTATAGTTTTATCACTATATGCAATTGGAATAATAGTCTTTCCTAATAATAGACCAATAATATTTGCATGAAATCTACTTCCAATAACAATTTGACAATCGCCCATTATATTAAGTGCTTCCTCTATGCTACCTCTATAATAATATGTACTAATTTTTTCTTTTAGTTTATCATCACATTTTTCCAATATAGATTCTATTGCTTCTTCATCTTTTTCAGCTTTACAGTATGACATTAATGTAACTCCATAGTCCTTTTCTGCAAAATATCTGCATATTTCAATTATCTTATTTTCATATTTATCTTTATATTCTATACTGGATTTCCTTCCGCATTCTATTACTGATATTACAACTTTTTTATTATTAGTTATTTTTACATTTGATACATCCATTGAAAAAACTATGTCTGATGCATATCGAACATTTGATAAATGTTTAAATAAATTATAAGAATATTCTTCTCTAAAACATACATCTTGTGCTCTTGAAAAAAAATCACTCATTATTTCTACAAATTCGTCATTTTTATATGGACCAAAATTTGAACCTAATATATAATATTTCAAATTACATTTATAATATTCTAAGTTTAAAGTGTTTTTCCAATATGTTATATTATCTTTTTCACAAAATAAAGAACCTCCAATATGTATTAGCATATCTTTATTTTTTTTATATCTGTTTTCTGGTATAATATACTTATTTATCCTAAACTCTCTTATTAACTTATTTAAGATTCTAACTACTAGTCGTATTTTACTGTGAGATTTTACAATTAAATTATCTTTAATTTTGTCATAATTCTGGTATGAAAAAGCTGTAAATCTAACATTTCTATATCTATCAGCTATAATAGATATGAATAAATCGTCTCCCAAATTTTTTTCTAGATATGCTTTTAAAAAGACTTCCATTTTTACACTCCCTTAATTTTTTTGTAAAATTTCAAAAAAAGCTTTATGTTAACTGTTGCAAGCATAATAGAAATTTTATGATGCATTTTTTCATTCATACTAAATAAAAAACTAAATATATATGGTTTTATATCTTCTAGTATATTTTCTGTCTCATCAATATTATTAATATCAATACACTTATACATACATTTTATCCCTATTCTTACATACCTTTGAACTGCATATCTTTTTATTTTATGGTATTTTGTATCATAAAATTGTATAATTTCTTTTGTTATTTCTATTTCTTTTTTCCAGTTATCATTATATTGGCTTTTTGTAACACTATCAGATCTATTGTTCCAAAAATATAAACCTTCTTCAGTATCTAAAACTATTTTATTACATATTGATATTATTTTATATAATAATTCTAAATCTTCTGCAATTTTAGTATTTACACAGAATTTATATTTATCAAACAATTTTTTCTTATATAATTTTCCCCATGATACACCATTAAAATCCTTTTCAATCATTAACTCTTTTAATGCTTGCTCAGAGTCTAAGACTTTGAATTTATTATTTTTCTGAAACATAATACTATTATTATTTTCATTTACAATATTTCTACCTATAATCACCATATCAGCATCATTTCTATTTAAATCATTATACATTTTTTGAAGCATATTCTCACTAATATAGTCATCCGAATCTACAAATGTTATATACTCACCTATTGATTGTATAATTCCAACATTCCTACTGTCTGATACGCCTGTATTTTCTTTATGTATAACTTTGACTCTATTATCTTTTATAGCATATTCGTCACAGATTTTACCACTATTATCTGGCGAACCATCATCAACTAAAATCAATTCAAAGTTTCTATATGTCTGCATCAAAATCGACTTAATACATCTTTCTAAATATTTTTCTACATTATACACTGGCACAATTACACTTATTAAATCATTTATTTTAATCACCTATTTCTTACTAATATTGAAACTATTCCTTTATATATCTCTCTATTTAAATATAATACACATAATTCTATTTTTTTTCTAAAATTTATTTGTGTATTAATCGCTTCAAATCTATATTTTTTCATATATTTTTTAAATTTTTTATAATCCTCAATATATTCTTTTGAATTATATAGATTGTCCAATTTACCTAAAATTATATAATCATAGCACATTTTTATTCTTTTTATTTCCGAAATCTCGGCATATTTTTCATTTTGAGCTATATTTTTTTTAATGTACTCTTCTCTTAATATTGACATTTCTCTTAAATCATTTACTAATTTATCACTTATGCTTTTCATAATACTATTACTTCTCTTAATATAATAATATTCAATTTCATTTTTATATACTATTTTCTCTGCTTTTTCAAATACTAGATGCATTACAGCCATATCTTCAAATTTTCTTCCTATAGGAAACTGTACATTTTCCCATAATTGCTTTTTGTATAATTTATTCCAGCAATGACTTGTTATAAATTTAGATTTCAATAATTCTTGTATAGCATCAATATTGTTAAAACTATATACCTCTCCATTTAGCTTTACACTTGGAGTTTTGTTTTTATCTAATAATTCATAAGCACAAATCGAAATATCTGCATTATTCTTTTGCAATAAATTATATAAATTCTCTATCATATCTTCTTTTATGTAATCATCACTATCAACAAATCCTATATATTTACCACTTGCAATTTTCATACCTGTATTTCTTGCATCCGACATTCCACCATTTTGTTTATGAATGACTTTAACTCTACTATCTTCTTTCTCATATCGATTACATATATTTATAGAATCATCTGATGATCCATCATTAACTAATATTATCTCTAAGTTTTTATATGTTTGATTCAATATTGAATCCACGCATTTTTCTAAGTATTCTTCAACATTATATATTGGAACAATTATACTTATTAAATCTTCCATTTCTTTCTCTCCTATATATTTAAGATATCTGAACAATATGGATATGTTTCCCCTGTATTAAAATGTACGAATGTAAAATACCAATAGAATAATAATACACTAATTGATAGAAAATTCATAGTAAATTTGTTGAATTTATTATCTTTAAATCCTCTGTCTAATTGTGCAACAATATAAATTATTGGTGCTAATCCATAATAATATGCAATTCTATCAGCATAGCTTGCAAAAATTCCGAACTTGATTTAATACTAAATCAAGTATAATAAAATAAATATATATTTCATTATTTGCATCTATAATCTTTAATTTCTTATAACAATATAGAGCCATTATTATCCAAAAAACCCTAAATAAAATTGCTGCAAAATTAAAGTCAAGTTCCTCTCTTGAAAATATTGTGATGTAATTAGCATATTTGATTGACAAAATTCCTACATCATATACTAAGAAATGTATAATATTTTCATAGTTTAATATTGCAAATGTAATTCCTAAAAGAATCACTATTTTGTAAATTCCTTTATGCTTCTTGTTTAAAATATTAAATATAAAATAAATAGGTATTGAAAATATTGCTGTAGAATGTAATAATGTTGCAATCAATATACAAATTATAAATTTTATTATTTTTTTATTTTCAACATATCTCATTGAAAATAAAATAACACTAATAGCCAAACTTTGTCTAACTAAATTCAAAGAAATATTATAAAATACCATTAAATAGACTGTCATTGCTAACCACATATGAATTGACTTTCTTTTATTATATATAAACAAATACAATAAAGTCATATTGATTAACTCAATTATAAATAACAACACATTTATATTATCTGACATTCTTGATATAATATAGTTTATCACTATATATAAAAAATCCGTATTTAGATTTCCTAAGCATTCTTTAAAAGACTGACTTTGTAAAGCCGTTTGAAAATTTTGCTCCACATATACACTTATATCTAAACCTATATCTAAGTTTCTCAATCCTGCTACTATTGATGGTAGCGCTATCGCTAAAATTGAAAAAATAACTCCTATAAATTTGTTCTTCTTGTCAAAATTTCTCTCTGCAATATATGTAAACAATATTGTTATTACAAACATTATTATATAAACCATAATTCTTTTAATGATATAATTTTATCATTCTCTCCTTTTTTAGATATTTTTATAAAATGCATTTCTTTTTTCATTCAAACTTTTATTGTTAAATTCTTCTGCCTTATTTAAATTTTTTATTGATTGATTCTTTAATTCATCTATTTCTATATACATTAATATTTTTGTTAATTCATTTACGCTTTTCTTTTTAAATATAAATTTCTCATCTAACAGCTCTGGTATCCCCCCTGTCGAAGCTCCAATAGCAGGACAAGCTCTGCTCATTGCTTCTATCAATGCTCTTGGTAATCCTTCTTGTAAACTTGGTTGTATATATATATCCATATTATCAATTAACTCAAAAACTTCATTATGTGGCAATGAGCCCAAAAAATGCACTTCTTTCTCTAAGCCAAGATTTATCGCAATTTTTTTTAATCTTGTATCATCTCCACCACCAGCTAAATAGTACTCAAATTTTTTACCTTGTTTTTTTAATTTAGCCATTGCTTTCATAACAAATTCTTGACCTTTATACTTTAAACCTACTGAAGCTATTGTTCCTATTTTAACTACATCAACATTTTTCATGCTATTTATTTTTTCTAATCTCTTTTGTAAAATTGTATCATCAAATTCATTTAAAACAACATCAGAGCATGCTATTGCTTCTCCTTTTGTTGGGTACCTTTTTTGTAGAAATTTATTAGTAACATATAACACTTTAGGTGCATTCTTTATATACCTTTTATTTAAATACCACATTATTGGTGCCATTAATTTTCCAGCCCAATGTGTATGATTTGTGTATCCATCCCATGGACATGCTACCATTTCTATCATGTATGGTTTATTTTTTTTCTTAGCACTATCACATGCAAACATTCCTATAATACTTGGCATTCTTACAATTATTGTATCTACATTATCTAATATTTCATCAACTTCACATTCTATTTTTTTTCTATTTTTTATAGCATCTGGGATATCTTTGTATGATTTTATAGGTTTTACTTCTACATTTTCGCCATTAGTTTTTCTATATCCTGATATATTGCCGTTTTCCTTATCCTTATTTTTTACTCTTGTGGAAACTACTATATGCTCAAAATTATCTAAATACCTATTTTTAAAAAAATCATATGTTAAAGTCATTCCATAAAAATCATTACCTTCATCTTCTAACAACACTGTATCAAAAAAAAATGCAGTTTTCATATTTTTCCTCCATATATTATAGTTTTTTCATAACTTGTTCCATTTTATTCATAATTTCAGACCTTAACATTGGAATTGTTTCTCCTAGTTTTTGCTGTAAAAGTTTACCGTTTTTTACCATTTCTCCAATTTTACCCATAAGATCTTCAAATGTTATTTCATCAATCTCTACTAGGTAATCTTGTAGCCCTACTGTTTCCATTATTCCATTTGTCTTTTTTTCATAAGCAATTGCTACAGTTGGTACTTTCATACTGGTAGCAAAAATATTTGAGTGCATTCTCGTTCCTATAAAATAATCAAAATTTCCTATTAAAGATTTTATCTCTACTGGAGATAAATCATTATCTAGAATCAAAAAGCTGTCTCTATACTCTTTTGGAATCTTCTCTCTTATACTTTTGGCTACATCTGTATCATCTGCATGAGCAACTATTACTTGGGGAACAAACACAAATCCTACATTGTCATTTTTTGCAAGTTCTAGCATTACATCTGCAATAGAGTTCATATACCTTTCCATCGCATCTTCACTAGATGTTTGTAAATTTGGAAAATTCCACTTTCTAACTGTTATTCCGAATATTACACTATATTTCTTCTTAAATTCACTTATTAGTGTACTTTCTTCTTCTATATCCTCTAACATAAAAGCCATATCAGGAATTAATGTATATTTTTCTTTCAACATAAAATTTGATAAATATTCATATGTTATTTTTTCTCTAGCATATATATAATCAACTTTTAATAAAACACTTTCAGTATAATGCTTTATTATTCTATTTTTTATAGGCTCTATAGATGTTCCCATCATAACTACAGGCTTGTTAAACTTTGTATTAGCATAAATTTGGAATAAATGCATCAGACTATCAAATTTTTTTCCTCCTAAAAAACCTCCGCCACAAACAACTATAATATCACTTTCTGACATTAAGTTAAAAGATCTATCTTTTTTAATTAATTTCTTCATTGAAAACTTCATCATCACAGTTAAATATATCATTTTAACTATTAACTTTATTATTGCTATTAATTTTCCTATCTTTGAATGTTTAAAAGGAAATGGATTTAATATACTACTTTCAACATTTTTTATGCAATTATCATTGCAATATCTCTTTCTATCCTCATCTGGTGTAAATGATAAAATATTTATCTCTATATCATATCCGTATATTTTTTTCAATGTATTAACTATTCCTAGTAAAATACCAGCATCACCTTTATTATACCATGTATATGCATTTGTTATAGTTATTTTCTTCATACTAGTTCTCCTAATTATATAATTTTTTGTAATCTCTACACATGTTTTCTATATTGTAATTCTTTACTATATTTTTTTTTGTTTGCTCAATTATCTCTTCTATGTTAATTTGCTTGCCTTTTATATCATCAATAATTTGTATATAATTTTCTAATTCATTACAAATAAAACCATTCAATTTATTTGCTATAACATCTCTATTACCTACCACATTACTTACTATACATATCTTTCCTAAATACATTGCTTCTAATAATGCAATTGGTAGCCCTTCCCATAATGATGGTAAAATAAATATATCATTTTTTTCTAATTCTCTTAAAACTTCTTCTCTCTTTGCCCATCCAGTAATTTTTATGTTTTTACTTGTTAATTCATCTTTTAATTCTCCATCACCAATCCAAGTGAATTGTAAATCTGGAAAATTCTCTGCTATTTTATTAAATAACTCTGGATTTTTTTGAAATCCAATTCTTCCTACTGTACAAATTTTTAAATTATTTACATCTATTTCTTTTAAATTGTCATTTTTTATAATCTTGTCAATTTCTTTAGTATTTACACCATTATTTACATATGTGCTATTTTTAGTAAGTTTTAAAGATTCTTTATATTCTCCTTTTGAACAAGCAACAATTGTACATTTTCTTCTATATATTGCCACCATTTTTTCTATTGATTTATACATAAACCTTTTTAATTTTGAATCATCTTGTTTCAAAAAAGAATATCCATGTGGTGTATAAAACATCTTTCTATTTTTGCCACTAATTACTAATCGTCCTATTATCCCTGCTTTTGATGAGTGCATATGGACTATATCTGGATTTTCTTCTTTTATTATTCTTCTTACTTCCATGCAAGCTTTTAAGTCTTTAATGCCTATATTTCTAGTAAAATTTTTAACTTCAATAAATTTCACATTTCCACTAAAATAGCCTTTGAAATTATCTGGAGTTTGATTTCTTTTTGAATATGCTATTACAACATCATATTCATCACTTATGCTATTGCAAAGCTCTACCAAAAAGGTAAACACTCCACCTCCAAAGGCTTCTACTAGATGTAATATTTTTTTCTTTTCTGTCATATTTCCTACGCAGCTCCTTCACGTTTGATTGTTTTTACAACTGTTTTTGCAACTAATCCAACATCTTGAATTACATTTGTATTTTCATAATATTCTAAATCAAGCTCTAATCTCTCATCAAACGAAACTTCACTTCTTCCAGAAACTTGCCATAAACCTGTTATACCAGGTTTACATTTTATTATGTAATAATAATAGTATCCCATATCTTCCTGTTCTCTTGGCAAATATGGGCGCGGACCTACTAAACTCATATCGCCTTTTAATACATTAATAAATTGTGGAAATTCATCCAAACTTGTTTTCCTTAAAAATTTGCCTATTTTCGTAACTCTTGGATCATTTTTTAGTTTTTTATTCTTTTTATATTCTTTTTGCGCTTCTTTGTCTTCTCTTAAAATTCTTTCTAATTCTTTATCTGCTCCTACTATCATTGTTCTAAATTTATACATCTTAAACAATTTACCATCTTTACCAATTCTTTCTTGTGTAAAAAATAGTGGTCCTTCATCTTTTTCAAAAAAGTTTACAACTGCTACAACTATCGTTATTGGTATAAGTAAAATTATTCCTACTATTCCTGCTAATAAATCTAATAATCTCTTTCCTACTTTATTAAATAAGTTTACAGCTTTTTTTTCTATTAAACTTTCGCTCTTTCTTGATTGTGATAATATTAATTCGTCCTCTTTTAACATAGTAATATCATCTTTAGCAAGATTCATATTTAATCATCCCCCATATAAAATATTAACATCCTATTACATTTTGATATGATTACTTTAATTAATCTCATTATAACATCGAATATTAATATTATACAATCTTTTAACATAAATTTCAAGTTTTTGTAACATATTTGTAAAATTTTTGTCATCTTTTGTTAACTTTTTATGTTTATTGTATTGTTTATACGGGAATCAAGGTTTAATTATCCAATTTTTTACTTTTTATTATTACCTTCTGTATTAATAAAATTATACTTATTCCAAATAATACTCCCATTGTATCTATACAAACGTCAGTTATTTGTCCACTTCTCCCAGAAACAAATAGTTGATGTATCTCATCTGAAACTGCATATAACACACCTATTAATAAACTACTTCCGATTCTCTTGTATTTACTTATTGCGTATGTAGACATATGACTCATAATAGTGATTCCTAATATTGTATATATAGAGAAATGTGCTAGTTTTCTTATAGGTATTTTCATTTTTTCTTTAATTGCTTCTTTTTCTAAATTCTCTAAATCTTTTGTAAACGGATTTATATTTATTATCATATTAATAAAAAAATCACTTGTACTAGTAGACTTATCTGAATTTTGTGATGAAAAATTGAATATTATAAAAAATACCATAATTGTTAACATAAGTGTAACTATTCTAATTATTATGTTTTTCTTTTTTATATCAGTTTGTAACATATTTTTTTATCTCCTTAACTTTCTTTTATATTATGATGTTAAAAATTATATACCAATTTTTTCCTTCATACAACTTTTAATATTATTTTCTTTACTTTTTTTTTATTTGTTGTATAATATAATTATATTATTTTAGAAAGAAGTTGATTATTTTGTCTAAACATGAAGTATTAAAAGAAAAGAAAAAAATGGGATTATTACCTAAAATTTTATTATTTATATTTATCTCTATTATTATTGTTGTTCTTGTAGCTGTCTGCTCTGCTTATTTATGGGCAAGACATAAATGGGGACAAATGGAATATGTTAATTTAAGCAAAAGTGATATTGAAGTAAATGAAGGAGTAGAAGAATCATTAAAAGGTTATCGTAATATAGTTTTACTTGGTTTAGATGCTAGAGAAGATAGTTTTGAAACAGGAAATCGTAGTGACTGTATTATGATTGTTAGTTTAAACCAAGATACTAAAGAAGTTAAAATTGCTTCTGTTTATAGAGATACTTATTTAAATATTGATGGTCATGGTCTAGATAAAGTTACCCATGCTTATTCTTATGGTGGACCAAAACTTGCTTTAAGTACTTTAAATAAAAACTTAGATTTAAATATTTCAGAATTTGTAGCAATAAATTTTGATACAGTACATACTGTTGTTGATAGTGTTGGTGGAGTAAATATTAAAATTGAAGAAGACGAATTAAAATATATAAATAATTATATCAATGGTATTGATAAACAATTTGGTACAACTACAGAAAAAGTTACAACTACTGGATGGCATAACTTAAACGGAGTTCAAGCTTTAGCATATTCCAGAATTCGTTACACAGATGGTGGAGATTATAAAAGGGCTGAACGTATGAGAGATGTTTTAATTGCAGTATTTGAAAAAGCAAAATCAATGAACGTATCTGAGCTAAACTCTTTATCTAATACTATTTTACCTCATGTCTCAACTAACATTGATGTTAATGAAGCAATTAGTATGCTTCCACAATTAACAAGTATTAAAGTTAATGAAAGTTTTGGATGGCCTTATGAAGTAAAAGGTATTACTTTAGATAGATGGTACCGGAGTTCCTGTTACTCTAGAAGAAAATGTTTCTAAATTGCATGAAGCATTATTTAATGAAAAAAATTATGTACCTAGTGATACAGTAAAAAATATTAGTACTAGTATTATAAATAAAACAGGTTATAGATAAAAAATTATATATACAACAATAATAATAAAGATTTGTATTGAATTATTTATATATCACTTTACAAACAACACCCCTATAGTATTACACTAATAGGGGTGTTATTTTGGTCTGCAATAGTTGCGATAGTTATATTATTGAGAGAATATATCTATCGACACCATCGAAGCCCTCTAAGAAATTTAAAAATTCCGTTTTCACATTTGCCTTTGCGATTACAAGTGCTTGAATTATAAAGTTTGAACCTTTAACCAAAACTTCATTAATCAAATACTTGTTGAAATAAACATGTCCATTTGCTTCTTCAACTATGTACATGATATCATATGGATGTGGATTTAAAGCTCCTTCATCAAGCAAAATTGACAAAGTAAGTGGATTTATGAATTTTCCCACCTTCTTGTTTTTCTTATAGGTAATACCAAGCTTGTCATCTGTACTAAAACACAATTTTTCCCAGTTTTCTAACTTTTTTTGCATTTTATTAAGATGTGTTGTCTTTCTTTTAATTTCTTTGGCTTCTTCTGGATCCATCGAGTCAAATGTATATTTCAACTGACTCATAGTGATTTCCAATAAATCTGCCCAATCATTCATTGAAGCAATTCTCCCGGAATATTTCCGAATAGTTTGCTTTGCAGATTCAATTTCTTCTGCAGTCCTTTTTCTAGCCATATTTATTCCTCCTTAAGGTGTGACTATTAGTTATATGCTTATGACTAGTTAAATTCTACATTCGAAATGTTTAATTGTACATCTCTATTAGCAAAATGTAACTTTTTTTATTATACAACCTTTCTTATATTATGTCAATCATCATATATATCTAATTTCATCTCCTCTATAAAAAATTACCCTTCATAACTTATTTAAAAGCACATACTAGCATAGTACTAGTTAATGTATTTATAAATTTAAGCCAATCGCCGATGGTACGCACTTAGCTAACATCTCTCAAATTCTCTGCGTGGTACAAAACTTACTAATAGCAGTCGTCGACACGCTTCAAGATTGGTTTAAATTTATAAATACATTAACTAGTACTATGCGGTAACATTATTTTTATATAATAGGAAAGACATATTAGTTAAATTTTACTCTATAATAGAACTTTCCTATTATATAAAAAAAGAAATTTAAGCTAAATATAATTAAC
Source organism: Clostridiales bacterium (assembly GCA_019417465.1). Lineage (GTDB taxonomy): Bacteria > Bacillota > Clostridia > TANB77 > CAG-508 > CAG-492. Next base: position 128,940 of record DXVF01000002.1, read on the forward strand.
TATTAAACTTAAATTTCTTTTATATTGTAATATATTTTTATAATATTACATTCTATCTGGCATTTGTATTCCAAGTAATTCTGCTCCAACTTTTAAAACACTATTTACTACATATGTTAAATAAACTCTTGCATTCTGAATCTCTTTATCTTCTACCATAATCTGATTTTCTGTATAAAAGCCGCTATATGCTTTAGCTAAATCTATTAAAAATCTAGCAATAATAGAAGGTTCGTTTTTCTTCATTGCAAGTTCTACATTTTCATTAAAATTATAAACTAATTTTAATACATCTATAGAGTATTTATCTAATAATTTACTTAAATTTATATCTTTAAACTCTGGTATAAATTTGACCTTTTCTAGGACACTTTTTGTTCTTACAAAAATATATTGTATATATGGACCTGTTTCACCATTAAAGTTTAACATAACATCCCAATCAAAAATCTCATCTTTTATTCTACTATTTGATAAATCATTAAATATTACTGCACCTATGCCAATTTTTTTAGCAATATCTTTTTTATTTTCTAATTTTGGATTTTTTTCTTCTATTATTTCTTCTACTCTAGAAATCGCTTCATTTAATAAATCTTCTAATTTTATAATATTGCCTTCCCTTGTAGACATTTTACCTTCTTTTAATCTAACCATTCCAAAAGGTACATGAACTAAATTCTCTTTATATTTATTATCCATATCTAATAATTTAGCCACTTCAAAAATCTGCTTAAAATGTAATATTTGTTCATAAGAGGTTACATATATTGCTTTACAAAAATCATACTGCCTGGCTCTATATAAAATTGCTGCTAAGTCACGTGTTTCATATGTTGTTGATTTATTAGACTTAATTATTATACATGGTGGCATATTTTTACTTTCTAAATCTACAACTTTTGCACCCTGTGACTCTATTAAATTTCCTGATTTTTCTAACATTTCTACTATTTCTGGCATTTTATCTGTATAAAAAGATTCTCCACATACAGATTCAAATTTTGTTCCAAGCATATCATAGATTCTTTGGAATTCTTTTAAACTAACTTCACTAAATCTTTTCCATAATTCCAAACATTCTTTATCTCCATCTTCTAACTTTTTAAAATTATTTCTACATTCTTCTAATACACTTTCATCTTCTTTGCATAAATCATTAATCCTTACATATAATTTTGTTAATTCATCTATTGGATTTTCATCAATATTATATTCTTTTCCCCATCTTTTATATCCTTCTATTAATTTTCCAAATTGAGTTCCCCAATCTCCTAGATGATTAATTCCTACTACATTATATCCTAAAAATTTATATATGTTATATAATGCTTTTCCAATTACCGTAGACCTTAAATGTCCTATATGAAAAGGTTTTGCAATATTGGGAGAAGAATAATCTATAACTATCGTTTGATTATTCCCCTCATTTGATGAACCATATCTTTCTCTTTTTTCATCAAATTCATTTAATACTTCTTTTATTAAAGTTTTTTTATTAATATAAAAATTTAAATATCCGCTAACAATCTCTACTTTTTCTATTATATTTTCATCAATTACCATTTTAGCTTTTAAATCTTCTGCAATTGCTACAGGAGATTTTTTTAACTCTTTTGCTAATTTAAAGCATGGAAATGCATAATCTCCCATTCTACTTTCTTTTGGTTTTTCTATAAACTTTTCTAATTCTTCTTTTGAAATATTAGTAACATTAGATATTATTTCTGCTATCTTACACCTAAAATCAACCATTATACATTCCTCTTTCCTAAACTATTTTTTCTATTATCTACTCTTTTCTCTTAAATTATGTAACTATTATATATATTGCTACTTCAAAAGTCAACTTGCTTTTTTTATTATATCAATAGTTTCTATTAGATAATAGTTTCATCTCCCAAAGTATGTCTGAAAGTCTTACATATTACAATAAAATCTTTTTACATACATAATATTCACTTTTTTGGAAAAACTAAACTTAAAAATAAAAAATGGAGAATTCTTATGAACAATTTTATAAACAAATTTAAAACTGTATTTTCAGATATATTTTCATATAAACCCAAAGACAATTATAACTTTACTATACCTGAAATACCTAATAATAACAATCTCAATCTATCTTCTGAAAAAGATTTAAAGCAGAAAATTTTCAACACTTTAGATAAAAATTTAGAATTTATGAAAATTAGGTATAACTCTATGATTAATAGCGATATAGTTATAAGAGAATTTACTTTAAATGCCAGAAATAAACAATTTTCAGCATTTATATTTTATATAGATGGAATGATAGACCAACAACTAGTAAACGATTTTGTTTTAAATCCACTAATGCTAAAAAATATTGCTAATAGTTTTGATGGTGAACAAAACAAAGTAATTTCTGAAATTAATGCTAATAATGTGAGAATTAGAAAAGTAAAAAAATTTAATATTATAGATTATATAGATAACTGCTTAATTCCTCAAAATGGCGTAAAAAAAGAAGAAGATTTTGCAAATATTATATCTGGAATTAATTCAGGTAACTGTGCACTTTTTGTGGATACAATTAATATTGCTTTTAATATAGATGTAAAAGGTTTTAAACAAAGAAGTATAGACAGTCCTAATAATGAGATTGTTATAAGAGGACCCCATGAAGCTTTTGTAGAAAACTTAAGAACAAATACATCAATGCTTAGGCGTATTGTAAATAATGAAAATTTTGTAATAGAAGATATAGAAGTTGGTGATATAAGTAAAACCAAATGTGCTGTTTGTTATATGAAAAATATTGCAAACAATGATTTAGTGGCAGAAGTAAAGTTTAGATTAAATAACTTAGATATTGATTCTTTATTATCTAGTGGTGAATTAGAACAATTAATTCGGTGAAGAAACTGACTATGGAATACCTGTTATTATCGCTACTGAAAGACCTGATAAAACAACTAAACATTTATTTGAAGGTAGAGTAGCTGTTATAGTAAATGGAAATCCATATGTGTTAATTATGCCTGCAGGTTTTATTGATTTTATATCTTCCCCAGAAGATACAAATTTAAAACCAGCATTTGCAAATTTTTTAAGAATTATAAGAGGTATTTCACTTTTTTTAACATTATTACTTCCTGCTATATGGGTTGGTGTAACAAATTTTCATCAAGAACTTATACCTACAGAACTCTTATTTTCTATAGTAGCATCAAGACAAAATGTCCCTTTTCCTATGATTTTCGAATTATTGCTTATGGAAATTTCCTTTGAGCTTATTCGTGAAGCTGGTCTTAGAGTACCAGCTCCCATTGGTCCAACCATAGGTATTGTTGGAGCTTTAGTACTTGGTCAAGCCGCTGTAAGTGCCAGTATAGTTAGCCCTATTTTAATAATTATTATTGCAATTACTGGTATTGCTTCTTTTGCTATTCCAGACTTTTCTTTTGGTTTTCATTTAAGAATATCAAGATTCTTATTTATTGCTTTAGCCTATATGTCTGGATTTTTAGGAATAGGTCTAGGATTATTAATTTACATTTCGATATTATGTAATATTAAATCATTTGGTGTGCCTTATATGGTGCCATATGCACCTTTAACTAGTAAAACTAGCACTCGTTATTTAGTTGCTCCTACTTGGAAACAAGAACAAAGACCAGATTATCTAAATCCTAAAAAGAGAACTTCTCAAAATCATATTAGTATGAAATGGAAGTATTGGAAAAACTAAAAAAGAAAGGAACTAAATAATATGAATAATACAAAAATAGGTACTGTTTCAGCTATATTTTTAATTATAACTATTATGATAAATCATATAATTTTAAATATTCCTAAAAGTATAATAAGAGAAACAGGCTCTTCTTCTCCTCTTAATATACTATATGTAAGTATTCTAGCAATTTTACTTACACTGCTTATATGTAAATTATTTAAAAAGTTTCCTGGTAGTGATATTTTAGATGTATCTAATTTTTTATTTGGCAAATGGTTTAAATTTCTAATTGGACTATTATTTATTGTATATTTATTATCTACTGGTAGTGTACTTCTTAGAGATTTTTGTGAAGGGCTAAAAATAATATATTTTAAAAGAGCTCAAATATATTTTATAATTGCTATATTTATAATAGTAGCAGCTTTTTGCAATAATCAAGGTGAAAAATCTATTATTAGAAGCAACTTATTAATATTACCAATTGTTTTAATAGGTATTATATTTATATTTTTAGCTAATATAAAAAATTTTGTACCACAACGAATATTTCCAATATTAGGAAATGGAGTAGATGCTACTTTTATTACTGGAACAAGTAATCTATATGCTTTTAGTTGTCTATTTCTTATTTATTTTATACCTCCATATTTAAAAGACACTTCTAAGTTTAAGAAAGTGGCTATTACATCTATTGTAATTTCAGCTATGTATTTACTACTTTGCATATTTTCATTAATTTGTATGTTTTCTTTTATAACTACAGAAAATGAAATTATGCCTATATATTTAGCAAGTAGATATATTGAATTTGGAACTTTCTTTCAAAGAGTAGATGCAATATTCCTTCTAATCTGGATTTTAGAAGTTAGTTTATATTTAAATGTTGTTGTTATGTTAATTATAAAAATATTTAAGAAGATAACTAAAATAGAAAATTCTTCTAATATGATATATCCAATATGCTTATTAGTATTTTGTTTTAGCTTAATTCCAAGAAATCTAGCTGATATTAATACTTTTAATGAAACATTTTACAAAAGTATAACATTATATTTCGTAATAATTACTAGTTTAGTTATTCTAATTTTAGCTAACATAAAGAATAAGATAAAGAATAAAAATAAGGAGGAGATTTTAACTTGAATAACAGACTTCTCAATTTTTTTAAAATAACTACTATTATAGTTATTTTTATAGTTTTTATTATTGGATTTAATCATGATCAAGATATAGATGATTTTGCTTATGTTGTAGCAATTGGTATTGACTCTGGTAGTAATAATAATTTAAAAGTTAATTTTCAATTTACCAAACCAAGTCGGTAATAGTGGTGAAAGTGGTGGTAGCTCTGAAGTTGCATCTTCATTTATATATACTGTAGAAGCATCTTCTATTACTTCTGCTATCAATTTAGTTAATAATTATATTAGTAAACAGGTAAATTTATCTCATTGTAAAGTAATAGTATTCTCCGAAGAAATAGCGCAAAAAGGAATCGAAAAAGAAGTAAACAGTTTAATTAATAATGTAGAACTTCGTCCTGATACAGGAATTATTATTAGTAAATGTGATAGTAAATATTTCATTGAAAACTCTGAACCTTCCTTTGAGACTTTGATATCAAAATATTATGAAATAATTCCTGTTACTACAGAAATTACTGGATACACTTCCTATATTAAAATTGCCAATTTCTTTAATCAATTAAATTGTAGTACTTGTGCACCTTGTGCAATACTTCGGTGGTGTAAGTTCTGATACATCGATTGATGAAAATATGATTTATTCTTCAAATGCTGAAATCGATTCTAATATAAAAGCTGGAAACTCAACACTGTCTTCTAAAAAGAGTGCTGAAACAATTGGTCTTGCAGTATTTAAGGACGATAAACTTGTTGGAGAACTATCTGGAATAGAAACTGTATGTTATTTAATATTAACAAATAAATTAGATAATTGCACTATATCTATTGAAAATCCTTTAAAAAACGACTCTACTTTAGACTTATACATTTATAAACAAAAAAATACTAAAAAGAAAGTAAATCTTATTAATAATTCTCCTTATATAGATATAGATGCTTCTATAAAAGTCCGTATATTATCTTCTAATAAATCTGCTGAAGAATTAACTAATGATAATATAAATCAAGTAAAAGAATCTGTTAATAAATATTTAGAAGATGAAATTTCTAAATTTTTATATAAAACATCTCAATCTTATAATTCAGATATATGTGGACTTGGTAAATATGCTATAACTAAATTTTACAAAAATTCTGACTGGACAAATTATAACTGGTTAGATAATTATAAAAATTCTATATTTAATGTTAAAGTGAATTCTAGCGTAGTATCTAGTTTATTATTCTTAGAAATTTAGATATAAAATTTAGTTGATTTTTAAAATATCCAGAACAATAGTGTATTTTAATTATTAATGTTTATTGAAAGGACTAATATTATGATTATTTTTGTATTCTTATTTTCTATATTTATATTTTTAAAAACTATTTTCTATGGTATGTATGAAATAAAAAATAATAATAATAAATTGGGGGGTTTTATTATTATTATCATTTCTATAATAGTACTTTTCCTACCTAGTTATATGGTTTATATTAGATAACTAAAATAATTTGACAACCTACACATTTTGAATATAAAAGATATTATAAAAACAGTTAGTAATTTTGAAATAATACTAACTGTTTTTATAATATCTTTGAAACTCTTTTAAACAAACTCCTCTATCTGCTACCTTTTTATTTGCTACAAAATATTCTTGCCCCATATATGTTAACAAATTTGCTTTTCCATAATCTATACTTCCATTTTCTTTAATATATTTATCATCTGCATTAACTGCTACAATTTCTCCAATAAACATATCATGTGAACCTAAATGTTTTATTTCTTTTAATTTACATTCTATATTTATAGGACATTCTTTTATTAATGGAGCTTTAATAATTTGTGCTTTTTCTTTAGTTAATTTTGCTCCTTTAAATTTATCTATTTCCTTTCCAGATTTTGTTCCGCAAAAATCTGCAGCAACTACTAATTCTTCATCTGGTATATTAATTACAAACTCTCCTGATTCTTTTATAATAGAATATGAATGTCTAGTTGGTCTAATTGAAACATAAACAAGAGGCGGTTCTGAATTAATAATTCCTGTCCATGCTATAGTAGTAATATTAGAATTTACTTCATCTCCACATGATACCATTGCAACTGGTACTGGAGCTAATGCAGTTTGCACGTTTATACTTGATTTCATAAATAACTTACCTTCCTTTTCTATAATTTATCTAAAGCTCTTCTAATTCTGCTTTGTCATTTTTCAATCTTTTAAAAGATATTCTTCTAAGCTCTTTATCTGCCTCAATTACTCTAATCTTCATTATATCTCCAATTTTTATTACCTCATTTGTATGTTCCCCTATTAAATGTTTATGCTCTTCATCATAAATAAAGTACTCATCACCTAAATTTTCAAATCTTATTAATCCTTCTACAGTATTTTCCAATTCTACAAAAACACCAAATGATGTAATATTAGAAACAATTCCTTCATACTCATTTCCAATTTTATCTTGCATATATTCAGCCTTTTTAATATCTATACTGTCACGTTCTACTTTTTGTGCTACTCTTTCTCTTTCTGATGAACTATCAGAATATTCTATTGATTGAATATGATATTTTTCTTTCACTTCATCTGAAACATTATAGTCTTTTTCTAAATATTTTGATATCACTCTGTGTATAAATAAATCTGGATATCTTCTTATTGGAGAAGTAAAATGACAATAATATTTACTTGCTATACCAAAATGACCTTTATTTTCACTTTCATATCTAGCCACTTTTAATGTTCTTAAAACTAAGTTAGAAACGACCCTTTCTTCTGGCTTCCCTTTTATATTTTCTAAAACTTCCGCAAAAGCTTTTGGATGTATATTATCTTTATTTCCTTTAATTTTATATCCAAAATTATATAAAAATTTATTTAATTCTTCTATTTTCTCTATATCTGGAACTTCGTGGACACGATAAATAAATGGAGCTTCTAACCAATAAAATTTTTCTGCTACTGTTTCATTTGCAATCAACATAAATTGCTCTATTATACTATTTGATATTGTAAGTTCATATTTTTTTACATCTATTGCTATTCCTTCTTCATTTAATATAATTTTACTTTCTGGAATATCTAGATCTAAACTTCCATCCTTTTTTCTTTTTTGCATTAAAATTTCTGCAAGTTCTCTCATTCTTACAAAATGTGGAATAAATCTTTCATATTTTTTTATGATAGCTTTATCTTCTTCATTTAAGTTTTTCAATTTATCATTTATACTTTTTTCTACAGAATTTATTCCTTTTTTCTCTTTTACTATACTTTCATCTTTAAAGAACGTTGTTTTGTCTGCATATTCTAACAATTTAGTTACATCTTTATAATTCATTCTCCTTGTAACATTTATTATACTTTTTTTGATGTCTGATGAAATTACTTTTCCATCTTTATTTATCTCCATTATTACAGAAATTGTATACCTATCTTCACCTTGATTTAAACTACATATGCCATTAGATAACTCTCTTGGAAGCATCGGAATTACTCTATCCATCATATATATACTTGTTCCTCTTAAAATTGCTTCTTTATCTAATTTTGAACCTTCTGTAACATAGTAACTCACATCTGCTATATGAACTCCAAGCTCATATTTTCCTCCAGATAGTTTCTTTACATATATAGCATCATCTAAATCTTTTGCATCTTCTCCATCTATTGTGAATATCTCTTCATTTCTTAAATCTAATCTATTAGGAATATCTTTTTTTGATATTCTCTCATTTATTTTTTTTGCTTCTTCTATAACTGGTTCTGGAAATTTATATGGTAAATTATACTCTTTTATTAAAGATAGCATATCTACACCTGCTTCATTTACATTTCCTATTACTTCTATAACTTTCCCTTCAGCATTTTTTCCTCTTTCAGGATATTTAAGTATTTTTACTAAAACTTTATGATTGTTTCTCGCTTTTCCAAAATTCTTTTTTGATATAAATATATCAGTTCCTAATTTTTTATCATCTGGAACAACAAAAGCAAAGTTTTTACTTTTTTGAAATAGCCCTACAATAGTATCTTTTTCATGTTTTAGTATTTTAACTATTTTTCCCTCTCTATGCAGATTATCTACCGATGTATCTATTATTTCTACAAATACTTTATCACCATTTAATGCATTTTTTGTATTATGTTCTGATATATATATTTCTTCATCAGAATCTTCTATTTTAACAAAACCAAAACCTTTTTGATTTCCTCTAAATATACCTGTTAAAAATTTTGAAGTATCTATTAATTTATATTTTGATTTTCTATTTTTTTCAATTTTATTTTCTTCTTCTAATTGATTTAGTAAAACTTTAAAATCTTCATATTCTTTTTTTGGCACATTTAATATATTTGCAATCTCTTTTGCTTTCATTGGCACGTATTGTTTGTCATTCATGAAGTCTAGAATCTTATCTTTCCTTTTATCCATAAGATTAAAAATTTCTTTTTTATTTTTTTCCATAAATTCTCCTCTTTTTATTTATTATGTCCATTCTTTTTATATTATATATTTTTTATCAAAACTAATTTCATATTTTATAAACTAACTTTGTCTACTAGGTTTCTTCTATAACTTAATAAAACCGCATGGAAAACATGCGGTTTATATTTTACATTACATATAATATTCCAAGTGCTACTGCTAATACAACAAACATAACTCCTAAAATAATTGTCCATCTTTTTAATTTTCCTTCTTTTGTCCTTCCTTTATTTTTTTCAAAGAAATTATTTGTAGATGAGCCAGTTATTGTACCAGATGCCCCTTGAGTTTCTTTGGTTTGTATAGTTGCTAAAAAAATTAATGCTACACAAACAAGAACATATAAACCTAATACTACATATTTTGCTATTTGCATTGTTACACTCTCCTTATTTAGATTAAACTTAAAATCTTTGTCTATTTTAGCATATATATTTTAAAAAATCAAATTTAAATATTAATAATTTAAACATTTACAATATCATAAATGTCCGCTTTTATTCTATAAAACTATTTCTATGCTGTTTCTTCTCTTTTTGTAGTTGACATCCTTTTTGATTTTAAATTTCTTTTATCTTCTCTATTTTCATTTAATATTACTTTTGGTGACGCTCCTGTTTCTACAGTTTCTTTTGTCACAATACATTTCTCTATTTTAGGATTTGATGGTATTTCGAACATAATATCACGCATAATATCTTCAATAATTGAACGTAATCCTCTTGCACCTGTTTTTCTCTCTATTGCCTTATCTACTATTAATTCTAAAGCTTCTCTTTCAAATTCCAATTCTACATTATCTAATTCCATTAATTTTTTATATTGCTTTACTAATGCATTTTTTGGTTTTGTAACAATATCTATTAAAGCTTCTTTATCTAACTCTTTAAGAGTTGCAATAATTGGTAATCTTCCAACAAATTCTGGTATTAGTCCAAATTTTAATAAATCTTGTGGTAGAAGCTTTTCAAAGATTTCGTACTTATTCATATTTTTGTTGCTTTCTATTTGAGCTCCAAATCCAATAGATTTTTTTCCTGTTCTGTCTTTTACAATTTTTTCTAATCCTTCAAAAGCTCCTCCACAGATAAATAGAATATTTTCTGTATTTATTTGTAAAAACTCTTGATGTGGATGTTTTCTTCCTCCTTGTGGTGGTACTGATGCGACTGTTCCTTCTACTATTTTTAATAGTGCTTGTTGCACACCCTCTCCACTTACATCTCTTGTAATAGATGGATTTTCAGATTTTCTTGATATTTTATCTATTTCATCTATATATATTATTCCTCTTTCAGCTTTTTCTATATCATAATCTGCTGCTTGAATTAGCTTAAGTAAAATATTTTCTACATCTTCACCAACATATCCTGCTTCTGTTAAAGTTGTAGCATCTGCTATTGCAAATGGAACATTTAATATTTTTGCTAAAGTCTGTGCAAGTAATGTTTTGCCACAACCTGTAGGTCCTAAAAGCAATACATTACTTTTTTGTATCTCAACATCATCTTTCTTTTCTGATTGATTATTAATACGTTTATAATGATTATATACTGCTACTGCCAATGTTTTTTTAGCTTCTTCTTGCCCTATCACATATGAATCTAAAATTTCTTTTATTTCTAAAGGACTTAAAAGTCTATCTTCATCGTTTAGAGTATATGCAACTTCATTATTTTCATAATTATCATCTTCTAATATGTTGTTACAAACTTTAATACATTCATCACAAATATATACTCCTGGTCCTGCAATAATTCTCTCTACAGAATTTTGTGTTTTTCCACAAAACGAACATCTTACACCTTTTTGTTGATCATTTTTTGCCATTATAGCACTCCTTTTAATTTTATTTATTTATATACTATGCTCTTTTTTCCATTATGCCATCTATCAATCCATATTTTAAAGCTTCTTCTGCAGTCATATAATTATCTCTTTCTGTATCTTTTTCAATTACTTCTAATGGTTGACCTGTTCTGCTACTTAATAATTTATTTAATTTTTCTCTTGTTCTTACCATATGATCAGCATGGATTTTAATTTCTGTAGTTTGTCCTGATAATCCTCCTCCAGCAATTAATGGTTGATGTATTAAAATCTCTGAATTTGGTGTTGCAAATCTTTTTCCTTTTTCTCCTGATGCTAATAATACAGCTCCCATACTAGCAGCCATTCCTATACATATTGTAGATACAGGACAACTTATATAATTCATTGTATCAACAATTCCCATTCCATCTGTTATAGAACCACCTGGGCTATTGATATATAAATGTATCTCTTTATCTGGATCTTCAGACTCTAAAAATAGCAATTGTGCTATTACTAAACCAGCTGATGCTTGATTTACATCTTCTCCTAAAAATATAATTCTATCTTTTAATAATCTAGAGAAAATATCGTATGACCTTTCTCCTTTTGCTGTTTGCTCAATTACATATGGAACTAAACTATTTTTTTCTAACATAATTTCCTCCTTATTATTCATTCTTTTTTGAATTGTATACTATAAAATTAAATTTTTCAATAGATTTTTATTAATAATAAATATTAATTTATTACTAGTTAATGGTTTTACTTTCAAATACAGTTTGTATTGTATGATATATAGTGAAATTTCATAAATTAGACTATGCTAATCTAAAAGAGTTAGTGGATTTCTTTATTATCATTTTTTACTTCCTCCTAACTCTTTTCATTAATTAATTTATTTAATTTTTGCATTGTCTACTATAAATTTTATTGCTTTTTCTATTTTCATATTATTTTTTAAATAATCTTTTAGATTTTCATTTTGCATAAGTTCTTCTTCTTTTTTGCCATAATTAGTAGCCATTTCTTTTATTTTTTCATTTAATTCTTCGTCAGCAATTTCAATACTTTCATCTTTAACTATAGCTTCTAATACTAGTCTTGATTTTACAGATTTTTGAGCTTGTTCTTCATATTCTTTTCTAAAATCTTCTTCTGTTTTATTCATCATATGTAGATATTGATCTAATTTTAGTCCTTGATATGATAATCTTGCTTCTACATCTTTTACCATATTATCAATTTCTGTTTCTATCATTCCTGATGGAATTTCTATTTCTACACTATCGCATACTGTTTTTATAGCTTCATCTTCTGTTTCAAATTTTGCTCTTGATTTATTTTCTTCTTCTAATTTTTCTTTAATGCTTGCTTTCAATTCTTTGATAGTGTCAAATTCACTGACGTCTTTTGCAAATTCATCATCGATTTCAGGTAATTCTTTTCTTTTAATTTCATGTAATTTTACTTTAAATACAGCATCTTTTCCAGCTAAATCTTTAGAGAAATATTCTTCTGGAAATTTAACATTTATATCTTTTTCTTCTCCAATTTTCATTCCAATTATTTGGTCTTCAAATCCAGGAATAAATGTTTTACTTCCTATCTCTAATTCGTGATTTTCAGCTTTTCCACCATCAAAAGCAACGCCATCAACAAAACCTTCAAAATCTATTACTGCTATATCTTTTTCTTCTACTGGTCTATCTTCTATAGTAACTAATCTTGAATTTTTTTCTGCCATATGACCAATTTCATGATCTATGTCTTCATCAGTTACATTATACTCAATTTTCTTTAATTGTATACCTTTGTATTTACCAAGTTTTACTTCTGGTTTTATTTGTACAACTGCTGTAAAGATTAAGTCTTGCCCTTTTCCTATTTGTGTAACATCTATATCTGGTCTACTTACTGCTTCTATATTATTGGCTTTTAATTCTTCATCATATACTTTAGGAACTATTTCATTAAAAGTATCTTCATAAAATATTTCTGAACCATATTGTCTTTCTATAATATTCATTGGTGCTTTACCTTTTCTAAATCCTGGAACATTAAAATATTTTGCTGTTTTTGCATATACTTTTTTCATTCCTTCATCAAATTTAGCTGCTTCAATTGTAAAAGTTAATTTAAGCTCATTATTTTTTTCTGTTTTTTCTACTTTAATACTCATATTATTTTCATCCTTTCCCTGCTATTTTAATAAAACTAGCTTTCTTATTATACCACAATTTGTAAATTTTGCAATAGTTTATGTTTACATTATTTTATTTTCTTTAAATTAAAGTTTAAATAATCTGCACTAATCAGATTAAACTCTATTCCTTCCACCTCTCCCTCTACTGCATCTTTATGAGAATTACCATGCAAATGCCCATAATAACATCTTTTTATATTATATTCTTTTAGAGTTTTGTAAAATTCTAAATTTGGGTTTTCCAATAAATTTTTAAATATTAGTGGTGGATAATGCATAAATATTATTATTTCTTTATCATTTCCATATTTTTTTATTCCATCTTCTATTGCTAATCGTAACCTTGCATTTTCTCTTTTTATCATTTTACTGCTATTATCTGAATCAAGTATTGCCCAGCCTCTTGTTCCTGCAATAATAACATCTTCATATATGTATGATGTATTATATATAAAATCAATATTAGAAAAATCATTTTCTTTTATATACTCTCTCATTTTTTTTAGAGTTGTCCACCAATAGTCATGATTTCCTCTTAATAATAATTTTTTGCCAGGTAAACTATTTAAATATTTAAAATCTTCATATGTATCTTCTAAATGCATTGCCCAAGAAAAATCCCCTGGTAATACTACTAAGTCATCTTCTTTAACTTTTTCTATCCAATTTTTCTTTATTTTTTCTGGATGATTTGTCCAATTATCTCCAAATATATTCATTGGTTTTTCTTCTTTAAAAGATAAATGTAAATCTGCTATTACATAAATAGACATATGTTTTCCTTTCATTTTTATATTAATTAATTTTATTATTGTTTTAATTTCTTATTTCATATACTATATAAATCATTCACCTATCTTTAAATTTGGAACTGCATTTAATTCTAAATCTGATATTTTTCCATTAATATAATTATAGTAACCAGCTGATGCGATCATAGCAGCATTATCTGTACATAAAATAGGTGTTGGATAATATATTTTCATCCCATTTGTTTTTTCTAAGTTCATAAACTTTTCTCTTATATAGCTATTTGCAGATACTCCACCTGCTAAAGCTATTTTATTAATATTAAGTTTTTGTGCAGCTTTAAGAGTATTTTCTATTAAGATCTCTGTAACAGTTGCTTCAAAACTTGCACATAAGTCAGCCTTATTAATCTTCGGATTTTTATGATTCATATTAATTATTGCTGTTTTTATTCCACTAAAACTAAAATCTAAATTTTCAAAATGCGTTTTAGGAATTTTTATATTATTATTTCCTTCTTTAGCTAATTTATCAATTTTAGGACCTCCTGGATATCCAAGTCCTATTACTCTTGCTACTTTATCAAATGCTTCACCAATAGCATCATCTTTTGTTTTACCTAATATTTCAAATTCTTTATAATTTTTTATATGCACTAAATGAGTATGTCCTCCTGATATTACTAAACATATACACGGAGGTTCCAGCTCAGGATGAGTAATATAATTTGCCGCAATATGTCCTTCTATATGGTTTGTTCCTACTAATGGTTTATTTAATGCATAACTCAAGGCTTTTGCATAAGATACTCCTACTAAAAGAGCTCCCACTAATCCTGGACCATATGTACAGCTAACTGCATCTATATCATTAAAAGTAATATTTGCCTCTTCTAAAGCCTGTTTTACAACACTTGAAATTACTTCTACATGATTTCTAGATGCTATTTCTGGCACTACCCCTCCAAATTTTTCATGTATTTTTATTTGAGAATTTATTACATTTGAAAGAACTTCTCTGCCATTTTTCACAATGGCACAAGAAGTCTCATCACAGCTTGATTCAATTCCTAATACTATTATATCTTTCATATTTTTTCCTCTTATATATTTCATTTTTTTGATAATGTTTTCATATCCTACTTTTAATGATTTACTTTACACTATATATTTTTATCAATTCACATATTCTATTATTTACTGTATCTATAATATTGTATAGTCTATCTATATATAAATTCCCAAAAGTTTTAAAATTAATAATAAATCTATTCCTAATGCTTTTGATACTAATAACATTATTCCTTTTGCTATAATTTCTATAATTGGTGATATAATAACTCCTGCTATTCCTAAAACCCATATTGCTATAAAAATAATATAGAATATGTACTGATTTCTATCAAACCACATCTGTGCTTTAGTGCCCATAAAATGTCTTAATACTTTTGATCCATCTAATGGTGGTAAAGGTATTAAATTAAAGACTCCTAAACCAATATTCATAAATATCATTTGATATAAAAGAATTATTATTATGCTACTATATGTGCTAGATATATTTACTAACAAGTCAAATTTAAATACTAAACCTAAAATAAAAGTAAATATTACTGCTAATATCAGATTCATAAGTGGTCCTGCAAAAGAAACAATTGCTTCTCCTTTTGACATACTAATATCTCTTTTAAATCTTGTAGGGTTAATTTGTACTGGTCTTCCCCAACCAAATCCTGCAAATAAGAGCATAACAAAACCAATAGGCTCTATATGTTTTAAAGGATTTAATGTAACTCTTCCTTGGTTTCTTGGTGTTTCGTCTCCTAATCTATCAGCTGCAAAAGCGTGTGCAAATTCATGAAATGTCATTGCTACTATAACAGCTGGAAGAGCTAATACTAAACTCAGTAATCTTGATGGACTTTGAGCATATCCTATCAAATTATATACTACCATAATGGCTACAAAAATATATAAATATCTTTTATCAAAACTGAACATTAAATTTTCCCTCATAATAAATTAATATTTAGATTTTTAAGGATTTACCTATAAACCTTATATTCCAATTTAAGCATTATTTAAAATAATATTTGCAATGTTTCGTGCCTATTATATCATATTTTTAAAATTTTTCAATTACTTGTAAATATCTTTTTATCATTCTTATGTATTAGTAGATAAATTAATTTTCTATATAAATTGCTATCTTTTATTGCAATTTGTAGCTTACATTGCTGTACTTTTTTTAGGAATAAAAAATTCTTCTTCATATCCTTTTTCTATTTTCAGAAGTGCAATTTTCTTGTTAATTCCTCCTGCATATCCTGTTAGACTTCCATTTGTTCCAACAACTCTATGGCAAGGAACAATGATTGATATTCCATTTTTTCCAACTGCTCCTCCTACTGCTTGTGCTGACATTCTTTTTAAACCTTTTCGTTTGGCTAAAATATTCGCTATTTCTCCATAAGTCATTGTTTTGCCATAAGGAATTGTACAAAGAATTTCCCATACTTCATTTTGAAAATCAGTTCCAGTAAAGTGAAGTGGTAATTTAAGATTTGGTTCTTTACCACTAAAATAAACATCTAGCCATTTTTTAGTATCTTTTAATACTGGTATTTCTTTTTCTTGATTCTCTTTATCTAAATAAAGTTCAAAATATTTCTGGCCTACAAACCATAGTCCTGTTAACCCTTTTTCATCTGCGGCAATCATTATTTCTCCCAAAGGTGATTGATATTTACTCGTATATTGCATATTTTATTACCTCCATAATTCTTTCATACATAACATTTTGCATAACTCTCTTTCTCTATTTGTTATTAAATTTTTACAAGATTATATTATTCATCTAAACGCTAAATATCTATTCTTCAATATCTTTTAAAATATATTCTGGAAAAATCTTTTTAAAATTAGTCGCCCAATTAATAGTATTATAAAAAATATAACATCCCTGTTGCCCATCGCTCATAGCAAATAAAAATTTATCATTTTCGTTTTGTTTTATTATTTTATTTATATCTGTTACTTTTAAATAATTTGTTAGTTATCTGATTATTTTCGTTGTATCTACTTTGCCATCCCAATCCTGATAAGAATAGTACCAGTTATCTCTAATTTTTTCTACAATAAATATATTATTGCCACTACCAGTTTCTTTATATTCATCATATATATCAATATTCTTTCCATCTAAATAATCCTCTTCACAATAAATTAAGTCCCAATATTGCCCTCCAAGCATGCCCTGTGAATTAATATTTATTATAATATATTCTTTTCCATCATTTTCAGTAAAATGATATTTTTTAGTTTTATATTTTTGTACTTCTTTATTTTTGATAGATAAACCTTCTTTACTTATTTTTTCCAATTCAGAGAGGTTTTTATCTAGAAAATTTAATGTTTCTTTTTTTGCTTTATCATAATCATTATCACTCATTTTATATAAAGATAAAATAGTAACAATAATTATTATAAATAAGAGAATACTAATCAATATAATTTTTTTCTTTTTATTTTTCATATCAAATGATCCCATACTTAACTCTCCTCACAAATTTTTATTTGTGTTTGAAAAATTTATTTAAAAATGCCAAAAATTTTTCTAAAAAACTTTTGACATTCACATAGTTAGTCTATTCCTTGTTATATCTATCCATATAATAATCTTTTTATATCTTCGTTTTACTTTAATTCTTTTCTAAAATTTCCTAATTTTTTCAAACGCATTAAATAGATTTGTTTAACTATTCGTTTCTCCTTTTAATGGTTTCATTGTTGGAAATAATAATACATCTCTTATTGATGCCGAATCTGTTAATAACATTATCAATCTATCTATTCCTATTCCAAGCCCACCTGTTGGAGGCATTCCATATTCTAAAGCTTGAATAAAGTCTTCATCCATCATTCCAGCTTCTTCGTCTCCTGCTTTTCTTGCTTCTACTTGTTTTAAAAATCTTTCATATTGATCTATTGGATCATTTAATTCTGAGAAAGCATTTCCATATTCTCTTCCACCAATAAATATTTCAAATCTCTCTGTTAATCTTGGATCTTTTGGGCTTCTTTTTGCAAGTGGTGATATTTCTACTGGATAATCATATATAAATGTTGGTTGAATTAGCGTTTTTTCTACATATTCATCAAAGAATAAACTAATTACATCTCCTCTTGTTTCTTTCGTTTGATCTGGAATTTGTAATCCTTTTTCTCTCGCTAATGATACTGCTTCTTCATCAGAGTTAATTTGATTAAAATCTACACCACATGCTTCTTTTATACTGTCTATCATAGTAATTCTTTTCCATCCTGGCGTTAAATCTATATCTTGTCCTTGATAATTAATTTTAGTAGTTCCTAAAACTTTCATAGCACATTTGGTAAATATTTCTTCTGTTATATCCATCATATCATTATAATCTTGATATGCAGCATATAATTCTATTGTTGTAAATTCTGGATTGTGTCTAATATCCATACCTTCATTTCTAAATATTCTTCCCATTTCATATACTTTATCATATCCACCAACAATTAATCTTTTTAAATTTAATTCTGTTGCAATTCTTAAATACATAGTTAAATCTAGTGTATTGTGATGTGTTATAAATGGTTTTGCAGTTGCTCCACCTGATATAGTATTTAATATTGGTGTATCTACTTCTAAGTATCCCTTCTCATCTAATATGTTTCTAATTTCTCTTATTATTTTACTTCTTACTTCAAATGTTTTCTTTACTTCTGGATTTACAATTAAATCTACATATCTTTGTCTATACCTTAAATCTGTATCTTTTAATCCATGAAATTTTTCTGGTAATGGTCTTAATGATTTTGAAAGTAATGTTACTTTTTTTGCATGTACTGATATTTCTTCGGTTCTTGTCTTAAATACAAATCCTGTTATCCCAATTATATCTCCAATATCGAATGTTTTAAAAGCTTTATAACTTTCTTCACCTAAATCATTTATACTTACATAACTTTGGATTCTTTCATCACTATCTTGAATAGTACAAAATGATGCTTTTCCCATTATTCTTTTTGCTATAATTCTTCCTACTACTGTAACATCTTTTTCTGCAAATTGCTCATAATTTGCTTTAATTTCTCCTGCTGTATTTGTTCTATTAAATTTTGTTATTTCATATGGATTTTTTCCTTCTTGTTTTAAATTTTCTAATTTTTCTCTTCTTACTTTCATTAATTGATTTAAATCTAATTCTTGTTCTTGATTATTCTCCATAAAAAAACCTCTTTCCCGCTTATTTTAATGTTACGATTATATAACAAATTACAGGATTTGTAAAGTTTTTTATACCGCTCTTCTCATCTCTTTCGCGTGTTCAATTGCAACATCAGTTATATCCCCACTAGAAATTCTTGCAATTTCTTCTATAACCTCATCTTCTGTTAATAATTTGATATTTGTAACTGTATTTTCTCCTTTTACATTTTTACTAATATAATAATTATAGTCACCTTTTGCTGCAATATTTGCTTGGTGAGTAATACATAATACTTGATGTTTTTTAGATATAATTTTCATCTTTTCTGCTACAGATTTTACTGCCTTTCCGCTAATTCCTGTATCTATTTCATCAAATATCATTACTGGAACTTTATCACTATCTGCTAAGATAGTTTTAATTGCAAGCATTATTCTTGATACTTCTCCTCCTGAAGCAATTTTTATTAATGGCTTTTCTTCATCTCCTATATTGGTACAAATTAAAAATTCTACATCATCTATTCCATTTTCATTAAAATCATTATTTTGTTTTATTTTTGTAACAAAATTTGCATTTTTCATTTCTAAATCTTTTAATTGCACATTAATTTTTGGATTTAATTTATTGGATTCCTCTATTCTTATTTGATTCATTTTTATACTTAGTGCACTCATTTTTTTTTGGATTTTACTTAACTCTTGCCTTAATTTTTTATTGTTCTCTTCCATGTTTTCGATGTTAAATATTTCATTCTCTATTTGATTTTTGTATTCTATTATCTCTTTAATGCTGTTTCCATACTTTCGTTTTAATGAATATAATAAATCTAATCGTCCCTCTATTTCATTTCTGTCTACTTCATTAAAAATATTTTTTTCCTTAAAGTGGCTTATATCTCTTGCTATTTCTTGTATATCATAATAAATATTTTTTAATACTGATAATTTTTCTTTATACTCTGTATTAAAGTCCTCTATTTTTTCTAATGATTTTATAGACATATTAATAGCATCTACTGCATTTTCATTTAAATATGCATCAACTTCCATTAGATTTTTACTAATTTTTTCACTATTTAGCATTACTTTTCTTTGTGCCTCTAGCTCCTCTTCTTCTCTTTCTTTTAAGTTTGCCTCATTAATTTCTCTTAATTGATATTGTAGTAAATCTATTTTCCTTTGCTTTTCTTTTTCATCTCCATAATTTTCTTTTAATTGTTTTTTTATATTGTTGTAGGTTGAATATAATTCTTTATATTGTTTTTTTATATTTAATATTTTTTCTCCTATAAAATAATCTAAATAATGTATATGTGATTGTTTATTCATTATTTTTTGTGTATCGTTTTGACCATGAATATCGATTATTTCACACATAAATTGTCTTAGCTCATTAACAGTTACTAATCTTCCATTTATTTTACAAGAGTTTTTTCCATTTGAATATATCTCTCTAGATACAATAATATTACCATCAATTGATTTCTCATTTTCTGGCAAATATAAACTTAATTCTATAAAAGAATGATTTTCTCCTCTTCTTATCATTTCTTTCGAAAATCTACCACCAGAAATAATTCCGAAGAGAATCTATTATTAAAGTTTTTCCCGCACCTGTTTCTCCTGTTAGGACATTAAACCCATTGTTTAAATCAACTGTTAAATCATTTATTATACCTATATTTTTTATATGCAATGTAGAAATCATTTTTTACAAACCTCCGTTCTGTAAAACTTATGTTTGTATTTTAATCCCTACTTTTTATTTTGTCAATACTTTTTTATATTTTTTATCATAGCTTTCTATTTTTAAAGTCACAATTTGTGACCTCAAAATATCAAATTTACTTTTGATTAATTTAAAACAAGATCTTTCTGAAAATTTCTCCATTAGTTAAATTCTACTCTACATCAGAAATTTCCTATTACAGAGCAAAAGCAAACATTTATGATATTGTAACTGTTTAAATCATTATTAGGAAACCTCCATTAGTTAAATTTTTCTCTACACCAGAAATTTCCTATTATAGAACAATAGCGGGCTTTTTTGAACATTTTCTCTGTTTAGAACATTTTAAAGCCCGCGTTTAATTGTTCGTGTGCCAATTTTTGATAAAAAATTGTGTACAATTATTTTTATATAATAGGAAAGACATGTTAATTAAATTTTACTCTATAATAGAACTTTCCTATTATATAAAAAAGTTGAAATTAGTTAAAATTTCAACTTTTGGGTGAACTAAACCGTTTAACAAATATAAAGTTCGTTTTTTGAATGCTTTGGTGACCCGTACGGGAATCGAACCCATGATTCAGCCTTGAGAGGGCTGCGTCTTAACCGCTTGACCAACGGGCCATAATAATGTGTTACTTAATATTTATAACACACTTTTTATATTTTCGTCAATATTTTATAAGCACATATTTAAAATTTCTTTTAGCCTTTCATCTTTTTTGGTTAAATACAGATATCCAATTAGTGCTTCAAATGCTGTTGAATACATGTAATCTTCTACATTTGCATTTTTGGGTAAGTGATGATTTTCTGCATTTCTACCTCTTCTTACTATATCTTTTTCTTTTTCAGTTAGATTCAATTCGATTTTCTTTAATATATCTGCTTGTGCCTTTGCTTTTACATATTTTATAGCTTCTATATGTAATTTGTGTGGTTTTAATCTTGTTTTATTTATTAAATGTGTTCTTATAAATAATTCATATACACTATCTCCAACATATGCCCAAGTAAGTGGTGATAGCAAATTAACATCTACTTCATTTTTTTTTCTCTCTATTAATTCTATCAATTTTACCTCCTATATTTTAGCTGTTTCTAATGTTATTTTTCCTAACTTTCCGCTTCTAAACTCATCTAATAATATTACTGATATTTTTTCATCATCAATTCTTCCGTCCAGAAATAATTGCACCTCTTTTTTTTGCAATAAGTTTCATTATATCATATATTTTGTCATTTTCTTCTATTTCTTGATTCATTATATTATCTATATCTTGTTTATCTAATTTATATCTTTCTATTACATTGTCTTCATAATTTTCTATTAGATATTTTAGAAGTCTAAATGCTATCTCAATTTTTTCTAATATATCATCTTTTATTGTTCCTGTATATGCTAAATTAAGTGCTACTTCTTCAGATTCGAACTTTGGCCAAAGTACTCCTGGTGTATCCATTAATTCTATTCCTTCTGCTAATCTTATCCATTGTTTTTGTCTTGTAACACCCGGTCTATTTCCAACTTGTGCTGACGATTTCTTAGTTATACGATTAATAAAAGAAGATTTTCCTACATTTGGTATACCAAGAATTAATACTCTTATAGATCTTCCTATTCTACCTTTATTTATATATTTATCTTGATTTTCTCTAGCCATTTTTTTAATTTCGGCTATAACTTCGCTTATTCCTTTACCTATATTTGCGTCTGTTATTATCGCAGACATACCTTGTTTATTAAAATACTTTACCCATTTTTTTGTTTCATTTTCATTTGCTAAATCACTTTTATTTAAAATCATTATTTTTTTCTTTTCTTTTGTATACTCTCTTACGTCTGGATTTTGACTAGATATAGGTATTCTTGCATCTAGCACTTCAACTACTATATCTATTAATTTTAAATCTTCTATAATTTGTCTTTTTGTTTTTGCCATATGTCCTGGATACCAGTTTATATTATTTGTCGAATTTTGTCGGTTTTCGTTATTCATTTGTTTTCACCTTCTTTATTTAATAAATTTACCATCATTTTTTTCTATTGCTTCAAATAACATTTTATTAATTTCGGCTCCAAGTAAAGTAGCTGGATTATTATTATAAAAATAATGGTCTTTAAAGTTATTTATAAAAATACTTACAACATATTCTCCATATTTTGTTGATATAATCCCACCATCATTTCGACAATTAACTATATTTTCTTTGCCTTCATCTCCAAGTCCTCCACTCTTAGAAGCTATATAATTTATAAAACTATTTTCAGTTCCTCTTTCCGCTAAAAGTTTTAGAGAAAGTTTTAAAGTTAACATTTGGTTGTATTGTTGATTTGATAATATATCAATTATTTCTTTGCACAATTGAGGTGTTAAAATTTCATTGTTTAATAGCATTTTAAATATGCTTGCATATTCATATGCCGTTGTTTCACCAACTTTATTATACAAATCAAAATCTAATTTTTTGGCTATTAATCTTGTTTTTGCAAAGCCTAAATCTTTTATGGTGTTATTTATGTTATCAAATCCCAAATATTCAATCATTTTATCCGTTGCAATATTATCACTTACAATCATCATTAGTATTGCCATATTCTTAGATGTTAATGTCAATCCACCATCTAAATATTGAATTATTCCACTACCGTTAGTAAGATAATCCGTTTCATAATTATAAACTAAAGTATCATCTCTACTTTTTTTATGATCCATTATTTGTTTATAAAATTCTATTAATATAAATACTTTTATACAACTTGCTGTTTCCACAGTCATATTTTCATTTATTTTAATAGTATTATCATAATTATCACACGCATATATACTAACACTACCATCAAATGTATTAATCAAATTAAATATTTTAGTTTCAAGTACATTCATAATTTAATCACCTCATCTATATAGATTTTCTAAAACTCTAGTTAATCAATCATCTGCTGTTAAATCTGTATCTTCTGTAAATCTCATCCTAACTAACTTTCCATTTACTTTAAATATATATGGATTTTTAACTTTGGTTAGCTTTCATTACTCGGTTTTCTTCTATCTATTTTTATAGAAGTTATTTCATCGACATCATCTAAAGTTACATCTTCTAATTTCATATGTATAGCCTTTATTTCTATAATATTCTACTGCTCTATTCACTGCTATTTCTGGATTAAATACTTCATCTATTCTTTCACTTCCTAAATTTGCAAGCCACAACTTGAAGGGTTCTGCTTTTGGACTGGGGACAGATTCTATAAGTCTAAATATTCCTTTAGTATCCAAAGTTTCAGTTTCTCTATATTTTCCATCTTGAGCTTTTAATTTCAACTGTCGACATTTTGTCGATAGTTCGCTTTTTTCTTCATCCGTCATTCTTGTTTTTAATCTATACCAATAATCATTAGGATTTTTACTATTTGTTAATGCTCCTATAACATCTACTACACTAAAATAATATTCTTCTTTTTCACTATCCCAAATACTTCTTATTTCATTACCATCAAATAAATTTGAAATCGTTTCTAATTTGCTATTCAAAATCTACACCTTCTTTCTTATTTTATTGTAGGGGTTTAAATGGTATAATCACCTTTATAATTCTTACCCTAAGATTAATCAATTTCAGCAAAATTTTATCATTTTTATCTATTTCTAACCCGTGTACGATTAAAATATGCAAGATTTAAATTCTTAAAATCCCTTTATTTATAAAGATTTGCTTGAGAGGTTAAATAAATCGTAATCAACCACGATATCGAAGAAGATGTAAAACTTTTTTCATTACTCATTTATAAATCACTTCCTTTACTACAACAATGTCTTAAAATTTCATTGCTAATTTTTATTATTTCCTATCAATATCTAAAACTTCAATATGTTCACTTATTAAATTATAAAAAGTATATTTATTTCCGAACGGAATAACAGAAGCTAAATCTTCAACTCCTAAATCATGCAAAAAAGCTAAAATATTAAGGGATGAAAAAATAGCATATATTCTTAATAATTTTTTATCATTGCAACTTAAATTAAGTCTAGTAATTAATTTATCATATAAAATAGTTTTATATGAATGAGCAACAAAATCTCCATATCCCATTAGTTTAGAACCACTAATTAATTCCCCTGGGTCAATAAATTTAATTGAACTATCCTCAAGTACCATAATATTTTTCATATTAGTATCTATAGGTATTAACGTATTGTCTCCAATAATAATTTCTCTATATTTAGAATAAATTGCTTTAAAAAGATTAGCTAAATATGGGTAATCTTTTAATTTATTAGAAGTTTCAGATTGTCTTTTTACAATAAATTCTTCAAAAGAAGAACTAGTTCCATTCATTTTTTTATCTAAAATACCATAACCATTAACATGAATATTACTTATACTATCAAAAAAATCACATAAACTATCTACAATTTTATCACTATATTTAATCATTTCATTATCACTAAGAGAATCCACTGTTCTACCTTTAAGTTCTTTATAAATAGCCATTTTAGGATTAGAGGTACTATATACTAGTTCTTTCAAATACTTATTATTAATTAATTCATATAAATCTAATTCATGATCAATATGAGAAGAGTTAGATAAATATATTTTAGCATAATATACTTCTTTTGATTTCATGATAACTTTAAATACAATATTATTTGAATGACTTACCTCTTCAATGGTTAAAATATCTTTACCTAAAGCATCATATATATTTTTTTCATAATTCATAAACTCAAACCACCTATACTATTCATATTCTTCCCTTATTTATTTTTTAATATATAACTATTATAAATTTATTACTTTTTTTATTCAATACATTTTAACAATTTTTAAATTTAACTATTACTATTTGGTAAATTTACCTCTAAAATTTAAGATTTCTTGCTGATTGAAAATACAATATATCGATTGACTAAATCTACATTTATACGTATAATATTGTTATGAAAATTTTAATTGTCGAAGAAAAATTTAATGAAAAAAAACTAAATAATTTTTTACTTAGTAAATTTGATGGATTAACTAATAATACTATTTATAAAGCATTAAGAAAAAAGGATATTAGAATTAATAATATAAAAGTTAATAAAAATATTATACTACATACAGGAGATGAAGTAAAGATATTTATTATAGATGAACTTTTATTTAAATCTTCACCTATATCTTTAGAAATTATCTACGAAGATGATAATATTATTTTAGTTAATAAACCTATTAATATAGAAGTAACTGGTAAGAACTCCCTAACTTCTCATATTCAAAATATTTACCAAGAAAAAGGATTTAACTTTATAGAACCATGCCACAGGTTAGATAGAAATACTAGTGGTCTTATTTTGTTTGCCAAAAATAAAGACTCTCTAACTGAAATACTTAATATGTTTAAAGAAAACAAAATAGAAAAACACTACCTAGCAATTACTTATGGCATTCCTAATAAAAAATATGAATATCTTGTAGCTTATTTATTTAAAGACACAAAAAAATCTTTAGTATACATTTCCAACGATAGAAAAAAAGGATACCAAGAAATAAAAACATCATATACTATAATTTCTTGTGATAAAAAAAATAACTTAGCTCTTTTAGATATTCAGTTACATACTGGTAGAACACATCAAATTAGAGCACATCTTTCACATATTGGTTATCCAATTTTAGGTGATGGAAAATATGGAATAAATAAGATTAATAAAAATTTTCATTTTACTACTCAAGCCTTATGTAGTTATAGTATTACTTTCCATACAGATTCTTCTTACACGAAATTAAGCTATTTAGATAATCAAACCTTTTGCTTAAATAAATTACCTTTTAATTTAAAGGAGGTAGATTTTAATGCTTAGTAGTTTTTCTTTGAAAATAATTGCTGTTATTTGTATGCTTTGTGACCATTTTGGAGATGCAATAATAAAACATTTTTCTTTTTTTAATATAATTGGCAGAATTGCTTTTCCTATTTTTGCATTTCAAATAACAGAGGGCTATATCCATACAAAGAACTTAAAAAGATATTTTAAAAGACTTATTATTTTTGCTATAATATCTCAAATCCCATTTATGCTCTTTTTATCTACTTTTACATCACCTTTTACTTTAAATATATTTTTTACTTTATTACTTGGATTATTTGCAATTTTCGTATTTGATAAGATATCTAATAAATTTCTAGGATTTGTTATCCGGATTTATTTTATCTTTATTTGCAGAGTTAATTAATGTAGATTATGGTGCTTGGGGTGTAATTATTATAATGATTTTTTACATATTCAAAGATAAAAAAGTATTAATGTGTTTATTATATATTTTATCTTGTTTTATAAAATATTTACCAAATTTATTAAAATATAATTTTCATTATATATATTTATTATTACTATTAGGCACTGCTTTTTCGATAGTTTTTATTATTCTGTATAATGGTAAGCAAGGTAAGAAGATAAAATATTTTCTTTACATATTTTATCCTTTACATATGCTGATTTTATATTTTATAAACGTTGCTATTTTTTAGCAACGTTTATTTTATCTTTACTTTATTACATTCATAACTAAACATTAATAGTAACCCTTATTTAGCTATAACTTTTCTTTTTTTAATTTATACTAAAATTAATACCCCTTGCTACAACATTCCCCATATTCTCTATTAAATCATCAATTTCTTTTGGTGTTACAATCATATTATAATCGTTTGGAATTAATGCATTTTTTATTTCTTCATAATTATCTTGTTCTTTTAAGTTATTTAGATAATCATTTGATTTTGCTTCTTGTTGTAATTTAGTGATAAATAAATCTAGACAATCATCTGTAATTGTAGCCAGGTCTACAACCATTGGCACTCCTATTGCAATTACTGGTATTCCAAGTGTATTATTACTTAATTCTTTTCTTTTGTTTCCTACTCCTGCACCTGGTACTATTCCCGTATCTGCAATTTGTATAGTACTACTAATTCTCTCTATACTTTTTGATGCTAAACTATCAATCACGATAAGTAGTTTAGGTTTTACATTATCTACAATTCCTTTTATAATTTCTAAAGTCTCAATTCCTGTTGTTCCTAGCACTCCTGGTGAAATAGCACTAACAGCTCTTGTTCCTTCTTTTAGGTACTGTGGTGCATATGTTAATAAATGCCTTGTTATATCCACTTCTGAAACCACTTTAGGTCCTAATGCATCTGGTGTTACTTCTGCATTTCCAAGCCCAACTATTAATATACCATCTTCTTTTTGTATGTGCTTATCTATTAAGTTTTTTAATTCCCTAGTTACACTTTCTGATGCTTTTCCGAATATCGTCTTCTGTTGCTATTTTCAAGTTTTTTATATCTATAGTAATATATTCTCCTTGTGGCTTTCCTATAGCATTTTCTCCTTGTTCATCTAACACTATTACCTTTGATACTTTTATGTTTTCTCCATCTTGACTTTCTTCTGTTTTTATTCCTGGAATCTCATTTTCTATATTGTTTGCTTTTTTATAAATATCTCTTCTTTCATCTGCCATATCTGTTCTAAAATTATACATAAAAAAACCTCTCTTTCTTCTTTTATTCTTGGGAGAAAAAGAGATTTTTATTCGCATTTTTAGGTTATTTTTATGTTTATTTTTGATGATTCTAAATAAACATTTTTAACAACTATTTACTGCAATATCTACATAATATAGATTCTAATCCTATATTTATATCAATTAATCCTATTTTATAGTTTGCATCTAGATCAATTAATTCTTCTATTATTTTTTTTAGTTCTTCTTCTTTAAAATAATCTGATTGTTTTTTATATTTATTTACTAAAAACATTTGATTTGGTTTTAATTTCATACTTTCAGCTAAATTTCTATTATATCTTACTGCTAATTTTAGTAAATATAATTTTTTAAAATGATTGTATAATGTAATTAATATTTTTTGTATTGGTTCTTTATTATATGTAAGACCTTTTAAAGTTTCCATAGCTGATGTTATGTCTTTTTTGCCTAGTTCATCTGTCAAATCAAATATAACACTATCAATTTGTTTTATTGCTAATTTATCTACTGCTTCTTTTTCAATTTTTCCATTTTCTCCAGTATATTCAATAAGTTTTCTTATTTCATTTATTAAATCTTGCATAGAAGTACCACAAATTTCAATTAGATACATTAATGTACTTTCATCTACATTAACTTTGTAGGCATTACATATTGCTTTTAATCTTTTTGCAATTTGGATTGGTTTTAATTTTTCAAAATTGCATACTTCACCATATTTTTCTATAGTTTTATACAGTTCTATTTTATCCGCTTCTTTTTCTACAAAAACTATCACTGTTGACTGGTTTATAATATCTATATTCTCTTCTATATATTTACTTATTTTTTTTTGTATTATAGTATTTTTTGTTTCTTTTTTCTTAATTTCTTTTTTAAAGATCCCTGTATCTCTTGCTATAATTAATTTTTTCTCATATCCAAATGATGGTGTACTTATATCTGATACTATATTTTCTATATTTGATTCATCTATTTTTATAAAATTTATTCCATTTACTAAATCTCCAAAATTATTTTTAATTTTCTTAAGGCAATTTTCTAATAAAAAAATCTCTTCTCCATATAGTAAGTATACTCCACTTAGTTTTCCAGATTTTAAATTTTTTTCTATTGTTTCTACTGACATATTTCTTTGATTCCTTTCTTTTTAGTAAATGGATAATTAACACTTTTTGCAATTTATTTGTTCTATTTTTTAAATTATTTTTATACTAATTTAAATCTTTTATGAATTTGTTAATATAATTCTAAAAACTTCTGCAACACTCCATCCTTGTGCAAAAGCTCCTTTTGGAAGTTGTGGCTTTCTAGAGTCATAAATTTCTGGAATAGTTCCTACTGTCTGTCCTTCTTCTATCTCTTTAATAAATGTATTGGTTACATTGCTTACAAACTCTTTATATTCCTTTTCTAATTTCATCTTTTTAGTTTTTGTTTTTGTACTCTTAATTATATTTTTAAATGCATCATTATATACACCTAAAAGCCATGTCCATGTTATCCCTTGATGATAACTCATATCTCTTTTTACACTATTACCTTCATATACATCTGTATAATTTTCTTCTCCTTCTGCTAAAGTTTTTAAACCAAATTTATTTAAAAGTTTACTAGTTGCAACTTCTAAAATGTCTAATGCTATTTTTGAACTAGGTTCAATCACTTGATATGATAAACTTAATGCAAATAATTGATTTGGTCTTATTTTTGAATCTCCTATTACATCGTATAAACATTTTGTATCTTTATTATAAAACTTTTCATTAAAAGATTTTTTACATTTTTCTGCCATATCGCCATATTGTTTTGCATATTTTTTATCAAATAACTTTTCTGTTAATTCTTCCATTATTTTTAAAGCATTATACCACATACTATTAACTTCTACTGCTTTTCCATTTCTAGGAGTAACAGCAAAATCACCTACTTTTGCATCCATCCATGTATTTTGGGTATCTTTAGTACCAGATGAAATTAAATAATCTTCATCTAAATAAATATTATTATTATCTACATTAATTCCTTGTGTATATGAATAAATAATCTTTACTAAAATATCATAAAACTTTTCTTTAATAAATTCATAATCATTAGTATATTCTATATATTTTTTTATTTGTTCAAATAAAAGTAATGAACTATCTACACTATTATATAATGGTCTATTATCATATCCAGAATATCCATTTGGCACTAATCCGTATTTAACATCTCTAACCATTGTTAATAAAACTTCTTTTGCTATTTCAAATCTCTTTGGTATTAATAATAATCCCTCAAATGAAATAAGTGTATCTCTTCCCCAATCTAGGAACCAAGGATATCCTGCAATTATTGTATGTAAGCCAAAGTTTGGTCTATATACAATGAAATTGTCTGATGCTATAATGTATTTTTTTATTAATTCTTTTGTTTTTAATGTATTTTCATCTATTAGATCTGATTCTTTTATTAATTTGTCTATTCTCTTTTTCTCTTTTTTTATTAGCTCCTCTGCATTTATTTCTTCAATATTCTCTTCTAAAGAGCACACAAAAGTTATTTCTTTGTTTTCTTTTGGCAATATATCAATTTCATATCTACCAGGAACTAGATGATCTTCTTCTGGATAAAACCCTCTATTTTCTTCTTCTATATAAAACATATTTTTAAAATTATCGTTATAATGTTCTATATATCTTCCTTCTGATACATTAATATATATCGGAAAATCAGAATGTCCATCTATACATATTTTTAATTTTGTACCATCACATTTTTGTTTTGCATCAAAATTATGATTCGTATTCATTGTATGAAAATCTCTATAATTCATTATTGGTGCTAATGTTAATTTAGTATTATAATCACCATTTTTTATATCATAAAGAATCGTTACTGTATTTTTTCCATATTCCATACAAATACTTTTCTTTACTTTAGTATCTTTAATTTTATAATTAAATGTTGGAATAATATCTTTTTCAAAGCTCTGTTCATATTTATATCCATCTGAAATGTAATTTTTACACACATTTGTATATAGATTATATCTTTCACCTTCGATTTCCATTGATTCATCCACTTTAGATAATATTAAAAATCTTCTTGCAGGCGGTGTTAAAGGTGCTATTAATAACCCATGATACTTTCTTGTATTAGTACCAATTATTGTGGAACTTGCATATCCTCCTATTCCATTTGTAATAATCCATTCTTTTTTTAATCCTTTTTCTAAATTCATGTATCTCTTTCCATATTTCATTTGTTATTTCCTCCATTTTTTGAAGATTTGTTCAGACAAAATGACGGGTTCTTTTGTTCATTTTTGAAGAATTGTCAAAATGGACAGTATATTGACAATTTCTTATCTTCTAAGTTTGTTAATTGTATCTATAATTTTCTTTCTTTCGTCATCATCTAATTCATCTATTTTATTTGGTATTTTGACTTGCATTTCTTTTTTTTGCTTTACTGTTTTATTTGTTTTTACTTTATTTGTTTCTGTAACTGCTCTTGGTTTTTTCCTTAATTTTTCTTGTATTTTATTTAATTTTTCTCTTTCTTTTAATTTCATATCACTTTCCTGAATAGATTCTATTCTATCTTGATATTTTGAAAAGAACTTACTTTTACCTTGTGGCCTTTTTTTAGCTTGTTTTATCCTATTTTTCTGAATTTTTTTATTATGCTTTTTACTTGATTTTAATCTATCATTTAATAACATATATTTTAAATCATTTTGTTTATCTTTAAATTTCAAATCTTCACATACAAGCTCTATTATCGCTTGTGCAACAGCATTTGAATCATGTCTTATATATTCTCCTTGTACACAAGAAATATTTCTTTGCATTAATCTAATTCCTTGATTTTTCACTTTTTGAATATCTTGTTCAATTAATTCATATCCCTGCATATTGTATTTTCTAATATATTCTGGAACAATTTCTCCTGTATCGTAAATACAATAGTCTATTATTTTGCCCCCAGCGTGATTATTTATTGCATTAATATGATCAGATAAACTATAATTATATGTTTGGCCTGGCTCTGTCATTAAGTTACTTACATATATTTTAAAAGCTTTACTTTCTCTAATTGCTTTTGTCACACCTTTTACTAATAAATTCGGAATTATATTTGTATAAAGACTTCCTGGTGCAATAACAATAGCATCTGCTTCTGCTATAGCCTCTATTACTCCGGGTGCTGATTTACAATTATATGGATTAATAAAAACTCTTGATATCTTGCTTGTTTTACTATTTACTATATCTGGTATATTATTTTTATTTTCTATTATTGTTCCATCTTCCAATTCTGCACATATTTTTATTTCTTCTAATGTTACAGGTAAAACTTTTCCTGTCATATTTAATATATCTTTTGTTTTTTCTATAGATTTAGTAAAATCTTTTGAATATTCGTTCATTGCAAGTAAAAATATATCTCCAAAAGATAATGATTGTAATCTTCCACTTTCAAATTTTAAATTTATAAGACCCTTCATGGTTTCTTCATCAGTTGATAATGCAATTATACTTTCTTTTACATCATCTAATGGTAATGTTGCAAGTATTCTTCTTGAATCAGTTAAATCTTCCCCATAATCTGAAACAGTAACAATTGCAGTAATATTATCTGTATAATATTTTAATCCTTTTAAAATACTATTTAATCCTGTTCCTCCTCCTAATACAACTATTTTTGGTCCTTGGTTATATACTTTTTTATTGAAAATTAATGATTTTACATCTACTCTTTTTCTTGCGTCTGTATTTTCTATTAATAATTCCAATGTTCTTTTTTGAATATATACTATTCCTATTATTATACATACAAATCCTATAATGAAACTCACAACAATTTTTCCTATTTTGTTAAAGTCTAATTCTTTTATTACTAATATATTCGAAATAGCAAACAATAAAAAGACAATTCCTACCAATATTAAAAATATCCATCTTTTCATTTTTGTGCTTGATTTAAACCATTTAAAAAAGCCATTCATTTTATATTCTCAAACCTTTCTTTTCTTTTATTTAGTCACCTATAACTTCTATTTCTAACTCAATATTTTTACTAGTTTTTTCATGTACTGTTCTCTTTATACATTCTACTAGTTTTAAAACATCTTCTGCTGTTGCTTTTCCTTTGTTTACTATAAATCCTGCATGTTTACTAGAAACCTCTGCATCTCCAATAGAAAATCCTTTTAAACCACACTCATCTATTAGTTTTGCTGTAATAAAATCTTCACCTCTTTTAAAAGTACTTCCAGCGCTTGGCATACTAATCGGTTGTTTTTCTCTTCTAAAGTTTGCATATTCTTGCATTTTTGCTTTTATAATTTGCTTATTTCCATATTTTAATTTTATTTTTGCAGATATAATTATATTTTTATCTTCACAAAATCTACTATGTCTATATGAAAACAGACTCTCTTCATTACTAATAGTATGTAAATTACCATTATAATCCATATATGTTGTCTCTAGAATTATATCTTTAAACTCTTTTCCATGTGCTCCTGCATTCATTCTTATTGCTCCACCAATTGTTCCAGGAATACCTGATGCAAATTCAAATCCTTCTATTTCTTCTTTTAATAAAATTCCGAGCCAAAGCTGCTAATTTTACACCTGCTCCAACATTTACTATTACTTTATTATAATTGTATATTTCTTCTTCTTCTGCAACTTTATCATAGCAAACTTGCATTTCTACATCTTGATTTTCTTTTTGTATCTCTATATTTTGTAAATCAACTTTTAAAACAATCCCCCTTATTCCATTATCTTTAACTAATATATTGGTACCATTCCCTATAACAGTTAATTTTATTTTATTTTCTTTTACTACTTGTAGCACACTTTTTATATCTTCTAAACTTTTTGCAATCACAAATATATCTGCACATCCTCCAATTTTAAATGAAGTATGTTTTTTCATTTCTTCGTTTATTTTTATATTAGATGGTAGTATTTCTTTTACTAATTGCTTATATACCTCTTTTATGTCCATAAAATCACCTTCCTATCTTCTAATATATTTATTATACCAGTCTAGATTCTATCATCTTTTTTGTAATATTACAATAAAAAGTTCTATGTTATTAGAATTTTTTTGGCTTAACTTACATATAATTAATTCGTGAGGACAAATCTATTTACTATCTATATTTACATTTGATTGTACATATTTTACTGCATATTTACTTAATGTTAAAAAATTTTTCGTTACAATATACTTGAAAAACATGTAGAATAATGTATAATATATCTATACTATTTAAGAAAGGAGAATTAACAATGTTTTGTAAAATGTGTGGAAAAGAAATTCCAGAAGGAAAAGAATTATGTGATGAATGTGCTGCAAAAGCACAAAACAATACAACCACAGAAAGTACTACAAATACAGAAAGCACTACAAATAATACAGCTTCAGAAAATACAACAGCTCAAAGTCAAACTGTAAATAATGAAAATACTACAAATTCAAACACTCAAAATGCTACAGTTATAAATAATAGTCAAGTAAATAATAACCCACAAGCAAAATCTAAATTATGTGCTGGTTTATTAGGTATATTTTTAGGTGCTTTTGGTGTACATAATTTTTATTTAGGATTTACTACTAAAGCTGTTGTACAATTATTGGTTTCACTTGTAGGTGGACTAATTACTTGTGGTGTAGCTACAGTAGCAATAGAAATCTGGGGACTTGTTGAAGGTATCATGATTCTTTGTGGTAATATTTCAACAGATGCAAATGGTATTCCTTTAAAAGACTAAATTTAAAAGTAGAGTTCTCTCTACTTTTTTTATGTAATAGAAAAGTTCGTGGCATACAATAAAAGTTAACTTACGAAACTTTCCTTTTATATAAATATATCTGCAAATAACATAACAGATTCACTTTTTTTATTTATAAAACAGTGGATCTTATAATTTTAATAAATCATTGCTAACTATATCTATTTTAGATGTATTATATGGTTATGTAAATCCTTGTGGTAAATTTATATATAAAGATGTGTAATTTTATAATAACTAATTAATATACTACAAATCATTATTTTATCTTTTTTACAATTCTCCTTATTGCACATTTCTATATTTCAGATGTCACTAAATGCTCATCTTTTATTTGTAAAATATCTAACCCTTTTTTTACATATTTATTTTTCATAAAATTTTTCCATATAAGACTGGATAAATAATTTTCAATCATTATCATTGATATTCCTTTATCTATTCCTATACATTCTATTGAATACCATTCTTTTTTTCCATCTAAATTATATGAATCTTTAAATCCATATTTACACCATAATTTTGGAAAATTATTGTAATAATATTCCATTGCTTTGATTGATTCTTCTGGCGTAAATACAATAGAACCAATAGCTCCACATGGTGGAATTGTTCCATCATTATTATTTAGTATTCTTTTATCACCACATGGTTTTGCTCCATATTCTCCAGAATATCCATTAGGTCCCACGCATGCTGTTAATCCCCATGAATTTTCTCCAAATGTCTTGAATTTATCTTTATTATCTATGCAAAATTGTCTATTAGCTTTAGTCGCTTTTACAGAATTTTCAAACCAATTTATCCCATTTGTATCTTTTTTATTCTTAAAATCTATCCATGCATGTGAAAATTGATATGTAAATAAAGTTCCTCTATATGTATATATGATATCTTTTATTTGTTTATAATCCTTCTTTTGTTTACTAAAACTGTCATAAATATCCGGTGTTACAGAAAAATTTGGTGAAGAAACGCCTAAAACATATTGCATTAATTGTTCTGCATACATATCCCAAGCTCCCCAAAAACCTTTTTCTTTAGAATATCCCATATAAAATTGGTTAGTATTTGGATTTGTATACCATCTCCAATTTATTTTTTTATATAAGTATTCTGCTTTAGCTTTTATATCACCTCCAAAATATTCTCCTGCAGTTATAGCACCACATATAAAAATAGCTGTATCTATAATTGAAACCTCACAGTTCCATACTCTTTTTCCTGTATTTATATCAACAAAATGATAAAAGAATCCATTTACATTTTCTACATTTTGAGCAAATGTATCTAATGTTTTATTTGCTCTATCAAATGCTTTTTTATAACTAATCCAATTATGCTCTACTCCTATAATTAGTGCTGCTAATCCATAACCAACTGAAGCAATACTAGAAACATCATCTGCAAGTTTTGTCTTATCCTTTATTAATCCATATCCTTTACTTCCTGTTTTTACATTAGCTTCTTTTATAAAAAAATTATAACTACCTTTTAACTCTTTTAAAAGTAGCTTATGACCATAACTTTTGCATATTCTCATAGTTTTCACTCCTTAGATTAATTATACAAATTTAATTTAATCTATTCAATGGAAATATTATGTAATTTTCAAATAGTTTGTATATATAATTGAATTATTTTTTAATTTATGATATATACTTTTTAGTTACAAATTTTTTAATATAATTGTGAAAGGATGAAAAAAATGAAAATAGAATTAATTGGTGGATATGAAAAAGATGAATTAGAAACACGTATACAAAAAGTTGCAACTGCAGGAAAGCTATCTAGATTTCCTGGAAATGTTTTTGAAGTTCTAGAAAGCTGTAATAATTATGAAAAAAATTTAAATTTAATTAAAAGAATCATAGGTATGGGACATAAATCAATTATTGAACATGATTATTTAGTCTTTGCAATTTGTGATGTTACTCCTATTATTGAACAAACAATTATTGGAAATAGATTAACTTCTTTTACTATTAAATCTAGAAGAGAAGTTGATTTTAGAACAGTAGGTTTTTATGTTCCTGAATTTCGTAATAAGGATTTAAGTAATCATCCTAAAAATAAAGAATTAAAGGAAAAATATATATCACATATGAAATATCTATTTAATACCTATGGAAATTTAGTAGATAACGGAGTAGATGTTGAAGATGCTCGTTTTATACTTCCTTATTCTTTCCACAGTAATATTATCATGGGCTTAAATTGTAGAGAACTTGAAAAAATGGTGGTTTCATTTTTATATGGTCCTTTAAGTAAAATTTCTGAATTAAAAGAATTTGGTGAAAAATTACTTTTAATTATTAAAAAATATGTTCCTTATCTAGATAAAAGTATTGAATCATATTCTATTAATTCAAATAATCCATTTGAATATATGGAAAGTTTAGCCAAAAGACCAGAAATAAAAATTGCTAATAAGCCTGTATTAATTAGCAATACCCCAAACCCTGATGATGTAATTATACAAAGCTCAATTATGTATCATTTCCAATGTTCAGAAAATGAAGCAAAACAAATAATAGAAGAATCAGAGAGAAAAGATTATGAATATAAATCAAAAAGTATGAATATTATTATACATAAAGAAGAAAGACGTGAACTTGAACAAGTTAATTTTACATTCCAAATTCCAATTTCATTATCTATACTAACTCATCTAACTCGTCATAGAATGCACTCTCTTCTTGTTCCAGAGTTTTTACCTCTTTGGAATTTTAATAATTATATTATTCCTACTACAATTAGAGCAAAATCTAATTTAGAAAAAATTTTTCAAGATGCTCATAAAGAAAATATTAAGGTATTTCAAGAATTTAAGGATATGAATGTTGCAGATGAAGATTTAATATATTTTTATTTAGGTTGTCAAATGCTAAATGTTGTTACTACAATGAATGGACGTACATTACAATGGATTTTGCATTTACGT
Source organism: Clostridiales bacterium (assembly GCA_019417465.1). Taxonomy (GTDB): domain Bacteria; phylum Bacillota; class Clostridia; order TANB77; family CAG-508; genus CAG-492. The sequence continues at coordinate 167,306 of DXVF01000002.1, forward strand.
TGTTGCAATAAAGCACAATGGCAAATAAGAAATATTGCAAAAGAAATTGCAAAACAAGTATCTGAAGTTGCTCCTCTTCTTGGAAGAGGTCTTGGTCCTACTTGTATAACAGATTTAGTTTGCTACGAAGGTAAAGAATGTTGTGGATTAATAAATACTTTATTGGAGAAAAAAGAAAAAAATTAATTTGATTTTATCAAGAGCCAATATTAAAATGAAGTGAACATTTTTGGTTCTCTTCATTTTAATATCTATTTTTATTTATATATTCTATCTATCTTTCTTTTATACTTATTTTTCTTTTCTCTAAAATTATTTAAATTTATTCTAATATTTTGAATTTATTTTTTCTTTAAATAATTGTTTTCTACATTGTGAAACTAATATCTTTTTCCTAAAAGAGTATCATCCACAAATGTTTTTTAGGATATAACTATATGCTTATTTGACATAATTTTTTAATTGTTACAGCAGTATTTTATAATTAATTCTTTATATTGCTCAACTAGTTTGTATAAAGATTCAGTTGTAATATACTCATTTACTTCATGCGCCGTTACTGGTCCTGCTCCCAGAATTATTCTATCATTTTTAAGAAAACTTGCCTCTGTAATAAAATTACATGTTTTATTAGATATCTCAGTTTTACTAAAAAATGCTGATAATCTATTTAACTCCTCTATATCACATTTATATTTTTGTTTTAACATTTGTAGTGTTTTTATAATCTTTTCTTATTTTGCTTTATCAATAGTTCTAAAATCAACTAAAAATTCACATTAATCTGGAACTGAGTTAATACTACTACCACCATTTATCTTTCCAATATTCATAGTAGTATAAGATATTTCAAAGTTTGAGTTTAAATATTGTTTTAGTTCATTTTCGAAAAAACTATTTAACTCATTTATAAATGATACTGCATCCATAATTGCATTCTTACCTTTTTCAGGTGTACTAGAATGTATTTTTATACCTTTAAAAGAAATTTTATATTCCATTAACCCTTTACTTCCTACTACAATTTCATTATTGGTTGGCTCTCCTATTATCATTGTCTTAGGAAATTTCTTCTCATAATTTATAACTTCTTTAATTCCTGCAAAGCCAATTTCCTCATCATATGTAAAATATAATTTAATTCCTCTATTAAGATTTTTAAAGTCAATTTGAGATATAGCCGAAATTATCGCTGCAATGCCTGATTTCATATCACATATACCTAACCCATATAATTTATTTCTAACTTTTGTCAAATTAAATTTTTCATATTTCCAACCACCAGTAAATTCAACTGTATCTGTATGTCCTAAAAAACCTAATGATGTTTCTTCTTTATTATACATTATTAAAAATTTATCTTTTTTTTCTGTCTTAAATCCTATTGAAGTTAATGTATTTTCTATATAATCTAACATTTCTTTATTTTCTTTATCTTTAATCGTATTAAATTTCACTAACCTTCTTAAAACTTCCTCAACATTTAGCATTTTTAATCCCCTCTTTCATTATCTTTACTACAATTTAACTTCGATTCCTTGCTTTAAGGAATCTTTATTTAAATTGTCTAAATCAATTTCTAAAAATATATTCCTCATAGATTCTGTTGTTCCATTTATTCTTTCCCTTTCAACACTTTGAAAAACATTTGGAATTTGTTTAAAACCAATTCTTAAAGCAATCCCATAAGACATAGAACCTTTTTCTAAAGTTTTCATATATAATTTTCTATATCCTAATAATTTTGATTGCATAACACCATATAGCATAAGTTCATTTCCTAATCCTTTTCTTCTATAATTATTCAATACTGCAACATCTGCTAAATACATAACATCTTCATCTTTAAATTCAACTGGTTGATCAGGTTTTGCTTCTCTTTCCAATGCAATTAAACCAACACATTCTTGATCATTATATGCACCATACATATATCCTTTTTCTTGATACTCTCTGAAAATATCTTCTAATTCCTCTTCTGTATATTTTTCATTATAAGGTGGACTTGAAAACACCCTATACACTTTTTTAAAGTCATTTAAATTATTAAGTTCTTTAATTCTTCCTTTCATATCTGTTCCTCCCTTAATAAATTAAAGAAAAAAGATAAAAAAATAGATATATAAAAAGACTATATATAGATTTTTCCTACATATAGTCTCTTCGTATATCTCTAAAAAAGTATTTTTAAACTATCGTAGGCACAGCATTTTTAGCCTGTACCTACACATCTTTTAATGCAATAGTTACAAGCTCCTACGATGATGATGTAATTTTTTATTTAAAAATACTCTTAATTTCATAATTTTACCTCTTTTCCTTATATTGGTATTATAGCAAGATGCATTTTAAATGTCAACAAAAATTATGTGAATTTAATTTTAAAACTTTTATTACTTACTTATATTATTAATTAAAATTTTGATATTACCAAGTTTTGATATTTCATTTATAACGTTTTTTACAAATACACTATCTGAAATATCTCCTACAAAACCTCTATAGTCATCCTTTATATATACTATCTAACATTTTCATTTTATTTATTAGTTATAACATCTATTAAGCCTAGATAAAAAAATGCACTTTCAGATGTAAAAATAGCATTAGAATACTTCTTTACAATATATTCCAAATGATTTATCACATATTTTTCGCCCCAAATATATTTTAAAAAATTGCTATTATAAAGCAAAAAAATAACAGATAATTTCTTATCCGCTATCTTTATGGCTCCTTTGCGAGAGACGTTTTCGAAAAGTCTATCGCAAAAAAGTTACTTATTTCCGTTTCAAATATAGTTATTGCAAGTGTTTCAATGTTTTGTACCCACAATTTTGAAATTTGTTGCCTTAACTATGCCTTTAATTTAACATAAGTTTTTAGAATTTTCAATAGTTTTTAAATTATTTTAGTAACAAATACAATACTATTTTTAATCTTATAAATCTTTTTCATCGATAAGAGGAATAATATTTATTGCTGGCTCTTCATATGGATGTACTTCTCTTAATCTTTTTAATACTTGTTTTAATATTTCGATATCACAAACTGTTTCTATTCTTTCTTCTTCTACAATTTCCAATTTATTTTTTATCCCAATATATGGATTAGCACCATTTACAGGTATAAAAGTTCCCTTAGTAATTGCATTTGATGTACAATGCGTATAATCTCCAATTACACCTGCACCAACATTACAAATTGCATCTCTTAATCTTTCTGCATCTTCTGTTGGAACAGTAACAGAAATTAGCACTCTATTTACCTCTATATTCATACTATTTTTTACCTCCTTTTATATCTTTTTATTTCTTCATAGATTTCATCCCAATTATTTACTCTTATTATTTCATTATCTTCAATATCAGCATTCATTTTTGTTGTCATTAAAATTGATTTAATACCATTATCAGTTAACTCTCTACAAGTCTCATAACTATCTTCAATACATAAATCAATTCCGTGTTCTTTAAAAAATGTTAATTTATCACTAATATGTAGATTTAGGCTATCATATGGAATATTAAAATCCTCTAAACTCTTTCTAGTAATTGTCTCTGTATCACAATTCTTAATATTCATTAATCTTGCTGTAATAAAATGTATTGTATCTCCTTCTTCTTTCAATTTTTGAATTGTTTTATCTGCGTTTGAAAGCATTGTACATTCTTCTAATACATTTTTATAATATTTATCAAAAAAATCAAATTTAGTTTTTTCATCCCAACCATATAAAGCTTTTAAATAATATCTATTTTTAATCATTCCAAAACTATCTCTGTTAATTGGCTCTCCAGATATTTCTTCTTCAAATATATCAGCATATTTTAACATTGATTTTACTGTTAAAAATGTTGTATCATCTATATCAATTCCTATTTTCATTACTATCTCCATTTCTCTCCATTTATATATTTTGTTAGAGCCATTATAAAAGCATATTCTGTTAAATCTATTCTTGAAATTTTATTATGTGTTAATAATTGAATCCCTCCACTATGATTATGTCTTTCTTTATCTTCTCCTAAAACAGTGTCCATTGCTTCACTTAAATTTGTATCTAAAACTTTTTGTACTAAATTATCTGGAACTGGAAATGAAGGACTTGTTCCATAACTTTCAAAATCTTTATTATCTTCAATTACTGCAATATTAGTAATTATCCATCTACCTAATAAATCATTTATTCCACTTTCAATTCCTAAAAATAAATCTGCTTCAATATTATTTTCTTTAGCATATTCTTTTAAGTTTTTTACTCTATTTTTAGCACCTTTATAAATTTCTTTATTTACAGGCTGGTCTGGAACATCAGATTCTACTGGTATTCCTTTAATTTCAATATCTTTAAAATAATGTTCTAAAGCCTTCTTAGCCCCTTCAATTTTCCCTTGATTTTTTGTAGCAATTAGTACTTTCACTTCTTCATCATTCCTTTCATTCTTATTCCCAAACTTTATTCATTTTCTCTCCAATATAATTATTTATTTTAATATATTTCTGGTATAATTTCATTTTCCCAACTTTTAATTGTTTCTAAATAACTATCATTATTAAAATATAATTGCAAATGAGTTTTATCCAATAAGTATAATAATAATAAAATACTTTTGGCTGTCTTTACTTTTTCTTCTCTAGAAATATAATCATAGAAATTTATAGTTCTTGTGTTATCATATGTATGACTTTCATTATTCAATATAAGTCTATACATAAAATTATTATAATATTGCTTTTGATTTTCTTTTTCTAATTTATCCAATATCCTATCATTTCTAGTTAAATCTTCTATGCTTTTATTATAGTTAAATGTTGAGTATGATTCTAGAAGTTTTCTCATAGTATTTCCAATTGTATCATCTAATTCATTTTCTAAGTCAAAATTATCAATTATTGCATAATTATATATATCATCTAGCATTTTATGATAGTCATTTCTTGATTTATATTTAAAGTCTAATAACTCATTATTTTGTAATTCAAATAATATATATGAACATTTAATGTCTGAACATGCTTTTCCAAAGTTTAACATAGCCTCTAGACTATGTGTAAAGTTTATTATTTTACTTTCATTATTATTATTTATAACTTTGTCAAACATCATTCTAAAAAATGTATATAATCCAACTTTATTTTCCATATCAAAGCTAGAAATCGGGTCATCTAATATTATTAAACAAGGTTCTTTGAATTCCTCTTTTTCATTTGTTTTCTCAAGTATCTTAGTAAAGAAATAGCATAATGCTATAATATTCCTTTCCCCAGTTGATAAATCTTTGGGTCTTACATCTTTATTATGCGATTTTATTAAATATACATTTTGAATACTATCAAATTCAATTTTTAATTTATTTTTAGTTAGAAAAATATACTCTAAAAATAAATTTATTTTTTCATTTGCAATTTTTACGTTTTGTTTGTCACTTTGTAATTTTGTTATTTCATCAGAATTTCTTTTTAATTCTTCTTTATTTTTTTGAATATTTACTAGTAACTTTTGATATGTGTCTTCTTGAATCTCTAAAGATTTATAGTTTTCTTTTACATCATACCAAGAAATTTGTAGATTTAATTTATCCAATTTATTCTTATTGTTCGTTTTTTCATCAATTGCCTTATTAAACTCTACTCTTTTATCTTCTAATTTTTTTATAATTTCATTTAGTGAATCTTCTAATTCTATTATATTGGTAGAAAATTCTTCGATAGGTGTGTAAATATTATTTAATTTTTCATCTATTTTAGGAACAATATAAATATTTATTTGCTCATTAATTTTTCCAATTATATTATTTGCTTCTAATACTAATTTTTCATCTAATGATTTCAAGTTTTCTTCTAATTCTTGCAATTCAGTATATTTATTTTTTAATTCTTCTAATTCCTCTTTATGCTCATCAACATCTTTGTTCAGAATTTTATTTATACTCTCAACAATTTCTTCTTTTATTTCTGTTATATCTTGAAAACAATATGGACAAAATTTTATATTGCTACTAGAAAATTCTGTTCTAACTGTTTCATAAAACTTTTGCTCCCCATTTTCTATTTTTGATAATATTAATTTTTCTCTTTCTGTAAATTGAGCTACATTTATCTTTTTTCTTAATAATTCTTCTAATTTATCATTATTCTTTGTAAATCTATCAATTATATTTAGTATTTTATTAAACTTTGTCTCATTACTATTTGTTTTTTTATATACATTTAACAAATCTATAAATTCATTTAGCAATTCTTCTTTTGACTTAATTTCATTTTTTTGACTAACTATACTTTTTATTAAAGAATCATATTGGACAATCGAATTTCTAGTATTACCCTTTATTTCTTTATCTCTTGAAGCCCAATTAATCTTTAATTTTTTTTCAATTGATGCTTGAAAATACTTTGGACTACATACTTCTTTTTCATTTTCAAATTTTTCTTTTTCACTACTTAATCTTTGTTTTTCTTTCTCTAATTGTATTCTCTGCTGTTCTAGTAATTCTATCTTATCATCTAAATCCTTTTGCTCCCCTAACATTATTATTGTTTTCATTCCTGACTCAGATGTTTTGACATTTGCATCAACAAATTCTTCGTTATATAAGTAAATTTTATCAGTATCTTCATGTAGTAACTCATTATTTTCAAAGTCCTTAAAAATAACAGTTATATCCCCATAATTCGATTTAATTCCTTTTGCAATTGTAGACTTTCCTGTTCCATTTTTTCCATAGATATTACATATACGAATTGTTTTTTTATTATTAGGAAAAGGTTCTAATTCTATATTATTAAATATATTACCATTTATAATTATTCTACTAAAATCACTAATTTTCATATCATTATTCCTTATCCCTATCATTATCTTTATTATTTAATCTTTTCTCTAGTGACTCAATACTTGGTAAATTATTTGTTAAGTATTCTGGTATTTCTTGCAAATATTTATATTCTGCTACTCCTATTGGCTTATTTATATCTTTTAAAGCTAATTCAGCTGTTAATTTATGTTCATCTCTACATAGTAAGATACCTATTGTTGGATTATCATCTTCTTTCTTCAATAACATATCTACTGCATTTAAATAGAAATTTAACTTTCCTGCAAATTCTGGTATAAACTTAACAGTTTTTAATTCTACTACAACATAACATTTTAAGTTTAAATTATAAAACAGTAAATCTATATAGTAATCTTCGCCTTCTATTTCTAAATGATATTGTCTACCTATAAAAGCAAACCCATTTCCAAGTTCTAAAAGCAAGTCTGTAATATTAGAAACTAATGCATCTTCAATATCTCTTTCCAATGCACTCTCATTGTAAGCAATATCAAATACATATGGATCTTTTAGCATTTCTATAGCTCTTTTACCAAGTTCTTTTGGTAGTGTATCATTATAATTGCTTATTTTATTATCTAATAATGCTTGTCTACTATATAAGCTTGTCGCAATCTGATGTTCTAAAACTGGTCTAGTCCATAAATTCTCTAATGCTTTTTCTGCATACCATAATCTTTCTTCTGAGTTTTTTATTTTATCCATGATTGAAATTACTAAACCCCAAGGCAATTTTGCAATGCTGTGTTGCAAAATTGTATCATAATCAAATTCTTTTGCAAATTTTTGCATATATCTAAGATTTCTTGATGATAGCCCCTCTGCATTTGGAAATTCTAATTTTAAATCTGTAGCTAAATTATTTATAAAATTACTTCCATATTTGTTGTTTTCTAGCAAGCCTTTTCCTATTCTATAATACATTAATATTAATTCATTGTTAGTATTTAATACAACTTTTTTTCTAGTATTCACAATATCTCTTTTTATTTCATTTAAAAATTTAAAATATTCATCATCATTAATAGTATTTATTAAATCTTTCATAGATTTCCTCCATTTTCAAATTTGCAACGGAGCGTTGCAAATTTCATATTTTACTTACTTTTATCATAAACTCTGCCAAAAACAATTATTCCTCTCTATCATGTAATTTATATTTTTACATTAAATTCTAATAATAATTTTTTCACATCTTCTACTTGATTTGGTATAATCCTTCTACCTTTTATACCAATTCTATTTGCTGTTTCGTAATTTTTACCCGAGTCATCATCATCTATAAATAAGCATTCTTCTGCATTCAAATTATATCTTTCTAAAAGTAATCTATATACTTTCTCATCTGGCTTTTTTACGTGTTCATGTGCAGAAATAACAATTCCTGTACATAAAGAAAAAAATTCGTCATTTTTAAAATATTCGTATGTCAAATTAGCCATATTTGATAAAACAAATAAATTGTATCCATTTTTCTTTAATGTTTTTGCTATTTCTACAATATCTCTATTTATAGGTTGTTTTTTATACCATTCATTTAAAAATTCTTGTGTTAGTTTTTCATATTTGAATTTATTTCTTTTATTAATTATTTCTATGGCTCCATCATTTGTAATATCCCCTAAATCCATCAAAGTCCATTCTGGGCTATTAAATATTTCATCAAATATGTATTTTATTTCATCTTCTTTATCTGTAAAATTGCTAATAATTTTCTTTTGATTATAATTTATAATCACATTTCCTAAATCAAAAATTATATTCTTTATCACTTTCAATTCCTTTCACAACTTATAATACTTCATTTAATTTTATCTCAATGTTTTCCTTTTCGCCTTCATCTTGTCTATCTTTCAAGACAAATTTCTCATACCCTTTTTTTACTAAAATTTCATAGGCATCCCATACTTTTTGTGGAATTTCCATTTTAATTTGCCAACCTTTTTCATAAAATAATTTCATTCTTTGAATGTCCCCAACTAGAACACTTATCCATTCGTTTCCATTTCGTTTATAGTATTCTTCACAACTAATATTTTCTGAGCAAATTATAACTTCATATTCTGGCATTATTTTCTTAAATGCTGCATAAGCTCTTTTTTCATCATAAGGTTTGCATACAACTATACATGTTTTTATATTTAATTTTTCTTTTTCTATTAATCTTTTAGTAAATCTAAAATTATCTCCTGTATTTGTAGATTCTTTCTCTAAATATATATCTTCTCTTGGAACACCTTTTGACACAGCAATTTTTGTGAATTTTTCTGCCTCTGTCTCATTCCATAATTTATATGTAATTTTCCCTAAACCTCCAGAAAATATTATTTTGTTAGCATATCCATTTAGATATAATTCAGATGCAATATTAGCCACATTCGTATCCATTGTTCCTAATCCAATGACACAATCTGAATGTTTAATTTTGTGATTCATCTTCATATAATCCCATAAAATTTGAATTTCTTTTATATCTTCCATAAACTTAATTTCCTTTCAAATCAATTTGTAGTAATGGCATTAAATAATTTCTTCTTGGATTATTTAATTTTTTTAACTCTTCTATTGCCTTTTCTTTTCTCCAAAAATGTAACCTTTTAAATTCCACTTCTAAATTGTTTTCTTTTAAATATTTGTAATAATTTTCGAAATGTTCTTTCATTTCTTTTGCTGTCATTTTCGTTTTAGCCTTTGAAAACAACTGAACTCCAGGTTGCTCATTTTCTTCTGAAATATATATATAACTTATTTTATTATATAAAGTGTCTTTTTTATTATTCAAGTTTATTTTCAATTCTTCGATTGCTTCCCTAACTATTGTTTGCTCTACATCTATCTTTTCATTAATTATATCTTTTTTATCAATTCCCCCACCTGTTACTTGTAACATAGTTGGATATGAAGTATTGTCATCTAGTTCTCCAACTACATAATAATCATCTAATGTTTCTATCAAACAACCAGCACTCAAATTTTTGCATTCATATTCTTTAGAACAACCTATTCTCTCTCCATATAGATAATGGGCATAATCTGATTTTTTACAAATTATTTCTACTTTATCTTCATCTATATTACATTTTGAAACACAAATCACCTCTCCATTCCATATATTAGCACCTGTTTTTTTCATATTTTCAAATTTTTCGTCTATATCTTTTTTTAATTCGGCTGGTAATTTTATCATTTCATCTTTTAATATTACCTTTATTTTTTTATTTTCGATTTTATATATCATTGATTCCTCCATATTGAAATTTGCAACGCTCCGTTGCAAATTTTATATTTTACTTATTTATACCATAAAATTAATATAAATACAATTGTTTCCAAAATATTCATTTCTAAAATTATTAAAAGGCTGTTAACTTTGTACATAACAACCTTTTATAGTTTTATCTTCCTAAATATCTATCTTTTTTCTTTACTTTAGTAACATCTTCTTTCTCTTTTGTCATCTGTCTTTCAATACTTATTACTTTTTTAACTTTTGGTATATCTTCTAAAATATAATTTACTGTTTTTACATTTTTTCTATATCTATTTAAGATAGTAGTACAATTGCTTATTTTTAGTTTATATTCCATTATCAACTTATCATCTTTGCAATTTCTTAACTTGTTTCTATACTTTTGCCTTATATTAGTAACTTCTTTTATCTCTTTTTCAGTTCGTATAATGCATTTTTCTACATCTTCTACTGTCTTTATTTTCTCTATTACAATAAGTCTAATTTCTTTTGAATATCTCTCCATTTGTCTAACTGCTCTCTTCATTTCTGGCGATAATGGTTGATGCTTTTTTACATTTGGTCTAGTATTTATTCCTAATAAATGAAATAACACTAAAAATAGTACATCTATTCCAGAAAGTTTTTTCATATTTTTGAAATTACCTTTAACTTTATAAACATTATATTGTTTGTAGTTTTTCTTTGGTTTCATTAGTTTATAATATTTTTCCTGCACATAATATGGATTTTTATATACTTTGTCAGCAATATTTTTAGGCAAATATTGTTCTCCTAATTGGTACATTCTTGTTACCTTTTTATCATTTATTGAACGAATTGTTGGATATTTTCTGTTTGACGCATCATTTATAATATAGCCTTTTTTGTACATTACTTTTTTAAACTGGTCATAAGTTAAACATATTGCCACTGCTTCATCTATGGCTTGTCTCATCAAATTATATTTTGTTGGTTCTCCTCTTTTTTCTGCAAAGTATATACTTCTTGGTGTTTTTCCTTTTGGATTTTCTATAACTGTTAGGTTATTTTCTCTGCATAGTTTGTCTGATAATTCCCTAAAATGATAGTATGCTCCTTTGTTACAATTAAACTTTTTTCCTGTAAACATATTAACTGAATTTACTACAAAATGATTATGATATGTGCCAGTATTAAAGTGTGTTGCCACTACTACTTGATATTCACTCCACATTTCTTTTGCAAGTTCTACTCCAATTTTGTGTGCAAGTTCTGGGGATACTTCTCCAGTTTTAAAACTTTGGTATGCATGATATGCTATATTTCCTGTGCATTTATCAAATTTTTTCTGCACAAAGTTCATTTCTTCATAAGCTGTTTTGCTATCACAATTTACTCCTGTTACATACATTGCTTTTTCATTTTCGTCAATAGTCTTTTCATCATTTTCTGCATACATTAATACTTGTTTTAAGTCAGAAAATTTTGTTTTTTCTGGATTTTTTGCATAATTTACTACACGAGATAAGCTATCTTTAATTGCCCATATTTTCGTTGTTGCCATCTGCATCATCATCTCCTTTATGATTATATACATCTAGAAAATCACTTTGCATTTTTTCTATTTTCTCTTTTACCTCTTCGTTATTTAGATGAGAAAATTGATATTTTAAGTCAGTTATTCCTGTATATATTTTATAAATTTTTTCATCTGGTATTTCATAAATTTCTTGTTGTAATCCAGATTTTCTTAAATAAGCTGACAAGTTTAAACCACTCTTTTTCGCATTTTTTTGTAGTCTTTTCTTCTCATTTTCATTCACTCTAACATTTATTCCTATTGTTCTATTTCTCATATTTTTTCACATCCTTTTCCATATATTTTGTCTCACTTTTTGTAAAAAATTTTCTATTTTCTTCTTCACTTTTTGTTCTGTTTTTATCCTTTTTAGATTTCTTTGGTAGGGGTTATAGGGGATTAAAATCCCCTTTCAGCGATAGCTGTCGGTTTTGTGGCAATACAAAACCTATGCTCGCTACACTAATAGATATAATTTTTATAGTATCCTACCTTACAATCTTCGTTTATACATAAATTATTTCTTTATATACTATTTCTTCTGCAGTATTTTTAAAATTATTCATCATTCCTACCCAATATAATTGATTGGTATTTTTCATTTCTTCTGTTAAATTATTTTTGAATTTTAATTCTTCAATTATAATATCTATTCTTCTTTCTGCTACTTCTTGAATGTCTTTTAAATGTTTATTAAGTGTTCCATTAACAAACATTATTGTATATTCTGCTTTTTTATTTGCTTTCAAGAAATTTAGTCTTGCTCTACCATATTTATTTAAATTTATCTTTTCTTTTTCTAAAACCAAATTTGGCATATAATAATCTCCAACTTTTGTATATTCAATTCCATATCTTCCTTTTAAATCTTTATTTTCCATTTTCATTTACCTCCATTAAATAACTTTTTCTTTTACTCTAATTTCTCCAATTATCCTATTTGTTTCTTTCTGTGGAAATTTCTTATCATCACTTATTAATTCAACTAACTTGAAAAGTTTTTCTCCTTTTGGATTTGTCTCGTCTATTGTAAAATATTTCTTCTGGTATCCTTTTTTAGGTGCATCTAAATTTTTTAGTTCATAGTAAGAAACTTCATAATAATCATTTAGTCTATTTATATACTCATTTAATTCTTTTTTATCCATCAATATTGTAGATGTGACTTCTGTTTCTTCTTTTCCTTTAGTACACGGTATTGCAACATCAAACATTCCTAAATTCATAATTTTATATATTTGCTCCAGAAAACTACTTCTAAATTTTATATTTTCTATTTTATAAAAATCTTTACAAGTCTTTTCGAGAGTAATGCTTTCTATAAATTTAGAAATAAATTCTTGCTTTTCTTCTTTTGTTTTGTTGTTCCACTCTGTCATAAGCATATCTTTAAATTTATTTGAACGAATTAACTTTTCTTTTTCTACATCTCTATCTGCCATTATTTTTTGTGGTGAAAAGCTTTGTTTATTTATATCTATAGCCTCAATTCTTTTTTGTTCTAATAGATTTAATTTTTCTTCTATAACTCTATAATCTTCTGAAAAATCTTCTACTTCTACTATTCCTTTCAAATATGCTTCTTTTATTCTGTTCTTTTGATTTTGCAAACTAGATATCTCTTTATCTAATTTTGCTGTGTTTTGTTCCTTCTTATCTGCTAAAACAGGAAAAAAATACTTTTTAACGGTCATATCATATTCAATTAAGTTCATTATTAAAAACATAACTGAATCTTCAACAAAATCCTCTCTTAAATAAATTTTACAGTCTGAACAATGATAATACATATATTTTTTCTTTTTACCACCAGAACCTTTGCATTGCATTATTTTGCCACATTTAGAACATAGTAACTTTTGCATAAAAATATATACTCTGTCTCTACAAAATGCTCTCTGATTTTTCTCTTTTTGTATTTGTGCGTCTTCAAAAGTTGCTCTCGTAATAATTGGCTCTACAACATCTCGATAAATAACTGGCTCTTTGCCTTGTTCTTTACCAATTCTTTTATACTGTTCATAATCTCCAACATAAATCTTATTATTTATTATTTTTGCTATTGTTGTATCTTTCCATTTTTTCTTTGTTAGTGTTGGTATTTCCTCTCCATTTAAAATATTTGCTATTGTTTGATAACTTTTTCCCTCTAAATACATATTAAATATTCTTATAACTAAATCTTTTGCTGTTTCATCTATTATCATTTTTTTGTTTTCTCTTTTGTAACCTAATGGGCAAGTTCCGAGGTACATGTCCAAACTTTATTGCTCCTGCCATTCCAAATTTTGTTCTTTCTGATACTATCTCGATTTCTAATTGTGAAAGAACTGTTAACATTCTTACAAAAAATCTACCATTAGCACTACTAGTATTTACATCATCTCTATCGCAAATGAGAAAGCAATTATGGTTTTCTAATTCTGATATTAATACTTCTAAATCTCTAACAGACCTTGTAACCCTATCTAGTTTATAGGCTACAATATAATTGATTTTACCTGCTTTCATATCTTCTAACATTTGCCTAAATGCTGGTCTATTTGTCATATCTTTTGCAGATATTCCTGCATCTTTGTAAATTTTAAATACTTCATAATCTTTATATTTACAAAGTGCTTTTAATTTTTCCTCCTGTTCTCCTAAACTAAATCCCTCCCTTGCTTGATCTTCTGTACTTACACGAATATAAATTCCTGCTACTTTCCTTTCTTCATTCATTACTACATATCCTCCTTCCAAATTTGCTAAGGCTGTTAAGGCTTTGCCTGTTACAGACTTAGTATGCTTTCGCATTATGAATAGAAAGGCAACAAAAAAGTGCCACATAGCATAGTTTTAGCTATTAGCACTTTTCGAGTTTTTATAATTTTATTACTATCTCTTTAATTTCTTTTTTACATCAATAAATAAACCAATATAGTACAATTTTTAAAAAAACTCTAAAATGCTTTGCCGTTCTATGTTATGTATCTTCTGATATGTATTCTTGCAGCTTTGACAAAGGATACTTTGTACTTAAATCATTTACATAGAAATAATCGTGTTCATTAAAGAATAGGTACAATCTATCTTTAATAATTACTCTATGGGGCTCTACATACGCTATATTGGTATGCGATAGTTTTCTTAGACAACCATCAATAACTTGTGGCTGTTCCTTTCCATTAAATTTTAAACGGCACGCCCATTCGATTTTAGAGTATAGTTCTTTACTCATATTGATTTGTTTTTTTGTTATATGTAACATAATACCACAAAAACCTCCTTTTTTCAATATTTTTGGTCAAAAAAAGACCGTTTCTTTTGAAACGGTTTAAGTTTTTGTGTTTTGCCGAATTTTTTGTAGTCTTGAATTTAAGTTATTTCAAGGCTTTCAAGAAGTTCGACGAAAACTCTTATTGGCTCCTCTTGTTGGACTCGAACCAACGACCTATCGGTTAACAGCCGAGCGCTCTACCAACTGAGCTAAAGAGGAATATAACCTGGCGACAACCTATTTTCTCAGCAGGGTAACCCACAAATATCTTCGGCACATTGGAGCTTGACTTCTGTGTTCGGTATGG
>DXVF01000020.1 GCA_019417465.1 Clostridiales bacterium
TTTTTGTACATGATTAAATTCCATTTTTTGTACATTCTTATATTATCATTAACAAGTATTATCTGAAAATATAAACAATACAAATTTTACATTAGCTATTGAAAATATTGAGGTAACTGAAAACTTATCTAAGTATTTAGATGATTTGAAAAAATCGGCTATGGATTTAAATGCTAAAGTATGTCTTGATTTAGGTCATCTATTGTTTAGTATTTTTAAGTGTGGTGAAAATGAGCCACAGATATTAGGAATGATAGCAAATGACATATGGTGGATAAACAATATTGTGGAATTTCATTTGCATGATTTTGATTCACAAAAATGTCATTTGAATATTGGCAAAGGTAATATGAATTTTGAATTGATAGCACCTTTCATTAATACCTTTTCCAGTATTCCTATTATATTAGAAACAACAATAGAAGACTTGAGTGTTCAAGGAGTAACAGAAGTCAAATTTGTAAAAGAGGTGTTAAATAAGTATGACAATATGTGAGATTTTTGATATCGAACAAATAGCACCTTTACATCAAGTGGTATTTGGTAGACCATTTCCATATGAGAGTTACAATAAAAAGTTAAAAGAACATAAAGTTTATTTATATGCTTACTTTGAAAAGGAAAGTATTATTGGATACAGCATTGTAATTGACCAAGCAGAAGAAAAAAATTTATATGCATGGTATGGTGGACTTTTGCCAGAATATCAAGGAAATGGTATTACTATTAGGTTCTTTGATATTATGGTTATGCGTGCTAGAGAGCTTAATTATCAGTCAATTACTTTAGCAAGTACTAATTGTAGACCTCATATGCTTAGATTAGCCATAAAATACGGTTTTGATATTTATGATTTAAAGAAACGTGATTATGGTGAAGGAAATAAGATTTACTTTCGTTTTCCTATATTACCTGATACTAAACTAACAATAAGGTTGCATGAAGGAAATGATGTACTAAGACATGTAGATGTTGAGCGTATTCTCGTTTCTGCATATAAAAATAATTGCAGAGAAATTATTTTTGAGGATGTACAGGACAAAAATGATGAGGACATAATAAAGTATGTAATGAAGTATTGTAACAGTTTTATACACAAACCATTTTTGATTATAAAAACTACAGACCAAGAATTGCAAAGGGAAGTTTCTAAATATAATAAGAAATAATAAAGCCTTTCACAAGAAGTGATATAATAAATATTATATTGCTTCTTGTGTTTTTTTGGCTTACTTGCTATAATGAATCTGGTGAGGAAAATGGAAAAAACAGTAATATATTTAATTAGACATTCTAAACAATTGAAGATTAATAGTACATACTTATCTTGTGAAAATGAACAAATAAAAAATGAGAAAATAATATTATCAATTGAAGGTGAAAAAAAAGCACAAGAATTAAGTGAAAAAGAAGAATTAAAGAATATAGATATTTTATATTCAAGTAATTATGTTAGAGCTATAGCAACAGCTAAATATATAGCAGATAAAAATAATATAAGTATTAATATTGATGAAAGATTAGGAGAAAGAAAATTACGGTGATTTAGTAACATTAGAAGAATTGGGAAAGAAAAGTAAAAACGATTATACAACTGATCAATTGTTAGATGAGAATCTTAAAAATAAGGATGGGGAAAGTAATTTAGAAGTAAGAAACAGAATGTTAGAAACTATTTTCGAAATATTAAATAATTATCAAGGGAAAAAAATAGCAATTGTAAGCCATGGGGCATCTATAAAATATTTTATGCAAAATTTTTGTAAATATGATAGAGAATCTGAAATGTTAATTTATAATGGAAAACCTGTATGTAACAAAAAATTGCAATCACCATCTATAATAAAAATTATATTTGAAGGCAATACTCTTGTGCAGATTGAAACGTTACCTAATTAAAAAGCGTTGACGTTTATATAATTTAAAAAATAATAAAATAAGGATGAAGATTTATGAAAGTAACATATAAAGATAGAAAATTAAAAGGAAATAGTTTATTAGAATGGGTAGATAATTATGTGTTAGTAGACATAGAAACAACAGGATTATCTCCAAAAGAAAATGATATTATAGAAATAGGAGCAATAAAAGTAAGACAAAATAAAATTATTGACAAATATGAATCTTTAATAAAAATAGACTACAAATTAAATCCATTTATTACAAGATTAACAGGAATAACAAATGAAATGTTAAAAGAGGGGAAAGAATTAGAAAAAGTCTTAGATGAATTTATTAATTTTACAGGTTCTGATATTATTATGGGACATAATGTGAATTTTGATATTAATTTTATATATGATAAGTGTGAAAAATATCTAGATACATATTTAAAAAATGATTTTATTGATACAATGAAAATAGCAAAAAAATTGTTACCAAATAGTCCAAATTATAAATTAGGAACATTAGCTGAGATGTTTGATGTTAGCTATAAAAATGCACACAGGGGATTAACAGATGTAGAAATAACATTTGATGTATATAATAAGCTAAGAGAATATGCTATAAAAGAAAATAATTTAGTTACATTATAAAATATTAAAAAGTTGAGGAGGAAGGAAATGCCATCTTGGGGAATACATTTAGCAACTACTAAAAAAATATTAGAAAAGATTAATATAGAAGATAAAAATGATTTCATATTTGGTAATATTTTACCAGATATCCTAAATGGATATTTAATAAAAGATGTGTCAAATATAGTAAGCCATAAATATACACATTATGATACATATAATCAAGAAAGATTTAGTAGTTATAAAAAGTTTTATGAACTATATAAACAAAATCTTGATAATAAAGTAATATTAGGATATTTAATACATTTAATGACAGATAATTTATGGAATAAAGAATTTTATAATAAAAAGGCAATATTTGATAATGATGAAATAATTCGGACTAAAGCTAGTAGAAGGAAAAATAAAGAGTAGTAATCATGAAAATGTAAGAAGAATAAAACAAAGAGACTTTAAGATATTTGCTGATTATTTATTTCATAAAGGAGATATAGTAGAGCCTGTATATAGTGAGTCTTTAATAAATAAATCAAATGTAATTGATGTTATTAACATTAATGGGGAAGATATAAAAAAATCAATCGATTATATAAAAAATGAAAGAGAAAAGTCATTAAAAATAGATGATGATTTATCTTATGAAACATTTACACAAAAAGAAATTGAAGAATTTTTTTATGAGGTAACAAACAAGATTATTAATTTTATATAATAGAAAATTTAACTAATATGACTTTTATTACATGAAATAATTGCATACAGTTTTTTTAAAAAATTGGCGTACTCGAACAATATATTTTTGCACAAAGTTGCTTTGCAATTTTGTAGGATGAACAATTAAACGTGGCATATAAGGTTCTCTAAAGGTCATAAAATTTTAATTATGTTTTTTTATTCTTAGGATGTAATTTTAGTAAAATATACCAAAATAGTAAGTATTTTGGTATATTTTAACAATTTTTTCTTGACATATAAAATAATCTATATATAATAATATTTATTGATATATTTTAATTTATTAACTTATTTCAAAAATCGCTCTGATTTTACAATAATTCCCAAAACTTTCAAATCTCTAATATCTTTTTCTAAACAAACTATTGGTTCATAATCTGTATTTAGAGGTTTCAATATAAGACCAATATCTGTTTTAACTATTTTTCTTATTAGTATTTCATTTTTATAATCAATAACGCAAATATTTTCAGGTTTATATTTAGACTGACATTTAATAAGTAACCTGTCACCTTTTAAAATTTCAGGAATTAAACTATCATCTTTTTGAGTTAAGGCAATATAATCATTAGAATTTGCAAGTATACTAGAAATAATAATACTATCATCTGATTCAGAATTTAATATTCTAATTTTTACATATTCATTTGAATTCATATTTGGATACTTATTATCAGATAAACCACTCAGCCAAGAAGGTGATACTTTATATAATTTGGCAATTTTTTCAATAGTACTAATATTAGGATTTTTAATCTGACCATTTGCATACTTTGCAATAGTGCCTTTAGATTTTAGTCCTAATTTTTGTGATAATTCTTCATAAGTATAAAGCTTCTTAGATAATAGTTCATTTAATCTTTCTTGAAATAATTTATTCATATTTCAGCCCCCTAAATTATAAATCAACACGATTATAACATTTTGTTTCTAATTTGTAAACAAAACGGTGCAATAATATCTAGAAAAGTTTCTTACAATTATTGACAATAAAGTTTAAATATTATATCATGTTTCTTAATAAGAAACGAATTAAAAGGAGTAGTTGTATGAATCCTGAAATCATTGGAAATAGATTAAAAGCATTAATGGCAATAAGGAATATAAAGAGGAGTTATTTAGCAAAAGAATTAGGAATAAGTTATAACACTTTAACCAAGAAGTTAAATGGCCAAAGAGAGTTTGGAATCAACGAAATGTGGAAAATAAAAGAAGTATTAGAATTAGATCAAGAATTATGCGCAGATGTATTTTTTAATCCTAAATTTTTAATAGATGACCAAAATAATTTAGTACAATAGGAATATTTTAAAAGTTTGTGAATACATTATAAATATATAGATAAAAGGATGGAAAATATGGACGAGTATAGAATGTTAGAAATATTACAATTATATATTAAAGATGAAATGTCGAAAAATGACAGTTCACATGATTGGTGGCATGTAAAAAGAGTATATAACAATGCAATATTAATTAATGAAGAAGAAAAATGTAATCCTTTTATTATTAAAGTAATCGCTTTGCTACATGATATATATGATCATAAATATAGTAATGGAAGTATAAAAACTAATTTAACTAAATTATTAATAAAATTAGATTTATACAGATTTTTTAAACCAGCAGATATTCAAAATATATTAAATAGTTGTGAAAATATAAGTTTTAGTAGTAATTTAGATTGCCAAAAAGAGCTTTCAAATGAAGGAAAAATTGTACAAGATGCAGATAGATTAGATGCAATTGGAGCAATTGGTATAGCTAGAGTATTTACATATGGGGGGAAACACGAAAAAGAAATATATAATCCAGATGAAGAAAATAATATTATAACAAACGAAGAATATTATAAAAGAGGTTCAAATACATCAATTAGTCATTTTTACGATAAATTATTAAAAATAAAGGAAACAATGAACACTGAAACAGCAAAAAGATTAGCAGAGCATAGGCAAAAATATATGGAACAATTTTTAGAAGAGTTTTATGCAGAATGGAATGGTAGAAAGTAAGTATATTTTTGGTAAAGGAGTGTTTTGATGTATGGTAGAAAAAAATGATATTCGATTTTTAATAACTCGGAGATTGTAATTATAAATGTTATTTTTGTCATCATGAAGGTATAGAAGAAAAAAGTCAAAATTTATTAACAAGCGATGATTATTGTAAATTATATAAAATTTATAGTAATTATTATAAATTTAATGGTGTAACGTTATCAGGAGGAGAACCATTAGTAAGAAATGATTGTATCGAAATTGCAGAAAAATTATATAAAAATGGTGCAAAAATAACTTTAGTAACAAATGGTTATTTGTTAGATAAAAAAATAGAAATATGCAAATATATAAATAGAATTAATTTATCTATACATACATTAAATTCTAGCAATTATGAAAAAATAGTATGTGTAAAAAATACATATAATAAAGTAATTGATAATATAGAATTAGTAAGAAAATTATATCCTAATATACAAATAAGGCTAAATTCTACATTAATAAAAGGTGTTAATTGGTCAAGTAAAGAACTAGAAAATTTAATAGAATTCTCAAAAAGTATAAATTCAAGTATAAAATTTACAGAACTCTTTCCTAGTATAGATGAAAACTGTGTAAAAGAGGAAGAAATAGCAAAAAAACTATTAGAATATGGATATCAAAAAATAGAAGATGATAATAGATCAAGAGTATATGAAAAAGAAAAACATAAAATATATTTAACAAGATGTGTATGTTCTACAGCAAAATTAACATATTCTCCATTAAAATATTGCATAGAATGTAGTGATTTATATGTAAATCATGATGGAACATTTGCACCATGTAGACTAAAAAAGGAGAAAATTAATTTTGTAGATGAATTAAAAACTGATGACATAACTGCAATTTTAAACAAAATTTTAATAGCAAAAAGAAAAATAAAAAAAGAAGAATGCAATAAATATCTGAAAGCTATTTAAAAAATAAAAATTTAAAAGCTATAAAGAATACAAGGAAAAAATAATATAGTAAATTTTTAAAAGCTATTAAAAATAGATAGGTGTGATTTATATGAAAGATAAAATATTAGTTCCAGTAGTAGGTATTCATTCTGCAGGAAAAAGTACCATATTATCAATATTAGACAAATGGGGATATATTACGCAAGGAGAATGTGCAGAAGAAATAAGAGTAAATAAGAAGGTTAAAGCTGGAGCATTAGCAAATAGTTCATTTGAGGAAGTGGTAAAAAAAGCAGAATTAGAAAGAGATAAAATTAGAGATTGGAAAAACGAAAAAGTCATTTTTGTAGAAAGTTGGCATATTCTTACACTAGCATACATGCTTACACGAGGTAAGAAACTAGGAGATATATCAGAATATTTGGAATATGTAAAGAATAAGCAAAAGGAACTAAAGATACTTTGTTTTTATCTAAAATCTAATCCATATAAGATTCTAGAGCGCTCTAGAAAATTACATACAGAAGAAGATATCGATAAATATTATACTTTTTATGAAAAGCTACAATTAAATATAGAATATATATTAAAACTATTGAATACTGATTATTATGAATTTAACACAACTAAGTCTATAGAAGAAACCAAAAAAGAGATACAAGAATGTTTATTTAAATTAAATATATCTAAAAAAGAATTAGTAAAATTATAAAATTTATAATAAAGGAGATCAACTATGAAGTACAAAAGAATTTTATTAAAATTAAGTGGTGGAGCATTATCAGGTGATAAAGATTTTGGATTTGAAAAAGAATCTTTAGAAAATATTACAGAAGAGATTATTAAAGCTATAGAATCTGGAATAGAAGTAGCTATATTAGTAGGTGGAGGAAATATTTTTAGAGGAAGAACAGCCGAAGAATGGGAAATAGAAAGAGCAGAAGCAGATAATATAGGAATGCTTGCAACAATTATTAACAGTTTAATTTTAAGAGGAGCTCTAAATTCAAAAGGAATAATGAATGTTAGAGTTATGACAGCTCTTCCAATAAATAGTGTTGCAGAGCCATATATTAGACTAAAAGCAATAAATCATTTAGATAAAGGGAAAGTAGTCATTTTTGGAGGAGGTGTAGGACAACCATTTGTCACAACAGATTATCCATCAGTTCAAAGGGCAATAGAAATTAGAGCAGATGTAGTTTTAATGGCAAAACATGGCACAGATGGTGTATATACAGAAAATCCTACAAAAAATCCTAATGCTAAAAGATATAAAAGTATTCAGTATGAAGATGTAATAAAAAATGATCTACAAGTTGCAGATCAAAGTTCATTTATATTAGCTAAAGAATATAAAATGCCAATGTACGTATTTGATTTTAAAGAGAAAGATTCAATACTTAAGATATGTGAAGGGAAAAATATTGGAACATATATAGGAGAAGATTGCAAAACGGAGTTATATTAAGCTGGACAAAGGGGAAGTTTTCTTGGACAAGAGAACCGTCCCTTCGTCCATTTTTTTAATCTCTTCTTTTTCCGAATATAGATAGAACTCTTAAGAAAATGTTAATAAAATCAAGATATAGTTGCATTGCACCATAAATATATAATTTTTCTTGATTCAAATTAGGGTCCTGTTGTAATTGTTTAATTGTGTTGATATCGTATGCAGTTATTCCAAAAAATACAAATAGAATAACCCAATCTAATATTAAATCTAACATAGAATTTCCTATAAATAGATTAATTAAACTTAATATTATTCCAGCTATTAAAATTCCAAATAATAATGTATGCCATGAACTTAAGTCTTTTTTTGTAATAAATCCTATAAGTGCAAAAGCACCAAACAAAAAAGCTGATACAATAAATAGTTGAATAATAGAGTTAAGTTCAAAGACGGCAAATATTGTTGACAGTGAAACACCATTCAGCATCGAGTAAATGAAATATAATATAGCTACTAACATTGGTGATAGCTTCTTAAATAAAAATGAAAAGAGTAAAACGACAACAACCTCTAATATAAGTAAAACGTTAAAATATCCTTTAGTAATAATATCAACAAATAAGCCAGATGAATAAGTATACCATGATACAATTGCAGTTCCTAAAAGGCCAATAAACATCCAAAAAAATGTTTTTGACATTAATTTACTTTCTTGTAACTCCATTATAAATTCACCTCCATGATAATAGTATACTATAAAATTAAATAATAATTCAATACCAGATTGCAAATAGGAAAAAATAAAGTTCAAATAGGAAAAAATAAAGCTAGAAATTAAGATTTTAATATTAAAAGTATATAAATAATATCTTGAGAATGGTAAAATTCTTGTTTATACAGTTTTTATTTGTAAAATTACTTGACAAATAGAAAAAAATAGTGTAAAGTATATTAGCATTACAAAAAGAAAGGGATGCCTGAAATGGAAAAAAATGTCCAAATAAGTATGTTATGCCAAATATATGGAAAATTGTTAACAGATAAACAATTTGAATTTATAAATGATTATTATAATAATGATTTAACTTTATCTGAAATAGCAGAAAATAATCAAATAACTAGGCAAGCTGTTAGGGATATTATAAAAAAAGGCGAGAAAAAACTTTTTGAATATGAAAAAGAACTTAAGATTATGGAAAAAATGTTAGAACAAGAAAAAAAGGCTAAAGATATAGTTAGAAGTCTAGAAGATTTAAAACAGAATTTACAATTTAATAATTCTAATGCTAAAGAAAAAATAGATAAAATAGAAAGCATGTTAGAAAACTTAATTTAAATTCTAAAAGTAAATCTCTATGTTAGTTAGGAGGATGAAATATGGCGTTTGAAGGAATATCCTCAAAATTTCAAGAAATAACAAGAAAGCTAAAAGGAAAAGCAAGGATTACAGAATCTGATTTAAAAGAGATGCTAAGAGAAGTAAAACTTGCGTTACTAGAAGCAGATGTTAATTATAAAATTGTAAAAGAATTTATAAGCCAGATTCAAGAAAAAGCTTTAGGCCAAGATGTATTAAAATCATTAACACCAGGGCAACAAGTTATAAAAATAGTAAAAGATGAATTAGTAGAATTACTAGGTGGAACAGAAAGTAAAATTAATTTTACACCAAATCCACCAACAATAATTATGATGGTTGGTCTTCAGGGTAGTGGTAAAACAACAACATCTGGTAAACTTGCAAACATATTAAGAAAACAAGGTAAAAAGCCACTTTTAGTAGCATGTGATGTATATAGACCAGCAGCTATTAAGCAATTACAAGTTGTTGGTTCACAACTTAATATTCCAGTATATGCAAATGAAAATACCAAAGACGTTGTGCAAATTGCAAAACAAGCCATGAATGTAGCAATTAGTAAATTAAATGATGTTGTTATTATAGATACAGCTCGGAAGACTACATATAGATGAAGAACTAATGGAAGAGCTTAAAAATTTAAAATTAAGTGTCAAGCCACATGAAATATTATTAGTTGTGGATAGCATGACAGGTCAAGATGCAGTAAATGTAGCTGAAAGCTTTAATGAAAAATTAGGTATAGATGGAATAGTTCTTACAAAATTAGATGGTGATACTCGTGGTGGTGCAGCAATTTCCGCAAAAAAAGTAACTGGTAGACCTATAAAATATGTAGCTACTGGTGAAAAACTAAGTGATATAGAAGAATTTCATCCAGAAAGAATGGCATCAAGAATTCTAGGAATGGGTGATGTACTTTCTATTATAGAAAAAGCAGAAGAAGCATTTGATGAAGAAGAAGCTTTAAAACTAGAAAAACAGCTTAGAAAAAAAGAATTTGACTTAGATGATTATTTAATGCAATTAAGACAAGTAAAAAAAATGGGTTCATTTTCATCAATACTAAAAATGATACCAGGTATGAATCAAATTAAAGACTTAAAAGTTGATGATAATGAATTTAATAGAATAGAAGCAATAATATGCTCAATGACAGCTAAAGAAAGAAAAAATCCAAAGTTGTTGAATGCAAGTAGAAGAAAAAGAATAGCTTCACGGTAGTGGAACAACAGTTCAAGCAATAAATAAATTTATGGAATCATTTGAGATGACTCAAAAAATGATGAAAAAAATGCAAGGTGGAAAAGGTATGAAAAATATAATGAAAAACTTTAAAGGAATGAATCCAAATGATTTGAAAAATTTGAAATTCTAATATAAATAATTTATTAAAAAAGTAGGTATATTTATTACAAGAAAATTAGTATATAAGCAAGAACTAAAATATTAAAAATAAGATAAAAAATAAGACAAAACTTTTTAGTTTTTGTTTAATTAAATTTGTTATTAATATTAAAAAATATATATAAAGTATTTAGTAGGAGGTGAAAAAGATGGTAAAAATTAGATTACAAAGACAAGGTGCAAAAAAAGCTCCATTCTATCATATAGTTGTAGCAGATTCAAAATCTCCAAGAGATGGTAAAATAATAGAAAAAATAGGAACATACAATCCTATGACAGATCCAGCTACAATCGTTTTAGATAATGAAAAAGTAGCTACATGGATAAAAAATGGTGCAAAACCTACAGATACTGTAAAAGCTTTAATAGAAAAAGCAAAATAAATTTTTATTTTTAAATAAAAGCCTTTAAGAAAGAAGGTAAATTAATGAAAGATGTTTTAGAATTAATTGTTAAAAATCTTGTAAGCAATCCTGATTCTGTACAAATTACTGAAAATACTACAGATTATTCTATACAGTTAAAAGTAAAAGTAGATAAAGCTGATATGGGAAAGGTTATTGGCAAGCAAGGTCGTATAGCAAAAGCAATTAGAACAGTTATGAAATCTATAGGAGTAACTGAAAAGAAAAAAGTTGATATAGAATTTTTAGATTAAGAGGAATATTATATATGCAAGAATATCTTGAAATAGGTCAAATTGTAAATACATTCGGTGTAAAAGGAATGTTAAAAATAAATCCTTTTACAGATAATATAACAAGATTTGAAAAATTAAAAAAAGTATATATCTGTAAAAAATCTTCTATGGAAGAAGTAGAAATAGAAGAAGTAAAATATCATAAAAATATGGTTTTATTAAAATTTAAAGGCATAGATGATATGAATATGGCCGAAAAATATAAAGGAATGTATCTAAAAATACATAGAAAAGATGCAATTAAGCTTCCAAAAGATACATATTTCATTGCAGACTTAATTGGATTACAAGTATATACAGATGAAGGCATTTTACTTGGAAAAGTAGACGATATATATAATACAGGAAGTAATGATATATATGTTGTAAAAGACGAGCTTGGAAAACAAGTATTACTTCCAGGAATAAAAGAAGTTCTAAAAGATATCAACTTAGAAGAAGAAAAAATAATTGTTCACTTAATAAAAGGTTTAATATAATTAGTTTAAAATGGAGGAATTTATGAAGTTTGATGTGCTAACACTTTTTCCAGAAAGCTTTGAACCAATAAAACAAAGCATATTAGGAAGGGCTTTAGAAAAAAATCTAATTAGTTTAAATTTAATAAATATTAGAGATTTTTCAAAAGATAAGCATAAAAAAGTAGATGATACTCCATATGGCGGTGGTGCTGGAATGGTTATAAAACCAGATGTTGTATATGATGCATATAAATCTATAAAAGATAAAAATGCAAAAGTAATATATTTGTCACCACAAGGGAATGTATTAAATCAAAAAAAAGTTGAATCTCTTAGTAAAGAGGAACATCTTATTCTATTATGCGGACATTATGAAGGAATAGACCAAAGAGTAATTGATGAAATAGTAGATGAAGAAATTTCAATAGGTGATTATGTGTTAACAGGAGGAGAAATACCAGCAATGGTATTAATTGATTCTGTTAGTAGATATGTAGAAGGTGTACTTACAAAAGAATCTATAAAAGAAGAATCTTTTTCTGATAATCTTCTAGAATATCCGCAATACACAAGACCTGAAGTTTTTTTAGGGAAGAAAGTTCCAGAAGTATTACTATCTGGTCATCACGAAAATATTCGCAAATGGAGAGAAGAACAATCTTTAAAAAATACGTATCAGAAAAGGCCAGATCTTTTAAAAGAAAAATAATATGGTTAAAAAATTTTTGATACAAAAATAAAAGGTATTAGGAGCCAAAATAAATCCTAAAATAAGAAAGGGAGGAGAATATCGATGGATATCATAAAATCAATAGAACATGAACAATTGAAAAATAAGATACCTGTCCTTAAAGTTGGTGATACAGTAAAAGTACATCAAAGAATTAAGGAAGGAAATAGAGAAAGAATCCAAGTATTCGAAGGAATTATAATTAAAAAACAAGGTGGCGGAATTAACGCTACATTTACAGTAAGAAGAGTAGCATATGGTGTAGGAGTAGAAAAAACATTTTTAGTTCACTCACCTATGATGGAAAAAGTAGAATTAGTAAGAGTAGGTAAAGCAAGAAGAGCTAAATTATACTACTTAAGAGATAGAGTAGGAAAATCTGCTAAGACTAAAGAAGATATTGGTGCTAGAATTGAAAATAAAGAAATTACTTTAAAAGAAGAATTTGTAGAAGAACCAGTAGTGGAAGAAGCAGATGTTAATGAAGAAGTAACAACTGTAGAAGAAGCACCTGTAGAGCAAACAGAAGCTGTAGCTACAGAAGAAGTTAAAGATGCAGAATAATGATATAAAAATAAAAACCTTTTTAAAAGGTTTTTATTTTTATATCTAGGAAATCTCTATATTATAGGGCAAAATTTAACTATATACATTTTTTATTATATAAAATTTGCACATAATTTATAAAATAATTAATTTTTTTTGCTGATATCAGCATATTTTTTTAATTTCTCGTAAGCCAAATAATTAATTGAACCAGCAGGGAAGTTACCTTTACTATCTTTCTTTCCAGCAGGAACTCCTGTTAAAATTTCAATACCTTCTTCAATTGTAGAAATTGCATAAATATGGAATTTTTTATCTTTAACAGCTTCAATTACTTCATCAGAAAGATTTAAGTTTCTTACATTTTGTATAGGTATTATTACACCATGTGAACCATTTAAACCACGTAATTTACATATTTGGAAAAAGCCTTCTATTTTATCATTCACACCACCAATTGGTTGAACTTCACCTTTTTGATTTACAGAACCAGTAACTGCAATTGATTGATTAATAGGAACTCCTGATAAACTAGATAGAATTGCGTAAAGTTCTGTACTAGAGGCACTATCACCATCAACACCATTATATAATTGTTCAAAACATATACTTGCAGTAAGTGAAAGAGGAATATCTTGAGCAAACATTTCTCCCAAATATCCACTAAGAATAAATACACCTTTAGAATGTGTAGAGCCAGATAATTCAACTTCACGTTCTACATTTATTACACCTGTTTTTCCAGTATAAGTATTAGCTGTGATTTTGGCTGGTTTTCCAAAAGTATAATCACCAATACTCATTATAGTAAGTCCATTGATTTGTCCAACTACGAATCCAGATGTATCTATTAATAAAGTATTATCCTTAATCATTTCTACATATTTGCTATCATATTTTTTTACTCTTTCTATTCTTTCTTTTAAAGCTTTATCAACATATTCTGCGGTTACTATCTTTTCTTTAGCCATTTTAGCCCAAGTTGCAGATTCACCAATGATTTGAGCTAAATCATTAAATCTTGTGGATAATTTATTTTGGTCATCTGCAAGTTTTGAAGCATATTCTATAACTTTTGCAACAGCTCCTTTATCTAATGGAAGTAAGTCTTCTTGTTCACAGTATCCATGAATAAATCTTGCAAGTTTATTCATATTGTCTACATTCATAGGTGAAGAGTCTTCAAATTCAACTTTTATTTTAAATAACTTTCGAAAATCAGTATCAAATGATAATAATGTTTGATAGATATTTTCATTACCAATTAAAATCACTTTAATATCTAGAGGAATTGGTTCGGGCTTTAAAGAAACCATAACCATTGAAGAACGTTGGTCTGCAGTATTTTCTATTAATAATTCTTTCATTCTTAAAGCCTTCTTTAAAGCTTCATAGCATAAGCCATTTGCAACTAAATCACTTGCCTGAAATATAATATAACCACCATTTGCTTTATGAAGTAAACCAGATTTTAGCATTGTGTAATCTGTTTTTAAAGCACCAAAATAGTTTTCATATTCTAATTTTCCAAAAATATTATGATAAGAATAGTTAGAATCCATAATAACAGGAGCACCTTCTTGTTCACTATTGTCAACAAATAAGTTTACACGATAATTAAGCCATGGTTTAGGAAGTTCCATTCTAGGTGCTTGCATCTGCACTTTATTATCATTTTTGTCTTCTGCTAAGAAGTAATCAATATTTTTTAATATATCTTTTTTTATATTATCTAAAAATGTATTAATTTTCTTATTCCTTTTATATTTAGATTTTATTAGATTAATATGACCATTAATTGTAAGCAATGCAACATTAGATTGCCAATCATTTAGTTTTTTATCAGCTTCACGTTCAATAGATTTTATTTCACTAATAACATCCATTATATGTTGTTGAACAATTGCAGATTTATCTTCAAATTCTTTTTTTGTTTTATCATCTAATTTGTCAAATTCAGATTCTTCGATAGTTTTCCCATTAATAACTGGCATCATATAGATACCATTTTTTGCAGATTTTACTTGAAAGCCATATTTATTAGATTTCTCATTTAATTTTTCCATAAGAATATTTCTTTTTTCTTCATATTCTTGTTTTATTAATTTCTTTTCTTTTTCAAAATCATCATTATTAAATGTATTTTTTATATCTAATTTAATTTCTTTTATAAATTGATCCATAGTATCTCTAAATTCTCTGCCTTGACCTGCAGAAAGAGAAACTGCAATTGGTTCATTAGGATTATCAAAATTGTATATATAACACCAATCAGAAGGTGTTTTCTTCTTTTTTGATATTTTATCTAAGTAATGTTTTGTATACATTGTTTTACCAACACCACTTGGACCTTCTAAGTATAAGTTATATCCTTTTATATCTACATTTATACCAAATTCTAATGCTTTTATACCACGGTCTTGACCAATTCCAGTAGAAATAGAATCAATTTCTGCAGTTGTATTAAATTTAAAAACATTTGGGTCACAAGTTATCTTTAAATCTTTATAAGATAATTCATTATTTTTTTTCATTTGTATCCTCCTTAAAATTTATCTTTTTAAATATAAAGTCATAATAATAGCGTCATATTTGTTATTGTAGTATTTTTTTCGTAGTCCAACTTTTTCAAAATGGAATTTTTTATATAAATTGATTGCTGGTAAATTATTCTCATTAACTTCTAATGTTATATTAGAACAATTTTCGTATTTTGCAAGCTTTATTAAATATTCTAACATTTTAGAAGCAATTCCTAATCCTCGCTTATCTTTTTTTGTTACAATATTCATTATATCAGCTGTATTGTCAATTACTAGAATTCCAGCAAAACCAACAATTTCATCAAATTGTTTAGAAACTATGTATCTAGAATTAATATTGTCAATTTCTGATTTTAATATTCTGTAAGTCCAAAAATTATCAAAGTTTTTTTCTAGGTTTTCTTTTATATTATCTAAATCTTGTATAGTCATTTTAGAGATTTTAATAGAGTTCATAATTTTGAGTTTTTTGCTGTTTTTAAAATTTTACTATTTAATGGGGTGTGTGCCAAGAGTCCGGTTTGGAAGGTTTTGTATATTAAAATAAAAAATAAGTTTTCCAAGGCGCTTTAGTTTTGCATAGATTCAAATGGTAGAGACACACTATAAACAGAAGATGTGAATAACGACTCATGCTCAAACTCATTTTTTATTTTAATATACAAAACCTTCCAAACCTACTTGGGAGATATAAAATAACTTTAGTAGTAACATTAAATAGTGATTTTATACTAACAGGTTCCTTTCGTTATATATTTTTATATATTTTTTTAATATTTGTTTATATTTTTTCGTTTTGTAAGCAATATTAAATTTATTAAGTAATATTGGATTTATTTTTCGCCGTCTAATGCACGTTCTGCTTGAGATTTTCTTAAGTATAGAGGAGAGAGTGTATTAGAATTTTGTATAAGTCCTTTTTGAAATTTATCGAAAGCGGATAAAGCTATGCTGATGCTTGATTGCATGTTTTGCTCTTCTGTAGCGAATTTAACTTTTTCAAAATTTTGGGATATAGCATTTTTGTGAACTACAGAACCATCACCAACAAATGTTATATAGTTATCTTTATATTTTTTTAACAATGTAATAATATCATTTATATTGCTTGCAGATAAGTCTTCTTTTAATGTATATGTACTGTTTTCTAAATTGTATAGAGCAAAATATACATTATCATTTTTTGCATCAATCATACAAGCGATTAATCCATTTGTTTTTATATTATAAGCTAAACTTTCTAAAGAGTTAATACCTATAATAGGAATATTTGTTACATCAGAAAAAGCTTTCACAGTTGAAATACCAATTCTAAGTCCTGTAAAAGAGCCGTGGACCGAATGCAACAACTAAGTAAATCTACATCTTGCAAATTTATTTTTGACTCTTTAAGAAGGCTATCTACTAGTGGCATTAATTTTTGTGAATGTGTTTTTTCATCATTATTGTGCTTTTCCATAATTAAATTTTTATCTTCTAAAAGGCAAACACTACAAATTTTAGAAGATGTATCTATTGCTAGTATTTTCAATTTAAAGTTAACCTCTTTTCATTTAATTTAAAATTTTACTAAAATCAAAATTAGAAAAACGTTCTCCATGTGGAATAAGTTTTAGATTCCTATTTTCAAGATTATTTTCATCTTTTGAGAAAACTATGTGAAGATAATCTTTTGGAAGAGCATCTTTTATTAGTTCACCCCATTCTATTATGCAAATACCATTATTAAAATATTCTTCTCCACCAATTGCATAAAATTCATCTACATCTGATAATCGATATACATCAAAGTGATAAATGTTTACAGAATCTTTATGATATTCGTTAACAATAGTAAAAGTAGGACTAGATATTTCATCATCTAATCCGAAGTGTTTTAATATACCTTGTGTAAATTTTGTTTTACCGGGAACCAAGTTCGCCAGTTAAAACAATAACATCTCCATTTCTTAAGTATGAGGCAAATTGACTTGCAAACAAAATTGTGTCATCCTCTTTTTGGCTAATAAAATTATACATGATTTCACCTTTTTATTTAGTATTATTTCTTTTGATATTTTATATTAGTTTTAGGCATTTGTAAACAATTTATAACAAAAAAATAAGGTGAATTTTGGAAGTGTAAAATAGTAACATTTTTAAGATAAAGTTTTGACAAAAAGTATTGAAGATAAAGTAGTTTTGTGGTAGTATAGGCATTAAATAAAAATAAGAGTTTATAGAAAGTAAGTAGAATTATATGAGATAATCAAAATATTAGTGTTGAGGAGTTATCTCAAAAATGTGACACAATCAATTATGAAATTTTAAGTACGGTTAAAGTTCGTGTATCTAGAAAATTTATAAAAGAATAGTCGTTTTAACGAGTAATTTAAAAGTGAGGTTATATATGAAAAAGATAATAAATAAAGACAGTTGCTTACTATATTGTGTAATCTATACAATAACAACAATATTAAATAGCATACTTTATTTGTGTCAAGGATTAAGAGATGATCCGAGTGGTAATTGGCACGAATTAGACAGAGCATTAATAATCTTTATTGGTGTTTTAGCATTACAATTATATAGAAAATTAGAATTTAAGAATAAGTTTTTAAACATTATTTGTGCATATATTCCAACAATGTTATTAACATTTTTATATGTGTTTTTAATGGGGTTAAGAGAAGCACTAGCAAAAAGTGCTTATAAAGATATTTTTATCAATTACACATCATTATTTATTTTGGTAGTTGTTATAGATTTAGTAGTAAAAAAGATTAGAAATAGAAAAAGATAAATTACAAGTTATGGAGGAATGATTATGAAAAAGAAAGTGATTATAATAGTTGTAGTAATAGCATTATTGATTTTATTATTTCCAATAAGGATGCAATTAAAAGATGGAGGCTCTGTCAAATATAAGGCAATTTTATATAGTGTTACTAAAGTTCATTCATTGATGCCAGAAGATGAGGCAGAAACAAGTGGGAAAGTTAAACCTTATAATGATGGTTTTGAAATAGAAATATTAGGTTGTAAAATATATAGTAATGTGAAATAGAAATTACAATTCTAAATGCGAATGATTAATTATAAAATCATTTGCTTTTTATTTTACTACAATATGAAAAATATTTCATTTTATATTGACTAAAATAAAAATCTATAATATAATATGAAAAAAAATTCATATAATAAAGGAGAGATTAAAGTGAAAAATTTTATTAAATTAGAAAATGTAACAAAAACATATAAAATAGGCGAAAAGAGTTTTTATGCAGTGAAAGATATGTCTTTTTCTATTCCAAAAGGAGAATTTGTAGTAATACTTGGTCCATCAGGAGCAGGAAAATCTACTTTATTAAATTTATTAGGAGGTATGGATTCAGTAACAAGTGGAGATATAATTATAGATGGAGAAAATATTGGGAAATATAACTCTTGCGAGCTAACAAACTATAGAGCAGCAAATATAGGGTTCATATTTCAATTCTATAATATACTTCCAACATTAACAGTATTAGAAAATGTTGAATTAGTAAATGATATTGTAAAAAACACAAAAAATGCAAAAGAAATTTTAAAAGATGTAGGATTAGGAGAACATTTTAATAAATTTCCTAATCAATTATCTGGAGGAGAACAGCAAAGAGTTTCAATAGCAAGAGCAATAGCTAAAAATCCAAAATTACTTTTATGTGATGAGCCAACAGGTGCATTAGATTCCAAAACAGGTGTAGAGGTTTTAAAACTTCTAAAAAAACAATGCGATTCAAATAATGGAGAAAATACAGTAATAATAGTAACACATAATAGTTTAATTGCAGAAATTGCAGATAGAGTTATAAAAGTAAAAAATGGAAAATTAGATTCTATAGAAGAAAATAAAAATCCAAAAAATATTGATGAGGTGAAATGGTAAAAATGAGTAAATTAAGAAAGAAATTAATAAGAGATATAAAACTCAATAAAAGCCAGTTTGTTACAATATTTTTGATGGTTTTTATAGGGACGTTAGCATATAGTGGGATAGAAAGCTATATGAAAGGAATGCAAGTAACAGCAGATACTTTTTATAGTGAAAATAATTTACAAGACTTAAATGTAATGGGAGCAAATTTTACAGAAAATGATTTAAATGATATAAAAGAGATAGAAAATGTAAAAGATGCTGAAAGAAAATTAGTTGTTACAGCAAATCATATAACAGATGGAGATAAAATATTATCGTTAAGTTTTATAGAAACAAATAATATTTCTAAACTTTATATTATAGATGGAGAAAACTTTGATAGTAATAAGTCTGGTGTATGGTTAGATAATTTCTATGCAATAGAAAATAATTTAAAAGTTGGAGATACAATAAAAATCAAGTATGATGATTATACATTTGAAGAAGAGATTTTAGGACTTATAAATGTTCCAGATCATTTGTATGATGTAAAAGATGAATCTGAACTATTCCCAGACCATTCAGACTTTGGTTTTGCTTATCTATCAAGTAACGAACTAAAAGAATATGTAAAAAGAAGAGCAATGCAAAACCTTAATATACAAGATGAAGAAAGTTTTAATAATTTAGTTACAGATTTTAATTTTAAAGATAATCTTATATTTAACTATATTATGGTAGATGTTGATAATAAGGAAAATGTATCGATTGTGAAAGACGAAATAGAAGAAAAAATTAAAAATGCTATAGCGATTATAAAAATAGAAGATTCGGCTTCATATAGGCAATATCAAGGAGAAATAGATGAAGGAAAAACTTATGTAGGAGTATTTTCAGGATTGTTTATTTTTATTGCAATGTTATCAGTTGTAACAACAATGACGAGAGTTGTAAATAAGCAAAAAATACAAATAGGAACATTAAAGGCTTTAGGGTTTAAAGATAGGAAAATCATACTACATTATATTAGTTATGGTTTTTGGATTTCGGCCGTAGCAGCAATACTTGGAATTTTTGCAGGATATTATTTAATAGGAAATATGTTTATTAGTATGGAAATGGCATTTTTTGAAATACCAAACGGAGCTCCTATAATAGAAAACAAGTCTTATATTGTAGCTGCTATTATTGTGCTATGTGTTATATTTGTAACTTACTTAACATGTAGAAAACAATTAAAAGAAAAACCAGCAGATAGCTTAAGAAATGAAATGCCAAAAGTAAAAGGAAATTCTTTAAATCTGACAACAAAAGGTATTTTTAAACAATTAAGTTTTGTAAGCAAATGGAATATAAGAGATATGTTTAGAAATAAAGTTAGAACAATTACAGGAATTGCTGGAGTAACTGGATGTTCTATGCTAATTGTATGTTCTTTTGGAATGCTTGATAGTATGAATCATTTTATTGAACTACAATTTGAAGATTTATTTAATTTTGATTATAAGTTGGTTATAAAGGAAGATATCTCAGAACAAGACTTAGATACACTAAAAGAAAAATATGGAGATAATACTTCACAAAGTTATTTAATAGAAATAAAAGATAAAGAAGGAAATAAAGAATCTAATAATATTTTTATTACTGACAGCAAAGATTATGTTAGATTTATTGATAACAAAGAAAATTTTATAAAAGTAGATAATAATGAAGGTGTATATATAACTTATAAATTTGCTAAAACTAAAGGATATGAAATAGGAGATACCATAGAATGGCATTTAACTCGGAAATAATGAGTATTATAAATCAAAAATAGTTGGATTTAATAAGGATCCACAAAATCAAAATATGACAATGACAAGAGAATATTTTGAAAGTTTAGGAAATACTTATAATCCAGATTCTTTATATACAAACATAGATTTAAGTAATACGAAAGAAATAGAAAATGTAGAACTAATACAAAACAAAAATAGCTTAAAAGAAGGGATGAATAACATGTTATCCGCTATGCAAAGCATGATATGTTTAATTATTGGGGTTGCTATACTTCTTGGAATAGTTATTATTTATAATTTAGGAATATTATCATATACAGAAAAAGGGTATCAATTTGCAACATTAAAAGTTTTAGGTTTTAATGATAAAAAAATAAAAAAAGTATTTGTAAAACAAAATAATATTATAGCTGTTATATCAATTATATTAGGGCTTCCATTAGGATTTTATTTAACAGATTGGTTGTTTAAAACAGCAATAGAAGAAAGTTATGATTTTGGAGCAAGTATTGGAATATTAACATATATATATGGTGCTATAGGAACAGTTGTAGTTTCGTTAATTGTGTCAAAACTGGTAAGCAAAAAAATCAATAAAATTGATATGGTAAGTAGTCTAAAAGGAAACGAATAAGGAGTGAAAAATATGGGAGAAATAAGAGAGCCTATAAAAAGAACATCAATAGAAAAGAAAAATAAAATTATTAAAAAGGGTTTTGAAATAATGTGTGAAAAAGGTTATCATAATGTTAGTACAGTAGATATTGCAAAATATGCAGGAGTTTCAACAGGTATAATATATCAATACTTCACTGATAAAAGAGATATTTTTATAGAAGGTGTAAAAGACTATGCAAATAAAATAGTATTTCCAATGATTGATATATTAGATAACAATAAACTAAAATTTTCTAATTTGGAAGAACTAATAAATAAAATGATAGATAATTTTATTAAAGAACATACGATGACAAAAAAGGCACATGAAGAGTTAATGGCAATGAGCCATTTGGATGATGAAATAGCAGAATTATTCAACAATGCTGAGATGGAAATGACAGAGAAAATTGTTAAAGTATTTGCAGAAAATAATAGGAAAGTGTCAAAAGAGAATATTCATATTACTTATGGAATAATAGACAATTTTTGTCATGAAGTAGTTTATCATAAACATCAAGAATTAAATTACGATGAAATGAAAGCTAAAGTAATAGAAATAGTGATGATGTTAATGAAATAATAGAAAGAGTGATATAAATGGAAATGTTTACGGGTTTGCTAATACCATTTTTGGGTACAACTTTAGGAGCGTCAATGGTATTTTTTATGAAAAATAAAATGAATAGTAAAGTAGAAAAACTACTTTTAGGATTTGCGTCTGGAGTGATGATTGCAGCTTCTATATGGTCCTTAATTATTCCAGCAATAGATATGGCAGAAGAGCAGGGGAAAGTGGCTTGGATTCCTGCAAGTATGGGATTTTTATTTGGAGTTATATTTTTACTTGTATTAGATAGTGTTATACCACATCTACATTTAAAAAGTGATAAACCAGAAGGAGTAAAGTCGAAATTAAAAAAGACAACGATGATGTTTTTTGCAGTAACCTTGCATAATATACCAGAAGGAATGGCAGTAGGTGTTACATTTGCAGGAGCAATGACTCGGAAATGCTGGAATAACAATAGCAGGAGCATTTGCGCTAGCAATAGGAATAGCAATTCAGAACTTTCCAGAAGGAGCAATTATATCTATGCCATTAAAAAGTGAAGGAGTATCAAAATCAAAAGCATTTTTATATGGCACACTTTCAGGAATAGTTGAGCCAGCCCGGTGCAATTATCACAATATTACTTACAAATACAGTTATTCCAATATTACCTTATTTATTATCATTTGCAGCAGGAGCAATGATTTATGTAGTGGTAGAAGAACTAATACCAGAATCACAAGTAGGAGAACATTCTAATATTGGCACAATAGGTGTAGCAATAGGTTTTGTAATCATGATGATATTAGATGTAGCACTTGGATAAAATAGAAAATAGGTTGTAAATTACAATTATCTAAGATAAATTTACTTGGAATTAAATCAAAGCAAGAAAGTGATATTTGAAAAATGAAGTACATTTTGGTGTTTACTTCATTTTTTAAATATATTTTTTTATCTTATTTATCCTATTGCTAAAAAAAATACTCTATGTTATTATACAATAGAGATAATCAGGAGGAAATTTAATGAAAGACAGAAAAAAATATATAAGGAATTTTAGCATAATTGCACATATAGATCATGGAAAGTCTACACTTGCAGACAGATTAATTGAAATGACAGGAGTACTTTCTAAAAGAGAAATGGAAAGTCAAGTTCTAGACAATATGGAAATAGAACGTGAAAGAGGAATAACAATAAAATCTCAAGCTGTTAGAATGTTATACAAAGCAAAAGATGGACAAGAATATGAGTTCAATTTAATAGATACACCAGGGCATGTAGATTTTAACTATGAAGTCTCAAGAAGCTTAGCTGCATGTGATGGTGCAATATTGGTTGTAGATGCAAGCCAAGGTGTTGAAGCGCAAACACTCGCAAATGTATATCTAGCAATAGATAATAACTTAGAAATATTACCAGTAATTAATAAAATAGATTTGCCTAATGCAAGACCAGAAGAAGTAAAAAAAGAAATAGAAGATATAATTCGGAATTCCAGCAATGGATGCACCATGTATTTCAGCAAAGTCTGGACTAAATGTAGAAGAAGTGTTGGAAAGAATAGTAACAGATATACCTAGTCCTATAGGGGATGAAAATGAAAGCTTGCAGTGTTTAATATTCGATTCATTATACGATAATTATAAAGGCGCAATAGCATATGTCAGAGTGAAAAACGGAAAAGTAAAACCAGGTGATGAGATACTATTAATGGCTACCCAAAAGGTATTTACAGTTACAGAAGTAGGATATTTTGAACCAGGTACATATATACCATCAAAAGAACTTGAAGCAGGAGAAGTTCGGATATATTGCAGCAAGTATAAAAAATTTATCAGATATTAGTGTTGGTGATACAATTACATTAAATGAAAGTCCAGCAAAAGAATCACTTCCAGGATATAAAAAAGTAAATCCAATGGTATATTGTGGATTATATCCTATAGATGGAAGCGATTATGAAAATTTAAAAGTTGCATTAGAAAAATTAAAATTAAATGATGCAGCTTTAGAATATGAACAAGAAACTTCAGCTGCATTAGGATTTGGTTTTAGATGTGGATTTTTAGGACTTTTACATTTAGAAATAATAGAAGAAAGGCTAGACAGAGAATTTGATTTAAGCTTAATAACTACATCACCATCAGTTATTTATAAAGTATATAAAACAGATGGACAAGTTATAGAACTATACAATCCATCAGATTTGCCAGCTCCAAACGAAATATCATATATAGAAGAACCATTTGTTACAGCAGAAATCTTAACACCAAAAGAGTTTGTTGGGAATATAATGGAAATTTGTCAAAACAGACGTGGAATTTATATTGATATGAAATATCTAGATGAAACGAGGATTACTCTTATTTATGAATTACCATTAAATGAAATTATTTATGATTTTTTTGACCAACTAAAATCTAAAACTAAAGGATATGCATCATTTGATTACGATTTTAAAGAATATAGAAGATCAGAACTTGTAAAATTAGATATATGGGTAAATGGAGAAAGTGTAGATGCCTTATCATTTATAGTACATAAAGATAGTAGTTATGATAGAGGCAAAAAAATGGTAGAAAAATTAAAAGAAGTGATACCAAGACAACTATTTAGTATTCCTATCCAAGCAGTTATTGGAGGAAAAATAATAGCAAGAGAAACGATATCTGCCATGAGGAAAGATGTTTTAGCTAAATGTTATGGTGGAGATATAACAAGAAAGAAGAAATTACTAGAAAAACAGAAAAAAGGAAAGAAAAAAATGAGACAAATAGGTAATGTAGATATTCCACAAGAAGCCTTTCTTTCTGTGCTAAAATTAAACGATGAGTAAATAACTATAAATATATAAAAGAATAGTAATCCTAAATCTATTGCTTAAATAAAAGTACAATATTTAAACGATTGTATAAATAAAAAAACTATGTAAAAAAATAGTATCAGATGAGTTTAAATCAGATTTTGTTATATAAAAGAAGCAACAGTAAAAGTATTAGAAGATAATATAGAAAATGCTTTAAACCAAGGTTAAGAAATGGAGATAGAAAAATGGAAAAAAAGTTCAATGATCAGGTAGAAGGCAGAAATGCTGTTATAGAATTATTAGAATCAGGAAGAGATATTAATAAAATATTTATTTCAAATGGTGAAAAACATGGTTCTATAAATAAAATAATTAAAATGGCAAAACAAAGAAAAGTACTAATTACAGAAGTTAACAAAACTAAATTAAAAGAAATGGCAAAAACAGAAAATTATCAAGGTGTAATTGCGATTGTGCCACCATTTGAATATTGTGATATAGATGATATATTAGAAGAAGCAAAGAAAAGAAATGAGGATTCATTTATAGTTATTTTAGATGGAATAGAAGATCCTCATAACTTAGGTTCTATAATAAGAACATCAGAAACAGCGGGAGTTCATGGCATAATTATTCCAAAAAGAAGAGCAGCATTAGTTAATAGTACTGTAGCAAAGGTATCAGCAGGAGCTGTAGAATATATGAAAATTGCTAGAGTAAATAATCTTACAGAAGCTATAAAATATCTAAAAGACAAAGGTATTTGGATATGTGGAACAGATATTAGTACAGATACTTACTATGATAAGCAAGATTTTACAGGTCCAATTGCTATTATAATTGGAAGTGAAGGTTTCGGAATGAGTAGATTAGTAAAAGAAAATTGCGACTTTCTAGTAAAAATACCTATGAAAGGAAATATAACATCATTAAATGCTTCAGTGTCAGCAGGAATAGTCATATACGAAGCGGTTAAACAAAAGAAAAATAAGGGGGAATAAATGTGAGAAAAAATCAAAAGAAAAAAATAACATTAATAATTGCAATAATCGTTTTAATTGTACTAATTTTAGTGAGTGTAGCATTATATGTATTTACAGATTTATTTAAATCTGACAAGCAACTTTTTTATAAATATCTTCTAGATGAGAATGAAATGTTTAGTATATTAGATGAATTTAAATTTCAACAAAATACAAAGTCATATACAGCAAATACAAATGCTTATGCTATTTATGAATATGATAATAAAATAGAAGATTTTGAGAATGATCAGATGATTAAAAATTTAAAAGAAAATATAAAGTCGTTTGAATATTTAGATGGATTAAAAGGAACAGTAGAATCTAGAGTAGATAAACAAAATAAAAAACAATATCATAATATACAATTAAATAGAAATGATAATAAAGTTATACAAATGGATATCGTAAGAAATGGAGATAGATATGCTTTTAAGTCTGATGAAATATTGAAAGCATATATTGGTATAGAAAACGATAATCTTAAAGAATTGGTTTCAAAACTTAAAGTAACAGATATACGGAAATTTTCCAGATAAGATAGATTATGAAAACAAAAAGTATAAAGATTTATTTGAAATAAGTGAAGAGGAAAAGAAACATATAAAAACAATGTATAAAGAGTTACTATATAAAGAAATTAATAAAGCAAATTATAATAGAGAAAAGAAAGATATAAT
This sequence comes from Clostridiales bacterium, assembly GCA_019417465.1. GTDB lineage: Bacteria > Bacillota > Clostridia > TANB77 > CAG-508 > CAG-492. The sequence continues at coordinate 26,790 of DXVF01000020.1, forward strand.
AAAAATACAAGATAAAAAATATGAAGTAAATAAAAACGTGCTTATTCTAAATAAAGAACAGAGTATAGATATAGCTATTAAAATATTACAAAATCTAAAAGAGGATAGTATTACACTAAATATTATTAGTAACAAAATCAAGACAATAAGTTCAGACAGTGAATATGTAAATATAGAAAAAATAAATGAAGAAATACAGAAATATATAGATGAATTAGAAAAACAAGAAAAAAACAATGAAGAATATATAAAAATAGAAGTATATGATTATAAGGGAAAAACAATAAGGTTTAATTTGTATATAGAACAAGACAAAAAAATGCAATTAGATTATTTAGAGGAAAATGGAGAAAAGAAATTATATATCAATCAATCATTTACTCAAAATGAGTCTGGAGCAATTATATATGATATAAAAACTTCTTTGCTAGGTGCTAATGATATAATTATAACTAAAAATAGTGATACTCTAAAAATAGAAGTTCAATTATACAATATAAAAGATATATATAAAACTATTTTAGATGAAATGCAGGCTAAATATGAGGAGCAAAAGAAAAATGCTCAATCAAATGAAAATAATATTGCTACTGTTACACAAGAAGATATAAATGAAATACAAAAAATATATAAAAAATATGAACTTACAAATGAAAACTTGATAAAGATAGGACTTACTATAGAAATACAAGAAAAATCTGAAAATAATAAAGAAATAACATTATATACTAATATATGCAATTCAAAAATAGGTGTAAAATTAAATATAGAAAAAACTTATACAGAAGATGTTGGAGAAATACCTACAATAGATGAAAAAAATACCGTTATTTTAAATAAATATTCTAAAGAACAAATAGAAGGAGTAGTAAAAATCATGTGGACTAAAATTATTAATACAATAAAACAAACAATACAGTAATATTATAGATAAAGAGTCTCATAATTATATGTGGCTCTTTATTAATATAGAGATAGAAAATGTTAATTATATAAATCTTTCTATAGAAAATATTATAATAAGAATACTTAATATGCAAAATATAGAATATAATATAAAAATATATAATA
>DXVF01000021.1 GCA_019417465.1 Clostridiales bacterium
AAGGGATTTCCACCCTTTAAACTATACAACCTTCACGGTCGCACCACTCGGTGAACTTTTCCCAAAATAAGTAAATTTTTTTAAATTTTTAATTCACCATTTTTTAATTTCAATGAAGAATAGCGGACTTGAGCCAGTTCACCGAGTGAATTTTTACATCATATTTGCTTAAAATTTTTGTTTCTTTATTAACTCTTGAAGGCTTGTCCTTCAATGTGTATAGACATTTCGTTAAGAATGCTTTCCTGCCCTCATTTTAATGAGGTATTTTGCTTTTTAAATGTACTTATGTCTACCTAATTAAATATACTTATCCTTAAATCCTCTTAATTGAAAAATAATGTGCTTTTAAAAATAAGTCAAGGTTGTGCGACAGCACATTCACTTTAACCTTGACTTGATTTTATAAAGTACATTAAAATTTTTTTACTAAGGATTTAACTATCTATAAAAAATTGAATAATTGCAAATAAACCACTATCAGATATATTATTTATAATGTCATTATTAGCTCTGATTAAATAAGGATGATGTACAATCATATCAAAATAATCTTTTGTTGAAGTATTATTATTAAATGTCTCCCAACACCTTAATGTGTTTTCATCAAAATATCTTGATTTATTTCTTTCCAGTTCTTTTATAATTTGTTCTAGTCTTAAATCTTTTCCTGCATATCCTTCTTTCAATTTATCCCATCTATTTTTATTTATCAAAAAATAAATAGAACCTTGTTCTAATAGTGATCTCAAGAGGAATGCAAATGATATGCAATACTTCCTATTATGTAAATTTAAACACATTTGTTGGATTTCATAACATAAATCTTGTATACCAATAGCTCTTGGATTGTCTCTTTTTAATTTTTTAATATTAATCCTAACAAAAATGGAATTTGTTTCTCTTTTTATTAGTTCATAAGAATTTGGCATTATTATAGACAATTGCTCATTCTTCATATCTTTTAATAACTTATTATTACTATCCTCATTTTTTGTTTCATTAATATTTCTCATTTTCTCTTCATTTTCAACTTTTTGGCTATTACCTTTACTAGGAAGTATTATTTCATCTTTCTGCATTACCACAGTTTCTTTATCTTCTCCATATAAATACTTTTTCATTTGAGTAGAATTCTTTATATTTTCATTTTTTAGAACCCCTGTATCTATATCTTTTACTATTTTTGTTAGTTTATCTTCTAATTCTTTTACAGTAGAATTATGAGTTAATATATTGTCTGTGTTATCTATTTTTAAATATTCTTTTCCTACTTTAGAAGTAGCTATTTTTTCAAATTTATTAACTGAAAAATTATCTGATATATTTTCAAATGGTTTACTACAATATTCTTTTAACTGTGAAAACATATTTTTTATTCCTAATTTATTTTCAAATCTCTTTTTAGCCACGTCTGTCCATGGTAATGCACCAGTATCTGTAGTATGTATAGTTCTTATATAATCTGCACACTCTTCAAATGATATAGCAACATAACATGAAACTTCATAAAAAGAATCATCATTAATCTGTTTATGCATATCATTTATTTTAATTCTTTGTGTATATGTAAAATTATTTAAAGTTTCTAAAATCTCAGGATTTTGTAAAATCTTTAATGCAGTTAATCTACGATTTCCATCCCATGCTACATATTTTTTTCTTTTTTCATCATAAGTAACAGTAACAATAGATTGAGGAAACCAACCAGCAGTGTATATATCACATATTAATTTATACATAGCTTGAGTATCCTTTTTTGTTCTTACTAATTGTTGCATTATAAAACTTTCCCCTAAATCCATTACAACATCATGTCTTGGATTTTCTGGATTAACACATATATCATTTATTGATAATTTTATTATATCTTTTACTTCTAAAGCATTCATTGTCTATCTCCTCTTTTTCTTTAACTCACCTACCTTTTTTCTTTAGTTTTTTAATCTATATTTCCTATTCCTATTTGCTCCTTCTGCTATAATAACATCTTCTTTTGCCAATTTTCCTAAAATAGCTCTAGTCCTTGCCACTGATAGTCCTAATACTTCACTTGCTATAGTTGTAGTTATAAATTCATTTTGTTTCAAATAATCTAAAATTTTATCGCTTGTTTTATCGCTTGTTTTATCGCTTGTTTTTATTTTGTTAAAGATTTCATTTTCAAATCCATCATGCATAAATATTGTTGTAATAAAATAATCTCTTGTTTCATTTGTTTCAAATTCTGGTTCTTTTGAACCATTATTTTTTAATGCTCTCTTAATTTTAGGAACTCCTGTATTTCTACCTTCTGTTAATTTTAATTCTTTTAAAAATTCTCCAATTCTACGATTTCTATATTTTCTTGCTATCATATTTTTATCTTCAATTGATTTTTCGCTAATTGAACGGTCTGGTCCAGGATAACTTACAATATGAATTCTATCTTCCATTATTCTTACTTCTACTGGTTCTCTTACATCATATCCTCTATGATAAACTGCATTTACTAATGCTTCTTCAATTGCCTGATATGGATAATTAAAAAATCTTACCGCTTCCGCTTGTCCATCTATCTTTAAAATTTTTTCCATAATAACAGTATTTTTGATATATGTTAATGCACTCTTTATCATACTATCTATTGGTCCTTTAAATATTTGCTCTGTCATATCATCACCTTCTGGACCATTTCTTAAATCTACTACTTCTATTTGTGAATATGGAAAGAATTTTTGTGGCTCATCATTGAAAAACATTAAGCCAACATTCAAAGGTTTCATATATTCTGGCGTTCCATCTACAATTCTCATACTTTTGCATAAGTCCATGAAATCCATTGTTTCAGATTCTTTTAGTAAATCACTTTTGATTTCATATAGATAGTTTTGAATTAATGGTAACTTTAAATCTCTAATTTCCGCTTCGTAATTCATTCTATCATCAAATGGTATTACTCTTGCCATATCATATAATTCTTTTTGCTCTACTTCTGTAGCTTTTACTGTACTGGACATTTTTCTAATATAATATGAATATCCTTTTGAAAAATCTTTATCTAGTGTTGTTGGACATTTGTATGGTCTATTCTGACCACCAAAACACCATAATACTAATATATTTCTATCTTTATATTGAGTAACATCAACTATAGGTGTATATGAAGGTTGTATTAATTTACATTTTGCTAATAATTCTTTTTGAATTTTGTCTATTTCAGATAATTTAAGCCCTGTTATTGGCATTTTGGGTCTACCATTTTCTTCTTCAACACCTATTAAAATATATCCTCCACCCCAGTTATCTATATCATTTGCAAATGCACAAATTGTATGTAATATTGGCTCTGGATTCCAATTTTTCTTTAATTCTAATCTTGCATTTTCTACAATATTTTCATTTAATATATTTTCTATACTTGTAGGTAATTTCATGCTTTCACCTTCACTTTCTCATAATATCCAATAAAATTTTTAGTTATTACATATTCTTCTATATATACTAAAATTTTAATTCTTTAATCGCTGATATATCTATTCCATAAATTTGTTTATATATATCATCACAATTTAAAGTTGTTAATTTATTTTTATCAATATTTAATAATTCTTGCATTTGAATAACCTCTTCTTCTGACTTTCTTTCTATTTCCATATATGTTGGTATCATTGGCCATGAATCTATATCTATTTCAATATCATTTAAAATATACTGTATTCTTGTATTTTCTTGATAGCTCCTATTTTTAAAGCCAATCTTCTCCAAAAATTCATTTGCTTTATTAAAATCTTCTACTTCAAACTCTACTTCTTTTGTACCATCTATTGTATTAGTTACTATATCTTTGTATGTAAGAGTTGTAACTATTCCATTTGTTCTAAGTCTAATCCATTTTCCTTTTTCTAATGGCCTTAAATCGTAAACATATCTTTTTTGCTCAAATTTTCCTTTTTTTGTAGCACCTAATTCTTCTAATCTTTTTATGATATCTTCTTTATCAATCTCCAAAATTCTTACTTCATATTCTGTTTGCATATCTTCCACCCTTTCATTTTATACAATTTAATTTTCACATAATCTATAAATATCTTCAATATTTACGTTCTCTTCATCATAATTCATAAGCCTGTTATTTGAAATTATAAAATCATTATTATAATATTTAAAATTTCCACTTGCTCCATATATTAGATTATTTTTATCATTTTCATAAACAAATTTTTCTCCACATTTATATTTGAATTTATAATCAATTAATAAGCTATTTAATATGCTATTTATTATTTTTTATCCAGCCTATGATCATTTATCCATTTTGTCTGCTAAGTATCTTCTTTGCCACATAATAACTCTTTTAATCTTACATTTTTAATATTTGGATATTTATCTATATATTTTTTTAATTCTTCTACAAAATTTTCATGCTCTAGTATATTCGTTAAAGCTATATCTATTTTTATATTCTTAGCCATTTTAAATGATTTAGTTTTTGTATAATCTTTATCATATTCTAATATTTTGCATATCTCTCTTGCTATCTAAAGATACTCTTAAAATATCGAATTCCACATTTTCTAACTCATTAAATAAATTAAACTTTCTCTCATCAAAAAATATATTTCCAGATGTATGAATCCTCACGCCATTAAAAATATTTATATGTTTTTTATAGATTTTACAGATTGTTAAAATGTGTTCATATTCATAAAAAGATGGCTCACCATTTCCACTTAATACAAATCTATTAAATCTTATATTTTTCTTATCTAGTTTTTGTAATATATTTTCAAAATCATGGAATTCCTCTATGTTTGCAGTAGCTTTGTTATAAATTTTTTCTGCACTTTTTGCAATACAAAATGGACAATTTTTATTACAAACATTTCTTGTTGTTATTAATGTTAAATTTCCTAATTCTACACTCATAATGATTTTCCCTTCAACTACTTTGCTAGAATTTTATCATACATCAATAAAAAAATAAAGCATATGTTAAATTTTCATACACTTTATTTTTTCAAGCTTTATCTCCAAACATATATATTTTTTTATTTACAAATTTACTGCTCCGCATACCATGTCAACCTCTATCGTTACTTTGATTTTTCTCACCTATCACATTATAGCATATCTTTTTTTATTTTTCTATAAGTGCAAAAAGCAAATCAATACTGATCTGCTTTCGTATTATTTATTTGTTATATTGTTCTTGTACAGTTTCTGGCATTTCATCAAATTGTACTTCTTCCCAATTTACAACACCTCTAGTCATCATTACTTTTAGTTTTAAATAGGCATCTTCTCTTAATTCTCGTGTTGTTTGGAAAGTTATTTCTTTTGATTTTCCATTTTTATTATAAGATGTTAATGTATATTCATAGTTCATATTATGTTTTGATATTTTTTCTACTTTTGTATTATCTATTTGAGTATAATAATCTGAACTTTGATATACAAGCATATAATATGCACCACAACATAATGCTATCACTAATACTATTCCTATAATAACAATTATCTTTTCCTTTATTGATTCCATTGAATTTCTCCTTTCTTTTTATCTTATTATAAATCGCTTATACATACTTTGCCATCGATTTACCTTACAATAACCTTACATTTTCGTAAGGTATAAAAATAAAATATGTAGTATTAATACACATACTTTATTTTAATAATTTACATTTTCATATTTTTTAATTCTATATAAAACTCTATTAGTTCTGTATCATTTTTTACATATATTTCACCTTTATGCAAATCAATTATTTCTTTTGCGATTGCAAGTCCTAGTCCTGTTCCTCCTGTGCTACTTTGTCTTGATTCATCTGCTCTATAAAATTTTTCAAAAAGCTTGTCTAATTTATATTTAGGTATTTTATCTCCTTTATTTTTAAATACTATTTCTATTTTATCTTCATTTTCTTTTATCTCAATTTCTATGTCTGTATTTTCATAACTATAATTAATAGCATTTTTTAATAGATTTCCAAAAGCTCTTGCAATTTTATCTCCATCACCAAAATAGTATATATGCTGTGGCTTTGACACATTACACTTTAAATTTCTTTCTTGTAACATTGGATAACATTCATCTACTAATTGTTCTATTAAAACTGAAAGATCTATTTGTTTTTTATTTATAGGCATATCTTGTAGATTATATCTTGTTATTTCAAAAAACTGATTTGTTAATTCTTCTACTCTAAGTGATTTGTCTAATGCGATTTTTATGTGTTTTTCTTTTGATTCATTAGTCATATTTTTCTCATCATTCAATAATGTTAAATATCCAATAACTGATGTTAGTGGTGTTTTTAAATCATGTGCCATATACATTATCAAATCATTTTTCTTGCTTTCTGCTTCTTTTGTAGCATTTTGACTTCTTATTAAATCTAGTCTTATCTTGTTTAATTTATTTTCTAATGTAATTAAATCATCTGATAACTTTATTTCAACATTTGGTTCTTTTAATATTTTATCTACTGCTAATGTAATTTTTAACATCTTTTTGTTCATATCACTTGTAACAAAAAATAAAACAATAGAAAATATTATTATATAAAAAACTCCCATTACTACTATTTTATTTTTAACTAAAAAAATATATAAACTTCTATTAAATCCTGATACATCATTTGCTAATTCATCATTATAAAGTCCATCTATAATAAATGTAAATACAAGGATTGCTATAAATGTAAATAATAGAGTTCTCCCTACGGTTTTTATTGCTATTGTGTTTTTAATTTTTTTTATTTCTTTATTTTCATCCAATTTTATATCCCACTCCCCATACTGTTTTTATATATTTTGGTTTCTTTGTATCTTCATGTAATTTTTCTCTTATTCTTCTGATATGTACCATTACAGTATTATTATTATCTAAATATTTTTCTTTCCATACTTTTTCAAACAGTTCTTCTGAACTTACTACTTCCCCTTTTTTATTTGCTAAATATAGTACTATATCAAATTCAATTGGTGTTAATTCTACTTCTACATCATATAAAAGGCATTTGTGTTTCTCTTTGTTAATTTCTAATCCATCAATAAAAATTGTTTCATTATCGTTTTTTCCATTATCATTATATTGTGTATATCTTCTAATAGCAGATTTTACTCTTGCAACTAGTTCTAATGAATTAAATGGTTTTGTTATATAATCATCTGCTCCTAGTGTTAATCCTGTTATTTTATCTTGATTTTCAATTTTGGCTGTTAGCATGATTATTGGAAAATTCAAATTCTTCCCTCTTATATACTTACATATTTCAAATCCATCTTTTCCTTTTATCATAACATCTAAAATCGCACAATCAAGATTTACTGTATCTATACATTTTATTGCACTTTCAGAATCATAAAATTTATAAACATTGTAATTTTCATTTTTTAAATATAATTCTACTAAATCTGCAATTTCTTTTTCATCATCTAAAACTAATATATTCATTTTTTTCCTTCTTTCGCTTAAATTATATCATACATTCTCTTTGCTTTCACTCTTTTTACTAAATGTAAGAAAAAGTTAAGATTTATTTAAGTATTTGTTAAAACTTTCTTCCTTTTTATTTTATATAATAAGGACAAGTTACAAGGAGGATTAGAATATGAAACAAAAAACACAGAAAAGAAAAAAGAGAAAATTAAATTTTAAAAGAATATTATTTTTGATATTATTTATAGTTGCTATAATATATATTTATAATAAAAGTAATAATAATCAAATTATAGATAAATCTCCATTACCTAATATCTTTAATAATTCTGACTACAAAACAATAAAACAAGATAAAAATGATAATTATTCTGGAATAGGTCAAGAAAAAGTAAAAAACAAAGATGGATATTTTACAACATTCACAACCGAAGAAAAAAACAAAAAAACATATATTGAATATAAACAAAATGGTAATTCTTCTTGGGCAAACAAAGAATATTGGGGTGGAACTATGGCTGAAAATGGTTGTGGAATTACTGTGATGTCAACAATATTAAGTGGCTATAATAAAAAATATACTCCTGATGATCTTAGAGAAAAATATTATCCAGTTATAGATTATGATAAACTTTCAAAGGAATTGTCTTCTGTTTACGGTATTGATAATTCGGATTTTTACTATGATTCTGTTCACTTGTCTGACAAAAAAATTGTAGAGCATTTAAAAACTAATAGACCAATTATTATTTGTGTATGGAATAAACCTAATGAAAATCGTTGGACTACTACTTCTCATTATATGGCTTTACTTGCTACTGATGGAAAAGGAATGGTTTATGTTTCTAATCCAAATGGTGGAGAAAATAATAGTAAAAGTTCTGGTTGGTATGAATTAGATGAGGTAATTCCTTATATTGCAAAAGCATTATATATTGAAAAATATTAACTAAATAGATTATCCTCAATATGTAAAGTTATTTTCATCTATTACAAGAAAAAAGAATAGTTTTTTACAACTATTCTTTGAAATTTTTTATTTAATTGTTTTTATTGCCTTTTCTGTGATTTTATCTTTATCAAATTTATTAATAACAAATACAACAATTGCTACCAAAATGAATACTGCTGCATACAAAATTATACTCATTTTCCAATCACCTATTGCTAGATTTTCTCCTGCTAATGTTGATGATATAACAGATGGAAATCTTGCCAAACTTGATATTAGTATAAATCTAATTGGCTTTATTGGTAATAGTCCTGCAATATATACTAATAAATCTTTTGGTGTACCTGGTATTAAGAATAAGATCAACATTATCATTTCTATTTTCTTTGGATTTTGAAACAATTTACTATTTTCAATTTTAGAAACTTTTTTCTCATCACAAAAATCATATACAAATTTTCTACCAAACTTTCTTACTAAAAAAAATATTGTTGTAGATATTATAAATGCTGAAATCATAATAAATATTGTTCCCCAAAATCCACCATAACACATTCCTGCAAGTATTTCTATTGGTTCTCCTGGTACTATTATCAAAAATATTTGTGCTACTTGAAGTCCAAATAATGATAACATTCCTATTATTCCTGAGCTTTCCACTTTATCTTTAAAAGCTATTTGACCTTCTAATGAAGATAAATCTTTCATTACAGGAAACAAGTATGTGGTAATTCCTATAAATAATATTAATACTAATATTGCTAAAATAATTTTAAATACTTTTATTTTTGTTTTCCTACTCATGCAATCCCTTCTTTTTTTGTATATGTTGATAGATTTTCTATTAAAATCTTCGCTACATCTAATTTTGTTTCATTATATTTTCTTAAAAGTCCATTATATATTTCTTGTGAACCTTCTAAATTTTTAAAATCTTCTGGTTTTATTATTGTTGGTAACTCCATATTTATATTTGCTTTTTCAATAACATATTTTACAAATTCAGCACAATAAAAAGATTTTTCTTTTCCTATCTTTTTATGAAATCCTACAGCAAATAATCCAATGATATTAAATTTATAATCTTCTTTATTTATTTCAATCTGCTTTATATTATTTTTTAATTTCTCATACTGCTCTTCTGTTACTTCATAAGAATATACTTTTGCTTTCGTTTTATAAAATCTTTTATATGTTCCTTTATCTATATATTCATGTACAAAGCCACCCCAAAAAGGATTATATGGATGTAGTCTTCCAAAACTATACATTTCTTGTAATTCATTATCTAGTGCAATAGAAACATGAGAAAATTCATCTTTTGTGTATGATTTTATTATTTTTGATAATGTTGTTCCTGTATGTGTTAAAACTATATATATTTTTTTCATTTCTATCTACCTTCTTCTATATTTCTAGTAAATTGTACATCTGTTGCAATAAAATAAATTCCATATACTATTATAAACATTCCATAAATTATGCCTATATTTTTTAAGATTTCTTCTGTTGTTACAGCTATCTTGAATATTTCTCCAACACTTAATATTGTAGGAATACTTACTATAAATGGTAAAAACATTGGTATTGCAAAATAGAAGAATAGTTGTTTAAATATTGTTCTATTCATTTCTAGCTCATCCATTCCTAATTTTTTTAGTAGAGTATATCTATATTTATATTTTTCTGAATCACTTAATTGTTGTATTGCTAAAAGTGTTGCTGTTGCCATTACAAATATTAATGCTACATAAAATGCTAAAAATGATATGATTGCATAAAATGATTTTGCTTGACTTGTTCTTGCACCTCGAGTTTGAACATTTCCTTGCGGAATCTCACTACTATATTCATATATTCCATTCAAATCTTCTCTTGTAACTTGTTTATATTCCTTTGGGATAATATCATATAAATCTTCATAGAATTTTTCATCAGTTGTTTCTTCAGTTTGAACAATGAAATTATTTTGGGAATCGAAAGTAAATATAGGAGATTCTTCAGCATTTCTTAATTCTTGATCTTCTTTATTTATTGCATTTATTAAATTTTCTGGAACTATAACTGTATAAATATATCCATTAAATCCTACCTGTCCTAAATTATCATCTATTACATCTTTTATAACCATATTTTGATTTGCAATTTTTATATTGTTATTTTCTTTTGTATATTCATCAAATCCCTTTTTAGCTGTTTTTAAACAATTTATAATTATTTCATTTTCTTTTAAATCTACTCTTTCAAGTCCAAGTATTTCTCTTAATCTATTATAATCATTAACACCTATTACATATTCAATTTTTTCTCTGCTTTGACTTTCAAATGGTGTATTTTCTAAAGCTTTTGATAATCCCAATGTTTTTATACAATATAGTCTATATTCGTGCATAGCTGTTACTTTTGCATTTGCTTCTATATATTCTTTATATTTTGTAAAATCACTATCATTTGCACTTATCATTATCTCAAAAGGATAACCCATTTCAATTTCATTATTTAACATATTATTCATTAGAAGAGCGGCATTTCCACCAATTAATATTATTGTAAACATAAATGCTATTGTTCCCATTGTAACACTCATTGTATTAATTTTCGATGTCAAATTTCTATATAAAAACATATTATCTTTTTTATATTTTCTAGCTTTATTCTTTAAAAATCTTTTTACTATAAAATTTGAAAGACTAATATAAAACAAATAGATTCCTACTATCAGTAATATAACTGCTGTAAAAATATCTCTGCCTGTATTATCTAAATTAGTAAATGCTCTATGATTAATAAGTAATGCTAACCCTAATAAGATTAATGAAATTATAAATACTACTATATTTCCTTTTGACTTTTTTATAATATTATTCTCATTTTTCTTGTCTGCATATAATAGGTCATATACCTTTGTTTTCTTTATTTTTCTTCTACAATTTAATAAAACTAATACAAATATCCCAAAAAAGTATGCTGCTGTTATTCCTACTGCCTTTATACTAAATGCTATCTTGATTTCGTAAGGTTGATTAAATAAATTCATAATAATTGAAGTCAATATTTGAAATAAGAATGTTCCTGTAATAACCCCAACAACAAATGCCACTACTCCAATTACCAAGTTTTCTAATGTGAACATATTTGATATGTCTTTTTTTTCTATTCCTAATACTTGATATGTTCCAAATTCTTTGCTTCTTTTCTCTAACATAAATTTCATTGTATAATTAATAAGCCAAGCCATTACAAATGCAATAATTACGCTAATCCCAGTTATAGCCTTTGAGAAATGTTCCATAGTAGATGATAATTCACTTATATCTTCTGATACTGCAATTGAGTTAAAACTAAACATCAATGCCACAGATATAATAACTGTTATAAAATAAATCACATAATCTTTTGCCTGTCTTTTGGCATTTCTAATTGATAATTTACCTAACATCTCTTGTATCACCTCCAAGAAGTGCTAAAACATCTAGTATTTCATTATAAAATTCTTTTCTTTGTTTTTCTCCTTTTTCTATTTTATTAAAGATTTTTCCATCTTTTAAAAATAGTATTTTACTACAATAACTAGCTGATAATGGATCATGTGTAACCATTAATATAGTTGCTTTCATTTTTGTATTCATATCTTCCATTATTTCTAATAATTGCCTTGCTGATTTAGAATCCAATGCTCCTGTTGGTTCATCTGCAAGTATTATTTTAGGATTATTTACAATCGCTCTTGCTGAAGCACATCTTTGTTTTTGTCCTCCTGATACTTGATATGGATATTTATTTAAAATATCTTCTATACCTAATTTTTTAGCAATTTCTTGTGTTTTTATATCTATTTCTTTTTCTTGTATTTTATTTATTGTTAATATTAGTGCAATATTTTCTTCTATTGTTAATGTGTCTAGCAAATTAAAGTCTTGAAATATAAAACCTAGATTTTCTCTTCTAAATTTTGCAATATCTTGTTCTTTTATTTCTGTAATGTCTTGTTTTCCAAGATAAATATGTCCACTACTAACATTATCTATCGTAGAAATACAATTTAATAATGTTGTTTTTCCGAGAACCTGATGCTCCCATTATTCCAATAAATTCTCCTTCTTCTACATCAAAGCTAATTCCATCTATTGCTTTTGTTATATTGTCTTTGTTTCCATAGTATTTTTGTATTTTCTCTACTTTTAGTATTTTTTCCAAAATAACCACTCCTTACTTTCAATGTTTACAATCTCCTTTTAGTCGATTGCATAAGTTATTCGTACAGTCACTTTTGTTCCTTACGACTAACTTAATTATAATCTCTTTTTTAGCTTTTTCATATAGAAGTAACTTGCATTTATCTTACAGTTTTGTAAGATAAAAAATTTCCCTTTCATAATAAAAGGGATTACTCATTTATCTTCTTATTTCTTGGTATTGTAATTATCATCTCTGTATATTGATTTTCAATACTTTCAGCCTGCAATTCCATTCCAATCTCTTCACATAACCTTTTGCATAAATATAGTCCAATTCCTGTAGATTTTTTCTGATTTCTTCCATTTGTTCCTGTAAATCCTTTGTCAAATATTCTATCTATTTCGCTTTTCTTTATTCCCATACCATTATCTTTTATTTTTAATTTTACATTTTCTTTATTTTCTATTGTTTCAATTACTATTGTAGCATTTATTTCTTTTTTATATTTAATACTGTTTATTATAATCTGATTTAATATAAACTCTAACCATTTTTCATCTGAATATGCTAATACATTAGTATTTTTCAACTCTACTTTCATATTGTTTTGTATCATAATTTTTTTATTTCTTGATAATACATTTTTTATAACATCTGATAATTGTATTTGTCTTATCATAAAATCATTTGATACTTGATCTAACCTCGCATAAAATAATGCTTGTTCTACATAGTTATTTATTTCTTCTATTTCTTCATCTATTTTGTTTGTGATTTCCGACTTATTATTTTCACATAATAATTTTGTAGATGTAATAGGAATTTTTATTTCATGTACCCAACTTTCTATATATTCTTTATACTCTTTTTGTGTATTTTTAACATCTGTTACATTTTCAAGCATAGATTTATTAGCTCTTTTTAGTAATTTGTAATATGATAAATTTTCTTCTCTTTTTGGTTTATCTATTACTTCTGATATGAGATATTTTTCATCTAGTCCATCCATTATATTTTCAATATTTTTTATATACTTGTTTTTCTTCCAGTAATTTATAACAATTCCTGCGACAAAGAAAATTAAAGATATTGTGATTATTACAATACTTATATCTTTATCTACTTGCATTGCTCTTGTATAAGCTATTATAATCATACAATAAACAATAAAACCCAATATATAATTTATTTTGTCTTTTATATATCTACTAAATTTCATAATTTGTATCCTTGACCTCTCTTTGTTTCAATCAAATTTTCTACTCCAATTTCTTTTAATTTTTCCCTTAATCTCGTTATAACAACACTTAAACTATTATCATCTGCATACACTTCATTATCCCATAAATAATCTATAATCTCTGTTCTTGGTATGATTCGGTCTGTATTTTTAAGTAAAAAATATAATGTTTTAATTTCTGTTTTTGTAAGTTCTATTTCTTTATCATTATATTTTATTTGTGATTTCAGAATATCTAATGTTATTCCTTTATATTCTACTTTACTTGATTTTTGTTCTTTAGGATAAACTCTATTTAATAAGTTTTGTATTCTTGCTAATAGAACAGGCACATTATATGGCTTTTCTATATAGTCATCTCCACCTAGCATAATTCCATTTAATTCATCCATTGAGCTATTTCTACTTGTTACAAATATAATTGGAAGTTTTGATTTCGTTCTTATTTTACTACATATTTCATATCCACTTTTGTTTGGCAAATTTATATCTAACAATATTAAGTGGCATTGTTCTTCTAGTATTTGTTTTTCTATATTTTCAAAATTGGTAACTACTTTTACTTCATAGCCATTATTTTGTAGTAATATTTTTAATTCTTCTCTTATTTCAATATCATCTTCGACTATCATAATTTTATACATTTTGTTTCCTCTTTTCCTGTATTATTATACCACTTTTTCTGCTATTTTAATATAGTTTTATTTATTTCTCTTATTGGCAAATATACGATCCATATATTCATCTGGATAATATTTATCTAAAAATACATCTAATTTATTTTCACAATCCATATTTTTTCTTCTTTCAGATTGTCTGTCTGCTGCAAAACAGGAAATAGTTATATTAAATATCATAAATATAGAAAATAGCACAGTTACAATTTTTGTCCAATTGTTATCCAACTTTTGTATTAATTTTTCTATAAAAGGTTCAATATAAGTAATGTATAAAATTCCTGCAATTCCCCAATAAGTACAATGTAACAAACTCGTTCTACCATTTATATTAAATTTAAGATAAGAATAATCCCATGATATTGTTCCAAATGCTTTTTCTTGAATAACAGAACATAAATATTCTGTTATTCCACCTAATAACATACTTGTTAGAAATACTATTTTCTTGTCTTTAGTTTTAATTAATTTAAAAGCAATGTAATATATTATTCCACCTATTCCATATACAGGTGTAAAAGGTCCATATATTAATCCTTGTCTTGATTCAAAATATCCTTTTTGAAATAATACTACTATCATTTCAAATATATATCCTAATATACTTCCAATTATAAATACCCAAAATGTTATTATTAATTCTTTTAATATCTTCTTTTTCTCCATTTAATTGCTCCATACTTTTTTTGTTAATTATATCTCACTATTTTGTTACTTGGTATTGATTTACCTTACATTAATCTTACAATTTTGTAAGATTAATAAAAGCTACTATTTTTAATTCTAGTAGCCCTGTATCTATTTAAAATATTTAATTACAAATGTTGTTCCTTTTCCTATTTCAGATTCTACAGAAATTGTACCATTATTTTGTTCGATTATTGTTTTTGCTAATGCAAGTCCAATTCCTACACTATCTCTTGAAGAATTTTTACCTTTATAAAATCTTTCAAAAATATGTTTTATATCTTCTTTATCTATTCCTTTTCCATTGTCAATAATTCTAATTTCTGAATACACCTTATTTTTATTGCAAACAATTTGAATTTTGCTAGAATCATTTGAATATTCGACAGAGTTTTTCAATATATTAGAAATTGCTTCTACTTGCCATCTTATATCACAATTTATAGTATTTTCTGTATCTCCTGTTACTACAATTTCAATATCCTTTAAATCACACAAAACCGATACATTTTGTATTGCTGTGTTTAAAATATCAATAACTTTTTCTTCTTTGTTTGTGAATTTTATTGTATTTGTATCAAATTTTGATAATTTTAATAAAGCTTGTACTAAAAAGTTTATATTTGTAATTTCTCTTTTAATATCTTTTATAAATTCACTTTTTGTTTGATTTTCCATATTTGGATTATCAATTATATTATCAAGCATAATTGTTATTGATGTTAGTGGTGTTTTTAACTGATGTGAAATATCTGATAATGAATCTTTTAAGTTTACCTTATCGTTTAATGAATTTTCAGCTTGTTCTTTTAACATTATAGTTGTTTTATATATTTCATTTTTTAATATTGAAAGCTCATCTTCTGTATTATCATCAATATTTAATTTATAATTTTTTCTGTTTATTTCTTCTATATATTGTGTTATTTCTTTTAATTTCTTGTCTTTTGACTTATTATATTTTAAGAAAACAATTAACAATGAAATCCAAAGTAATATAAGCATTCCAACATTTAATATTGTAAAAATATTAGAATATTTGTCATTTTCCATTACAATAGATTCTTTTTTCAAATCAATTCCATACTCTTTTAAAATATTACCATTAGCTTTTTCATCACCATTCAAAATCTCTATTACATCACTTTTTTGTATATCTGGATATTCTGTTGCTATTTTAGTTACTATTTGGTCTATTTTATTATTAAAGTTATTTGTATAAACACTATATTGATAAAGATTAAATAATGTAAAAATACTTGACCAAATTAGAATTACAAATATGCTGATTATTATTGATTTTTTTAGTTCAATTTTATTTTTCATCTTCATCTATCCTATATCCTATTCCCTTTATAGTTATTATAATATCTGTTTGCAACTTTTCTCTTATCCTTTTTAGATATACAGTTACTGTGTTATCATTCACATCATTTCCTGTCCATTCCCAGATTTTATCTATAATTTCATTTCTTGTTACAACTTTATTTAAGTTCATAAATAGTAAATGTAATATTTTTATTTCTAAACTTGTAAATTCTATTTTTTCTTGATTCCTATATACTACCATTTTATCTATATCAAATTTAATATCTTTTATTTCTATAATTTGATTTTTCTTTGTTCTTAAAATAATCTTTTTTATTCTTACAATTAATTCTTTTGTAGAAAATGGCTTTGTAATATAGTCCTCTGCTCCTAGTTCTAAACCTTTTACTATTGTTTCTTCATCATCTTTTGCAGTTAGAAATATTGTAGGTATATTTAATTTTTTTATTATATTGTTATATAAATCTAAACCATTTCCATCTGGTAAAGAAATATCTAATATTATAAATTCTACTTTCTCATTTTGTAGAAAGTTTGTTGTTTCTTTAATATTTGTTTTATGAACTAAATTATATCCATTTTGATTAAACGAATATGTTAATCCTTTTGCTATTAGTTCATCATCTTCTACTAATAATATTTTCATGTTCATTCCTCCAACTGCATTATACAATAAATTTAGGGTGGTTTCAACATAAGTTAGCTGCATGGCTCATTCTTCTCTAACAGCTAACTTAATTTCCACCTCCCTATGCTTATATATTATCTTTTCTAATAGTTTCTATTGTATTTTGCTTATTTATTTTAGATATTGAATATCTCATTATAATAAATATTAAAATAAATACAAAGATCACAGAGATTATAATAGGTTTTATAGGAATATACATTCCTGCATCTATTTTTACTGAAAATGCTTTATACATTGCTAATGTTCCAAGTAACCCTAAAATAATTCCATATAATAAAGATTTTGTTCCATAAAATAGTGTTTCTAAATTAATCATTCTATTAAATTCTTTTTTTGTCATTCCTATACTTTTTAACATTGCAAATTCTTTTTGTCTTAACTCCATATTTGATGTAATGGTATTAAATATATTTGTAACACCAATTAAAGTAATAACAGCAATAAATCCATATAAGAAAATATTTGTAACTAATATCATTGATTTTTCTTCTTTTGCTGCTTCTTCTAAATTCACAATTCTTAAAGAATTGTCTTTTTCTTCTATAGCTGTTTGTAATTCAGTAGTATTATTAGATTGAATAGTAATTGTCACATTGTCTGAAAAATCAATGTTTTTAAATTCATTTTTATTAACAACAAAATATCCACCATCATAGAAAGTTTTTTCAAGTCCATAAGGTTTAATGTTGCTTACAGCTCCTACTTTGATTTTAAGTTCTTCTTTATCGTATTCTCCAATTATTGTATCTCCTTTTTTATATTTATATAATCTTTTTAATTCTACAGTTCCTGTTTCACTATCATACTCATTATATTCATCACATAAAATCCCAGTATCTTTCACATCTTCAAATTTTACACCTATTTTTTTACTATATTTTTTAAATGATGTTTCATCTAATGCTACCAGCCAAAGTCCACTATATTTTTCTCCTGAATCTTCCTTTGCGATTAAATCCTTACCATAATCATTAACTTGGCTTAAATCTCTTATTTTATATGTACTTCTTGTCTGATATAAAATATGATAACTTTCAACATTTTCTTGTTTTACAATTTTACTTATTTCTTCATCAGTTAATTTTGAAGAATCTATACAAAGATTATAATCATAATCCTCATAATATTGTTCTGTTAAATCAAACATATTAGTTATAAATGCATTCATCGTGATAAATATAAACACACTAACTGCTATTGATATTACTGTTGTTCTATATTTCTTTTTACTTCTTTTTAAGTTTTTATAAGCCAAAACTCCTCCTGTTTTAAATATTTTTTCTATTATCTTTGGAGTTTTTAACTTTTTATTCTTTATCTTTATTTCATCTGAATTTCTTAATTGTTCTATTGGACTTACTTTTGCAGCTTTTTTGGCTGAACTAATTGCTGATAAGTATATTGTTATAAATCCTAATATAATAGAAATTATTATAGGTGTAATCGAAACTTTAAATACTATTCCATCTGCATATCCAACTAGTGCATCACTTAATAGAACATTTACTATTTTTAATAATACGAAATCTGCAAATAATCCTGATAATATTCCTAATGGTATTCCTATCAATCCTAATGCCATTGCTTCAAAAATAACATTTTTCTTTATTTGTTTTCTTGTTGCTCCAACACTTGAAAGCATTCCATACATTTTTATTTTTTCTGTTATTGATATTGCAAATGAATTTCTTATACAAAATACACTTGTAAATATAATAATAAATATTACTACTCCTATTACTGAATACAACATGCTAACTGTTGAGTCTGAAAAAGCAAATACTTCCCATCTTAATATTTCACTATTTATCTCATGTTTATATTTTGTTTCTTCGCCATTTTTTTCTATTATTTTTAGATCATCATAATTTATTCCTAATAGTTCTGAAATAGATGATTTATACTCTTTTGGTTCTTTTAATGATAAATATGCCTCTTTCTTCCCTTTATTTAGATTTGTAGTTATCATTGTATAACCAGGATCACCAGTATTTTCAAAGGTATAATCTGGTCTTTCTATCATTCCAACAACTTTAAAAGTATATTTTTCACTATCTTCTATTTTTTCATGTTCACTATGATATGAATATGAAGAATCTAGTTCTATATTATCTGCTGATATTCTCTTACCTACATCTAGTGTAATTGTATCTCCTATTTTTATATCACCTTTTCCATTTGTTATAATGTGTTTACTTATAATAATTTCATTTTCATTCTTTGGAAAATTTCCTTCTATTAGTTTAAATTTTAAAAATTCAAATGTGTTATTCTCCATAGAATATATATGTGTATACGGTTTATCTTTATTTTGACTTATTTTTAGTTCCGCATACCCAACTTCTTGTATTTGCTTAATATCTTTTATATCTCTATTATTTTTTATGTCTTTTATATCATTTTCTGTAATGTCTGATAGTTTTATATGATAATAACCTCTTTTACTAATAGCACCTTGTAGTAATGTTTCTCTAAAACTTGTTGCCATTGTTGCTACTGCACAAATTAAAGCTACAGATAATACAATACCAATTATTGTACTTATAGTTCTCTTTTTATTTAATTTTAAATTTTTTATAGATAATTTGTTAAGAATATTCATTGCTAAACCTCCTTAACGATCTTTCCATCTTCTATTTTAATAATTCTATCAGCACATTTTGCTATTTCCATATTGTGAGTTATCATTACTATTGTTTGTTTATAATCTTTATTAGATTTCTTTAATAATGCTACAATTTCATCACTTGCTTTAGAATCCAAGTTTCCTGTTGGTTCATCTGCAAGTATTATAGCAGGACTTGTTATCATTGCTCTTCCTATCGAAGTTCTTTGTTGTTGTCCTCCAGATAATTCGTTTGGCAAATGTTTTCTTCTACTTTCCAATCCTAATACTTTTATTAATTCATCTAGTTTTTGTTTATTTATTTCTCTATTATCTAAACTTAGTGGTAATGTAATATTTTCTTCTACATTTAGTATAGGAATTAAATTATAAAATTGATATATCAATCCTACTTGCCTTCTTCTAAATATTGCAAGTTCATCATCATTGTATCTATATATATCTTTTCCATCTATCAATACTTTTCCACTTGTTGGTCTATCTACTCCACCAATTAAATGTAGCAATGTTGATTTTCCACTTCCACTTGCTCCAACTATTGCAACAAATTCTCCTTTATCTACTTTAAATGAAACATTGTCTAATGCTTTTACCTCTGTTGTTCCTTTTCCATAAACTTTACTTAAATTTTCTACTCTTAAAATTTCCATAAAAATTAATTCTCCTTTCGTTTAGGTAAACAATCTTCTTTGTCAATTACCTACGTTATCCGTAAAATTCTCTCCTTGCTAACGACTAACTTAATTATAAAACAATCAGAGTGACAAGTAAGTGACATTTTAAAATTTTTTTTTAAAAAATTTCAATATAAAATGAGAGAGCAATACACTCTCCCATAAAATCGCATAAACTATAAATTATACTTATTCTACTGTTGCTCCAAAAGGTGCTAAAGATAATTTGGCAATCTTGAAAAATTGAAGTCCAAATGGAATTCCTACTATTGTAATACACCATAGACATCCAAAAAGTAGATTTTCTAATGCCATTGGTATTCCAAAGAAAATGATCCATATCACATTGGCAATTACAGATGGAACTCCTCCTCCATATTCAATCTCTTTACCAAATGGTGCAAATGCTAAACTTGCAAATTTGAAACATTGTTTTCCATAAGGGATTCCTACAATTGTTATACACCACAAAATTCCTGATATACACCAAGAAAGTCCACTAAGAAAACCTCCAAAAATAAACCATAATACATTTCCTAAAAAGCTCATAATTCATTCTCCTTTCAGCTTATAGCATAAATCATGTTTTATGCGATTTTTACCACATTAATTACTTAATCTCTGTGATTCGGTATTTCATTTAGTTATAGATTTATAACTAACATATATATTATAACAGTATTCTATTTTTATTCCATCGATTTGCCTTACAAAACCTTACATTTTTGTAAGATATTAAATATGACACCCAAGATTGAGTGTCATATTCTGAACCTTAAAGCTATCTTCTATCAATTTCTTCTTTTATTGCTTCATTGTTTTTCATAAGCCAGTAACCTGTTATTACACCAACGCCAATTGGTACTATTGCTAGTATTGGCATTGCCAAAAAAGCCAATATTGACACTCCTCCAAGAAAAACACTTCTTACTCTTAGTCTATTTTTGTTCGTTTTGTACTGTTCCTGTAATTCTTTTGTTGTCATTTCTGGTACTGTTTTTCCATTATAAGATAACTTTCTGTTCATCTTTCATTCCTCCTTAAAATATTATTGTTGGAAGTTACTCTATATAAACTACTTTCGTAGGTTATAGCTTTATAATTCTTTCTTTTGAAATATTTTGCATGATAATCTATATGAGATAAAATACATTATTCCTATAAATATTATTGTTACATATATTCCATAGTTTTTTATAAATTCTATAATATTATTAAAATCAACTCCAATACCAAATGTTGTTAATAAATAAATTGCTCCCCCTATCAATCCTGTTACCAATATTATTAATATAAACATTTGTATTCTTCCTTTTTCTGCACCCCATTTATATACACTAGGAATTTGAATAAGTAAGTAGACATAGCCATTACTGACTATGCCCCTTTCAGACCCGTACGTGCA
>DXVF01000022.1 GCA_019417465.1 Clostridiales bacterium
CATCTTCCATACTCTTTTATTCCTCCTCTGCTTTTCTTTTAAAATATTGTTCTATACATTGTTCACATTTACACATTTTGTCCTTGAAGCAATTTTCATCATTACAAAATTTAGCTGTTTTTTTAGTATGTACTGTAAATTGTAGTATGTATTTCGCCATTAGATCTATTTGTTTATCTTTCTTTTCAATATGTTTTTCTAATTCTGCTAATACTTTTTCTATTGCATCTAGTTCTGTTCTTGTTATACAATATTGCCCACAATCTCTACTATCTTCAAGTAAATTTTCAACTATTTTTACTTCTTCTATACTCATTTCTTTAGACACCTAACCACCCCAATTCTTTCACTTTTTCGTTTATTGCTTGTAGTAATTTCATATTCATGCCTAATATCCATACCCTATTATCTTCAATGCTATTTAATTCTATTGTTTTATCTTCAATTGCAAATCTTATATAATATTTATCTTCTTTGTTGTATCTTATAAGTCCGTATTTAATATCAATATCTATTTCATATCCTAATTCTTCAAACATCTCATCTGCTCTACTCATTTTTCACCTATCTTTCCGGAATAAACTTCCATTTACTTTAACAATTTAATATTGTATAATTTAATTAACATATTTTTTAGGAGGTACAATTATGTATGGATTAGAAGTTCGGAATTGCATTTTAGATTTGTCAGATGCTTTGAAAGATAAGTATGGTTCATTTCTCAAAAATTATAGCGAATTGAAGTCTTATGAAGTTTTTAAGAATGGTTCTTATTTAGGTTCATTCCTTCATATTTGCTATAACAATAATAGGAATACTTATATTTATCTTTCTGATAAGTTAAACCATCTCCATACTGAAGAACGTCTCGCTCTTAGAGTATTGGCAGAAGAATGCAATTAATAATTTATTCTTATCTTTTCTGAAGAGTTCAATTGAACTCTTCTTTTTTATGTACTTCCTATTTTTCTTGCATTTCTTCTATCTATTTCTAAGTTTAAATAATTAAACATCTTATCTATTTCTTTTATGTTTAATTTTACAATGCCATCTCTAATAAAATTGTTAATATATCTTGTATATTCCACAGTAGAATTGGTCTAAATATGTAGCCGAAGAACATTTCTATTAGTATGTATTTCATTTGTCCTCCTTTACCAGCTTAATAATTTATAATTCATTATTGATACTGTTTCTAGTTTACAGTCGTCTTTTATGATTTCTTCAATATCTCTTATTTCTTCGATATTGTTTATTTTTTTATTTCTAGTAATATTTACATTTCCAAATCCAAATCCGTTTTTTGTTTTCATAAAATATGCTATAAAATATATGTATTTCATTTAATCACCTGCTTTATTAAATTAAATTTTGTGCTTGTCTCACAAACTCTATTACTTTCTCTTCGTTCATTATTTTTCTGTTAATCACTTTCATTGCATATTTATCTATAGCATCGCAATGTGTTTTGTTATATGTATCATTTTTCACATCTTCTTCTAATTGCATTAAAAAATATCTAAATGTTTTTAATACATTTTCATTAGGTTCTATTTTTTCTTGTTCTTTTAACCAATCATTAAATTCCTTATTTCTTACCATTTTTCCTCCATTTTTTTAAGGTAACACACTTAAAAACCGACTTAGTAACGTCGAAACCCTTACAGTTCTAAGGAGGTAACTGACTTCACTAACTTTTGACTAATCTTATTCTTATATTTTTATATATATATAATTACTATATAAATATATAATTTATATATATTAAACTTAGTTAAGTCAGTTAAAGTATATATATATTAATAAATAAGACAGTTTTAAAATCAGTTACCACTCAGTTAAAACTTAGTTACTATATAGATATTTGTTCAAAGATTTCTTGTTTAACATAATATCTTTTTATAGTATTGTTTTTTTCATTTGCTTTCTTTCATACCCTAATTTCTTCATTTCTTTACCAAATCTAGTAAGACTCATTTCTCCTCTAAACTTATTTTCCTTTCTCCAGACATCAAATGCTGTATATAATTCATTGCATGGTATATCAGAAATTTCTTTTTCCTCATATACTTCATATAGAAAATTAGCTACGGGATTATTTTCTCTTACATATTCATCAGTAGCTTCTACTATTTGTTTAGGAACTGTAAATTCTTTATTTTCTAGAACTTTGCTTATAGCTTGTACAGATTTATAGAGTACATATTCTAGATTTTCTTTCTTTTTTAATTTCTCGCTAATAAATGGATCGTAATTTGGATTGCCTTTTTTAAATACTGCATTTAATGGAATTATTACTAATCTATGTGTTAATCCATCTGTAGTATCATTCATTCTAGGGATAGTGTTATAACTTAAAATCATTTTTGTATTTATTTTTGCACTAAAACTGTTTTGGTTTTTAAATTCAATGCTTGTATAACTTTCTCCTGTAATACGTTTCATTACAGATGTATCGTCTAGATAACTAGCACTACAATCATCTGCAATATTTGCTAATTTCCCATATAGCTCAGCCTTACCAAATCTGTTTCCTGCTATTTCTTTTAAATCAACATGCGATACATTTTCTTCTCCTAACAATTTCGTTATCATATTTAATAGTGTTGATTTTCCGTTTGCTCCATTTCCAACAAGTATAAATACTTTTTGAAATGGCATTCCTCTATATAAACAGTAACCTATCATTTCGTATAGTAATGTCACTACTTCTTGGTCATCAACTGCTAGATTGTTCATAATTGTATCTACTTCGTTGTTCTTTTCTTGTTCATAGAATGCAAATTTAATTTTATTTCTTGTTACAATATCTGTAGAATGAGATTTTAGTTTTAAATCTTTAATATCTAAAATTCCATTTTCTAGACATATATATTTCTCATCTGCTTCTTCCACTTCCTTGCATTTGTCTTTTATATAGTCTTTTACTTCTCTTTTTTTATTCATTGATAAATTAGGTATTAAATTTACAATAAAGCTTCCTAGGGCATCCTCGCAAGAAATA
Source organism: Clostridiales bacterium (assembly GCA_019417465.1). Taxonomy (GTDB): domain Bacteria; phylum Bacillota; class Clostridia; order TANB77; family CAG-508; genus CAG-492. The sequence goes on from DXVF01000022.1 coordinate 3,005, forward strand.
TAACTACCTTCTTGATACATATATAATCTTTTTTCTATTTTTAATATGTTGTATTTATTAATTAAATAATCTCCAAATGCATCATGTAAAAATTTGTTATCATCATAAAAAGCCATTTTATTAAATTTGATTTCTTTTTCAGATTTTAGATATTCTTCTTTATCAAATTTGTTTTTTATATGTACTTGTGAAATATCTTTGCAACCAAACTTCTTACAAGTTATTACTTTACATTTACTATTATCTAGATACCTTAATATTGTTCCTACAAAAGTAGCTCCTCCTTGGTCTTCCTCATCTTGTATATATATTGTTTTAAAGTTTTCTAATATATGAACATATTCCTCTTTAAAATTACTTGCACCTGGTACTCCTAAAGCTTGTACTCCATAATACCAAAGTGTTTGTGTATCAGATTCTCCTTCAACTAGTACAATGTAATCTTCTTTATATTCTTTTAATTTCCATAAACCATAGAGTATAGTTTTTGAACCTTTTTTCCATGCAAATACATAGTCGTTGTATGTAAAATCTAAAAATCTATTATTATCATTATCAAGTACTACTCTTGCTGTTATATCAACCATTCCTGCTATCTTCTTAGCAATTTTTTCTTGTAGATTTACAGTATAACTTGTAATACTTGTACCATTTTTAAATTTAACCTCTTCTACTTTATCGTGACTTAGTAAGATAATATTGTAATCACTATTTATAATTCTTTTTATTGTTGTTAAAAATTCTGTTTTTATCATGTCATAGCCTTTTCCATAACCTGCATCTGATTCATGCTCTATTCCTAATTTATCGTACATATATACCCTACAAGCCTCATATACATCTTCTATTAAGTCAATTACTATAGTTTTGAATGTATGTTGACCTGCTATAATTTCATCTACAGCATCTTTAAATACTTCCCATGCAAATTTTGTATTTTTTATTCTTCCATTCATAGTTATTTTGTCTCTAATTGCTACACATGGACTATCAACATATTGAATATTTCCATCTGTATTTAACATTAATACTTCTGGGAAACCATTTGCAAAAGTTGTCTTTCCAGACATTGGGCTTCCATATAAATATAATTTTACTTTTTTAGATGCTTGAACATCTCTTTTTTTATTTTCTGGTAACATAATTTTCCTCCTTATTTATTTGAAATCATATAATCTATCGTTTCGTTTGATTGGCAATATTCTTTATAATCACACCAATCGCATAATCTTGTTTCATTTTTTTCGTAACTCTCATCTTGTTCTATTTTTTTTATTTCTTCAAAAAATTCTTTTACTTTATTTTCATCATAATTAACCTTTTTAAGTTGTAATTTTTTATCTTGTAATGTCTCTAAAATTCTTTTTCTAAACTGATATGTATCTTCTGTTTTTTTCATTCTTATTGCAGTTTTAGGAATAAATAAATATCCTAAATTTCTTACTTTAAATCCTTTTTGTGCTAGATAGTATTTATATAAATGTACTTGTTTTGAATTTATATAATTTTCTATATTGTTAGAATATTTAAAATCTATTACATCTACTGTACCATCTTGATTATGTATTATTAAATCCACATATCCTACATACTCTGTGTTTTTTATTTCATATTCATAAGTAAAGTCACTTCCGTAGATTTTTTAATTGTTCTCTTACAATAGGAATCCAATATTCTAACTTCATAATTTCTTCTATATGCTTATCTGTTATTCTAGGAAATTGTTGTTTGTAGTACATTATTGCTACATTTAATCCTTGTTCTATTCCTAAATGTATAGTTGTTCCAACTATTAGGGCATTATCTGCTTCAAAATCATCATACACTTTTAATTTGTCTATATACCTATACTTATACTGTCTAGGACAATTACAATAAGTTGATACTCTTGAATAACTGTACATTCTTTTTTACCTACAGTACTTTTTGCTTAAACTTTTCAAATTGGCTTGGTTTTAGAATAATAGCTTGTCCATTAGATTTTTTAATTTGTTCTATGTTATATAGTTGCAATGCACTAGGTTTTCCATCTTCTTTTTTTAGCTCTACTGCAACAAACAAGCCATTTAGGCATATTATTAAATCTGGAATACCGTGAACGTTGATATCCTCCTCCGCCAAACCTTTATGTAATAAATGTGTTGAGACCTTAGAAATTTAATTACTTCATTTTGAAAATCTCTTTCTAGCATTTAATCCTCCATCTCATCTATACTTAATTGTTTATTAATTTTTTCTACATAAACTTCATTAGTATCTTCATTTATCTTTAATTCATAGTCATATCCTAAGCTTCCCTTGTTAGTATTTTTTGTTTCTTTAATTTTTTCGCTTATTTGATAATCAAGTCTTGGTTCTTCCCATTCTATGTAATTCCCGTCATCTTGTGTTTCTCCTAAATGAGTACTATCTAAATTAATTTTTAGAGTAATTTCAGCTTCTCTTCTTCCAGTTACAACAACATTCATTAATCTATTTAAAATAACTTCTAATTGATCCTTCATTGGTTTCAATAATTCACTATTAAAATCTAATCTTTCCATTTATTTATCATCCTTTCTAAATAATTCATCTGTATAATTTTTCCTTTGTTTTAATGTCTCTAATATCTTTTCTTCTATAGAATTTTGAGTTATTAAATAATAATAGAAACATATATTTTTTTGACCGTATTCTATGAATACGCTTTTTACTTTGTTCAAATAATTCTGAACTAAGTGGCAAACTGTAATAAATTATTTTGTTTGCTTTTTGCAAATTAACCCCTGTAGCTCCTACTTGATATTGTACAAGTGTTACAGAATCATTATATTTTTCATAATTCCTTAAGTCTTTAATATCACCTGCTATGATACTTAGATGTGCTTTTACACAATCTGCTATTTCTTTTCTTTCTTCATTAAAATTGTAAAATATTATTAATCTATCATCTGTTGACTCAATTAAATCTTTTAATGCTTGTAATTTATTTTTATTGTATTGAGATGCTAATTGCCTTAAATATAATAATTTTGTAAGTGATGTATCTCCAACTAGCAAATTATTATGAACTGTTACAATTCTATCTTTCTTAAAAGTCTTATATTCACTTGTATTGTTTACCTTTATTATGTTATGTGTTTGCTCTGGAAGTTCAATTGCTTCTTCTGTTTTCATAAAAACTGCCCCATATTCTGACAATCTAAGTTTTAGATGTTCTACATTTTTATAATCTATAACTTTAGGTGTTTTAAAACCTCCAATATTGATTAAAATGTAATTTATGTACATATTCCAAAATGCTTTTTTTGTTATTTTCCAACCTAGTAGATGACATTGTGTTAATAATTCCTCATATTTCCCACCGTGTTGGTGTTCCAGAACATAATATTAAGTTTTTAAAGTTCATTTTCATAATAAATTTTGTTCTAGATGCTGTAGAGTTTTTTATAAACTGTGATTCATCTAAAATTAATGTATAGTCTTTTAAACGTTGAAATTCTGCTCTTCTCCAGATTAAATCGTAATTAATTATTATTACTGTTTTTAATGTTAAATCTTTAGGTATTTCATATTTGTATACTTGATATTCTGGATAAAATTGTTTAATGTGATTTTCCCAAGTATCTACTACAGATTTAGGACAAACAATAATATTTAAATTTTCATTCAATTCTTTCATCTTTTCACTTGCTACGAATGTTTTACCTAACCCCATATCCAGATACAATGCACATTTATTTTTGTTTTTTAGTTGTTCTAGTACCTTTTTTTGGTGGGGATATAGTTCCATCTTTATCACCCACAATCTTTATATAAGTTTCTGCTATTAAACAGTTTAATTTTGTTAATTCTGATATATCTTCTATTCTATAAACATCTTCACTCTCTATTATTTCGGTTATCTGTTTAGAATTTCTTTCTAAATATTCTTGTATTTTATTCATTAATCTTCACCTACAATTCTTGTAGTGTCTTTAATAATTATTTCATCAAAACAATTACAACAGAATATTTCATTATCTAATTCATGATAATCTTCGCCTTTATATATGTCTGCTCCGCAATATTGACATTCATAAACTGGTTTTCTTTCTTGTTTATCTAATCTGATTCGTTCTTCTTCTAAATATTTATCTTCCATAAAACCCCCTTGATTTTTCAATAGCTTTATGTTAATATAATTTTAAGGTATTAACATAAATACTAATTGTTTTGAACTAGTACTGTTTTCCAGGCACTGCTAGTTCTTTTAATATGTTTAAAACTGTTTCTTCAAACTTCACAGCTTTGTTATATTGTTCTACTGTAAAAGCTTTAAATTTAAGCCACTTGTTTACATCTAACATTTCAAAATAACCCTCTATAGTTTCTTGTTTAGCTGTCATTAGATATTCTGTTTCATCTCCTTTTTTTCTTTCTATAACTCTACTTTTTCTTAATATTTTAATCACCTCCTCTAAATCTACTTTAACATGCATTTTTCTCTAAACTGAACATTTGTAAAAATTATTTCATAAACATATAAACTAATCCCGCAAAACCTAAGCTGTATAATCTAATTAATCCTAATGTACATTTAATTGCTCTTATTTGAGCTTGTCTTATTAATTTTTACTCTCTTTTTGTCATTTGTTTCATCTCCTTTACTTTTAATTTTTTTATTTATATAATCTACCTATCTTTATTAAGAAAGGTAGTGATTATATTGGCTAGTAATATCTATTCTAACTCTGTATCAAACGGTAATTACATATGTCCTTTTTGTAACGCAAATATTCCATTATATGACAATACTCATCGAGAAGAACAATGTTATTTTAATGTAGATGTTCCACACTTTGTAACTGAAGATTTCGTAAATACAGGTATTATCAATGTTCATATGTATTATTGTCCTCAATGTAAAAAAGTTTCTTTTGTTGCAGTTGGAGATTCGATTTTAAGTGACATTGTTGTTCCTATATATCCAATTTCCAATGCACGACAATTTCCAGAATATATTCCTAAAAATATTCGTGAAGATTACGAAGAAGCTTATTCCATTATTAACCTAAGTCCAAAAGCTTCTGCGACACTTTCTCGTCGTTGTTTACAAGGTATGATTAGAGATTTTTGGAAAATTTCCAAATCTCGTTTAATTGATGAAATTAACGCACTTCAAGATAAGATACCTACCGCTCAATGGAATGCAATAAATTCTTTACGTTCTATCGGTAATATCGGAGCCCATATGGAAAAAGATGTTAATGTTGTCGTTGACGTTGACCCGTATGAGGCTGAAAGATTGTTAAAACTAATAGAACTATTACTAGAAAAATGGTATATTGCTCGACATGATGAAGAACAATTATTAACTGATATTCCTAATATTGCTAAAGATAAAAAGTCTTTAAAATCTAAATAACTAATGCTTCATCTAAAGTATCGTGCTTGGCCAACAAATTACCTTTAAAATCCCAGTATTGATATATTTGTCGTACTTGGTCTTCTTTTGTTCCATTCCCAATAATCGATTCTGTTCTTATTACTCTTATTACTTTTGCTTTATCTGTTCCTCTTGGTCTTACCATCTCTATTCACCTGCCTTTCTAAATGATTTGTTTTGCTGTATTTCCTATTTGTTCTAATATTGTTATTGCTTTTATATATTTTTTATTTAACTGGTCGTATTGCTCTTTTGGTACTGCATTTTCATAAACTGGTATTTTGTAATATCCGCCCTGTGTCATCTTTCATGGTATTTCACCTATTCGACAAAGCCTCTTTACCTCTTCTACTCCTAATCCACTTTCTTTGGAGTATTGCTCTGCACTATAATATTTTGGTACGTTAGTACTCATTTATTTTCACCTCTCTATTACTGGAACTAATCCATTTTTCTTTAATAATTCATATAAGAATAATCTCCCTTTTTGAGTCCACTCAGTATTTAATTTCAATTCTTTAGTTCCATCTTTGTGTGTTATTTCAGTAGTTTTGCTATGTGTATATCCACAATTATGATATTGTTTGTATAAAAACCATTGTTCACTTTGCTTGAATTGAACTCCCAACTCATGTAATTTTTTGTTAAATTGTTTAGCACTCATTCCATAATCTTTTGCTATTGCTGTAACAGTCATTATTGATTTGTTTTTTAAAATTGTATCTAAATAATCTACTTTTGGTTTTAACTCTCCTATTAATTGTTTTTGTTGAGTATTTTCTAATGTTAGTGTGTTTAATCTTTCCTCTGCAAACTTTAATGCTCTAGACATTACTTTTTCTGGACTATTAAAATCTTTTTCTACTTGTATAAAATATTGTCTTACTTCTTTTCCTTTTTCATTTCTCTGTATCATTGCTATTTCTTTTGCCATATCCAATTTAATTGCATGGTCGAATTTTTCTTGATATCCTCCATTCGCTATTGGACATTTTTGACTAACTGTACAGTAATCAACATTTTTAGTAAATCCATATTCGCACATTCTATCAAACCATTTTTTATAATCTGTTTTTATTCCTAATGCTTCGTGTAATTCCCTACCATTTACTATTGGTTCTTGATTTTCATTAATATTAATCTTTATTAAATCTTTCATTATTGCTCCTTTCTTGTTTAGTTTTGCTGAACTTTAAAGTTAAAAAAATTTCTTGGTGCTTTACCTAATATTTGAGAAATTTTATTAATGTGAGAAATTTTAGGTTCTGCTATTCCCATCTCGATATTGTAATATGCCACTTTACTTTTAAATCCCATCATTCTTGCCATATCTTCAATTGAGTAACCTTTATTTTTTCTTTCTTTTTTTAGTTCTTCTGTAAAAACAAAATTTTCCCACTTGTTCATCTATTCACCTCCGTTCTGTTTTTCTGAACTTATTTTATCAGTTATCCTGAACTTGTCAATAGCTTTTATAAGAAAAGTTTTGTAATTCTGGCTAATTCACTATTTTCTAAGAAAAAAATTTTTAATCTGTTTACTTTTGCTGAACCTAATGTTATAATATTTTAGGAGGAGCTGATTTTATGACAACTATTAAAGAACGTGTAAAAGAACTTAGAAAAGAAAAAAATTTAACACAAGAAGAATTATCAAAACTGCTTGGTTTAAATTCAAAATCTAACATTGCAAACTATGAAAATGGAACAAATGCACCTAGTGACGATATAAAATTGAGAATGTGTAAAATTTTCAATTGCACGATGGATTATTTAATGGGAAAAAGTTACTATAGAAATTATGAAGATTTCAAAAAAATAGATTCTCTTACACTTAATTATCAAAGAACACAAGAAGAAACAGAATTACTATGTAATACTTTAAATTATATAAATAAACATAGACAAGAAAACGTTGAAGATATAATAAATGAAGCTGTTAAAAGTTTGCCTTTAAATAGGCAAGAAGATATAAAAAAAATAATGTTTCACTTACATTATACTTATCATGGCAAGTTACCAGAACCTAAACAAGAAATAAATATAGACGAAGCAGACATTGCTTTTGCTTCTGGCATAAAAGGTCTAAACGAAACTAATAAAGCTATTATTAAAAGCACTATAGAAGCATTACTTGCAAAACAGGAAAAAGACGAAGAAGATAAAAAATAAGGAGACTTATAGATGAAAAATATTTGTAATAACTGTGGTAAATCAAAAGAAAATATTGATAGCTTTGGGTATTGTCCGAAATGTTCTAGTAAAATTTTTAAAGAAGGAAAACATACAACTGTAAAACAAATAAAATTTAGAAAAAAGAAAAATCTTGTGGTACTGTTGTTATTTATAATAGCGATAGCGGTTCTTATATTTTTTTATAAAGATAACATATTTAAGTTTACATCTTCTTTAACTTCTACTAATTCAAGCAGCTCTAATACTAAAAACAATTCTTTTTCTGAAAAAGTACAGTCTATTTTGCCTATCGAAAATCAAACTTTAACAGAAGAAAACATAAATTCTTTAATAGAAGAGTTTGGAAGCAAAAATAAAGATGATGACAAATATTATTATTTATCATACGCTGTCTTCTATCATATGTTTAAAGACGGAATAAGTACTAGTTTAAATGCCTCTTTAAATAACGCTACAGATGAAGAAATAGAAAAAGCTTCCTATAAAAGTATGTATGGAAAGACAATTAATCAGTTAATCAGCGAAGGGAAACAGCTAATGAAAGAAAATAATGTAACTATTGAAGATTATAAAAAATCTCTAGAAGATTTGAATAATATGAATACCAATTTTGAAAATTAAAAAAATATATGGAGTAATATTATGAATTTAGAATATATCGAAGAAATAATCGAAAGAGAAAAACTAAATTTAATTCCGACTTAAATTTAGTTAGCAAACAAGAATACAGAGCAAGAAAATGGAGTTACTTTACTCTAATTCCCTACGACAAATTAAAATCAGCAATTTTAAGACGGAATAGATAATATTTGTAGTCTAGCAGATTATTTTGATGTTACATGCGAATATATGCAAAATGCATTAAATTTCTATGAATCTAAATATGGATACATTTACTAAAGACAAACAGTATATTTATACTGTTTATATTTTTATTTAGGAGGTTATTATGAAGAAATGTGAATCTACTCTGAACTGGAATGATGCTCCAGACACTATCACTCCCATTCATCTTGCCAAAATTTTAGGTTGTGGCAATAATACTGCAAGAAATATATTTAATGCTAAAGATTTTCCGAGAATTAAATATACTGGAGTTAAACAAATAGCTGATAAAGAAATGGTGCATTTATGGATTAAAGGTATTGACACAACATCTAGTGCGAATGTAATGCTAAATGATATTATTAATATTTTAAGAGCATGGAGGATTTAAATGGCAAAGAAAACTAATTTTGAAGTAAATAGAAAACAATATTACAGAGTAACTAGGACTGTAGGTAAAAAAGCTGATGGTACACCTGTAAGAAAAACCTTTTATGGTGCAGGAATTAAAGAAGCAAATGATAAAGCTGATGCATATATGAATGATATTAAAAACGGATTAATTAATAATTATGAATATTGTGTGCTGTCAGACTTGATGAACACTTGGTTGTTTGATTTCTTACATAATTCTAGCAAAATAAAACCTTCTACATTTCAACGATATGAAGGTATTTATAGAAATTATATAAAAAATTCTGAAATAGCTGGTTTAAAATTAATTGATTGTAATTTAATGAAATTACAGAAATTTTTTAATGAATTGTCTAAAGAAAAAACATATTCACAATTAAAATGGATTAATGATGTTTTAAAGCTATTTTTTAATTGGTGTATAGATAGTTGTTATATGTTGAAAAATCCTTGCTTAAAAATAGATTTAAAAGGAAGTAAGACACAGATATTGTATCTAATAAAAATCAAGAAGTAGAAATATTGTCAGAGGCTGAAATAAAGAAGATAAAAAAATATATAAAAGGAACTAAATATGAATTATTAATTCTTCTTGATTTGTCAACAGGTTTAAGACAAGGAGAATTACTAGCTTTGGATTGGCAACATATTGATTTAGAAAATAAAACGTTAAAAGTAGAACGAAGTGTTAAAGAAGTTTATGTATATGAAGATGAAAACACTAAACATATAGAAACAGTATTTCAAATTCCTAAAACTGCTAACTCAATAAGAACTATACCTCTTTCCAATTCTATAATAGAAATGTTGGAAAATGTAAAAGATAAAGAAGGCTTATTATTTACAGATGATGAAGGTGGTGTGTTAAAAGCAAAAAATGTAGCATATCAATGGAGAAAAATATTAAAAGAATGTAACATTAATCACAAAAAGTTTCACTCTATTAGACATAACCTTTGCATCTATATTGTTAAAAAAACGGTGTTGATATCGAAACTGTTGCAGAACTAATGGGACATACTGCTGTTAGTATAACTCAAATTTATTTGCACAGTTCAGATACTCAAAAACAAAAAGCAATTAAAAAATTAAACTACTTATTATAAACTGATGTGATAATAATGTGATAAAATAGAAAATAGTATGTCTCAAATTGTCTGAAACATGCTATTTTAAGCAACTTTTATAAAATTGGTAGCGAGAAATGGATTCGAACCATCGACCTGCCGGGTATGAACCGGATGCTCTAGCCAACTGAGCTATCTCGCCATTTATTAAACACAATAGCTATTATAATAGGTAACTTTAAATTTGTCAAGTAAATAAAAAAGAAAATATTAAAGTTTTATTTTCTTTTTTATTTATTCATCATCTATAGTTATCTGTTTTTTACTATTACTTCTTGTTGTTTGCTGTTTTTGTTTACTTCTTGCTATATTTTTAGAATCGCTACTACTTTTAGTTTGCTTATATAAGTCTTCTTTAAAACGATTTTCTGCTCTTGCTTCTGCTCTGTTTTTAGCTTGTTTTAATATTTTTACTAATTCTGGATTTTTACCAGTTATCTCATCTAAATCTACTATTTTCTTTTTGCTATTTTCTTCTCCTTTAAAAACTCTCCACAAAGCATCTAACGGATTCGCTTTTTCCATAGTTATAATATTCACCTCCAATAATATACAAAACTCTATTTATATATTAACATAAAAGAAAAAAAAAATCAATACCAAACTAATATATTCGCCATTGGTTACTAATATATATTTTTTGATATTGATTTTTATATTATAATTTATTTTGTAAATGAACTAATAATATTATCTACTATTTCTGTATCTTGATCTTCATCAGTTGTAGCTGTTGTTAAAATATATGCTGTTTTATCATCTATGAAACAAGCTTGTTTTATATTAACTTTTATATCATCTTGTGTCATTGTATAAGTAATAATTGAAGCATCTCTTCCATTTAATTTAACATCTTCTTGAGAAACTTCTCCTTCAATTTGATCTCCTAATTTAGATTTTATATTTGCTACTGATGCACTTATATATGATGTTAAGTTATATACACTTGATACTGATTCAGAAAGTAAATTTACATTTGTTCCATTTTGAGCATTCGCAAATACTGGTTGTGAACTAGTTCCTAAATCTGTCCAATCTTCTGGATATGAAAATTTTACGCCTGATGAATGTGTATATTCTGTGTATCCAGATAAATCACCTTTATTTATCTCTTTCTTATTACTAGAACCAAATTTCATCTCACATCCTGTAAGCGCTACAGTCATTATTATCAGCATTCCTATTAAAGCTATAATTTTATTTAATTTTTTCATTTTAAATTCCTCCTATTTTTTAACTCATATAATCTTTTAATTTTTTAGATCGTGATGGATGTCTTAATTTTCTTAATGCCTTTGCTTCTATTTGTCTTATTCTTTCACGTGTTACCATAAATTCTTTTCCAACTTCTTCTAAAGTTCTTGCCTTTCCATCTTCTAATCCAAATCTAAGTTTTAAAACTTTAGCTTCCCTTGGAGTTAATGTACTCATAACTTCTTCTAATTGCTCTCTTAATAAAGTATATGCAACAGAATCTTGAGGTGCTGGTGAATCTTCATCTTGTATAAAATCTCCTAAGTGACTATCATCTTCCTCACCAATTGGTGTTTCTAAAGATACTGGATCTTGTGCTATTTTTTGTATTTCTAATACTTTTTCAACAGGAATTTCCATTTCTTTTGCAATTTCTTCTGGTGTAGGTTCTCTTCCTAATTGTTGAAGTAAATGTCTTGATGTTCTTATTAATTTGTTGATAGTTTCTACCATATGAACTGGTATTCTTATTGTTCTTGCTTGATCAGCAATTGCTCTTGTAATTGCTTGTCTTATCCACCATGTTGCATATGTGCTAAACTTATACCCTTTTGTATAATCAAACTTTTCTACAGCTTTTATTAATCCCATATTTCCTTCTTGGATTAAATCAAGAAATAACATTCCTCTTCCAACATATTTTTTAGCTATACTAACAACAAGTCTTAAATTTGATTCTGCAAGCTTTTGTTTAGCTTCTTCATCTCCGATTTAAAACTTTTTCTGCAAGTTCTATTTCTTCTTCATAATTTAAAAGAGGTATTTTTCCTATTTCTCTTAGATACATTCTTACTGGATCATCAACATTTACACCTTCTATGTTTGTTACATCTATATCTTCTAAATTAACTTCTTCTACTTCTTCTAAATCATCTGGATCTGGTTCTTCATCCATATCATCTTTCAAAACATTAATTCCTAGATTTTCAAAAGCATCAAAAACTTGTTCTATTTGATCTGGATTGGCATTATCTAATTGACTAGCAAGTTCTCCATATGTTATTTTTCCATCTTTTTGAGCTTTTTTTATTATTTCCAATATTTTTTCTTTATTTTTATCGATAGTATTGTCTAGATTTTCATTTTTTTCTATATCTGCTTCTTCTTTTTCTGTTTTTTTCATATCTTCCCTCCTTATTTTATTTTAGCTAATTTAACAATTATTTCACTTAATTGTTTTTCATAATTAGCTACTTCTTCTTTTGTAAGCTCGTTGTTCTCTAGATTATTAATAATATTATTTCTCTTTTTTATTAGTTTTTCCTTCAAATATATATTTAATATATCTTCTATACATTTATTAACTTCTGTAATTTCAAAATCATATGCCATAATACTTGTTAAATAATTAATAATTTCTTCTTCTTCAAACCAATCTAATACATTATTAATATTACTATAACCTTTTTCTAATTCTTCATACAATTTTGTTAATATTTTTTTATTTCTTTGACTTTTTATGTCATTTATAGATATTATTTCTTTTATTTTCAAATAACTTTCACTTGGATAATTTATTAATAAATAGATTATTAAACCTTCCCTTTTAGCTACAGCTTGATCAGTTTCCTCTACAAATTTCTTTTGTGGCTTTACTGTTTTACTAACTACTACTTTATTTTCGTTATTATTTTTTCTATATATTAATTTATTTATCTCTGAATAAATAGCTTCTTTTGAAATTTTATATTCTAAAGAGATTTTATCTACATATACTTCTCTCTCTATATTATTAGCTACCTTTGATAATTCCTTTGCTATTTCTTTTAAAAATTTTATTTTATCATTTGTATTATCTATATTCAAATTTTGTTTTAATACTTTTACTTTATACTCTACCAAAGAAATAGCATTATCCACATATTTTAAGAATCTCTCTGGACCATATTTAGTAACAAATTCATCTGGATCTTTTGCACCCTCTATTTGAAGAATTCTAATATCACATCCTAAATTCTGCAAAATTTCGAGTCCTCTTACTGTAGCTGCTTGTCCAGCACCATCAGCATCATATCCTATTATTACTTGTTCGCTACTTTTTCTTAATAATCTCCCTTGAGATTCTGTCATTGCAGTTCCTAATGAAGCAACTACGTTTGTTATACCTCTTTGGTGAAGCGATATTGCATCCATATATCCTTCTACTATAATTATTTTTTTTATTTGTTCTCTTTTTGCAACATTTAGTCCAAATAAATGCTTTCCTTTACTATACACTATATTTTCTGGTGAATTTATATATTTAGGTTTACTATCATCTAAAACCCTTCCACCAAAAGCAATAACTCTATTTCTTGTATCTTGTATCGGAAACATTAATCTCTTTCTGAATCTATCTATAAATTTCCCATTTTCATTTCTATTTACTAGACTTGAAGCTAATATTTCTTCATCTGAAAAACCTTTTTCTTTTAAATGTATATATAATTCATTAAAAGTTCCAGAGTATCCTATTAAAAAGTTTTTTAATGTTTTATTATCTAATTTTCTTTTTTTTATGTAATTTTGAGCTTCTTTTGAAGTAGGCTTATATAGATTTTCATGATAGAATTTTGCAGTGGTCTCATTTATGTCATATACTCTTGATTTAAGCTTTATTAATTTATCGTCTACATTATTATTTATAGTAGGTAAATTAATACCTACTCTATCTGCTAACATTTCTAGAGTTTCAATAAAACTTAAATTTTCTATTTTTTCTACAAAATGAAAAACATTTCCTCCTACACCACATCCAAAACAGTGAAAGATTTGCTTGTCTGGTGATACAGAAAAAGAAGGTGATTTTTCTTTATGGAATGGGCATAGCCCAAAAAAGTTTCTACCACTTCTTTTTAATATTACATATTGTGATATAATATCTACTATATCATTTTTACTTCTTATCTCGTCAATTAGTTCATCACTATAACGTACCATTTATGACACCTTTCTTTTCACTATAATTATATTATTCGACGCTTTATTTTTAAATCCTTCTTATTATGTTACAGAAGTTGACATATTTATGTAAATTATTATTTAAGACCTTTAGTGGGTCAATTTATTTCATAATTAATTAATCCTCTTACAACCCACATTTAATTATTTGTTCACTAATTTTTGAAGAAATTTTATGCAATTATTTTATATGATATTAAGTCTCTCTTAGCTAAATTTTACTCTACATTATAAATTTCATATTACATTAAAAAGAAGTAGAATTATTTCCACTTCTTTTTTATGCTTACTAAATTACTTGCTGAATATGTATATATTATATGTAACTAACTTAAGCTAAAATAACTAAATTAATTATCAGATGTACCAGTTCCATCAAAAGGAATAAATTTACTTACAATATTTTTATTAATTTCTATATTCTCTTCAACTGGCATTCTATTTTCTTCAAAAGATATATTTATCTTATTATCTACCAATTTTTCAATTTCTTCTTTTGATGCATGTTCTGCTAAAACAAGTTCACTTACTAAAATTTGTTTAGCATTATTAAGCATTTTCTTTTCTCCTGTTGATAGCCCTTTTTCTTTTTGTTTAAAACTTAAATTTCTAACAACATCTGCTACTTCATATATATTACCACTTCTCATTTTATCCATATTATCTCTGTATCTTTTATTCCAATTATTAGACATTTCTGTTTCATCTTCTTCTAATATACCTAATACTTTAGGAACATCAGTTTCGTTAATAATACTTCTTACTCCGATTTGTTCCGCTTTTGAGATTGGAACCATCACCTTTACTTCCCCAGGCATTGATATTATATAATATTGTTCTGTCTCATTACAAATATTTTTTTCTTCTATTGCACTGATAGTACCTGCACCGTGCATAGGATGTACAATCTTGTCCCCTACATTAAACATGTAAGTCACTCCCTTCAATATGCTAATTTTCTGAAGTCAAGAAAGGTTTCGTTTCTCTTTTTTAACTACTTCTTTATTATACAACAAAAAATGGCAAAAGTCAAAGCCTTTGCCATTTATTTTTTTTATAATTTTCCCTGTAACCGTTGAGCTTCATGGGATAATCTTTTTTATTTTTTTATGTCACTTTATTTGCTAGTAGATCCAAATCCTCCTACTCTTTCACCTTCTGCAGCATCATCATCTACTACTTTATATTTTTGAAATATAGCTTGACCGATAACATCTCCTTTTTTTATTTCTACATCATGGTCAAAGAAATTATAAAAAGCAAACATAAATGCTCCATCATTATCTGGATTTCCATAATAATCAGCATCAATAATTCCAACACTATTTGCCATTACCAATCCTTTTTTAAATGGATTAGAGCTTCTATTACAAAGCATCATATATTCATTTTCCTGCATATATGCTTTTAATCCAGTCTTTACAAGTGTTGGTTTTTGTCCTGGTTTATATGCAGGTATTATACAATCTTCTGCCGCTTCTATATCATACCCAGCTGAATATTTTGTTTTTCTTACTGGCATATTAATTCCTTTATCTTCAAAACCTTTAGCAACCTCAAACCCTCTTTTTCTTTCCATTTTGTGTCTTCATTCCTTTCTATCTTTCTATATTTTTTAACACATTTGACATTATACTACAATAAAATAAAAAAAGCATCATTTATTTTTAAATTTTTTAACTTTTTATTTTTACCTTTGAAAACAAAGCATTTTAGCAATTTTTATTACTAATATTACAAATTGAATTATATTATTTACAAGCATTCAGTATAATAATTCTTTTCTACATTAATGAACTTTTTTCTTGCTGTGTACATAACATATACTATACATTTATATAAAATTTGGAGGCACATATGAAAACATTTACACTCGATAAAGTAACTCTAAATAGTGATGTTACTGTACATTCTCTAAATTGCTCTGGGCAAATCAGAAGAAGACTTTTGGATCTTGGACTTTGCAAAGGAACTGTAATTATTCCAATTTTTAGAAGTATGACAGGAGATTCAACAGCTTATTTAGTTCGTAGTAGCACTATTGCTCTTAGAAAAGAAGATGCCAAAAATATACAGGTAATATTAAATAATTATTAGACTCTCTTACAAATTTATAGTTTTATTATACTTAATTTATAACTACTACTTAAAAAAACTTACTATATATAATAAATTTCTAGTATTACTTATATTCAAAAAGAGTGCCTACAGTTCTCTATTGCTACTGCAAGCACTCTTTTTAGATGTTCATCTGATAATCCATCAGAATCATCAGGTCCAATATCAATATACTTTACTGGTATCTTCGTCTGATTTTCAATCATTCTAATAAAAAATTGTGTACAATTATTACACATTTTCATATACTACTATAGGAAGGTGATTTTATGGGACTAACAAGCAGCTCTACAGGAACAAAATTACTTAATAATGATTTAAATGAACTAAAAAATAAATGTAAATATACTATAGCTATTGGGCGGAAATCCCAATGTAGGTAAATCCACAATTTTTAATAATTTAACTGGTTTGCATCAACATACTGGCAATTGGCCTGGAAAAACAGTCTCCAACGCTGCTGGTATTACAAATTTCAACAAAGAAAATTTCTTATTAGTTGATATTCCTGGTACATATTCATTAATGTCTAATTCTGAAGAAGAAGAGATTGCAAGAGATTATATTTGTTTTGGAGATGCTGATGCTAGCATTATTGTAGTAGATGCAACCTGTTTAGAAAGAAACTTAAACTTAGTTTATCAAACTATGGAAATTACAAATAAATTAGTAGTGTGTGTTAATTTATTAGATGAAGCCGAAAAAAAAGGTATTAATATAGATTTAAAACTATTAGAAAAAACATTAGGAGTGCCAGTTGTTGGTACTATTGCAAGAAAAAAGAAAACATTAAATAATCTGATGAAAAAAGTCCAAGAAGTATGTGAAGGTACTTTAAATCCTGTTCCAAAACCTCCAATATATCCAAGTATAATAGAAGATTCAATATTAAAATTGCAGTCTGAAATTGAAAAAATGACTTCTGAAAATAAAAAATATTTATCTAGATGGATTGCTTTAAAACTTTTAGATAATGACGAAAAAATAATAAGTTCTATTGACAAAAATATATTCTCTAATACACTTAAAGATAATAAAAATTTAAATAAAGAGTTAGCAAACTGCAGAGATTTATTAAATAAGTCAAATTATGAAAAAGATAAATTTAAAGATAAAATCGTATCAACTATACTATTTACTGCTGAAAATGTTTGTACTGATATTTGTACATATAAAAATTGTAGATATAATCAAAGAGATAGAAAAATAGATAAAATACTTACGTCTAAAACATTTGGATTACCTATTATGTTATTATTCTTAGCTATTATATTTTGGCTTACAATTGTAGGTGCAAATTATCCATCTCAATTACTGTCAAATTTTTTTGGATATTTGCAATGTAAACTTACTTTATTATTAGAATCAATTTCATCTCCTACTTGGCTAACTAGTATTCTAATTGATGGAGCTTATTCTACTTTAACATGGGTAATAGCAGTTATGTTACCCCCAATGGCGATTTTTTTTCCGTTATTCACAATTATGGAAGATTTAGGATATTTGCCACGTATAGCATTTAACTTAGATAAATTTTTTAGGAAAGCCTGTAGCTCACGGAAAACAAGCACTAACTATGTGGTTGGTGAAAAACCGGATGCTACTTTCGCAAACGCTTTCTTTCCATG
>DXVF01000023.1 GCA_019417465.1 Clostridiales bacterium
AATTGAAAGATTTAAAACCTGTTCATATACAAAAATTCTATGACTCTTTATATGCAAAGGGATTGAATGGAAATTCTATATTACATTATCATGCCAATATAAGAAAGGCTTTAGATACTGCAATGAAACTTGATATTATTCCAACTAACCCTGCTGATAAAATTGAAAGACCAAAGAAAAATCAATTTATTGGCGATCATTATACTTTAGAAGAATTACAAATACTTTTTGAAAAATCTAAAAATGATCCATTAGAATTAGTAATATTAATCGCAAGTTTTTATGGATTAAGAAGAAGTGAAGTTTTAGGTTTAAAATGGTCTGCTTTTGACTTTACTAATAATACAATAACAATTAAACATAAAGTAATTGAGGCTATTGTAGATGATAAAAGAACATTGCTTTTGAAAGACAAAACTAAAAACAAATCAAGTTATAGATCTTTACCTTTAATTTCAGAAATTAAAGAGGCTTTACTTGAACACAAAAAGAAAATTGAAAACAATAAAAAATTATGTGGAAATAGTTATATGAAAGACTATAAAGATTATATTTTTGTAGATAGTGTTGGAAAAATATTTAGACCAGAATATATTACAGACCATTTTTCTTTACTATTAAAAAAGCAAAATTTGCGACATATTCGTTTTCATGATTTAAGACATTCTTGTGCTAGTTTATTGTTAGCAAAAAATGTTCCTATGAAAGCAATACAAGAATGGTTAGGTCATTCTACCTATTCTACTACTGCTAACTTATACACACATTTAGAAAGTAACACAAAGAATATCTCTGCAAATGTTTTATCAGAAGCAATTAGTTTTTGATAAAATAAAAAAATTATCATATTTAAACCCACTCTCAAAAATAAGTTTAATTAGATAATTCTTTAAATTGGCTCGTTTGCGAGAGACGTTTTCGAAAAGTCTGTCGCAAAAAAGTTACTTATTTCCGTTTCAAATATAGTTATTGCAGGTGTTTCAATATTTTATACCCACATTTTTGAAATTTGTTGCTTTAACTATGTTTTTAATTTAACATAAATTTTTAGGTTTTGCAAGAGCAAATTTAAAACTTTTCTATATAGGCTTTATGACAATTCTAATTTATATAATCTTTGTATTCTTTGCTCTTTATTATAAGTATCAATATTAGAAACATATTTCCAACCAAATTTTTCATATAAATTTATATGTTTCGTATATAACCATAATTCATTTGAATTTATATTTTTTTGTGCATTTTCTTTAACACTTTCCATTAGTTTTCTGCAAATTCCTTTACTTCTATACGCTTTATCTACATATACATTTGCAAGCCATGGATATATGTCAGGTCTAACAAACAAATCTTCATAAGAAAATTGATACATACCTACAATTTCATCATTTATAAATGCTCCATAAGTCTGTGGCAATCTATTTTCTTGTAGACTATTCTTAACAAAAACTTTTACTTGTTCAAATGTATGCATTTCATCTTTTCCCCACCATTCATACATCCATTCTGTTATTTTATTAAGATTACTTTCATTTATTTCAGTTATTTTCTTTATTTCAATTGCTTCCATATAATTCATTCCTTTGCTAATCTATAATTCCATCTTCTTTCATCATTAATACACTTTTTTCATGAGAATCTTCATCCTCTGATATATTTATAAATTTATTATTCCATAGTTCAACTTTCTCATAACACAAACTTATACTAAATATCTTTGGCTTTCCTTCAAATATGTCTTTATGTTCTTTATCATTATTATAATATTCTCCTAAATCCATATTTCTTTTATAAAATGACTGTGCATCATTATTCCAGATTTCAAAAGTATATAATCTCAAATATTTTTTGTTCAGAGCCTTTGCCATTTCAACTGTATAGTCAAATATTTGCTTTCCATATCCTAGTTTTCGATACTCTTTTTTTACTCCAAACCAACTTAGCCAAACTGTATCTGGATATTCTGGAATTTCATAAAGTCCCGATACACCCACTGGTTCATCTCCCATATAAGCAATATATCCTATATAAAATTCCTTTCTTGTGCCTGTAATTTTTGATTTATAAACTGAATATGCACTTGAAGTTGGAAAAATCTCATATTGTAACTTTGCTGCTACTTTTATATTATCTTTGCTTATTTCTTCAAATCTCAACTTCTTTATTATCTTGCAGTTTTGTTTTATTCTTTCTTTTCCTGATATTGATTCATAAATATTTAATATTTTATCAATAATCATATCATCATCATCTTTCATATTTGAAAATAAATAAGGTACATATATAACATCAAATAAAAATAAATCAAAATTTAATCTTTTAAATCCTAGATTTTCATAGAAATTCTTTCTTTTTTCTCTTGATAAATTTTCTTTTTCATCTTTACCTAATCCGTGGCTTTTCGATTTCTACAAAAATGCCACTACTTTGTTTTTCTTGCTCTAGTAAAATTTTTAATGCTTTCGTACCAATTTTATTATTTCTATATTGTGGTAATATTGCCAAATAATCTAGTACAGCATACCCATTAGCTTTTACTCTATTTAATATCATAAAGCCTGCTATTTCATTTTTATATAAAATTTCTATAATCGTCGTATACTTTTTTTCATAAGATGATTGTATTAATTCTATTGGCTTTCTTTCGTCTTCTGGAAATATCTCTAAATAATATGTATATACTTCTTTTCTAAATTCTTCTATTCCTATGTCTTTTAATTCTATATTTTCCATTATATATTGTAACTCCTATCATTTATTTTTATATAATAATATTCTGTGCAAATATCCTTAAACCCTAATTTTCTATATGTATCTGCTGGATAATATCCTTCTTCTGTTTGTAAAAATGCTAATTTTAATCTCTTATCTTTACACATCTGTAATTGTTGTTTTATAATTTCTTTTCCTATTCCTTTACATCTAAATTCTTTTTTAACTGCTAGCCCATATATTCCATAAATTTCATTATCCCATACACCACTTGTTACTCCTACAATTTCATCATTTACTTTAGCAAAATAAAATTCATCTGTATATTCGTTTTGTACTTTTTTGTAATTTTCATAAACTTTTTTATAAACAGAATCTAAATCTCCATAAGGATCATCTTCTTCTCCTGTTTGATATGCTTTTATCATTTCTTCACTATATAATTTCATATCAGTAGTTTTTTCAAGTTTTACATCTAAACTACAATTTATTTTAATATTTTCTAGATTATCAAAATCATCATATATTTGCCATACTTCATTTGAAATTAATTTATATGTATCATCAAAAAATAACTCTTTTTCATTATATATCTCTTGCATAAAAGGTAGTATAGCAACAGCAACCTCTCTATCCTTATCTTTCATTTTAGGAATAGCTTGTAAAATAATTTTATCAAATTCTTCTTTACTATTTGCTTTTATATCTGTAATAAAATTGTACCAATAATCTTTTATTTTGTTATGATATGCCATACTGTAGTTTTCATATTTATCTATTCCATCAAACTGAAATCCTAAATTAGCATACATATTAAAATGATGTAACTTCTTTATTAATTCTAAATCCATAACACATCTCTCCTAAATTTATATTTCATATCTTGTGTCTATATTAATATAATCATTTTTAGGTATTAACACGATATTTAAAACATTTTCTTTAATACAAGATTTCATATCTGATATTAATTCATTTTTATTTTTTATCATAAAATTAGTATATATTTTTATGATTTTACTAATATGCAAACTATTGTCTAATAAAGGAACAACTATGTTTTCTCTAACCTCACCTATATTACTGTTCTCCTCTTTTATCAATTCCTTTATATTTTCTTCATTTACTTTGCTAGCATCTAGCTTTAGTGTAATTTCTTTTTCTTTTTTGATATTTTTCTGCATTAGAAGTTTTTCTAAAAAACTTATGCTATCATAATCTGATTTTGTAAATTTATCTGTTCTTGTTAAATTTAGATTAAATGTTGTATTTATCTTTTTTAATATTTCGCAAAATTTTATTGTATTTTTTAAAATAGAAATATCATGTCTTACTGGCAACCTTCCAATCATACTTTTCTTTGGATTATCAATAAATTTCATATACATTTCTTTTCCTTCTGCAATATTTAATAATATTTTATAGAACATTATACTTGCATCTAAATTATCTTTATATCTATTATTAATATTAAAGTTAAAATTAAATTGTATATCTGCACTTTTATTATCTTCATTTATATTACTAACTACAAACTTTATTTTTACTACAATATAACTATCTTGTTTCTCATTATCTAAATAGGTTATATTATCATCTTCTTTTTTTACAATTTTTAATTGTATTCCATTCACTATAAAATCACTATCTATAAAACCAATAGAAACAGTTGGTACACTAGGAAATCTTTGTGGATAAATATATGCTGCTACAATTTCTTCATCTATAAATGGTTGATATGGATCTACCTCTTCTCCCAATTTTTGAATAGTAGAATTAACTTTTACTTTTATAGGTTCTTGATTGTTATAGCTATCTTGAAGCATTTTATTCAAATCTTTATATCCTTTATATTTATCATCTATTACTGTAACATTACTTTGAATTGACAATGGATATTTCTTTTCTGCCTCTTTATTTGCTGGAATACTTTTATACCCTATTTTTCCATTAGGAAACTTATCAATACCTGTATAAAAATATGGATATAGCTTGTGTTGTTTTTTTGTCATTTCTAAAAGTAAGTCTGAATCTATAACTATTTTATTATTATAATTATTTTGTGCTATTGTGTTATTATTTCCTATAAATTGTGCTATATTACTCTGGTTTTCTTCTTTATTTGTTTTCTCCATTGTTTCTATTCTCCTGTTTTATTGAATTATTACTTCCTATGTTAATACTACTATTTTTTTGTTTATTTATGTTATATTTCTTTTTAGTATAAAATGTTCCTCCAGCAAAACCTGCCCAAAATGTTACAAGAACTATAATTAGTTCTAAAATTAGTTTTGTCATATCTGTATCCATAAATTTCTCCTCTTTAATTTATTCTAATCCTTCTAATCTCTTCTTTATTTCCTCTGGTGAAGGTAATAAATTCTTCATTTGTTCTGGTAATGTATCTCTTATTTGATATGTAGATACTCCTATCGGCTTATCACTATCGCTTAATGCATATTCTACTACTGTTCTATTTTTACTTTTGCATATTATAATTCCTATTGATGGATTTTCATGTTCCATTTTTACTTGCTTATCTAATGCAGTTAGGTAAAATTGAAGTTGTCCAACAAATTCAGGTTTAAATTCTCCTATTTTTAATTCTATTGCAATTAGACTTTTTAAACTTCTATGATATAGTAATAAATCTATATAGAAGTCATCACCACCAACATTTAAATGATATTGACTTCCCATAAAAGCAAAATTTCCGCCCATTTCTTCTAAAAATCCTTTAATATTATCAACTAATGCTCTTTCTAATTCTTTTTCAGAATGTTCTTCTGATAATTCCAAAAAATCAAACATATACTCATCTTTTACTGCAAGTTTTGCTTGGTTAATATATTTTTCAGGTAATGCTTTATCAAAATTGGTTTGATTTAAAAGATATTTCTCATATGTTTTATTTTCAATATGATTAATTAATACATCTTTTGTCCAACCATATTTTTTAGTCATTTTTATATAAAATTCTCTTTCAAGTAAATCTTTACACTTTTCTACTATTGCAATATTTTTAGTCCAACTAATTTCTCGCACGAGTGGTGCGAGATTTTCTATATCTTTATATGTAAGATAAAAATTTCTCATTCTCCATAGATTACTTGCAGAAAATCCTTGAACATCTGGAAATTCTTTTTTCAATTCTTTTGCTAATAGTTCAACAATTGATTTTCCCCAACCTTTTTCTTGTTGTTGATTATATATTTCTTGTCCGATTCCCCAATACAAGCTAATTAGAGTCTTATTAACTGCTCTCATTGCTTCATATTGGCTATTTCTAATTTTATTTTTAATTTCTCCTATAAAGTTCTTATAATCTTCGTTTATTAGATTATTTTCCACTAAACTTCCTCCATTTTGAATTTTGCAACATCATGCTGCAAAATTGATATTTTTCAAATTTGCAACGAAGCATTGCAAATTTCATATTTTTCTTATTTATATCATAAAATTGCTATAAATACAATTATTTTCCAGCTATTAATTGATAAAAAATATTTAAAAGGTCATTGTTTTGAAATTTACAACAACCTTTTATATTACTATCTAGCATTTCTATCTTTGTTCTTTTTCTTTGTTTTATTCATATCTTCTAGTTCTGTTTTTTGCATTTGTCTTTCAATTTTTACAACTTCTTTAACTTTTGGTATATCTTCTAAAATACAATGTACTGTTTTAATATTTTTTCTGTATCTAGTTAAAATATTTGTGCAATCACTTATTTTTAGTTTATATTCTGTTATCAACTTATCATCTTTGCAATTTCTTAACTTGTTTCTATACTTTTGCCTTAAATTAGTAACATCTTTTATATCTTTTTCAGTTCGTGTAATAAAATTCTTTACATCTTCTACTGTCTTTATTTTCTTTGTTACAATAAGTCTAATTTCATTTGAATATCTATCCATTTGTCTAACTGCTCTTTTCATTTCTGGTGATAATAGCTCATGCTTTTTTACATTTGGTCTAGTATTTATTCCTAATAAATAAAATAGCACTAAAAATAACACATCTATTCCAGATAGTTTTTTCATGTTTTTGAAACTACCTTTAACTTTATAGACATTGTATTGCTTGTAGTTTTTCTTTGGTTTCATTAGCTTATAATAATCTTCTTGCACATAATATGGATTTTGATATACTTTGTCTGCTATATTCTGTGGTAAATATTCTTCTCCTAATTGATACATTCTTGTTGCTTTTTTATCATTTATTGAACGAATTGTTGGATATTTTCTGTTTGACGCATCATTTATAATATAGCCTTTTTTGTACATTACTTTTTTAAACTGGTCATAAGTTAAACATATTGCCACTGCTTCATCTATGGCTTGTCTCATCAAATTATATTTTGTTGGTTCTCCTCTTTTTTCTGCAAAGTATATACTTCTTGGTGTTTTTCCTTTTGGATTTTCTATAACTGTTAGGTTATTTTCTCTGCATAGTTTGTCTGATAATTCCCTAAAATGATAGTATGCTCCTTTGTTACAATTAAACTTTTTTCCTGTAAACATATTAACTGAATTTACTACAAAATGATTATGATATGTGCCAGTATTAAAGTGTGTTGCCACTACTACTTGATATTCACTCCACATTTCTTTTGCAAGTTCTACTCCAATTTTGTGTGCAAGTTCTGGTGATATTTCTCCAGTTTTAAAACTCTGGTATGCATGATATGCTATATTTCCTGTACATTTATTAAATTTTTTCTGCACAAAATTCATTTCTTCATAAGCTGTTTTGCTATTACAATTTACTCCTGTTACATACATAGTTTTCTCATTTTCATCAATAGTCTTTTCATTATTTTCTGCATACATTAATATTTGTTTTAAGTCAGAAAATTTTGTTTTTTCTGGATTTTTCGCATAATTTACTACACGAGATAAGCTATCTTTAATTGCCCATATTTTCGTTGTTGCCATCTGCATCATCATCTCCTTTATGATTATATACATCTAGAAAATCACTTTGCATCTTTTCTATTTTATCTTTTATTTCATCATTATTTAGATAAGGAATTTGATATTTTAAGTCGGTTATTCCTGTATATATTTTATAAATTTTTTCATCTGGTACTTCATAAATTTTTTGTTGTAATCCAGATTTTCTTAAATAACCTGATAAAGATAATTTACTCCTTTTTGCATTTCTTTGTAATTTTTTCTTTTCGTTTTCACTTACTCTGACATTAATTCCTGTTGTTCTATTTCTCATAATTTTTCACATCCTTTTTCATAAATTTTGTTTCACTTTTTGGTAAAATTTCTATCAAAAAATTTAATTTTTCTTTTCAATTTTGCTCTATTTTTTTATTCGTTAATTAGGGGTTATAGGGGATTGAAATCCCCTTTCAACGTAAGTTGTCGGTTTTGTGGCAATACAAAACCTATACTCGCTACACTGATAGATATAAATTTGTACTCCCCTCTAATAGACATTTTTGATCTATACATAAATTACTTCTTTATATACAATTTCTTCTGCAATATTTTTAAAGTTATTCATCATGCCTACCCAATATAATTGCTCTGTATTTTTCATTTCTTCTGTTAAATTATTTTTTTCTTTTAATTGTTCTATTATAATATCAATTCTTTCTTGTGCTGTTTCTTGAATTTCTTTTAAATGTTTATTAAGTGTTCCATTAACAAACATTATTGTATATTCTGTTTTTCTATTTTGTTTCAAAAAATTTAGTCTTGCCCTGCCATATTTATTTAGATTTATCTTTTCTTTTTCTAAAACCAAATTTGGCATATAATAATCTCCAACTTTTGTATATTCAATTCCATATCTTCCTTTTAAATCTTTATTTTCCATTTTCATTTACCTCCATTAAATAACTTTTTCTTTTACTCTAATTTCTCCAATTATTCTATTTGTTTCTTTCTGTGGAAATTTCTTATCATCACTTATTAGTTCAACTAATTTAAATAATTTTTCTCCATTATCATTTGTCTCATCTATTGTAAAATATTTTTTCTGGTATCCTTTTTTAGGTGTATCTAAATTTCTTAGCTCGTAATAAGAAACTTCATAATAGTTATTCAATCTTTCTATATATTCTTTTAATTCTTTCCTATCCATTAATATTGTAGAAGTAACTTCTGTTTCTTCTTTTCCTTTTGTACATGGTATTGAAACATCAAACATACCCAAGTCCATAAGTTTATATATTTGTTCAAGAAAATTACTTCTAAATTTTATATCGATAAGGTTGTAATAATTTTTGCTATCTTTTTCAAGTGTAATACTTTCTATAAATTTAGAAATAAACTCTTGTTTTTCTTCTTTTGTTTTATTATTCCATTCGGTCATAAGCATATCTTTAAATTTATTTGAACGAATTAACTTTTCTTTTTCCACATCTCTATCTGCCATTATCTGTTGTGGGCTAAATGTTTGCTTATTTATATCAATAGTTGCAATTCGTTTTTGTTCTAATAAATTTAGTTTTTCTTCTATAACTCTATAATCTTCCTCAAAGTCATTTACTTCTACAATCCCTTTAATATATGCTTCTTTAATTCTGTTCTTTTGATTTTGCAAATTAGAAATCTCTTTATCTAACTTTTCTGTGTTTTGTTCCTTTCTATCTGCTAAAACAGGAAAAAAATACTTTTTAACTGTCATATCATATTCAATTAAGTTCATAATTAAAAACATAACTGAATCTTCAACTAAATCCTCTCTTAAATAAGTTTTACAATCTGAACAATGATAGTACATATATTTTTTCTTTTGACCACCAGAGCCTTTACATTGCATTATCTTTCCACATTTTGGACATAACAACTTTTGCATAAAGATATATACTCTATCTCTACAAAATGCTCTTTGATTTTTCTCTTTTTGTGATTGTACATCTTCAAACATTGCTCTTGAAATGATAGGCTCTACAACATTCATATAAACAATGGTTTCTTTTCCTTGCACATTTTTATATTGTTCAAAATCTCCAACATAAATCTTATTATTTATTATTTTTGCTATTGTTGTATCTTTCCATTTTTTCTTTGTTAGTGTTGCTATTTCCTCTCCATTTAGAATATTTGCTATTGTTTGATAACTTTTCCCCTCTAGATACATATTAAATATTCTCAACACTAAATCTTTTGCTGTTTCATCTATTATCATTTTCTTGTTTTCTCTTTTGTAACCTAATGGGCAAGTTCCGAGGTACATGTCCAGATTTTATTGCTCCTGCCATTCCAAATTTTGTTCTTTCTGATACTATTTCAATTTCTAGTTGTGATAATACTGTTAGCATTCTTACAAAAAATCTTCCGATTAGCTGAAGATGTATTTACATCATCTCTATCGCAAATGAGGTAGCAATTATGCTTTTCTAACTCTGATATTAATACCTCTAAATCTCTAACAGACCTTGTAACTCTATCTAGTTTATAGGCTACAATATAATTAATTTTACCTGCTTTCATATCTTCTAACATTTGCCTAAATGCTGGTCTGTTTGTCATATCTTTTGCTGATATTCCTGCATCTTTATAAACTTTAAATATCTCATAATCTTTATACTTACAAAGTGCTTTTAACTTTTCCTCCTGTTCTCCCAAACTAAATCCGTTCCTTTGCTTGATCTTCTGTGCTAACTCTAATATAGATTCCTGCTATTTTCCTTTCTTCATTCATTTCTACAAATATCCTCCTTCCAAATTTGCTAAGACTGTTAAGGCTTTGCCTGTTACAGACTTAGTATGCTTTCGCATTATGAATAGAAAGGCAACAAAAAAGTGCCACATAGCATAGTTTTAGCTATTAGCACTTTTCGAGTTTTTATAATTTTATTACTATCTCTTTAATTTCTTTTTTACATCAATAAATAAACCAATATAGTACAATTTTTAAAAAAACTCTAAAATGCTTTGCCGTTCTATGTTATGTATCTTCTGATATGTATTCTTGCAGCTTTGACAAAGGATACTTTGTACTTAAATCATTTACATAGAAATAATCGTGTTCATTAAAGAATAGGTACAATCTATCTTTAATAATTACTCTATGGGGCTCTACATACGCTATATTGGTATGCGATAGTTTTCTTAGACAACCATCAATAACTTGTGGCTGTTCCTTTCCATTAAATTTTAAACGGCACGCCCATTCGATTTTAGAGTATAGTTCTTTACTCATATTGATTTGTTTTTTTGTTATATGTAACATAATACCACAAAAACCTCCTTTTTTCAATATTTTTGGTCAAAAAAAGACCGTTTCTTTTGAAACGGTTTAAGTTTTTGTGTTTTGCCGAATTTTTTGTAGTCTTGAATTTAAGTTATATCAAGGCTTTCAAGAAGTTCGACGAAAACTCTTATTGGCTGGGCTGGCTAGATTCGAACTAGCGCATGTATGAGTCAAAGTCTTATCTTTCATTTTATACTTAAAGATTTTTAAAATTACTTTTTATCTTTTAAAGTAGCTATTTATCAGTATTTTATAGTTACAAAATACAAAAATATTTTAATTCCAATACTTTCGCAAAATCAAATTTTCAAACGAAATTGTTTGACATTTGTTTGACAAAATTTATAAAAGTCATAACAAAATCTTACTTATTGATATCTTTATTTTGATATTAAGCATTATAAAAGTCAATGATAAATAAATTACTCTATTTTTATTTATTATCGCCTTATATTTGATTGTGGTAGCTAATTGAATAAGAAACAAACTGACTAACTACTTATAGTTTTAAAACTATAGGTAGTTTTTTATGTTTAAAAGAGATATGCAACACCTCTTAAAAAGTGTTTGGTGTGATGAGCCGATGCTATAAAGTTCATTCGTATTTGTATAAGTAGTCTAATTATACAAAGTGCGTAAGTGAGATTTTAGAACAAAAACTCACAATAAATTAAAGAGTATTCGGTGGCATATTTGATATGGATTTGTAATTGTAAAAAGTTTGGGCAAGTATGAATAAAGATACTTAAATGTATCAGCAATTATAGTAGTAATATTACTACTTACTAGACTACCTATGAAACGAGGCGAACAACCGACGGTTTCAGCTTATATAGGTGTAATAATTCTATTTTTCATAAATGGGATTATTACACCTAATTCACTTTAGCTCTCTCCCTCTGGTTTCTACTTGGTAGTCGCTAAAGTGAATTGAGTAAGGAAAATTTATTTTTCTTGCTCAAATTTCATAAAAATTGCGATAAGCATTTTTTATGAAATGACCTAAAAATGCGAATAGCAATTTTTAGGTTTGGGGTGTGGGGTTGTAAAACCCTGCCATACTGACAAACTTGTTTGTCTAGTATGTTAGACATTCAAAGAATATATTGAGCAAAGAAGGAGGTGCAAGAAGATATGAGCTATGCTATTATAAGAAATGATAAATTAACAAGAGTCAAAGCACAGGGATCATATATTCACAATGATAGAAGGTCAAAAGGTCATTCTAATAAAGATATTGACCCTACAAGAACACATCTTAATTTTTGGTGTAAGAAAAATGAACTAACATATATAAAAGAATTTGATAGAATGAAAAAAGAATATGATTTAAAAGGCACTATTAGAAGTAATAGTATTATCATGTGTGAAATGATGATAACTTCTGATAATGCTTTTTTTAATAAAATTGGTTTAGAAGAAACTAAACGATATTTCAAAGAAAGTTATAAATTTGTATGTAATTATAATAATCTTGAAGAAAAATATATCATATCTGCTGCAGTACATTTAGATGAAACTACACCACATATGCATTTAGTTTATATACCAGTAATTCACACAAAAGATAAAGAAGGCAAAGATATTGATAAAATATGTTGTAGAGATTTTTGGAAAGGTAGAGATAGTTATAGACAATTACAAAATGCTTTTCATAAATATATAACTTCAAAAGGTTTTGATTTAGAGCGAGGTTTACCAGTAGAAGAAACTGGAGCAAAACACGAAAAAATAGAAGATTTAAAGAAATTGACTAATTTTGAAAATACTAAAAAAGTATTAGATAATATAAAATTAGAATTACCAGAAACTCCTAATATAAATGATATTAAACTAATAAAACTTAATAGAGAAAAAGTGGAAAATGAAATTATTAAACCAAAAGATGATATGATAGAAAAACTATATAATGAAAAAGTTTCTTTACAAAAAGAATTATCAAAACAAGTAAATTTAGTTAATGTTGCCGAAAAATATCAAAAGGAAAGAGATTCCATACTTGCTGACAACAAAGAATTAAACAATAAAGTTAAAAATTTAGAACATGAATACAAGAATAAAAGCAATACTCTTGATTTGAAATTTGAAAATAGGAAAAGAATATTAGAACAAGAATTTGAAAATAAGGAATTTGATATTGAATATAAATATAAAAATAAAATTAGTTCATTGGAAAAAGAAAATAATCATTTACACAAAATCATTGATAAATTCTATGTAACGGTAGAAAAGTTTATTGATTGGATTTGTCATAAATTTAGTATTGGAGAATCAAAAGAATTAGTTGAAAAATTTGAAGAAGAAACTTATACTTTTATTGATCCAGTTGAACAAATCAAATATGAAGAAAAACAAGAAAAAGAGTGGGATTTAGAAATATAAAAAGGCAAAGTTTAGGAGCTAGAATTTTTCTAACTCCTATAACCTTTTATTCTAAAGTTTTATTATTTTTTATATTTACATTTATAAAAATAGTAGATAATATTGATAATATGAAAATAACTATAAATATCTTTTCTCCTACAAAAATACTTATAATTGAAAGTATTGCAAATACAATAACTTCTGTAAAGCATAAACTCATTTGCCCTACTGATGATAATAAATCATTGTCTTCTTTTGATTCTTTAATAATATTTTGTATTGATGTTTGTATTGATGTTTCATAAACTTTTGAAACATTATCACTAATTGTTTTATTTAAAGATATTATAAATTTATCTTTTACAAATAAATATATTAATGTAATACTAGTTTTTATTAATGTTACTAAATTATTTGATTTTTTTACGTTTTTATCAGTATACTTTCCTATAAAAATAATAGTTATAACTTGAAATAGTAGTGATACTATGGTAACTACTGAAAATGCTTTAAAGTCTTTTAATATTAAGTATAAATATAGAGGGAGAAATTGTCTTTCTATTATATGATTAGTTCTTAATGCATATATAATCTTATATTTGCTCTTGCTATGTATTAAGTATTTCATACTAGCTTTGAAAACACTTGATTTTTTTTCTGGTTTGTAATCTATTTTTAATATTGCAAAATATTGTAATAAAAAGAAAATTGTAAGTATAACAAATAAAACCAATGTATTATTACTTATAACTCCCCAGGCTACTAAACAACTTGCTAAAACCACTCCTAATATTTTACTTATACTATATAAACTATTAAATCTTCCTCTATGCTCAGTTTCTACATATTTACTAGATAACGCATCAGATGATGGATTAGACAGTCCATTTAATCCCATTGCTATTACAAATATAACAAGATTTGCTGATAAATTTTGATTAACTAATAAAAAATAAGCATATATAATATTAAATAAATTTGAAATTAATATACATTTCGCAATACCCATTTTGTTTGATATTGTTACAAATAATGGTGTTATAAGTCCCATAATAAGAAATCTTATACCATATATTAACAATATCAAATATATAGGCAAACCTGCTTTATATAGCATAACTGTTCCAAATGTTTCACTTAATGCATTTGCAAAGTTGTATAAAAATATGCTCAAGTACATGTATTTATATTCTTTTCTGTAAAAATATTCCTTCATTTTTTGCTCCTAATATAAAATATTTTATGTTATAATAATACTTTCGCAAGTTTATCATAAAGGAAGCAATTTGTAAAGTATTCAAACTTCACAAATTGCTTCCTTTCAATTAATTAGAGGCAGTATTCGCTAACTACTTCGTAGGCTCTGAATTTGTCCGACTCTATAAGATAAGTGTCTTCGTCAATGTAAAAGGGTTCAGCTATTTCACTTGGAAAAGCTCTTGCAGCAGAATGAGTACCTACAATGAAAGAGTGAGAACGTTTATGTTCTTTGTGAATTTTATCAATAATGCTCATTACTCCATCACTTCTAAATACTTCACGATATAAGTATTCGCCCATTTTCATCCATTCTCTTTCAACTTTGATGAAAACAGAAGAATCGCACACTTTTTTTATAGTAGTTCCCATCTCTTTTGCTTTTGCCTTATACGAATCAGGAATATCTTTTGGAAGTACGCTTGAAGGAAGTTCAACTATAGTTCCATCAAGCTCTTTAATCCGAAGAATATGATCCGTAGCATTGACAATTATAATGCCACTTTGCGAATAATGAGTACAAAAATCAATTGTGTTAAACATATAATTACCTCCATTCGTTGTTTTATCGGTTTATACACCAATAATTTTTGACTACGTGCTTGGTATCTCCAAGTCAACTATATTTTAACATATTTTATGTAAAATTGCAAATTTGCATAACCAAAATGCTTGACAAATAACGAAAAACAATTTATATTATTATATTATAAATCTGTTGTTTTTATATGTATTCAATTCTAGAGAAATTTTGAAAACTGTTTGACAAATATAAAAAATAATGCTATACTAATAGTAGCTTAAGCAAAAAGTCTGACAGACTAAATAGCACAGGTATGTGTGTAGAGACACATATCTTTTTTTATGCTCAAAAAAACAGAGCAGGTAGAGAACTGCTCTGAACTGATAAATCAGTTTTTGTTTGTTTGGTTTTTGTATGTATTCAATTCTTCTTCCAATTTTTCAATTTTCTGAAGCAGAATCCATACTAACATGTAGCCTGACATACTATAATAGCACCTCCTTTCTCAAAGATTTCCTTTGAAAAGGATGTTCTTATTATACTTTATTTTAACAGAAAAAACAATGGAATTTTAAATATCTTTTAATCCTGTTACAAGATTAATTCTAATTTCAAAACAAACTTTTTTATAAAATTCATCTAACCCATCATCTTTATTATAGAATACTCTTATACTACCACAATTATCTTCTTTTTAATAAATTAAATCTGTTACTTTACCTTTTCTAGTTCCATTTTCTCCTCATTTATTTTCCATCATCCAATTATACAAAGTATCTTCATCTAATTTGCCTTTTTTGAACAATTTAATATTTTCTTGTGCTTCTTTTTTCCATTTGTCAAAATCTTTCTTTAATTGTTTATTTTCTTTGTTTCTATATACTGTCATAACCTTTTGTTGATATGTTCTTCTATAAAGTAATAATGCTGGATTACTTTCAAGACTCTTTTTATATGTTTCACTTGCTCCTTTATCTCTACAAGTTGGTGTACCATCAACATTTTTTAAATCACAATAAATTTCATTTTGTCTAAAAGTTGGTATGAAATATCTACCACAAATTTGACAAGTTTTAATTGGTAAATTCTCTTGTCTTACTAATTGGTCTAGTATAGTAAAACAAATACTTCTTAACTTTGTGCTTGTATAAACATTGTGTAATTCTAAATTTGGATTTTTATCTTCAATACCTTTTATTAAATGCTCTATACTTTCATTATGATGATGGTTATGTATGTTTATATAATTATCTAAAATAACCTCTACATCTTGTGAATATGTATAAATATCATTGTGTTTAATTGTATAGGCAACAAATTTTGAATATGTATTATATTCCTTTAATTCTTCATTTCCATTTAAGTTATATACAAAATCTACACATTTCTTAAAATTATCTTGCCATTCTAATAAATCATCTATACTTGTGTTAT
This sequence comes from Clostridiales bacterium, assembly GCA_019417465.1. Lineage (GTDB taxonomy): Bacteria > Bacillota > Clostridia > TANB77 > CAG-508 > CAG-492. The sequence goes on from DXVF01000023.1 coordinate 16,511, forward strand.
AAATGTCTTCTAACATTTTCATAAATTCTACATCTGTTATGCATTCATCAGTTTTGGAATATATGTAAGGAGTATATTCTTTTATTAATTCAAAACCATAAGCATAAAAGAAAGTATTATATGCAGATTCAAAAGATGAAAAATCAGCATTTAAAAAATTTATTAACAATGAGCCTATACTTTCTGCATAATGAATATAAATAGTTGAAGGCTGTCTAATAACTTCTTTCTTTTTATTTAATTTTGTTTTTGAAATATCTTTTTCTAATTCTAAATATACTCTTGTTTCATCTTTCTTTTTTTCTTCATCATT
>DXVF01000024.1 GCA_019417465.1 Clostridiales bacterium
ATTATATATAATTTTATGTTTTCATTTTATTTTTTCTTTATTTTTCATTTTAATGATATTTTTTATTTTCTTTTTAATTAATTATTTTTTAATTATTTTTCTTTTTTATTTAATTATATATTAAATTTCACTTTATTTACCTAAACAGAATTTTGAAAATATTTCATTTATTATATCTTCTGACACATTTTGCCCAGTAATTGTACCTAAATCACTAAGTGATTCTTTAATATAAATCCCAGTTATATCAATTGGTAAATTTTGCTTTATTGTATTTATTGCCTGTTTTATATTACATTCTGCTTTTTTTATTTGATTTTTATGTCTAGCATTTGTTATTACCATCGAATTATCTAATTCAATATCACCTATATTGAACATATTATTTATATTATTATATAAATCCTGTATACCATCACCTAACTTAGCAGACATTTTTACAACAGGAATTTGTAAGTTTAATATTTCTTCTTTCTCATCTAATACATGTTTCCCTAAGTCATTTTTATTTAGAACAATAATTGAATTCTTATTCTTTATCAATTCTAATATTTTATAATCTTCTTTCTCTAATTCTCTTGAATTATCAAAAATCGAAATTATCAAATCTGCTTTATTCACTAAACTAATTGATTTATTTACACCAATTTCTTCTATTTTATCGCTTGTCTCTCTAATACCTGCCGTATCAATTAGTTTTAACGGTATTCCTTTTAAATTAATATATTCCTCGATTGTATCTCTTGTAGTTCCTGCAATATCACTTACAATAGCTCTTTCCTCATCAAGAATCAAATTTAATAGTGAAGACTTTCCAGCATTTGGTTTTCCTATTATTATTGTTTTTATTCCTTCTTTTAATATTTTTCCAGTTTCAAAGCTTTTTTCTAAAGCCTTTAATTTTTCCAATATATTACTCAATTCTTTTATTGCTCTATTATTTGTGACTTCCTCAATATCATATTCTGGATAATCGATTGTAGCTTCTATATCTGACATAATATCTAATAAATCAATTCTTATTTCCTCGATTTTCTTTGATAAGCTTCCCTCTAGCTGATTAATAGACGCTTTTGCCTCTTTTTCAGTTTTTGAATTAATTAAATCAATTACAGATTCAGCCTGAGATAAATCAATTCTACCATTTAAAAAAGCTCTTTTAGTAAATTCACCTGGCTGCGCAAGATTTGCTCCATTTTTTAAACATTCTTCTAATATTAGTTTTTGAACAATCAATCCACCATGTGAATTAATTTCACACATATCTTCAGTTGTATAACTCTTAGGTGATTTAAAAAACGATACTAATACTTCATCTATTATTTCATCTGTTTCAGAATCTACAATATATCCGAATTTTATGTTATATCCTTTTATATCGTCAAAATTATTATTTTTAGGTTTGAAAATCTTTTTCAATATTTTAAAACTTTCTTTTCCACTCATTCTTATTATCCCTATTCCACCGTTTCCCATTGCAGTAGAAATTGCAACAATAGTCTCCATATTTTTCCCTCCTAATTTTAAAAAAATCAAAGTTAGAGATCAGTTTAATAATTAATATCTATAAACTAAAATCCGAACTTTGACTTCCGATTTATTATTCAATTATTTTTTTGAAATTACAATTCTTCTATTTGGTTCCTCTCCAATACTATGTGTATCAATATTATTGTTTTCTTGTAATTTACTATGTATTATTTTTCTTTCATAAGCAGACATTGGCTCTAATGTAATTGATTTTCCTGTTTTTATAACTGTCTTTGATATTTTAATTGCTAACTCTTCTAATGTTCTTTCTCTTTTTTCTCTATAACCCTCGATATCTAATAAAACTTTCGCCCTATCTTCAAAATTTTTATTCACTATGTTTGATAAAATTATTTGTAAAGCATTTAAGTTTTCTCCTCTATATCCAATTAATTTTCCTGCATATTTTCCATTTAATTCAACTAAAATTTCATTATTAACAATATTAATCTTATATCCTATTTCATTATTAGGTAATTTTTCTATAAATTGTTTCAAAAAGTCTTCTAATATTATTTTTCTATCTTCTATATTTGTAATAGGCTTCTTTTCTTTTTTGATGATATTATTTTCTTTTTTCTCTTTTATTTTTAATTCAACTTTAACAACTCTTGGAGTTAATATACTAAAAAAACTTCTCTTTTCTGTATTTTCTAAAATTTTTATTTCTACATCATTTTTAGAAACATTTAATTTTTTTAATCCATTTTCAATTGCTTCGTTTGTTGTTTTTCCTTCGGAAATAATACTCTCAAGCATTTTCTTTTTCCTCCTTAGAATTCATAATTTTTTGAATAATTATTCTTTCTATAATCATTAAAACATTACTTACTAACCAGTATAAAGCTAATCCTAATGGTGCTATTAAAGCAATTGATACTGACATAATAGGCATCATATATGACATACTCTTATTCATGCTTTGCATTGCTTCTAATTCATTTGAATCTCCTTCTTTAACTGATTCCTTCTCATTTTTATCTTTATCGTTTTGCATATTAGTAGTCATTTTGATAGAAATAAAAGAAGATATTACATATAAAATAGGTATAATATATACTTTATAATCATTTAAACTCTGTGTTGGAACTTTACTCAAATCTAAACCTATAAAATCCATATTTAATCTTAAATTTTCTAATTCTTTTTTCTTATTCTCTAATTGTTCTCTATCTTCTATATTATCATTTTGTAAGTTATTTGTTATTTCTTGATAGTCAGATTCCGCAGCATTTATTATTGCTATCTCTTTATATGACGATTTATTACTACTTTCTTCTACTCTTTTTTCATATTCTTTATATATATCTAACTCTTGAACATGTTTCATATGAGTTAATGGTTGACTAACTAACCAAAATACAGATAAAATTATAACTATTTGTATAATAGCACTTAAACATCCACTAAAAGGATTCATCTTTTCTCTCTTATACAATTCCATTATTTCTTGGTTTAATTTCTCTTGATTATTCTTATATTTCTTTTGAATTTCCTGAGTTTCCTTTTGTATCTTAGAAGTTTTTTTCATTGATTTCTGTTGGCTAATTGTTATAGGAACTAAAATTATTCTCAATATTATAGAAAATAATATTATAGCTATACCATAATTATTAAATACATTATATAATATATTTAATAAATATCCAAAAAGATCTGATAATAATCCCATATATCCTCCTTTGTTATTTTAAAGGGTCATATCCACCTTTTGAAAATGGATTACACTTTAATATTCTTTTTATTCCTAAATATATCCCTTTTATGCATCCATACTTTTCAATTGCTTGAACAGTATATTCTGAACAAGTCGGATAATATTTACACTCTATCCCCATAGATTTAAACATGGGTGAAATAAATTTTTTGTACACTTTAATAAAAAAAATCGTTACTTTTTTCATAATTTCATCAGCTTTGCTCTTTTAAAAATATTTTTCATATCTTTTTTTATTTCAAAATAATTAGCTTGTTTTATGTTTTTATTTTTATTCCATAAAAAAACAATATTATAACCTTGCTCAATGTCTTTATTAATTATTCTATAATTTTCTCTAATTAATCTTTTTACTCTGTTTCTTTTTACGGCTTTACCAAGCTTAGTGTTTATGGCTATTCCAAGTATATTAGTATCTTTTTTATTTTTACTTATGTATACTATTATCTGGTTACCATAATAAGATTTTCCTTTATTTAATACATAACTAAATTCATAATTTTTTTTTAACGTTAATATCTTTTTCATAAAACTCACTCTTTATTAATAATTACAAAAAGAGCCATTTCTTAATGGCTCTAAAATTTAAGCACTTAATTTTTTTCTTCCTTTTGCACGTCTCGCCTTTAAAACATTTCTTCCAGCTCTAGTTTTCATTCTTTTCATAAAACCATGTTCTTTTTGTTCTTGTCTATTTTTGGGTTGAAAAGTTCTCTTCATTATTGCACCTCCTATTTATATAAGCCGTTCTAAACGGATTATTTCATTTTATTCGATAATGTTACAATTATACATTAACATACGTAGTTATGTCAATACTAAAAAACAAATTTACAACAAAATTTTCTTTTTATATTGACTTTCTTTTTATATGTCTGTTATTATTATAGAAAATATAAGAAAACAAAAGTATTTTTTCTTGTTGTATATTTGTAGAAACCCTTTATTTACTGCTGTTTCCACATGTGTGGATATTTATCAACATATGTGGATAAAATTGTGGATAAGTAATGTTTCTACATTCATTTTAGAATTTTGGAAGGACTGAAAATATAATGCAAAGTGAATTAAATGAACTTTTAACTAAAGCAAAAGAACTTTTAAAAGATGAGACCACAAAAATTTCATATGAAACCTGGATAAAAAACTTAGAGATACAAAGCGCTGATAATGGTAACATAATTTTACTTGCAAGCTCAACATTTCAAAGAGATGCAATTGAGTCAAGATATCATGATTTACTAACAAATACATTTAACTTTATTACAAATAAAGAGTGTTCTGTTACTATTATTGCAAAAGATGAAGTCCAAGAATCTAATTTGTCTAGTAATTCTAATTCTACAGTAGACACTACTAGTGGTTATTCCAATTCTACATTAAATCCAAAATATACTTTCGATACTTTTGTAGTTGGTAACAATAATAGATTTGCTCATGCAGCTGCTTTAGCAGTAGCAGAAGCTCCAGCAACTTCGTATAATCCGTTATTTATTTATGGGCGGCGTTGGTCTTGGAAAAACACATTTAATGCATTCTATTGGAAATGAAATACTAAGAAAAAACCGAGATTCAAAAATTTTATATGTAACCTCAGAAAAATTTACTAATCAACTTATTAATGCAATTAAGGATAATAAAAATGAACAATTTAGAACTAAGTATAGAAATATAGATGTATTATTAATAGATGATATCCAGTTTATTGCTGGTAAAGAAAGAATTCAAGAAGAGTTTTTTCATACTTTTAATACATTACATGAAAGTGGAAAACAAATAATAATTTCAAGCGATAGACCTCCAAAAGATATTCAATTATTAGAAGATAGATTAAAATCTCGTTTTGAATGGGGACTTATTGCTGATATATCAAATCCTGATTACGAAACACGTTTAGCCATATTAAGAAAAAAAGCACAATTAGATAATATCATAATAGATGATGAAATTTTATCAAATATAGCAACGCGAATAGATTCTAATATTAGGGAATTAGAAGGAACCTTAAATAAATTGATTGCAAAATCTTCCTTAACAAATAGTCCTATTACAATGGAAATGGCAGAAAAAGCAATTAATGATATAGTTTCTCAACAAGATAAAGTAATTTCTTCTGATTTCATTCAAGAAACTGTTGCAAAGTATTTTAATATAAGCGCAAAAGAATTAAAAGGTTCAAAACGTTCTAACGATATAGCATTTCCTAGACAAATTGCTATGTACTTATGTAGAAATGTTGCTCAAATGTCTTTGCCTCAGATAGGAAAGGACTTTGGTAAGAGAGATCATACAACTGTAATGCATGCTTGTAATAAAATAGAACAAGAAATAAAAGAAAATCAAAATACAAAACTAATTGTGGAAAGTGTGAAAAACATATTACTAACTGATAAATAGTTTATATTTAAATTAATACATTGATTTTTTTAAAATTATGTTTGTAAAAATTTGTGTTTGCAGAATTAATAGCAAAATCTTCTTAGGGAAGTTTTACATTGGATATACACACCCCTATGTTGATAACCTGTTAATAACATGTTGAAAACTTTATTATCCACACTTTTAAATTTTACCCTGTAGATAACTTTATGATTTTTCCACAAAAGTATCAACATCAATTTTTATAGGGAAATAAACTATACACATAGTTATCCACATTATCCACATAACCTAATACTACTACTGCTAATTATATTTAATATTTATAAAGGAGACGATGACAAAATGAAAATAATTTGTGAAAAGGATAAAATCCTTAAAGCACTTAATTCCGTAACAAAAGCTGTAGCTTCTAAAACAACAATGCCTATTTTAGAAGGTATACTAATTCAAACAAATGAAAATGAAGTAAAATTAACTACATATGATTTAGAAATAGGTATAGAATATATAATAGAATGTGAAGTAAAAGAACAAGGAGCAACAGTAGTTAATGCTATAATGTTTAGTGAAATAATTAGAAAATTACCAGACACAGAAATAAATATAGAACTAAATGAAAAAAATCTTTTAGTAATAGAATGTGAAGGTTCTTTATATAAACTTGCAACAATGAATCCAACAGAATTTCCAGAACTACCTCAAATTAATATAGAAAATTCTATAGAAATAGAACAAAATGCTTTAAAAGATATGATAAGAAAAACAATTTTTGCTGTAAGTACGGAAGAAAACAGACCTATTTTCACAGGATGTTTATTTGAAATATCAAATAATAAATTAAACTTAGTTGCTGTTGATGGTTTTAGACTAGCATGGAAAAGTAGATTTTTACAATCTAAAATAAATGATTTTACAGCTGTGATTCCTGGAAGAACTTTAAATGAAATTAATAAAATAATATTAGATTCATTTGATACAATAAAAATTGGAGTTGCAAAAAATCAAGCTTTATTTGAAATGGAAAATTGTAAAATTGTTACAAGATTATTAGATGGTGAATTTTTAAATTATTCTAGCGTTATACCAGAAAATTGGGAGACTAGAATAAGAGTAAATAAGGATATTATACAGAATTGTTTTGAAAGAATTAGTTTAATTTCATCTTCTAGCATAGAAAAAGAAAAGAAATATCCTGTTAAAGTGATGATAGATATAGGAAAAGTAACAATTTCTTGTACTAATCAAACAGGAGACGCAAAGGAAGAAATATATGTTTCTACAGAAGGAAAAAATCTAGAGGTAGGTTTTAATCCAAAGTATTTCTTAGATGCATTAAGAGCAATTGATGATGAAGAAGTATTTATAGATTTTGGGACAAGCATATCTCCATGTATAATAAGACCAGTAGATGATGGAGATTATATATATATGATCTTACCAATTAGATTAAAAGATTAAAAATGAATAATGTTTTCCACAGTTGAGGCACAATATGTTGATAAGTAATATAAAATTACAAAATTTTAGGAATTATAAAGATTTAGATTTAGAATTAAACAAAGGAATTAATATATTTTTTGGAGATAATGCACAAGGGAAGACTAATATATTAGAATCCATATTTTTATGTTCTATAGGAAAGTCTTTTAGAACTAATAAAGAAAAAGAAGTAATAAAATTAGGTGAAACTTATACAAAAATCAGTATAGACTATGAAAAAAGTGATAGAAATGGTAAAGTAGATTACGAATTGTCAAATAAAAAGAATATTAAAATTAATGGAGTAAGGATAAAAAAATTAAGTGAGTTATTAGGCAATATTAATATAGTTATTTTTACACCAGATGATATAAATATTCTAAAGGGCGGTCCTGCAGGAAGAAGAAGATTTTTAGACATGATGATAGGACAATTAAAACCAGCTTATGTATATAACTTAAATATGTATTTAAAATTTTTAGAACAGAGAAACAATTATTTGAAACAGATAAAATTAGAAAATAAACCAATAGATATGTTAGAAATATGGAATGAGAAAATTATTGAATACGCAGAAAAAGTATATAAATATAGAAATGAATTTATGAATATCATAAAAAGTAAAATAAATGAAATTCATAGTGAGATTACTGACAAAAGGGAGATAATAGAAATAGAATACATATCTGATTATGTAAATCAAGAAGATTTTAGAAAAAAGTTACATAATTCTGAAAAAATAGATATCATTAGAGGATTTACAACAAAAGGTATACATAAAGATGATTTTGTATTAAAAATAGACAATAAACCAATAAATATATATGGATCACAAGGTCAAAATAGAACAGCAATTCTTTCCTTAAAAATTTGCGAACTACAAGTAATATACGAAGAAATTGGGGAATATCCAATATTATTATTAGATGATTTTATGTCCGAACTAGATGAAAAAAGGAGAAAAAGTTTCTTAAAAAACATAGAAGATATTCAAGTAATTATAACATGTACACAAAAAATGGAACTAGAGAACAAAAATTATAGTAGTTATTTTGTAAAAAGAGGAGAAATTGTTAAATTTACATAAATATATACTTATTATTTCTTCAATAACTTTGAAAAAGAAATAAGTATTTAAGAGAAAGGAAATGATAAAACAATGGAAAAATTTGAACACGAATATGGAGCTGAGCAAATACAAGTTTTAGACGGACTAGAACATGTAAGAAAAAGACCAGGAATGTATATAGGAAGTGTATCAATTAGAGGGTTACATCATTTAGTATATGAAATTGTAGATAACTGTGTTGATGAAGCTTTAGCTGGTTATTGTACTAAAATAAAAATTGAAATAGAACCAGGAAATGTAATTTCAGTTGAGGATAACGGAAGAGGAATTCCAGTAGAAATCCATTCAAAGACAAAGATATCAGCAGCAGAGACTGTATATACACAATTAAATGCAGGAGGAAAGTTTGGAGGAGATAGTGGATATAAAGTTTCTGGCGGACTTCATGGTGTAGGTGCATCTGTTGTTAATGCTTTATCTGCTTGGGCAGAAGTTACCATTCAAAGAGATGGAGGAATTTTCCAGATGAAGTTTGAAAGAGGTAAAACTGTTCAAAAATTAACAAGAATAGGAGATTCTAATAAAACAGGTACTAGAGTAAGATTCTTAGCAGATGATACAATATTTGAAACATTAGAATATGATTACGAAACTCTAGAAAATAGATTTAGAGAAATGGCTTTTTTAACAAAAGGATTATTTATTAGTATTGAAGATAAGAGAGAAGAAAATCCTAAGAAAGCAGAGTTCTGTTTTGAAGGTGGATTAAATTCATTTGTTGAATATTTAAACAAAAATAAAGAAAAAATAAATCAAAAACCAGTGTATATAGAAAAAGATGGAGAAGTACCAGTTGAAATTGCATTTCAATATACAACAGCATATTCAGAAAATATTTATTCATTTGTTAATAATATTAATACAGTTGAAGGGGGAACGCATTTAGAAGGATTTAAAAGAGCTTTAACCAAAACATTTAATGATTATGCAAAATCTCATAATATATTAAAAGAAAAAGATGGAAATCTTCAAGGAGAAGATATAAGAGAAGGAATAACAGCAGTTATTTCTGTAAAAGTAAGAGAGCCTCAATTTGAAGGACAAACTAAAACAAAGTTAGGTAATAGTAATGTTACAGGAATTGTTCAAAGTTTAGTGAATGATGCTTTATCTACTTTTCTTGAAGAAAATCCAAGTGTTGCGAAAGCAATTTTGGAAAAATGTATAAGTGCTTCTAGAGCAAGAGAAGCTGCTAGAAAAGCAAGAGAATTAGTTAGAAGAAAAAATGCTTTAGAGTCTACTACCCTACCAGGAAAATTAGCAGATTGTAGTAGTAAAATACCTGAGGAATGTGAAGTATACATAGTTGAAGGAGATTCTGCTGGAGGAAGTGCTAAGCAAGGAAGAGATAGAAAATTTCAGGCAATTTTACCTCTTTGGGGGAAAATGTTAAATGTAGAAAAATCAAGAGCAGATAAAATATATAATAATGATAAATTGCAACCTGTTATTTTAGCAGTAGGTGCTGGTATTGGAGCAGATTTTGACATTAGTAAGATTAGATATGGAAAAGTAATAATTATGGCAGATGCTGATGTTGATGGTGCACATATTAGAACTTTATTGTTAACATTTTTCTTTAGATATATGAGACCACTTATAGAAAATGGTAATGTTTATTTAGCTCAACCACCTTTATATAAACTATCGAAAAGAGGAATGAAAGATATTTATTGTTATACAGATGAAGATATGGAAAAGAATCTACAGGAAATAGGGAGAGATGGAGTTTCTATTCAAAGATATAAAGGGTTAGGAGAAATGAATCCAGAACAGCTATGGGATACAACAATGAATCCAGAAACAAGAATCTTAGTAAAAGTAAAATTAGAAGATGCAATTAAAGCAGATGAAATATTTACAATATTAATGGGAGATGAAATTGCACCAAGGAGAGAATTTATTGAAACAAATGCGAAATATGTAAAAAATTTAGATATTTAGAATTATTAATAGCAGATAATAAAAAATTATTATCTGCTATTAGCTATAAAGCTAATATTAATCTTCAGCTAAAACTAATATACATAATTTCTAACCTAATATATATTACTATATAAATAAGCTATGCACCATATATATTAATCAGTTGCTCGACTATTAATGCACACATAATAGCTAAATTCATCCTCGGAGGACTAATAGAAACCACTAAAAACATACAAGAATAATCTTAACTTCGAATATAATATCTATAATTTAACCATAATATATTATAGCTTACATACAAATAATATACTCTCATCGCCGACAAATATTAACCAATGATTAGCAAATATTTATCTTTGCTCGAATAATAAAAAACTTAAAATTAAATCTAATATTACTCTTAGTTCAACTAATATTAACCTTATAATAATATTATTATCAAAACAAAAAAAAATATTCAAAAAATTTAGAAAATAATAAATATAATTATTAATTATTTATTATTATTAAAATTTCATTAATAGCTATAAAATAAGTGTATTAATAGAACCTATTTTTACATAATTAATTTTAATTAAATAAAATACTATTTATTAAAAATGAGTAAAAATCACTTAAATGTCGAAAAATGATACACGAAATATGTTGACAAATAACTTTTGAATATGCAATAATAAAAATATAAAATAAAAAGAAAGGAAGATAAAAATAGATAAAAAAATCAATTCAGTACAAAATTGGTTACCATTCGAAAGAATAATAGAAGAAGGAATTATAAAAATGAAAAATGGTAATTATGTAAAAATTATTAAAGTTATACCTATAAATTTTAATCTAAAATCCGATTTAGAAAAAGAATCAATATTAAATTCTTATAAAATTTTCTTAAAAACTTGTAATTTCGATATACAAATTATTATTCAAAGTAATAAAGAAGATTTATCTAATCATATTTCCAAAATAAAAGATAAATGTAAATTAGAATCAAATGAAATAATTAATATTTCAGAAAATTATATTAAATATATCTATAATTTAAATTCTAAAAAAAGTTCTTCAAGTAAAAATTATTTTATTCTAATAAAAAAATCTCCAATAATAAAAGAAAATGATAATGAAAATATAATAATAAGCGAATTAAACGATCAATTTTACAAAATAAAAGAATGTTTGGCAAGATGTGGTAATAGTGTATTTGAAATAAAAGAAAGAGATGTAATTATAAATATATTAAATTCTTTTTTTAATAAAAAATAGAAAGAAGGGATAAATATTTTAGAAAAATTTCTAAAAAAAGACAATAAAAATATTTTTGGTACACATTTATATAAGGGAACAATCAATGAAAAAGATATGATAAGCCCTAGTTATATAAACATTTCAAATCCAAAATTTATTGAAATAAATGATATTTATTATTCTAGTTTACTAGTTGTAAATTATAATAGGGAACATAATGATTTATTATTAAAAGATATAATAAATAATAATATAAATATAAATATTTCTATATTTTATGAAAAAGAAGATGTATATAAAGTAATACGAGAACTAACCTATCATATAGGGAACGTAGGACTGGAAGTAAAAACATTAGCCAAAGATAGACAAGATGCGGATATAGCAGCTTTTACATATAATGATGCAAGATATATAAGAAAAGAGATACAAGTCAATAATGAAGATTTATATTATTTATATATTTATATGAATCTTTTCTCTAATAATAAAAAAGAACTAGAATATTCAATCAATCAAATTGAAGGTTTATGTCAAGCAAAAGGAATAATAACAAAAAGAGCATATTTTAGACAAGAAGCAGCATTTATAGCTTGTACTCCAAGTATGGAGAATAATAATTTGTTAAAAGAAGCTTCAAGAAGGAATATATTAACTAGTGGTTTAGTTGGTACATATCCTTTCATATCTTCATCAATATTTGAAGAGGAAGGTATATTTATAGGGACTAGTATTTACAATAATTCATTAATTTTTATAGATAGATATAATACTAGTAAATATAAAAATGCCAATATGTGTATATTTGGGACAAGTGGTGCAGGAAAATCGTACTATACTAAATTAATGATACTTAGATATAGATTATTTGGAATATATCAATATATTATAGACCCAGATAGAGAATATGAAAAATTGTGTGAAGCACTAAAAGGCACTATTATAAAAATTGGACCATCTTCAAATACATATATTAATATTTTTGATATAAGAGAAGATAGTATAGAAGAAAATAATATGGGTTTTTTAGCAACAAAGATAGCTAGATTAATTGCATTTTTCAATTTGATATTTGGTGAAATGAATGAAGAAGAAAAAGGAATAATTGAAGAAAAAATTATAGAGGTATATAAAGAAAAAGGGATAACATTTGATGATGAATCTTTATATAAAAATGATAAAGATAAAATAAATATTAAACCAATTTTTAAAGAAACTAAAGATATGCCAATATTAGAAGATTTTTATAATATTTTAGATAAAAACGAAAATACAAAAAAATTTAAAATAAAATTAATACCATTTGTAAAAGGTTCTTTAAAATTTTTCAATAATTATACTAATATTCAACTAGAAAATAGAATTATTGTTGCAGATGTGTATGAATTGGGAGAAGAAAATTTACAATATGGGATGTTTCTTTTTACAGAGTTATTTTGGGATAAAATAAAAAAAAATAGAAATATAAAGAAAGCTATATATTTAGATGAAATATGGAGATTGATAGGAGTAACTTCAAATAAAAATGTAGCGAGTTTTGTCTACAAAATATTTAAAACAATTAGAAAGTATGGAGGTAGTGCAGTAGCAATTACACAAGATGTAGTAGATTTATTTAGCTTAGATAATGGATCATATGGAAAAAGTATTTTAAATAATTCAAGTAATAAAATTTTCTTTTCACTTGAAGAAGAAAATATAAAAACGTTAGAAACATATACTAACTTAGCTAATAAAGAAAAAATAGAAATAAAATCTTTAAAAAGAGGAGAATGTTTAATTTTTGCTGGTGATAATCATATATTAACAAAAATAGAATCTTCTGATATAGAAAAAACGTTAGTAGGAGGTGACATAAATGAAAAAAATTGTAACAGCATTGGGAAATCCAATTTTGAACAATGAATTAAAAAAATACAAAGAATTTCAAATTATGATTAATGATATACAATATCAAGAAGCAATAATAGAGTTTTTAGAAATAGAAAAAAATATAGATTATATAATTTTAAATGAAATATTACCAGGGACTATTACTATAGAAGAACTTATTAATAAAATAAAAATGAGGAATGAAAACATTGAAATAATTATAATATT
>DXVF01000025.1:0-3569 GCA_019417465.1 Clostridiales bacterium
CATCTTCCATACTCTTTTATTCCTCCTCTGCTTTTCTTTTAAAATATTGTTCTATGCATCTACTAGCTGTATCTATATCTTGTTCACATTCTTGACAACATTCTTGACATTGACTATCAAAAACGAAATATAATCCTCTTGCCATTAAATCCATTATCTCATCTTTCTTCTTGTTCTCCTCTTCTAGCTTTTGTATTAGATTTAAGATTGTTTCTTGTACTGTAATAAGCTCCTCAGCTTTATTTATTTTATCTTTATTAGTTTTTTCATATTCTATCCAATTCTTAAATTCTTCTACAGCTTCTCTTGTACTCATCTCTTTAGACATCTTGTCCCTCCTTTATATTTTGTAGCTTTCACTTTCAAATTTTTCTTTTGTTAATATCTCTAATATCTCTACTTGTTCTAAACTATAATTACTTACTCTTAATTTGTCCTCTAATGTTCTTAAATCTTTAATGCTATGTACTATTCCATAGTAATTACAATTTAATCCTTTTAGCTTGTAATGTAGCACATCTCCTGCTTGTATTAAATCTATTATATTTTTAGAATGTTTTATTATTTCTTCATAAAAGCACTCACCGCATATGCAAACCTCGTACAAAAGTTGTCCCGCTAGATTAAAACGTACATTAAATTCAGTGTCTTTAATTCTCGCTATAGTTCCTTGCTTTGTTCTAATATAATCATAATCTTTTATCTCTTCCATTAGCTTCCCTCCTTTTATCGATTTACAATTTCATATCCTAATTCTCTTAATCTATCGCAAATTGGCTTAAATGTTTTATCATTGCTGTCCCAACTTTTTAATTGTATTACTTCCCAAATTTCTCCCTGATTAAATCTATTATTAGTTATCTTATCTAATATTCTTTGTACTGCCTTTTCTTTTGCTCTTATAACTCTTCCATCTGGACAATCTTCATCTTCTTCTGTAAATATTTCTATGTACAAGTGTTGTAGTTTTATTATATCTTTAAATTCTATTTTAATTTTTTCTTCCACTAACTCTCCTCCTATTTGTTATAATGTTCTATATTACTTGCTATCCTACAACCAACAGAACAATATTTTTTAGTGTTGTTTATATTGTCAAAAAATTCTTTTCCACAGTATGCACACGTTTTTCTTGCTTTTTCTGTCCAATTTTTAAATTTCCTTATATCTCTCATTAGAGTCTTACAATTCCCATTAAAATTTACTGCTCTATCATCTACATATATAACTGCAGGTGGTTTTTCTCCCATAACATTGTCTACTTTAATGTTATATTTCTCTAACCATGTTAATATCTCTGTTCTTCCATCTTCTGTAGCACTTCTTGTACTTACAACTACCACTTTATAATCTTTTCTTAGTTCTTCTATTATTTCTTTTATTCCTTCTACTGGAACATCGTAAATAGTTCCATCTTGCCAACCTTTACTATATCTATGTATTACTCCATCAAAATCAAATACTATTGTTTTTTTATTCATTTTTTCTTCCTCCTTACAAAATCTCTCACACTACTAACCCACAACCCCACACATGCTACCTCTAAAGCTATAATTAATATATCTCCTAAGGTCCATAATAGAATTGGTCTGTGTAGATATCCAAAATATGTATTTCATTTAATCACCTTCCTTGACAATTCGGACATTTGTCGAACCATTCTTCTTCTATTTTTTCACTTTTCCAATTATTTGCTTTTTTATAGTCTACTGCATCTTGAAAATCTTCTAATTCATCTATATAGTTACTACAATAGTCACATTCTAGAATGTATTTATTTCCTCTTTTTTCTATCATTTTCTACACCTCAACTTTCTCTACACACTTTAAATCTTTCCTAACTTTAGCATGATATATTCTTTCATTCATAAGATTTTTATAGCTTTCTAAGTTCTTTATACCTTGCCCTAGCTCTGCATATACACCCTTTTTTATCATAATGTCCGCTAAAGGTTTTATTGTTCTACATATTTGCAATTCATCTTTAATTAATCTTCTATCTTCTCTAACTTTCTTTAGTTCATTATAGAATCTACTTCTTTCAACAACGTTTAGATTTGCTAATTCTACTTCGTGCAATAAATCATCTTGCTCTGCTTCTTTTGTTGCTAATTCTTTATTTAGTTCAGATATTCTTGTATCTACATTTTTTAATATTTCATATGTAATATTAAAATCACTTATATATTTATTTATCTTTTCTTCTATTTCTTTTTTTATCGCCATCTTTTGTTTTCCTCCTTTCACATCTCTGGCATTTCGTAAACATAAATGTTTTTAATTGATATTATATTTTTACCTAAACTACACATTGATGTTTCATATTTTTTTATTATCTCTTGTAACACTTCTCTTGCTCTTTCTTCTGTTTCATATTCACCCAATTCTTCTCTTTTAGTGCTAGTTTCGTAACATATGCTATATGATACTGCTCTAGTTAAATCTGCAACTATATCTATATTATCTACATTATTAAAATTAACTAATGTGTTTTTATCCTGACTTACTATTATCATTTCTCTTCACTCACCTTTTCTACCAATCCTGTTCTTTAACTTCTATATTACTCATTCTTTTGTACCTCCTAATTTATACAAAGTAACATCATAATCATTAAATGCTTTTTCTATTATTTCATAAATTTTGTTCCAGTCTCCAATGGCAATCCCGCAACCTATTCCGATATGGTATTGCTATACTTAAATTGTTATTTTCTGCCCATATTTTTATATATCTTAAACATTTTTCCATTGCTATGTAGTCTGTTTCAAAATTAGGTTTTTGGCTAAATATATTTGCAATTGTTTTTTCGTAATCTCTATAAAATAGTACTGTTCCACTTAAATATCTATAATCGTTTTCTAATTCCCTACAGTGTTTTAAGTAAAACTCTTCTAATCCTTTATATTTATCTGCTAGTTGTCTAGCTACTCCTCCTCCCATAATTCCTTGCACATTTACTTGATGAACAATTATATTTTCACAACACTTTAATATATTTCCATTTACTATTTTAATCATCTAAATCCCCCGTTATCTTGTTAAATATTTCTTCATCATATTCTTCTAAGCTTTGTATGTATTTTTTCATCTCTTTTGGCATTGTTGACCACGCTGTTTTATTGTCTATTTCAAAAATCCCTGGAATATTAACTTCAAACCATTCTTCTTTTTCTTTTCTCATCTCAAAAGCATTGTGAAAACATGGATACCAATTAAAATTACGTATTTTTTCTTTTACTTCTTCTATTCTTTTTTTAGTAACTACTTTGTTAAATAGTCCAAATTTACCCGTGAAATTATAACAAAACACACTTTGATTTACAGCCTCTGAATTTACTATTCCATAACTGCGATTTACTCCATTACTGCAATTTATTCCATTACTGTCATTTACTCCATTACTGCAATTTACTCCATCACTGTTATTTACTCCATCACTGCGATTTACTCCATTACTGTTATTTACTCCATCACTGTAATTTACTCCATTACTGCGATTTACTCCATCACTGCGATTTACTCCATTACTGTTATTTACTCCATCACTGTAATTTACTCCATTACTG
>DXVF01000025.1:3669-8358 GCA_019417465.1 Clostridiales bacterium
TTACTGTTATTTACTCCATCACTGTAATTTACTCCATTACTGCGATTTACTCCATTACTGTTATTTACTCCATCACTGTAATTTACTCCATTACTGTTATTTACTCCATCACTGCGATTTACTCCATTACTGTAATTTACTCCATTACTGTTATTTACTCCATCACTGTAATTTACTCCATAATTTAAATATTTTTCTTTATTGTACTTTTTTAATATTTCTATAAATTCATAAAATGTATATGTTTCAACTATTTCTAACACTTGAGCTACGCTTTTTTCTCCATCTTCACTATCTGTTACATTCTCATATGCTCTAACTTTTGCAAACTCGTTCCACTGCACGCATTCATAGAAGTTAAAACAATGAAAAGGATTTTTACTAAAGTGTAGCCCCCATTTACATTCTTCTATATTTCCGTCTACTTTATGAAATGTACCTTCAACCTGTCCATTTTCGTCTGCATAGCAATAATCTCTTGCCTTAAATCCTTGTTTAAATATTTTATAGCCTTCTGCTAATACTTCCTTATTTTTTAAATCTTCTTTATTAATTCTATATGTTTTCAATTTTGTTCTCCTCTCATTTTTATTTTTTGTTTTATCATGGAGTTGGGAATCTATATATCCTTTTTAGTTATTATTTTTAGCTCTAAATTCGGATATTGAAACTCAAACATTTTCCTTTTTATTTTAAATACTTCTGTTTCTTTACCTTTTACATCTTCTACAACGATTTTGCCGACCTTGGCAATACATAAAATCTGCTATGTACTCTATTTTTCTATGTGTCTTTCCATTCTTTCTAAAACTTTCTTGTAATAAAAATTTCGGTTGTAACTTTAATTCTGTTATCTCTCCTGCTTTTTCTAATAATGCTAGTTGTTTATATCTTTTAGATTCTAAAATACTATCAAATACATACATATCTATTTGTGTTTTCTTGTTATTGTACTTGCTCATTTTCTTTAGATTTCTCCCTTCATAACTCTTTTTTGATATTCGAAAATTATCGGTTCTACATATGCTAAAGCTTCTCTTTCTGTTATTTTTTTGCCGTCTTTCTTAATGTTTTTGTTATGTAATCTTCTATATTCTTTAGCTATTGTTATCTTAGTTACACCTTTTCTCCACATATCTATTATTGCTTTCTCTGTCATATTACCTCCTATACCGCAGGTATATGTTGCATATTTTGAGCTACCATCTTTTCTGTTTCTGTAGTTTCTCTATATACTGCAACTTCTTTATTTGTTACATCACATTTCTTTGTTTTATCAGTTATAACAAAGCCTAAATCTTCAAGTTCTGTAATACGTGGTCTAGTATTATTTACATCTGCTGTATTTGTGTAACCTCTTTTATATAATTCTTGTGCCATTTCTCTTGTTGTTAACTCTTTATTTTTTAATATTTCTAATATTTGCTTATGTCTTACACTTAAATGCTCTAACATATCTTTATAACTTTTATGTCTTGTCATAAATGTTATTGTATTCATTTGTTATCACTCTCCTTAAATCTCACTTATTAATTTTTGTTGTTCTTCTCTGCTAAGTTCATTCCATTTATCATCTTTTTTTAGTTCTCTTATTTTTTTCATATATTCATTAAAGTTGTTTCGATTTTCTGCCTTATATTTATTAAATAAATATAAATAAATATTATTTACATTCTTGTTTGTGTTACTTTGTTGTTCTTTTGTTGTTTTTTTGTTGTTACTGTTGCTGTTTTTTATTTCTTGCAAAGTATTGAAATCTAAATCAAAACTGCTGTTACTTTGTTGTTCTATTTTTCCGATTTTCGCTGTTACTTTTTGAAAAAGTTGTTGTTACTTTGTTGTTACTTTTTAAATCTTCCAGTTGATAATCTTCCCATTTTTCAACAGTTACGACCGAAAATTTGTTGTTACTCATCATAGAAATCATTTCTAGTTTTTCTAATAATTTTATATATTTATAAATAACGCTTTCTGTCATTTTTAGTTCTTCAGATGCTTTTTTTCTTCCAAATATAAACTGTCCTTTTTTTAGTTCTACTATTTGTTGTCCTACCAGCTGATTTCTATCTGTATGTGTAGCTTTTAATAAGCACCATATCCAAATTTTCAATCCCTTCTCATTTTCAAAAATGGGAGAATATAGTAAGTTTCTATATAGTTTTATCCAAGACTTGTCCATATCTCCCACCCTTCTTAATCTTTAATGTATTTTTTTCCAAATTCTTTTAAAAATTTTTCTTTACTGTATTTTTTTATAAATTTTTCTCTTGCATAACTATGTAATTTTATTCTTGTATTTTTATCGACATCGGCTTTTTGATGACATTCTCTACAAAGGTGATATATTAATCCCCATTCGATGCTTTTTTGTCTATTTGAGCCACCAAATGCCTCGTGCTTATCTAATTTTTTTAGTTGTCTATTACATAGAAAACATTTACATTCATTTTCTTGTAAAATGCTAAATCTATCTTTTTCTTTCTTTGCTAATTTATTACTTTTTTGCTTAATCCTTGTTTTAACTTTTTCTTTTTTTACTGTATTTTTAGGGCAAGGATTAAAACTATTACTTAAATCTGTTACAATCACTTATCCCACTCCTTTATAAAGGGACCTTATGGCACTAATAAATTAATCCTTACTTACATTTTATTAACTTCTATTAGTGCCATGTATTTAGATTTCATATCTAATTGCTTCTATCTTCTTTTTTAAGGCATTTTGTTTGCTGTCTATACTTTCGTATGCTTTTTTAAATCTAAATAACCTAGCCCCTAGTTCTGCTAATTTTTTACTATCTTCTTTTACATATTCTTTTGCCATAGCCTCAAAATAGCTCATTGCTGGTGGTTTCTCTTTTTGTGTTTCCTGCCATTGTTTTCTTTGCATATATACTTGTTTATTCTCGTTAATAGAAATATCTGTTTTTAAAGTATCATATTCCAACTGTATTCTTGCTATCATTTCTCCTATTAAGTAATTCATATTTGCGTATATCTCTATGTTTTTTGATATTAAGAAACATGTATCCGCATTGTCTTCTAATTCATTTTGTAATCTACTGTATGTATCTGCTATTTTTTGACTATCTGCATTTTGAATTGTAAAAGGATTAAACATATATAATTTTTCAAATTCCATTATTTTACCTTTCTACATGTTCATGCATAAACACATACTCTGAATTTTCTCCCATATTATTCAGTAAAAAGTCTGTTGCTTGTCCTTTGCTTAAATGTGTGTATCTTGCTCTATACTCATAGCAATATTGTTGCTTTTCTTGTTTTTTTCTTATTCTTTCTTCTAGCTCTTCGTCTTCATAATTTCCTTCAATTAAATATAAATCGTAATTTTTTGCTACTATTCCATCTACTGTTTTTGTATCAGTCATATATATAACCTTATAATCATCAAATAGTACTCTATATCCACATTGTGGTACATCATGATATAATTTAATTGGTACAATTTTAAATAGCTTATAATCGTATCTCGTGCCAATTTCAAGTATATCTATATTTCTTTTATCTATTCCACATTCTAATAATGGTTCTAGTAGCCATTTGCAACAAGCAAATCGCAATGTTGGTCTTTCTTTTGCTAATTTTCTTATAGTTTCTTTCTTGAAATGGTCAGAATGAATATGTGTTAATAGCACTAGCTTTATTTTTTTATAGTATTTTTCTAATCTTTTAAACGTAACTCCACAATCTATTAAAATAATATCTTTTATTATTGTTGCGTTTCCTGTACTACAACTTGATATAATTTTATAATTCATTCATTGACACCACGTTTTCTGTATTTTCTGTATTTTCTGTTTGTTCTTCAATTATTAGACTTGGTTCTTCTTGTTGAATTGTCATTTCTTCTTCATTATCTACATACTCATATGTTCCATCTGTATTAATTGCAGACATATCTTTTTCTACTGCTTGTTGCATATCAATGCTCATAATTCCCCATTTTGAAATTAATTGTCTTAACATTGTTTTATATGCCATTCCGTCGAAATCTTTTTCCCAATATGTATAACCTTTATGTGCTGAATATCCTTTTGAGTATTTTAATGCGTGTTTTTCCATTTTTGATTTTGACCAGTACATTGATTTTCTAAAACCATTTGTATACTCGAACATTGCGTAATATCCAACGGTTTCTGCATTTTCTCTTTCTATTTCATCATCAATTAGATTAACTTCTATTTCTTCATTTAAGGGATCGTATTTAATTAATTCACCTTTTTTTATTGCCAATACATTTAATTTTTTGTACTGTCCTGAACGAATTGCTAATTGTATATATCCTTTATATCCTAATTGAAATTGTGCGACTTTTGTGTATATATCTAGTCCCGTTTCATCTTTTCTTCCAGTTTTTTTATTAAACGGTACTAGATAATATTGACCCAATTGTGGACTTGGACTTAAATTTAAGCTTTCTCCTAATAACGCACCACTTAATATTGTTCCAGCATCACATTGTTGTAAATCTTGATTTGTTGCTACTGCACTTGATATACTAGCTATAAACCTTGTAGCTCTGTCTTTGTCTCCTAATGTTTGATTTATTAAATTTTTATATGTATCACTTTGTATTGCTACACTAAATTTCGGTTTATTGGTTACTAATTTATTACTCATAATCATATCCTCCATTTTCTAAGAAATCTTTTATTAATTTTAATCT
>DXVF01000026.1 GCA_019417465.1 Clostridiales bacterium
GAAACGCTGGTTGAAAGAATAAGGTATCAGGGATAGCAAGTAATATGTAATGAACTTAAACACTGTTCAATTGAGCAATCTATATGAATCTGATATGCTGAGTATACAAAGGCTTTTGAATTTTATAGGAGATTCGTAGTGAGTGGAGTCTTTTTTATTTTGCACTGTATAATGGAAAAAGTTTTGGTTGAACAGCGGTTGGGCTAATAATAAAATCTTGTTGGGACAATAGTGAACGCATGCGTTCACATTTTATAACTAAGAAGTAATGGATTGGAGCGGTGATATGGCGGACAAAATTGGAACAGGTGAATATGGGGAAATTCTCATATACCAGACAGATAATGGGCAGACAAATATAGAAGTTAAAATAGAAGATGATACAGTATGGCTGACACAACAGCAGCTTACTGAATTATATCAATGCAGTAAATCAAATATAAGTGAACATATAAAGCATATATTCGAAGAAGAGGATAGGCGTATCATTAGAAATAGTGGTACGCTTATTTTTGTCCCTTTTTGCAGATTTGTCCTTTCACCTGCTTTCCAATATAAAATTGAATATGTCTAAGGCAGATTACAAAGCGGCTTATTCTTATTGATTTTAAGAGTAGGCGGCTTTTTTGCGTTCTCTGGTACTGTTTACATAGCCACCTTGACAAAGTGGATAAATCTATGCAAAAGGGATAAGGCTTTAGCACATTTTGAAGGCGGGTATCGCAGTGGCTATGATGGGCAAAAAAGAAAAAATGAGGAATCTTTTAATCATTTTAAGTGCATAACCCGTTATTATATATATACAGATATTCAATGCAGTCTGGTCATACTAGATCAGCAAGATCTGTTTTTACTGATATCCGCAAGGATTACAATTTATGATTTATGATATCGTGATTTCATATCAGGCCGAGATAGACCTTCGTGGAATCTTCGAATACATTGCTTTTGAACTGCAGACACCAGAAAATGCATGCGGTCAGCTTGATAGGCTTGAAGCATGTATTTTATCTTGTTCTATATATTCCGGATGATGATACACAAGTGGTTACGATTATACGTGTTATGTACGGTGGAAGGGATGTGGATACGCAATTAAAAAGATTTACAAAAACAAAATAATTTGAAAGCATCAATCAGAAATGGTTGGTGCTTTTTTCATGCCTGAAGAAATCTGTTTTTTATGCCCATTTTTACGGAAGGAGGTATCGACCGTGGCTAACAGAATTATGGGTATTACTGTCAAGATTGGCAAAGATACCACCAAATTACAGACTGGCTTCCTGTATAATTCAAAGTGTAGGAAAAATAAAAAATTATATTTCATCAACGTTTCATAAAAGGTGTGTAGAATGATATTAAAAGTAGCTATAAAATGCTATTGTGTAAAAAATAAAGGAGGAATAATTTATGAAAAAATGCTTGTCCAGTAGATGCAATTAGTTATGGAGTAAGAAAATAGAAAGGAGTAGTTAGGAAAGTGATAAAAAATGCTATAGCATATATTACAAGAAAGAGAAATAGAACTTTAATAATTTTTATCATATTAACTATAGTTCTTTCTTGCTTGTATTCTTGTTTAACAATAATGAAATCAAACGATGAAATAGAAAAGGCTTTATATGAAAGTTCTAATTCTTCAATATCAATAACAAAAAAAGATGGTAACTATTTTAATGTTAATGAATTTAAAGATATTGAAAAAATAAAAGAAATTGAAGAAAAAATAATTCAATATGATGGATTAGCAAAGCTAAAAAATGCTAAAGTAGTTAGCGGAGAACAAAGAATAAATAGAGAAGATTTATCTGACGAATTTAAGAATGTTGTTTCACTCGAAGCTACAAATAATACTAAAAGAAATATTTTATTTAGTAGTGGAGTATTTACAATTAAAGAAGGTAAAAATATAGGAGAAAATGATAAGGATTCAATTATTGTTCATGAAGAATTTGCTAAACAAAACAATCTAAAATTAGGTGATGAAGTTGATCTTGAATTACTAGATATTGAAAAAAGTGGAAAAATAAAAAGTCATAAATTTAAAATTATAGGGATCTTTTCTGGTAAAAAACATGAAACATATACAGGGCTATCTTCGGATTTTAGTGAAAATATGGTGTTTGTAGATTATTCAACAAGTCAAGAGATATTAAATAAATCAGAAAATAATAAAATCGCAAATAAAATTTTAATGTATTCTGGTAGAGCAGAATCTACAGACTTAGCCTTAAACAAATTGAAAGAGCTTAAAATTGATGAGTCAAAGTATTTTGTTGAAAAAGATTCTAATGCGTTTGAAGAGTCTTTGGAGTCAGTGAGTGGAATAAAACACATAATAAAAATAATGACTTATTCTATTATGTTAGGTGGGATGGTTGTTCTTTCATTAATCTTGATTCTATGGTTAAGAGAAAGAATTTATGAAATAGGTATATTTTTATCTATTGGAACATCTAAGATACATATTATAATGCAATTTATATTCGAGTTATTATTCATATCGATACCAAGTATAATATCTTCCTTATTTTTAGGAAATGTATTACTAAAAGTAATTGCAGGTGGAATCGTTAACTCAGAGGACTCAATGATTTCTGGTGGAAGTTTAATAAATGATAGTTTTATGTTAAATATTACAACACTTGGACAAAGTTATTTAATATTAATAAGTATTATTGTTTTATCAGTTGTATTTGCTTCTTCATTAATATTAATCAAGAAGCCTAAAGAAATATTATCAAAAATAAGTTAGGAGAAAATGATGGAAATATTAGAAATAAAGAATGTATCATATAGTTATGCCAATTCTAAAGAAAAAGTTTTGTCAGGAGTAAATCAAAAATTTGAACTTGGGAAGTTTTATGCGATAGTAGGAAAGTCAGGAGCAGGAAAATCTACACTTCTTTCCTTACTCGCTGGACTCGATAAACCTCAAACAGGACAAATATTGTTTAAGAATGAAGATATACAAAAGAAAGGATATAGTAATCATAGAAAAAATAATATATCTTTAGTATTTCAAAACTATAATTTAATAGATTATTTATCGCCTATTGAAAATATTAGATTAGTGAATAAATCAGCAGATGAAAGTATCTTGTTTGAACTAGGCTTAGATAAAAAACAAATAAAAAGAAATGTTATGAAATTATCTGGTGGACAGCAGCAAAGAGTAGCTATTGCCAGAGCATTGGTATCAGATGCTCCAATAATATTGGCTGATGAGCCTACTGGTAATCTGGATAGTGTTACTGCCGGAGAAATAATTAATATATTAAAGACATTAGCTAAAGATAGAAATAAATGTGTAATAGTTGTAACACACAGTAAGGAAGTATCAGATTCTGCGGATATCATTTTAGAACTAAGTGGTAAAAAGTTAAAAAAAGTAAATAAAATGAATTTGGAGGTTGAATAATGATAAAAAATGCATTTGCTTATGTAACTAGAAAAAGCTTAAAATCAATAATTATTATGTTAGTTATTTTGGCTATGTCAACTTTAAGTCTTATAAGTTTATCTATTAAAGATGCTACGGACAGAGCTTCAAAAGAAACATTTGCTAATATAACAAATAGTTTTTCTATGGAGATAAATAGACAAGTAAATCCAGGAACACCTAGAGGTGGAGGAAATGTAAAAGGTGAAGATATTAAAAAGATAGCTCAAACAGATAGTATAGACTCCTATGTAAAAAGAATAAACAGTGTTGCAGATTTAGTTGATTATGATATTATTGAAACTAAAGAGACTCTTGCGAATCAATCGCCTAAAAGAGCGAAGAATTTTAAAAGAACAGTGATGTTAACCGGAGTTAACGACTCATCAAAAGAAACAAAATTTGTATCAGGAGCATATAAATTAGTAGAAGGAAAGCATTTAGAAAATGAAGATAAAAATAAAATCTTAATGCATAAAGATTTAGCTGAAAAAAATAATCTTAAAGTTGGAGATAAGATAAAAATAAAATCTAATTTATTTGACGCTGATAACGAGAAACAAGCAGATGAAACAGTAGAAGTAGAAATTAAAGGTCTATTCGATGGGCATAATAGTGGTGGAGTAAGTGCAGCACAGGAACTATACGAAAATACATTAATTACTGATGTTCATACAGCTGCTAAAGTTTATGGTAATACAGAAGATACAGCTGTATACCAGGATGCAACATTCTTTGTAAAAGGTGATAAGAATCTTGATAGTGTAATAAAAGAGATTGAGAAATTAGATATAAATTGGAGAGAATATAATTTGATTAAAAGTTCATCAAATTATCCTGCATTACAACAATCTATATCAGGTATCTACTCAATTTCAAATAAATTATTTGCTGGCTCATTAATATTTGCAGGAGTTGTAGTTTCATTATTATTATTATTATGGATGAATGCCAGAAAGAAGGAAATAGCAGTATTACTATCATTAGGTATATCAAAATTAGAAATTTTTGGTCAATTCCTGATTGAGATGGTATTTATATCAATCCCCGCATATGTTGGCTCTTATTTCTTAGCTAGGTATACAGCTGAAAAGCTTGGGAATAATATATTGAATAAGGTTACTGGTGATATAGCTAAACAAATTGCCAGACAATCTGCATCTAGCCAATTAGGTGGTGGGGCAGAAGCTGAAGGATTTAACAAGACATTATCAAGTTTAGATATAAATGTATTACCTAAATTCATAATTTATGTAGTTATATTTATGAGTTTAGTACTTCTTGTATCTTTGATTATTTCTTCATTTAATATATTAAGAAGGAATCCAAAAGAATTATTAATTGACAATAAATAAAATTTTTGGTGCTGAAAAGCACCAAAAATTTTTTTGCTTTTAAATATCAAATAATATGCTGTATAATATAAAAATATAGGCTTAAGTGGAGGTATATATGAAAATATTAACTGTTGAAGATGATAATATGATAAGAGAGGGAATAAGTGAATATCTTTCAGAATTTGGATATACTGTTATTCAAGCTAAAGATGGAAGAGAAGCCTTGTCAGAATTTAATAGCGATATAAATCTGGTTATCTTAGACATACAGATACCTTTTATAAATGGTTTAGAAGTGTTGAAAGAAATTAGAAAGAAAAGCAATTTACCAATTCTAATCCTGACTGCATTTAGTGATGAAGAATATAAAATTGATGCGTTTACTAATCTGGCAGATGGATATATAGAAAAGCCATTTTCATTGCCGGTCTTAAAGGCCAGAATAGATTCTTTAATTAAGAAGAATTATGGATATTTAGAGAAGTTTGAATACAAGAATCTATCAGTTAATTTTAATAGCTATACAGCTAAAATAAATGGTGAAGAGATAGATGTAAATGCAAAAGAACTAGAAGTATTAAAATGTTTATTGGATAATAATGGACAAGTGTTAACAAGAATGCAAATTATTGATTATGTATGGAAAGATAGCGAAGAAACTCCTTATGATCGAGTAATAGATGTATATATAAAAGAACTTAGAAAAAAATTACAATTAGACTGTATAACTACTATAAGAAATGTAGGATATAAATTGGAGAGAAAATGAAAAAATTAAAGATATTTCCCAAAATGTTCATACAAATATTTTCTGTTCTTGGAATAATAATTATATTAGTTCATTCATTAGTTTTTTTTATCTTTCCTAAAACATATTTGGAAACGAGAAAAGAAAAGATTTATAATATTGCAAATGAAATTTCTAGTAATATGAATGGAAAAGAAATAAAATATATAGAACAAACTTTGGAACTTTATTCTAAAAGTAGTGAAATAAAAGCATTTATAAAAGAAGAGAATAATAAGAATGAAATACAAATCAAAGATAATATAAATGTTAATTTAGAAAGTGATAGTAATTCTCTGATAATTGAAGAAAGAGAAATCAAGCTTAATGATGGTAAAAAAATAAATCTACAATTTGTTTCTACAGCTGATATGCAAAGAGATGCGAAAGATTTAAGCCTTAAATTTTTACCATATTCATTATTAATATCAATTTTATTTTCTGCTATTATTTCTTTAATTTATGCAAAATCAATAAAAAATAATTTACAAGAAATAAAAATTGTTACTGATAAAATGATGAAACTGGATAAAAAAACGCGTTTAAAAGTTAGCTCTAATGATGAGGTTGGAGAATTAAAACAACAAATTAATGATTTGTATTCTACTTTATTAAGAACAATTGACGATTTGGAATTTAAAAATAAAGAAATTTTAAAATTAGAAAAGTTAAAATATGACTTTTTTAAAGGCGCATCCCATGAACTTAAAACTCCTCTTGCCAGTCTTAAAATAATACTGGAAAACATGAAATACAATATTGGAAAATATAAAGAAAGAGATATTTATATTAATGAATGTATTGAAATCGTTGATAGTTTAACGAAAAATATTTGTCAAATATTATCAGTTCATTCTATAGAAAATTTGAATAATGATGAAGAATATTTGAAAATAAATGATACATTAGAAGACATATTAAAAAAGTATGAAATATTAGCAAATCAAAAGAAAATAACTGTCAATAATTATATATTAGATGAGAATATTTATATAGGAAAAACAGCTTTAAAGATTATTCTATCTAATTTGATTAGTAATGCGGTAAAATATACTGATGTAAATGGGGTAATTAATATTGGGATAGTTAATGATTGGTTATATATAGAGAATACATACGGTAACAATAAAATTTCGAATATGGATAAAATATTTGATGTTAAATTTGATTTAAATAAGGAAAATAGTAATGGATTAGGTTTATATATTGTAAGTAATATTCTGAATAATTACAATATGGAATATAAAGCATTGCAGGATGAAGAATTTTTTATCTTTAAAATTAAAATATTTTCTTAAACAACATATAATTTTGCAATA
>DXVF01000027.1 GCA_019417465.1 Clostridiales bacterium
TAGTAATTCTTATTTTCATATATAATTTTTGCATAAAATTTTTATTAATTATTCGTACCATATTTAAATTTAAAAATTTAGAAAAATTGTGCATAATTATTTTATCAAAATGGTAATCTTTTGTATTTATTGATTTACACAGTTTTCACAAATGCAATTATTACTTTTTTCTTCTAAATATTTGGTATCTTTTCCTACTTTTTTGTAATAATCTATAATTGCTGCTCTTATACTTTCCTCTGCTAATAGTGAACAATGTAATTTAGAAGTTGGTAAACCATCTAAAGCATTTGCTACCACTTTATTTGTAATATTTAATGCCTCTTTTAAAGTTTTTCCTTTTATAAGTTCTGTAGCCATACTACTTGTTGCTATTGCTGCTCCACATCCAAAAGTTTTAAATTTTGCATCTATAATTATATCTTCTTCTATTTTTAAATAAATCTTCATTATATCCCCACATGCTGGATTACCCACTTGCCCAACTCCATCAGCATCTTCTATTTCCCCCACATTTCTTGGATTATAAAAGTGATCTATAACTTTTTCAGAATACATTTTACTCCTCTTTTCCATTATCAATTTTCTTTAAAAAATCCCCATATAAAGGTGACATATTTCTTAACTTTTGAGTAATTTCTACTAAGCAATCTACTAAATAATCTATATCTTCTTTAGTGTTTTCTTCTCCTATCGTGATTCTTAATGAACCATGTGCTATTTCAGATGTAAGTCCAATTGCTACTAGTACATGGGATGGATTCATAGAACCTGATGCACACGCAGAACCAGTAGATGCACATATTCCTTTGAAATCTAAATTAAGAAGTAGTGCTTCCCCTTCTATAAATTTAAAAGAAATATTGCTATTACCTGGAAGTCTATTAGTTCTGTGCCCATTTATTTTTATATATGGAATTTCTTCTTCTACTCTTTTGATGTAATAATCTCTTAAATTAGTTAGTTTTTCATTATATTCATCAAAATTTTCATATATCTTTTCAATTGCTTTACCAAGACCAACAATACCAGCTACGTTTTCAGTTCCTGCTCTTTTGTTTCTTTCTTGATGACCTCCATCTTGTATCTTTTCAAATTTTACTCCTTCTTTAATATATAAAGCCCCTACACCTTTTGGTCCATAAAACTTATGTGCAGACATAGAAAGTGCATCTATATTTAATTCTTGTACATCTATTCTTACATTTCCTATTGCTTGAACACTATCTGTATGAAATATTATATTATTTTCTTTTGCTATTTTTCCTATTTCTTTTATTGGCTGAATGGTTCCGATTTCATTATTTGCGAACATTATTGTAATTAGTATTGTATCTTTTGTAATTGAATTTTTTAATTCTTCTAAACTAATAATTCCATTTTCATCTACATTTAAATAAGTAACCTTAAACCCTTGTTCTTCTAATGTTTTGCAAGTATTTAAAACCGCATGGTGTTCTATTTTGCTTGTTATTATATGATTTCCTTTTTCTTTATTTGCATATGCAATTCCCTTTATTGCTAGATTGTCACTCTCGCTTCCACATGCAGTAAAATATATATCTTTATGATTTGCATTAATAGTTCTGGCAACTTTTTTTCTTGCCTCTTCTACTGCCCTTCTAGCAGTCCTTCCAATACTATAAAGTGAAGAAGGATTACCATATTCTATCCCAAAATAGGGAATCATTTCTTTTAGTACTTCTTCATTTACCTTTGTTGTTGCC
This sequence comes from Clostridiales bacterium, assembly GCA_019417465.1. Taxonomy (GTDB): domain Bacteria; phylum Bacillota; class Clostridia; order TANB77; family CAG-508; genus CAG-492. Next base: position 1,728 of record DXVF01000027.1, read on the forward strand.
GCATGGTCAAAATACCTAATCTTCATAGTTTTCACTTCTCTTTCTTATATTCACTTACAGTTTAAAGTAATTTTCCTAATATTTATTATACTTTGACTCTTACTTTATTATGCAATAAATTTATGCAGTTATTTCATATAATTCAAAAAAATATAGCAAGAAATATTTAAATTTTTCACAAATATAAGGCTAGTAAAAAAGCATTTTACACTTTTTTACTAGCCTTTAAAATACTAAATTTTTATCCTTGCTCTGCCCATCTTAAAACTCTTATATTTCTATAAGTCTCTAATACTTGTCTATATTTAGAATATTCTTCTTCCCAAATTGCATTTGGAACTTTATCAAATGCATTAAAGACATCTTCTGCTTGAGTTAGGAATATAATCTGCTCTTGTGCATTCATATGTTCATATTGTTTAGATAATCTATATAATTTATCTAAGGTTTTATTTGCCTCTATAAAACTCCAGAAATCTTTTACATTCATTCCAGCAAGCTTAATTTGCATGATTGCATATCCTATTAATCCAAATATAACTAAAATTAATGTATAAATAATAATGGTTAGTATAGTCATTTTTACCACCTTCTTACTAATATACTTAATTATACCATACATGTAATATTTTTGCAAACTTTTCGTAATATTATTGTAATATATTTTTCATGATAATTCTACAATTTATTTTATTTTTCTGTTTGATTTATTTACAATATATGGTATAATAATTTAATATTTTTGATTGGAGTAATTTTATGGATAGATATAACGAAACAAAAAAAGCTGGTATTCTAGGAATATTTGGGAATATTTTTTTATTAATAATTAAAGCCATTGTTGGTTTTATTAGTGGAAGTCAAGCAATGATTGCAGATGCTGCAAATAGTGCAGGTGATATCTTCGCTTCTTTAATGACATTTATCGGAAATAAAATAGCTAGCGAACCTCAAGATGATACTCACAATTTTGGCCATGGAAAAGCAGAATATATATTTTCTTTGTTTATAAGCATTTCTATGATCATTGTAGCTTTAAAATTGCTATATGACTCTATTTTCTCACTTATTAACAATAATAAATTTGAGTCTTCTATATTTCTAATTATGGTGTGTATTATAACTATAATAGTAAAATTCTGTTTATTTTTATATACAAATTCGTTATCTAAAAAGTATCCAAATATACTTTTAGAAGCAAATAAAAAAGACCATAGAAATGATTGTATAGTAACTACATTTACATTAACTTCTATAATACTTAGCTTCTTTAATATTTATTGGTTTGACCGGAGTTGTTGGTATAGGTATTTCTTTATGGATATGCTATACAGGAGTTAAAATTTTTATAGAAAGTTTTAATGTTTTAATGGATATATCATTAGATAATAAGACTAAAGATATGATTTTAGACTTAGCTCACACATATAAAGAAATTAAAAATTTAGATAATATTTCTTCAACACCTGTTGGATATCAATATGTTGTTTTTATTACTATCTATGTAGATGGCAATATGACTACATTCGCGAGCCACAAATTAGCTGATAACTTAGAAAAGGATATTGATAAATTAGACAAAATTTATAAAACTATTATTCATGTAAATCCTATTTAAATTTCATGCTAGAATATGGAATACTATTTTCTTTTTGTATTTCTTCTTTATTTTGGCTTGCTAATAAATCTCCCAATTTGTCTTGCATATAAACCAATCAAAAAGCTTTTTAAAATTTTTTCTGTTTATATACTTCTTAATATTTTCTATAGCATAATCTAACATTATTTATGTATTTTTTCTCCATTCTTTCTTTAATTCATTTTCTTCTCTTTCATCAATACTTTCTTGTTCTACATCAATCAAATAGATTCTATCATTAAAAGACCCTTTTTTGCTATTTTTTATTTGTCTAGCAGTTTCTATATCTTCAATTGATATATTTCTATCTTTCATTATAGCAAAAATAACTTCCATTAAGTCTGCCAATTCTTCTGTGTTGTGTTCTTCAATAAATTCATGGGCTTCTTCAAATAACTTTTTATCTAACTCCTCCAAATACTCATCTTTATTTAGAATTTTATAATTACATTTTCTTCCTTCCATAGAATTAATGTTTTCAGGTATTTTATCCCTTACTAATTTATTATAAATATACTTCATATGTATCATCTCCAATTTCAATTATGCATATATAGCAAAACTTTTGTTTTTATAAATCTATATTGTTATCTAATTATTATATATTTTATATATTGCTGTACTTCTTGTAATGTGGTTATTTCATTTAACTTATTCCACAAATCTAATTGACTATTCAATTTAGTTCATCCTTTTCTAATTATTTTCTATTTTTAACATTTACTTTTGACAATTTTCTCTATTTCTTCTTTAATAAATTTATTTACAAACTCCCATCTATGTTTAATAAACTGCCCCTTTTTTACTAAATCATCAATTTCTTCCCATGTTGCCCATTTTGCGTCAGATACCTCATCTTCTTGAAATTTCATTTTAGAAATATCATAATTACATTTTAAAATATATGTATCAATCCAAACATTTCCTGTTCTAAACTTTGTTATTAATTTCAAATTACTTTCATCAATATCAATATTTAATTCTTCCTTTGCTTCTCTTACGATAGTTTTTAGTGAATTTTCTCCTAATATAACGGAGCCACCTGTCATAGCCCATACATTAGGCTCTAATTTTTTTAATGGCGACCTTTTTTGAATTAAAATCTTATTTTTGCTATTAATTATCCATACATCTGCACCTAAATGATAAAAACCTCTTTCAAATACTTTTTGGTCATATTTTTTCATTATCTCTCCTGTTGGATTTCCTTCTCTATCTAATACCTGCCATAATTCCTTACTCATATTCCTTTTTACCTCCATATATCTCCATTTATATGCTTAGTTAATGCCATAATAAACGCATTTCTTGTTAAATCAATTCTTGAAACCTCATCTTTTGTTAAATAACTTATTCCACCTTTTCCTTTGCCTAAATCTTTTCCAGTAAATATTTTATCCATAACTTTTCCTAGTTCTGTTTGTTTTATTTCTTCTATATATTTTTCAGGTATTGGAAATCCTTGACTTGTTCCTACACTTTGAAATTCTTTTGAATCTTCTATTACAACACAATTAATATCAATCCATTCCCCTAATGAATTTGTAATTCCTGCTTCACTCGATATGTAAAAGTCTACTTCTATTTTATTTTCCTTCGCATATTTTTTCAGGTTTTTTACTCTATTTTTAGCACCTTGTAATATTTCTTCATTAAATGGTTGGTCTCCCACTTCTGAATCTACTGAAATCCCCTCTATTTCAACATTCTCAAAATACTTTTCAAAAGCCTGTTTTGCTCCTTCTATTTTTCCCGAATTTTTTGTTCCCATTAATATTTTCAATTTTTTCCATCTCCTTTATATATCTATAGATTTCTCCCCAATTATTTACTTCTTTTATATATCTGCTTTCTTCTAGTTTTACTAAATTGGTATCTCTAAAATACAATGTATTTACTTTATTATCTGCTAATTTCTTTATTATTTTCCAGTCATCTGCATATATTCCTGCAAATTGCCATTCAGATTTGCTATTGATTTTTTCATCATAATACTTTAATTGTGATTGGTAACTATTTAATTGTTCTTCGTTTCCTGTGCTAACTCTACAATAAGCACATACTCTTAATCTTTCTTTGATTGTTGTACCTGTTACTCTGTTAATTCTTCCATTTGTTTTCTCTATGACTTGTATTTCCATCTTTCCTCCATTCCGCCTAGAGATAAAACTTAATAATTTTATATCATTTTTTGGATAAAAAGTAAATTGATATTACAAAAGTTTGTAATCTTTTAATATTTTTCTTTTTATTTCTTGATATTCTATTTCTGTTATTAAATTTTCTCTAAACAAATTATTTAAGAATGATAATTCCATGCTACAATTTAGCATAGTATTATCTTTTAAGTCATTAGAGTTATTTACTTCTATCTTGTAATCATGTAGCATGAAACTACTCCTTTTCTTTAAATTTGAAAAGAAAAAGAGCAAAGAAACTAATTTTTTCTAATCTCTTTGCTCTTTTTTTTCATGCTATCATTATATTATCGTGTTTTTATATAGTCAATTCCCTTTTATTTCCCTTGTGTCTAAAAATTTTACTTTTTATCTAGTTCACCGAGTGAATTGGCATATTTTTTTCTTGTTCACTGGGTGTACTAAAATTATTATTTGCAGTTCACTCGGTGTACTAAGTCCAAATTTTTTTCAAAATCCAAGTAAGTAAGTAGACATAGCCATTACTGACTATGCCCCTTTCAGACCCGTACGTGCA
>DXVF01000028.1 GCA_019417465.1 Clostridiales bacterium
TTTGTACATGATTAAATTCCATTTTTTGTACATTCTTATATTATCATTAACAATAATTTCATTCCGATGTAATAGAGGGGTCTCCTATTTCATACGAGACCCCTCTATTACATCGTGGAATACATATAATAAATTATATTGAAATTATAGAGTTATTTTATTTTTGTTTTTTTATTTATTTTTATTATATTATTTTATTTTTTAGGGTAGTGGAACAGATGAAAGTAGTAGAACGAGATAAGTTAATTTTAAGAGAAGTTGAGAGATGGAGAGTGTGCGGAAGCAGACACATAGTTTTTTAATAAAGCGGATTGAATATCTTGAAAGTTTTGACGAGCAAGGCGAGTATAATTATTCTTAACTCCTTAGTAGCAAAAGTGCAAAAAAATTCTGTATGTTTTGAAAGAACATACAGAAATTTTTTGCGTATTATTTATGTAGGAGTTATATAATAATATTTCAAAAAAGAATTGAATGAATCACATGTACCATTATATATCCTGTTATTATTGGTATTATTATTCATTATTTCTATTATTATGAATTTTATATCCTCTATCACTAATATAACTATTGAAATCAATGCATATCATATTATTGTTATTACCGTTATGATTGATATATATCTAATGAAAAATTAACGTTTATTTCGTTCATTGTTAATCTTTATCAATCCTATAATTAATAATATTACAGATACAATACCAATTAAAATCACTCCAATTTCATGTTCTGTAAAAGGTGGACTATATGTATAACCTCCTATTATATGACTTTTATCCTCATTTACCATCATAAATGTAACAATAACTCCTATGGCTCCTATTACTGTATAAATAATTCCTTTATTCATGCTATTTTACTCCTTTTTATTTATTTAATGATTTTAATTTTTTGTATCTCCATTAAAATCATTCTCCCTAATAGAAAATACACACTTTTTCATAATTTTACACTCCCTAATTTACTAATCAAGTAATTTTTTTGTAATTCTATCCTCTAATTCTTCATAGGTACTTTTTATTTCACTTTCATTACTTAAATACTTATAATACAAAGGTAAGTATACTTGTTTTTTTTCAAAGTCTAAATAGAGAAAATTATATACTTGTTCATTATTTTTGTAATTTTCAGGAGCATGAATTTTAATAAGATTTCTTGAAAAAAACTCGTATTTCCCTTTATAACCATCATATTCTTTACATGTTGATGACGTCTCATAATAACCGTTTTTAAACGTTATTACTACATTACATTTATTAGCTGATAATTTACTATTATCATATTTTAAAACAAAATCATTGGAATTGTTCATATTATCAATCGTATAGCCTTTTTGTTCTGCTACAATAAATTCATCCTTATCATATCCATCTTTAAAATATCCTTTAATGTTATAAATTTTATTATCTGATACTTCTTTCCAACCCGTATTATTTTGTTTCTTATCAATATGATAACAATATGGAGATGGCATATATTTTATTTCGTCATAAAGATTAAACATTGAAACTTTAGTATCAAAAATATATTTATTGTCATTTGCGTCTTTTAGATATTCATCATAAGTTATTTTTGAATTATTATATATATTATCTTTCAAATCGAAATAATCTTTTATTTCATAGAAAATATCATAAGATAGATAATGTGTTCCATTTCCAATATTAAAAGATGAACGCATTGCATTTTTATATGAAAGAATTAACTGGTTATTTTCATCTACTTCATATTTTCCTGAATAAGTTTCTCCTGATATATATTGATTATTATACATTTGATAAAATTTATTATCATATAATAACAAATTATCATAATTATATATATCAAATCCATAGCTATTGATTTCATCGGTATAAACCCCTGTAATAAATACATTATTTATACCAATATATAAGCCATCTGTTGTTTGAAAATCTACTAAATCTGTTGATTCATCTTTATAAGTTTCAGATGGTTTCGTAGAAACATTTTTATCAACTATCTTTATTAAATCTTTAAATACATAACCGTTTTTACCATCAAATTCTATTTCATACCAGTCGTTAAATTTCCCTGTTATTTTAACAGTATCTCCATCATATAATTTGCCTATTACTTTTCCGCTTTGACTTGGTGATTCTCTTACATTTAAGTATCCATCGCTTATATTTACTTCTCCTGTTTTATTAATTTGCATATTTTGCTTATTTGAAATAAATTGCAAAATGCCATTAGAAACTTTAAAATTAACTTCATATTCAATATTTTCTTCATTATCACGAGTATAAACAGCCTTATATGAATTATTACCTGTTTTTTCTACGCTTTTAAAATTCAAATCATATATTATAATTGTATCTGTTTTACGATAACGATAATAAGCTTTATACTTTTCAACATATTTATAATTTAAATTACTTTTAAATTCGTTAACTTTTAATCCTATTTTCTTTTCTAAATAATCATTTAAATCCGATTCACTTATTTTGGTTAATCCAATGCTTTCCATTTTACTACTATCAAAATAATTATTTAATGTTGAACATTCTTCTGATGTAAGTTCGTTATTTTTATTTCCTAAACCATAATATAAAATTGTGTTTAAATCTATTTCAGATTGTTCATTGTATAAACATGCCAGAAATAAATTATTATATTCAAGAAAATCTATATCTGCATATGATGGTGTAAAAAAGTTGTCAATGTTGTCTAGTGTTATTTCTAAATCAGTCTCCATAAAAGCTTCTGCTTCGTTTACAATAGTTCCTTTTGTGTTCATTTTATAATTAGATATTATAAAGTCTTTATAACCATCAATATGTAATGTGATATCTGTTTTAGCTACTAAATCGGGGGTGTTTGTATCAAATTCAAACATTACAATGCCTTCATTATTTGTCTTTGCTTTAGTACTTATACAATTTAGCTGTGAATTACTAACAGTAATTTCAACATCTTTATTCGTTATTGTTTTAACATCGTTTGCTTCCATTATTAATATTGCAATTTGAATTTGCCGATTTTCATTACTTTTATTTTCAACAAGTTTTATCAATTTATAATTTAATCCATAAGGGTGAATTTTTGCTTCTGTTGGTTTTTTTACTTTTGATATACCATATTTATTAAAAAATTCTTTTTGATTTGATTGCCAAACTTTCTTTGAAAAATCTAATGCTTCTGAAACTGTCTCACCATACATTAAACTGTACATAAACCCTTCTTGCAAATATTTATCATAATTACATTCAGCAATTTCATTATAACCGATTACTGCTTCGGCTCCACAATTGACAAATGCATCTACTAAATTATTGTACTGATAGCCATGACAAGAACTTATCCATATAATTGTATCTTTAAGCTTATTATTGCAATAATATTTTTCAAAGAAAGAAGGTTTTATAATCCAGTATCTTGTTCCTTTTTCCTTATAAGTATCAAGATAATACAAATCATTTTGATACTTATTTTTATCATACTTTTCTCTTGTTAAAAGCATTGGTACTTTTTTTCTGAGTGCTCCGTGTTCTGCAATAAAAACAATATCATATCCTGATAATCCGGTTTTAAAATCTTCGATTGTGCAATAATCATCTATTTCAATTCTTAAATAATTATCATTCCAAACTTCTTGATTTTTCCGGTAATCCTCAAGAAACTTATAATATCCATTATTCTTATCACTTAAATCACACAACCCAAACATATACTTTGCGGATAATTCAAGATTTTTAATGTTTTGTTCTAAAAATGGATAATTCGAGTCAGAAAAATCAATTTTCGGGTTTGTAGAACTTGGCATGCCATTATTCCAACTGCTAACATATTCGTTTATGTCTGCACTACCCGCAATATCATCTTTAAATTCTACAAGCATAACTCCATCTTCAAATCCGTCTGGATATTGAAACCAAATGATATTACATTCTTCTTGAAAAAATATTGAATCTTTCAATATTTCCCCCTTTTTTTCTAATTCATATAATGTGGTCAACATTCTGTCTTTCTTTTCTTCTATTGAAAGATTTTCATAATCATCTGAAAACAAGACAGAATCTATTGCACTATCAACTTTTTGATTGTAAACGTTATTTTCTTCTTCACTTTTTTGATTACTAAGCATATTTATAAAAAATATACTGATTAAAATACATAATAATAAAGCAATTACCACAATCAACACTTTTTTCTTCTTACTCATAAAAATTCCCCCTAAATTTGCATAATTCCTATTTTTCAGGACATACTAATCATGTATAATTATTTTGTC
>DXVF01000029.1 GCA_019417465.1 Clostridiales bacterium
GTTTTTCTATTTTTAATTTTTTTATTCCTTATTAAATATTTTTTATTTGATTTATTTTATATAATTTTATTTCATTTTTTATTAATTAATTATTTTTTTGTTTTACTATTTTTTATTTAATTTAATTGTATATTTCTTCTATTTTAATTTTTTATTTATTTCTTATCCAATTATTTTTTTACTTTCAATTTATTTTATATAGTTTTATTTCTATTTTTTATTTTTTATCTTATTTAATTATCTATTTTAGAATTTTTATTTTTTCTTATTTTAGTAAATTATTTAAATAATTAAACTTTTTTTGAAATATTTTTATATAATATTATCTATAATTCTACACCTTAAAATTCTGATTAAATTTAAGCTCTTATTTTTATTTGAACATAAATTCTGATATATTCTTTTGGTGATGATTATTTTATGTCAGAATTTATTATAATTTTTATCGAGAATATGAAGATGAAGCTGCAAAATTTATAGTTATAATCCCTGAAAATAATACTCAGCTTTCTAATCTCAAAATCTATATCTTTTATGCATATTTATTTAACCTTTTTTCCTTTTTTATTCTAAAAGTAGAACTTTCCTATAATATTAAAACAATGGAACAATTTACTATAAAATTGTTCCATTGTTTTTTATTAATCATCATTTTCTTGGCTAATAATCTCAATACTAACGACTTTTCCTCCATCATTAGTCCTCATAAGTGTTACTCCTTGTGTGGCTCTTCCTAATATACTAATTTCTTCAACTTTTAATCTTATGATAGTTCCTTTATCAGTTATTAGCATTACGTCTTCTTCTCCATTGGCAATTCTAATTCCTACTATACTTCCAGTTTTCGGTGTCACTTTATAAGTGATTACTCCTCTACCTCCTCTATTTTGCACTCTATATTCATCTAATTCTGTTCTTTTTCCAAATCCATTTTCCGTAATTGCTAATAGTGTAGCTTTACTTCCAGATATGATAGACTCCATTCCAATAATTTCATCATCATCATCTAATCGCATCCCAATAACACCTTGTGCAGATCTTCCTACAGGTCTTACATCTTTTTCATCAAAAGTAATGCTTAATCCCTTCTTGGTTACTAATACTACATTATCTTCACCATCTGTAAGTCTTACATCTATAAGTTCATCATCTTCCTTTAGTGTTATTGCTAATAGTCCTGTCTTTTTTGTAGAATTATATTCTGTTAAAGCTGTCTTTTTTATTAAACCTTTTTTTGTTCCCATTAACAGATATTTTCCATCTGCAAAATTAGAAATTGGTATAACAGCAGAAATCTTTTCTCCATTATCTAATCTTAATAAATTAACAATAGCTGTTCCTTTTGCTGTCCTTCCACCTTCTGGAATTTCATATCCTTTTAATTTATATAATTTACCTTTATTACTAAAGAATAAAATTGTATCATGTGTAGATGCTGTAAATATCTGTTTAACAAAGTCTTCTTCTCTAGTAGAAATTCCTGTTATTCCCTTTCCTCCTCTTTTTTGACTTTTATATGTATCTATTGGCATTCTCTTAATATATCCAAAATGCGTTAATGCTACAACAGTTTGTTCTTCTTTTATTAAATCTTCGAAATCTATTTCTCCTTCAGCGCTAACAATTTTTGTTTTTCTCTCATCACCATATTTATTTTTTATTTCAGTCAACTCTTCTTTTATGATATCAAATACTAGTTTTTCACTTCCTAATATTGCTCTTAAGTGCTCAATTAACTTCATTAACTCATTATATTCTTCTTCTATTTTTTCACGTTGTAATCCTGATAGTGTTTTTAATCTCATATCTAATATTGCTTGTGCTTGAATATCTGAAAGCTTAAACCTTTCCATTAATTTTTCTTTAGCATCATCATAAGAAGATCTAATTATATTTATGATTTCATCAATGTTGTCTAAAGCAATTTTTAATCCCTCTAATATATGAGCTCTTGCAAGTGCTTTATCTAGCTCAAATTGAGTTCTACGTAATATTACAGTTTTCCTATGATCAATATAATATTCTAAACACTGTCTCAAAGTTAATATTTTAGGTTCACCATCAACTAACGCTAGCATTATAATTCCAAAAGTATCTTGCATCTGAGTAAACTTATATAGTTGATTTAAAACAACTTGAGCATTTGCATCTCTCTTTAGTTCTATTACAACTCTAACCTTTTCTTCTCTATCTGATTCATCACGTAAATCTGATATTCCTTCTATTCTCTTATCTCTCGCTAGTGCTGCTATATTTTCTATAAGTTTTGCCTTGTTAACTTGATATGGTAAAGAGGTAACAACTATTCTTTGCTTATTACCACTCATTTCTTCGATTTCAGCTTCTGCTCTGACTGTTATTTTTCCTTTTCCTGTAGTATATGCTTGTTTTATTCCTTCTCTACCCAGTATTATACCTTCTGTTGGAAAATCAGGTCCCTTAATTATTGACATCAACTCATCATCAGTTATATTATCTTCTTCAATAATTTTTATAATTCCATCAATAACTTCTGTCAAATTATGTGGAGGTACATTTGTAGCCATACCTACAGCAATTCCTGATGACCCATTTATTAATAATGTAGGTATTTTTGACGGTAATACTTTTGGTTCTTGCAATCTATCATCATAGTTAGGCATAAAGTCAACTGTATTTTTTTCTATATCAGTCAACATCGTTTCTGCTATTTTAGCCATTCTTGCTTCTGTATACCTCATAGCTGCTGCACCATCACCATCAATAGATCCAAAGTTACCGTGTCCATCAATTAAAGGATATCTCATTGAGAAATCTTGTGCCATTCTTACCATCGCATCATATACTGATGAATCACCATGAGGATGATATCTTCCTAAAACAGATCCTACTGTATTTGCACATTTTCTATATGGTTTATCTGAAGTTATTCCATCTTCATACATTGCATATAATATTCTTCTATGAACTGGTTTTAACCCATCTCTAACGTCTGGTAACGCACGAGATACAATTACACTCATTGCATAGTCAATATATGAATTCTTCATCTCGCTTTCAATGTCTCTTTCTATTATTTTTCCATCTTGTGTAGCCATATTACTTTCCCTCTCTTCTATATATTGTCTTTTGTTATTATACTAGAACCAATTTAATTATGCAAGAAAAAACTTGATTTTTTGAAATAAATAATTCTTAGGGAAATAAACATTTCATGAATAAAATATATTATAGATACTAAAAATAAAATACAGAAATAATTATACTAATTTTTTTGCAAGTTCTAGTTCTTCATTAGTGAGGTTAAAATCACCCCCTTTCTTTTTTATGAGTAGATGCAAATTTTCTAATTCTCTAATTTCCTTTATTTTTTCTTCTATTGGTATTATATCTTTCATATTTTTTTGTATTTTTTTATATACTTTTTCCATACTTTTAAAATCTTTTGAATTATAAAACTCTTTCCACTCATTTATATATTCATTATTTTTTTTGAATAATTTTACATAATTTGATATTTTTTTATCTAATTCTTCTTCTACTTTATTGGAAATAATTTTTTTATTTTTTTCTAGTTCACTAGTTTGTTCTGTGCTCAAATTATAAGCATTTTTTACACTGGATATGAATTTACTTGCTTCTTTTTCTATATTTAACTCTTTTATATTTTCATTTATTTTTTCTTCATTTTTATTATTAATAATATTTTTGGTAAAATTTTCCACTTTTTTTGATAATTTACTTAAACCTAATTGATCTTTTATTTCTATAACTTTATCTTCTATTGAATCTGGTAAAAAACTTTTTAATATTTCGTTATATATATTATCAACAGTTTTACTTATTGACTCGCCAAATTTTTCATCTATCTCATTTAGAGTATCTTTAATTCCATTTGATATTAATTCCATATTACTCCTTTCCATAAATAAATTTTTATAATTTTTATTCTAATATTTATCTTATATCTTATATTTTATATTTATTTTTTATATTTTATTTTTACTTTCATTTATTTTAATTAATTATTCATTTATTTTTATATGAATTTATTACTAATTTAGTTATATATTTAATCCTTAATTTTTTATTTTTAATTTTCCATATAGAATATCAACAATATTTTTTAATGAATATCCTCTTTTCCTAAAATTAACTTGTAATATATTTTCTCCTATTTTTTTATACTCTTTTATTTCTTCTTTTTTATAGTATAAGTTTTTATTATTTTTATTTATAATAGAAT
>DXVF01000003.1 GCA_019417465.1 Clostridiales bacterium
ATTGTACATAACTAAATTCAAAATTTTGTACATTTTCTTATTGACATTAACAATACTCTACTATATTCCTTCTCAGGTATATAATGAGTTACTAAAATAATTGGCATATCCTTTGCTAATTTTCTTAAATTGCTAACAAAAACCTTACTTTTTTCCATAGATACTTGATTATACAACATATCTTTTACAAGGTGAAATGATGGTACTGTTATTAAATAATTCTTTGCTAACATAACAATATTCTCTATACAAGAGGTATAGTTAATATTATCTTTAACCTTCACTTCAAAAGTATCAAAATAATATGCATATCGACTTATGAACTCACATTGCTTTTTTAACTCTGTTGGTAGCCGTATCCTATAGCCTATATTACGCATTATATCCCTTCTCCTTTAGAATTCTTCTGAAGTCCTCTGTATTATATTTAGGCATTAATCCATTAGGATTAATATATCCCTCATAAATACTCTGAACATAGTCTGGTAACATGCTCATTATCTCCTTATGCACCAATTGGTGCAGATAACATGCTCCTGGGTCAGCATCATGTATATCACCTGTTAAAAATAAAGCTCTTGAACGACACCCACTATTACACACCATACAATATTTACATTTGCTACAGTATGGTAAGTCTCTCATCATAATCTCATCTTCTTCAAAGGAATTCCTCATCTCAATGGCTTTGGAGATATCAAAATTCACTTTTTTATAATCGAAGATTGGATTGTGAAAATACTGACAAAGTGTAGCCATTCCATTACTCCTTATTGATAACTGATGACTGGCAATATAATCACATGGTGAATATTCAAGCCTTGAGCTTAACTCTTCTTGTAAGTCGAATTTGACATAGTCTTCTTCTTTCATATCAAGAAATGCTGTTCTGAAAATGTTGTTAACCTCCATCTCAAGAACATCTTTACGATTATGCATAAGATAATCGTGTAGAATTTCCTTTGTTCTTTGAATCAAATTATAATAATAAGATTCCAAATCAAACTTATTCTTTTTTTCTACAAAATCACCTTGAAAACCAAGATCAAACACTCTCCATCTTTCTGCTCCAATTTCCAAAACCTTTTTATAAACTTCAAATAAGTTGCGGACATTATATGGCGAGCAAACCGTATGAATACAAAGTTCAATATTGGTTTTTTCCTTAACCATACGAGCTTTTTCCCATAATTCGTTTGGATTTGAGTTTCCTCTAACCTCAGTTTCAGTATTCAGTTCATCAATACTAATGCGAATACGTTTTAAACCTGCATTCTCCAAAGCTTTTAACTTTTCCTCTGTAATTAAAGTACCGTTTGTAACCATATCTGCCTTTATACCAAGTCTTGAAATTTCATAAACGATTGAGCATATGTCCGATTTAGTCAAAGGTTCTCCTCCTGTGAGTAAAACTTTTTTTATGTCATAATGCTCTTTAAGATTATTTACCAACGTAATAATTTCTTCTGTTGTTAAATCATCTTTCTGGTTGCTATGTTGTGCATTGTGACAATACTCACATTTAAGATTACAATGTGAAGTAACCTCAAGTCTTATAGATGTGTAATCTCTCTTCATGTAATTATTCCTCCTGGTGTAGCTTTTAATAGATTACATATGCCATTAACTTTTACAAAATGTGGTTAACTCATTATATGATGAGTTAACCACACCTGTCCTTTTCCGAATTTACGGAATTAGTTGCCAGCAGTTCCGAAGTTCATAACTTTTCCTCCTTTGCTGTTTCAGATATAAGAACTCCCACAGGATAATTCTAAATATCAAAGCCCTGAGCTAAAAAATAAGCTCTCCCACATAAATCATACCGATTTATGTAAATATATTATCACTTCTTTACTTATTTGTCAATTATATTCTATAAATTGAAATTATTTTCTCATAATAATTACTAGAATTATTCTATTTTCTTAATTTTTTGATAGTACTATTACCAATAACTAGCATTAATTTTACATATCTTATGTTAACATATTTTTACTTTTTTGTTAATGATTATATTGCTATTTTTCATACAACTAACTTCTAATCGTCCTTTATTCCGTTTGCCTCGCATATTGCTTTATGGAATCTCTCTTTATTCAATGCTAAATCTGTAATGTCATTTAGATATTTATCATAAGCCTTATCATTAAAATACATTTTTGCTCTTGCATATCCATTTATGCCAAACTTCTTTATATTAAAAATCCTGCATTCCTCAATTACTTCATCCTCACTCAATTCTGGATAATGCCTTCTATTATACAAATAACACCTTTTAAGAGTTGTTGTAACATCTGTATTTCTATCTGCTGATGATACAATCTTTCCATATATACTTCTTGGTTCTCCATCCATTGAAGAACGATGATCTTCGACAGCCTCACTCATAATTCTAATTTGCTCAATTGAAAAAAATTGTTTCAGACTATTATCTTCACTAAGCATTTGGGCTGATAATATCTCATGATTCTTTGCATTAATATGGTGTGCTACATCATGATATACTGCAATGCAATACACCATCTCATAATTAATATTCTCTATCTCTTCTGCAAATTTCAAACTTCGATTAATTACGTATTTAGCATGTTGTATACTATGTCCTTTATCATTCTGACTATAATGAAATTGTAAAGTTTTATCGAGACAATCTATCAATTCCTTACGTATGCTATATTTTCCTAAATTCATAATAATTAATACTCCTTATATAATATTCCTTTGATAATTTGTTTTTAATTATAGTGTTTTTTACAAGGTCATTATATAACTTGTTTTGCTTTATGTCAATTTATATATAATCACAATCATATGTAAAACTCAAGCACACATCTCTATTATATTTTGTATATCTCATTTTAGAACATTCTTTAATCAGTACATATGGTTGTTTATTTCCTCCATCCGGCATATTATTATTTTTAAAACTCTATTCAATCTTCATATTTTCCTTTTCAGACTTCTCTTTTGCTAAATCTTTTGCTAAATCTTTTGCTAAACCATAAAATTATCCAAAAAAGAATAAGTGTAAAACTTATTCTTTTAATATTTATAAACAAAATCAATGCTTTCTAATATTTTTCTTTTAAATATATAAAAACTTCTCATTTTTATTCTATTTCATCGTCACAATCTTGAAATTGAGAATTATACAAATCTGCATAAAATCCTTGTTTTTCTAATAATTCCTCATGTGTTCCTTGTTCTACTATATCACCTTGATTCATTACTAAAATTAAATCTGCATTTTTTATTGTTGATAATCTGTGTGCAATAATAAAACTTGTTCTTCCTTTCATTAAATTATCCATTGCAGATTGTATTTGTTCTTCTGTTCTTGTATCTATAGAACTTGTAGCTTCATCTAAAATTAATATTTTAGGGTCAGCTAATATAACACGAGCTATTGTTAGAAGTTGTTTTTGTCCTTGTGAAACATTACTTGATTCTTCATTTAAAATCATATCATATGAATTTGGAAGAGTTTTTATAAAGTGATGTACATGTGCAGCTTTTGCCGCTTCTATTACTTCTGAATCTGTTGCATCAGTTTTTCCATATTTAATATTGTCTTTTATAGTTCCTCCAAATAACCATGTATCTTGAAGAACCATGCCAAATAGACTTCTAAGTTCTCCTCGATTAAAGTCTTTTATGTTATGACCATCAACTAAAATTTTTCCACTATTTACATCATAAAATCTCATTAACAATTTTACTATTGTTGTTTTTCCAGCACCAGTTGGTCCAACAATTGCAATCTTTTGACCTTCCTTAATTTTGGCATTAAAATTATTTATAATAATTTTATTCTCATTATATCCAAAATGTACATGTTCAAATTCTACATTTCCTTTAATACCTTCTATACTTACTGGATTTTCTATTTCTTGAACTTCTTCTTCCTCTTCTAGGAATGTAAATATTCTTTCTGCAGCTGCTACCATTGATTGAAGCATACTAGATACTTGTGCAATTTGCATGATTGGATTTGTAAATTGTTTATTATATTGTATAAATGATTGAATATTTCCTACTGTTATTTTTCCATTTGCTGCTAAATATCCACCTAAAATTGCAACTGCTACATATCCAATGTTTCCAATAAAATTCATTATTGGATGCATTACTCCTGATAAAAACTGTGATTTCCATGCTGAAACGTATAATTCCTCATTTGCTTTTTTAAAGTTTGCTTCTGCTTCTTCTTCACCATTAAATACTTTTACAATAGTATGACCACCAAAAACCTCTTCTACTTGACCATTTACATGACCTAAATAATCTTGTTGTTTTTTAAAGTATTTTTGTGATTTTTCAACTACCTTTTTTACAACAAAAGCTGTAATTGGTAATATTACTAAAGATACTATTGTCATTGGAACACTAATTGAGAACATCATAATTAAAATTCCAACTACTGTACATATTGCAGTTATTATTTGTGTAATACTTTGATTTAAATTCATACTTAAAGTATCAATATCATTAGTTAAAATAGATAGTACCTCTCCATTTGTTTTTTTATCGAAATAGTTCATTGGTAATTTATTTATTTTTTTTGTTAAATCACTTCTTAATTTATATGTTAGTTTTTGTGCAACTCCTGTCATTGTAAATCCTTGAACAAGTGAAAATCCTGCACTTGCTACATATAGAGTTAATAGTGTTAATAAAATATTTGCAATCTTTTCAAAATTAATTCCACCAGTTCCATATATTTTTCCTACTAATCCTGTATATATTTCTGTTGTTGCATTACCTAGTATTTTAGGTCCTATAACAGAAAACACAGTACTTCCAACTGAAAATATAAATACTATTATTAAAGCTATTTTATAATTCGATAAATATTCTTTTATTAGTTTTTTTGTTGTACCTTTAAAGTCTTTTGCTTTTTCTGCAGCGCCACGTGCGCCTGGTCCCATACCTCCCATTGGAGGTCTTTTTACATTTTGTGCCATTATTCCAATTCCTCCTTTGAAAGTTGTGATAGTGCAATTTCTCTATATGTTTCATTATTTTTCATTAAGTCTTCATGTTTGCCTATTCCTACAATTTTTCCGTCATCTAGCACAATAATTTGGTCAGCATTTAAAATTGTGCTAATTCTTTGTGCTACAATAATTACTGTTTTATCTTTCGTTTTTTCACTAAGAGCTCCTCTTAATTTCACATCAGTTTTAAAATCTAATGCTGAAAAACTATCATCAAATACAAATATTTCTGGATCTTTTGCTATCGCTCTTGCTATTGATAAACGTTGTTTTTGTCCACCAGATACATTGTTTCCACCTTGTGCAATTTCAGCATTATATTTATCTGGTTTTGCTAATATAAATTCCTCTGCTTGTGCAATTTTTGCAGCTTCTATCATACGTTCATCTGACATGTTTTTATCACTATACTTGATATTTGATTCTATAGTTCCAGAGAATAATACTCCTTTTTGAGGAACAAATCCTATAATATCTCTAAGATTTTTTATATCAATATCTTTTATATTTACTCCATCTATTAATAATTCTCCACCAGTTACATCATAAAAACGTGGAATTAAATTTACTATTGTAGATTTACCACTACCTGTACTTCCTATAATTGCTGTTACTTCACCTGGTTTTGCAGTAAATGTAATATCATTTAAAATTTCTGCAGAAGCATCTGGATATCTAAAAGACACATCTTTAAATTCTACATATCCTTTTTTGTTTTTATCTAATAGCTTTGTTTCTTTAGAATTTTTTATACTACTCTCAGTTTCTAATACATCATTAATACGTTTTGCTGAAACAGATGCTCTTGGAAGCATAATAGATATCATAGATATCATTAAAAATGCCATTACTATTTGCATTGTATATTGAATAAATGCCATCATATCTCCAACTTGTATTAAACCTTGATCTACTCCATGTCCTCCTGACCAAATAATTAAAATAGTAATTCCATTCATTATAAACATAAGACTTGGCATCATTATACTCATTGCACGATTAACAAATATATTTGCTTTCATCAAGTCTAAATTTGCTTTATCAAATCTTTCTTCTTCTGCTTTTTCTTTATTAAAAGCTCTAATTACTGGAAGTCCTGTTAAAATCTCACGAGCTACTCCATTTAATTTATCTATTAAATCTTGTAATTTTTTAAATTTAGGCATTGCAACAATAAATAAAATCAAAACTATTGCAATAATCATTACAATTGCAAGCCCTATTATCCAGGCCATAGAATTTGCTTTATTTGCAATTACTTTAAAAAATCCTCCTATACCTATAATTGGTGCATAGATTACAACTCTAAAAAGCATAGTAATTAAATTTTGTATTTGTTGAATATCATTTGTATTTCTTGTAATTAAAGATGCTACTCCAAATTCTCTTAGCTCACTAGTAGAAAAACTTAATACTTTTTCAAATACTTTGTCTCTTAATATTTTTCCTAAATTTGCAGCTACTCTAGATGATAATAGCATAATCACAACAGCAGATGCCATACTAATTAATGCTACACCTAACATCTTAAGTCCTGAAATGAATATATAATCATTTTGTATTTTTTCAGTATTAATTCCAATTGCTTCATATTCTGATTTTATTTGTGTAATTGCTGCTTGGTCAATTATAGTATCTGGCATTTGTTCTAATTTGCTATTTAATTCTTCTATAATTTTTTCTCTTTGTTCTTCTGGTATATTTTTTATAATATCTGTTAAACTCATTTGACTTAAAACTTGTTTTTGCTCTTCTGGAAGATTTGCTAACATTTGATTTTTTAAATTGTTAGCTGTCTCTTCATCTTCTAATGAAGATATTGCCATTAATGGTTTTTTTATTTTTTCACCTAAGGCTTCTTCTTGCTCATCATTCAAATCTTTTTTTACATATATCTCTTCTTCTTCTAACTTAGGATATTTTTCTAGGTAATTTTCATATTCTTCCTTAGACAAATTATCTTTACTAATAAGTTCATAGTTTTCTAATATAGAATTATCTTCATTTGTTAATAATAGTAAGTTATCCATTTTTAATTTTCTAATTGCATCTGGAGAAGATTCTTCGATTCCTCCTTGTTGTATACCAATATTAACAATTTTTGATGTATAATCTGGCAAAGCTAAATCTGCCATCGCTTGAACACATAAAAGAATAATAATTATTATCACACTAATTGGTGTTCTTTTTAAGTATTTTAAAATTTTTAACATTGATTTTATTCCCTTCCTTTCTTTACTATTCCAAATTTTAAATAATTAATCATTTTCAAATACTCTTCTCTAGCTTTAGCTTTGTTATCATAGCTAAAACTACTTATAACAGCTTTTTTAGTTATGTAATCTAACATTTTTATAATTACGGTAATTTCTTCTTGATTTTTTACTTTTAAATTTTCTTTATTTATTAGATTATAATATTCTGTCATGTCTCTCGGCTTATATTTCTTCATTGTTGCTAGAAATATTCCACCTTCACTATCTTTCATGTTTTCGAAAATGTTTTTATATAGTTTAATTTCTTCTTTTGACATACATTGTGATAAAATATGATCATATATTGATATAAAAACTTCAAATACATCTCCATTTGTTTTATAAAGAGTTTCTTCTGTTCCTTTATTTACCATCATTACATGACTACTTATAATATACTCTAATAAGTCCTCTTTTGTCTCAAAATACTGGTAGAAACTTCC
Organism: Clostridiales bacterium; assembly: GCA_019417465.1. GTDB lineage: Bacteria > Bacillota > Clostridia > TANB77 > CAG-508 > CAG-492. The sequence goes on from DXVF01000003.1 coordinate 7,699, forward strand.
TCTTGCAATTCCTGCATCTTCTACTATATTTTTTATTGATGTTTCTGAAAATGGAACTCTTGCAAATTCCTTTTTAGCAGCTCTCATTATTTTTTGTTTTTTTTCTTCTGGCAATTTTATAAAAGTTTCTTTTGGCATTTTTTCACCTCTTCTCATTTTAATGTTAATTTTGGCAATGTTTTATTTACTGTTATAAATATATTTATGCTATCAAAAGCAATAGTGACACAGTGTCATTATTATAGATGACACTGTGTCATTTGTCAATAGATATTATGTTGTTTTTATGTGAATTTTATGTGAAAATATAATTAGTTTTCGATTGCCTTGATTACATCTTTTATACTCTCATCTGGAGTTGAAGCTCCTGCCATAATACCTACTTTTTCAAATTTCTTTACTATATTTGTATCTAGTTCATCCTTTGTTTCTACTATAATTGTATTTTTGCAATTTTCTTTTGCTATATCATATAATTTTTTTGTATTTGAACTATTTTTTCCTCCAATAATAATCATACACTGTACTTTTTTAGAAATTTCACAAGTTTCTTCTTGCCTTATTTTTGTTGCATTACAAATTGTATTTTTTATTTGTAATTCAATATTGCCTTGTATTTTTTCTTTTATCTTTTCTATATAATAATTAAATTTCTCTAAGCTAAAAGTAGTTTGTACAATTATTAATAATTTTTTTATATTAGACTTTTCTAAAGCTTTAAGTGCTTTATAAATCTCTTCTTCTGTTTCTATTAAATACGAATTATTCCCGCAAAAACTAATCGTTCCTATACTCTCTGGATGATCTTTCCCACCAATTAAAAATATATAATACCCTTTTTTAGAATATTCATCTGCAATCTTATGTATTTTTAAAACATTTGGACAAGTAAAATCAAAAACCTCTATATTTAATTTTTGGGCTTTATTATAAATTTCTTTCGCAATTCCATGTGCTCTTATAATTACTTTGTTATTTGAATCTTCTACTTTCTCTACTACTTTTAATCCTAGTTTTTCTAGTTTTCTTATTACTTCTTTATTATGTACTAATTCACCTAAGCAACATACTTTTTTATGCATTTTTAACTTTTCTTCAGCTTTTAGAACTGCATTTCTCACTCCATAACAAAAACCTGCAGTTTTACCAAGTACAATATCCATATTATAACCCCTTAAACTCAATTATTCTCTATCATTCTCATAATTTCTTCTTTAAGTACATTAACAATTTCATCTTGTTTTACCTTTTTAATAATTTCACCTTTTTTAAATAATAAACCTTCTTTAATTCCCCCGGCAATTCCTATATCTGCATTTCTCGCTTCACCCGGTCCATTTACGGCACATCCCATTACAGCAACAGTAATATCAGCCTCAATTTTTTGTAAAAACTCTTCTACTTCTTTTGCCATTGGTATTAGATCTATTTGTGTTCTACCACAAGTAGGACAAGAAACTAATTTGGGCAATTTACTATATAAACCACAATCTTTCAAAATTTCTTTTGCTACCTTTATCTCTTCTACTGGATTATCTGATAAAGATACTCTCATTGTATCTCCTATTCCTTGTCTTAATAAAACACCTAAACCTATACTTGATTTTATAGTTCCACTAAAGGCCGTTCCAGCTTCTGTAATACCTAAATGTAACGGATAATTAAAAGCTTTACTTGCTTCTTCATATGCCTCTATACATAAATCTAGGCTTGACGCTTTTAATGAAATACATATATCATAAAAATCTAATTTCTCTAGTATTTCTACATGTCTTTTCGCACTTTCTACCATTGCTTTAGCAGTTGGCTTTCCATCTACTAATAAATCTTTTTCTAAAGATCCAGCATTTACACCTATACGGATTGGTATCTTATGCTCTTTACAAGCTTCCACTACTTTTTTTACTCTATCTTCGCTTCCTATATTTCCTGGATTAATTCTAATTTTATCTACTCCTACTTCTATTGCTTGCAAAGCTATTGTATAATCAAAGTGTATATCTGCTACTATTGGAATATGAATATTTGCTTTTATCTCTTTTATTGCTTTTGCATCATCTATATCTAAACAAGCAACTCTTATAATGTCGCATCCTACTTCTTCTAACTCTAATATTTGCTTCACTGTAGATTCTACATCTTTTGTTTTTGTATTAGTCATAGATTGAATTATGACTCTATCTTGTCCTCCTATTTGTATATCCCTTACCATTATTTTTCGAGTTTCTGTTCTTTTATTCATATTAAGCAACTCTCCTTTTTTCGTTTAATGTATATATTAAAATACATAATTAGATTATATTATACATTTTTCACAAAAGCAATATGCAAAAACTATTAAATAGAGTAAAAGTTACCGGATAATGGTTCAACATTGTAGAGTAGTCTTAAAGCCATTAGATGTAAATGTTTTCATAAATACATAAAAATAAGACTATTAACTAAAGAATTAGTTAATAGCCTTCTCTTTTTTATTCATCAATAAAATTAAATTCATCTTTAAATTTTTCTTTAAACATTTCAAATACTTTATTTAATATTTCTTCATCTTCAACACTTACATAAGATTCTTCCTCATCATCTTCTGTGTCTTCTAATTTTAAAATAACAACCTCTCCTGCGTCTTCTCCCTCATCTTCTGTTGGTAATAATACAACATAATCTTCTCCATCATATTGAATTAAATCTAAAAATTCAAATTCAACCTCATTTCCATCTTCATCATTTAGAACTACTATGTTATCTATTTCCTCTGCATCTGGAATATTATTTACATCATCATTCATGTTTAAATTCTCCTTTCAATTTTTTATATTTTAATTGTATTTCTACAACAATAATAACTAATAAATATTATTTACATTTTTTATTTATGATATACTTTAATATACTTTTTTTGAAAAGTCTACTTAAATAGGAATATACTTCATTTCCCTATTTAAGATGTAATTTTTTTCATATATGTTTCTAATATATATACTGCTGATATTGTATCTACAATATCTTTCTTTTTATGTTTATTTATATTTAAATAATTCATAGTCTTATGTGCAGCAACTGTAGTAAGTCTTTCATCAATTTTCTCTATTTTTATTTTGTTAAATTTACATTGCAATTTGTGAATAAACTTTTCTGTAACTTCTACCCTTTCTGCTTTTGTTCCATTCATATTTATTGGTAATCCAACAACTATTGTATCTACTTCATATTGATCTAGCAATTCTTCTAATCTTTTTAAAACAATTTTATCATTTCCATTATGATGTATTGTTTCTAACCCTTGAACTGTTATACCAAGAGCATCTGTAATTGATATACCAACTCTAGAATCACCATAATCAATTCCTAACTTTCTCATATTAGTCATCCAATCCTATATAACTTTTTACCATTTTTTCTAATAATTCATCTCTTTCGATTTGTCTTATTAAATTTCTAGCATTATTATGACTAGTGATATATGTTGGGTCACCTGATAATATATATCCAACAATTTGATTTATTGGATTATATCCCTTTTCTACAAGTGCTTGATGTACTTCTTTTAGTATCTCTCTAGCCTTAATATTTTTATCTTTTTCGACTGTAAAACTCATTGTTTCATCCATAGCCATAATAAAATACCTCCTATAAACAATTTATATTATTTTCTGTAGATTCAGCATTATCTAGATATTCTTCTAGTTTTGCTGTCACACCTTCTAAAGCTGTACCTTTGTAATATGTTGTTATCGCAATATTAATTTTAGGTCTAACAACTATATGTTTTTTTCCTCTATAATCTTCTTCTGGTTCTATTTGCAAACTTTCAATTTCCTTTTTCATATCTTTCATAAAGTTTACTACACCCCCGAGTATCTATTCCAGAAAAAACTATTGCAAATTTTGGCCCCATATATCTTACAAAGAAATATTCTTCTGCTAAGTTATCTTTTAATAGTTCACTTACTTCTGTAATAACTGTATTACCAGTCTTTCTACTTATAATTTCATTAATCTTTTGTAAATTAACTATCTTGAAAAGGCATACTGTTGATGTTGGATATTTATCTATTACATTTCTTGCTTCACCATAAAGATATTCTACAGATTTAAGTCCTGAAAATTTATCTTCTCTTACGATATTTTCTATTATTTTTTGGTTTTCTACAGTTCTTAATACTGAAACAATATTATTTTTTACTACTTCCAAAATAGTTGTATCTATATTATCAAATTCATGTGGTCTACTTCCTTCTATTATCCAATAACCTATATATATATTATCTACATATAATGGGAAAAACATAGCAGATTTTGCTCGTCCAAATTCCATTCTTTGATATGGTAATTTTTCGCCTTCTCTATCTATTGTTATATATTTTGGGGTAGCAGTTTGTATACTATCTCTAAAAACTGGTTCATTTTGAAGTGTTCTTAAAGTATCCCAATGTTTCTCTTCAACATTAGATGCTTTTACTTTATATTCTGCTCCATTATAAATAACTATCGTAGAATATTTTATATCATATCTTTCTATTAATATTTCATTAATTTTTTTTATTTTTTGATCTACTGTACTTGCTTCACTTACAGTATCCATAAAATCTTGCAATACATTTAGACTTGTTATTTTCTGATTTGTATTGTTAAATTGTTCTAATTTTTTGTGTATGGATACATTGTATAAGATTAACCCTACTATTGTAAAAACTAACAATAGTATTATGATTATAACTGCTACTGACAAGGTAATCCCCTCTCTATTCTATTTTAATATTTTTTCTTCATTTTGTTTAAAGTACTGCTTGTACTGGTTGAAAAATTACTATTATAATTATTGTATTTTTTTTCTTTCGATGGCTTATTATTAATTAGTGGAAATACCATATTTCCTAATTTATTAAGACTTTGTATCATATTTTTTGAATAACCTCTTAATGAAATTTTACAATCTACCAATCCATCTAAATATTTGCTATATGCTTGCACATCAAAAGGAATAGTTGTATATTTTATATTATTTTTATCAAACAATTCTGTCATAAAAGACATACTAGGATCGTTATATGAACTCATCCCACCAATTAGTAATTTATCACTCATATTGTTTATTCTCATATGTTTATTAATTACTATTCTTAATTTATTTTGTTCTAATATATCTTTTGCTTTTAATTCTCTTAAGAAAGCAGTTAACGGCTGAATAGTTAATACATCCATACTTTGTACTAAATATATTTCTTGAACTGCATTAAAATATTGCTCTTCTGTTTCAAAATCACAGTCTAATAATATTAGAGAATAATTATTTAATAAAGTTTCTAAAATATTTTCATAATCTTTTAATCCTTCTATTTCATCTGGTAATGATGTATAAACAGTTAAATTTTTATTTACTGGTATTCCTTCTGCTATTCCTCTTCTTAAATTTTCAATACAGTTATATGCTATATTTCTTAATTCTTCTCTATTATCTGTATATATATAATATGCATTTCTATTTTGTGTAAGATCTAATATTGCTGTTTTAATTCCCTTTTCTGAAAACATTTGAGCCAAATTGTTTACTAAAAACGAAGTTCCATTTTTTGATGTTCCTATAAATGATACAATTTTTTGATCACTACTTATTAAATTATCTATATTAAAATTAACTGAAGAATTAAATTTATTAACACTTTCTATTTCTTTTGAATTACTACTAATAGGTTCCATTCTTCTAAAATTTGGATTACTAATTGGCTCACTATAATTATTGTTTTTTTCTTCATAATCATCAAATTCTGATGATTCTATATCATCTTCGTCTTCATCACCATCTTCATAATCAGTAAACCCTGGCAATTCTATATCATCTTCGTCATCATCTTCATAATCATCAAATTCTGGTGATTCTATATCATCTTCATCTTCGTCTTCATAATCATCAAATCCTGGTAATTCTATATCGTCTTCGTCTTCATCTTCATAATCATCAAATTCTGGTGATTCTATATCATCTTCATCTTCGTCTTCATAATCATCAAATCCTGGTAATTCTATATCGTCTTCGTCACCATCTTCATAATTATCAACCTCTGACAATTCTATATCATCTTCGTCTTCGTCATAATCGTTAAATCCTGGTAATGTTGTAAATTCATCATCTTCGTCAAGAAATGATTGTTTTTTTTCTTTAAGTTCTTCTTTTTCTAGCTCTTCTGTAATGTTTTTATTTTTAGGAGGTCTTCCTCTTTTTCTCTTTACTGGCTCTTCTACATTTGCTCCTGTATTTATAATATCTTCTTTCTTGTTTTTAGGAGGTCTTCCTCTCTTTCTTTTTACTGGTTCTTCTATAATATCTTCTACATTTGGAAGATCTTCTTTCTTATTTTTAGGAGGTCTTCCTCTTCTCCTAGGTTCTTCAGAATTATTTATCTGATTTATTAAAGGCGTCTTTTCTTCTATTTCACTGTCTACATTTTGCTTTGCTTTCCTTATTTCTTGTTTTCTAGATACTTCTTTTTTATTTTGCATTTTTTGCCTTCTTAGAATTTCTTGTTTCTTTAACATCTCTTGTTTATCAAAATCTTCTCTTTTATGGTCTACTATCTTTTTTACCTTACTCGTATCTACTGAAGTTGGAATTATTACTGGTTTACTTAATTTTTGCTTGTTTAATTCTTTTTCAATAAATTCAATTTTCTGGCTGTTTTCATTTTTTACTTTAAACTTTTTTGAATTATAGTTTTTAGGATTCAATCCCATTACTTGTCTATATTTTGGAGATCCACTTTCTAAAACAGAAATTACATTCTTTGGTAAAAATGTAATTATTAATTTTAGTTGTTCGTCTGTATACTGTACAGCTATACTGTCAAAACTTTCAATGTATTTTTCCTCATTTTTTCCAAGTCTCCTATAATGTGCTAATATATTTTGTATTTCTACTTCACTTACATCATTCTCATTTTCTGGTTTATATTCTACATCATCAGAATCAATTTTATAATATACCTTTGCTTCTTTTTTACTTCTAGGCTTATTTAATAGTTCACAAACTTTTTCTACACTTCTATCTTGTCCTACTAATGTATCATATACACCAATACCGAATAGTTTAACTAATAATGGTTCTGGTCTTGTACGTCTATCTGTACTAATTAAAATAATTGGTATACTTGATCCTTCTTGATTAAATGCCTCATCACTTATTTTATCTAATTTATCAAATATAAATTTATCAATTGCTTCATAATTATTATTTGAAAAAGGTTCTAAGTCCTCACTAATAATTATTCTGTCATATGATTTATCTTTTTGTAACTCTTTTAATATTGCGTTAAAATAATATACGTTTTTACTTGATATTATCTCCTTATAATCTCTCTGATATCTTTTTATTATTGACTCAGAAATCTTTTCATTATTTACCGCAAATAAAACCTTCATTTGTTTAACCCCTCCAACCTTTAACTACTATTGCAAAAATTAGTGGCAATACTTGACATATTACAAATACTGTTATAATTGCAATCATAATATTAAAACCTTTATCTCTTACATCTAATTTTCTTATACCTAAAACATATTGATATATAGCTGCAATAGCTATTCCTACAAAACATAATGGTATACTATATATTCTTATCCTGTTTAATATATATGCCGCTAATCCATATGTATCTGATCCATATGCTACTTTATAATCTTCTATTGTTTGCATTTCTTTTTCTTTTAATTCAATTAATTCTCCTGTAGTACTTTCACTTTGCAATACATTATTTGTAGATGTATCATTTGCAGTTACTACTGTACAACATATAATAAAAATAAAAAATACAGTAAGCAAACAAGTTACTACCTTCTTCATATATTAGACTCCTTTCTACTGTTTATATATTACATATATTAATTATATCTTCACTTACAATATCATACAATACAATGAATAAAATAGCAACAAAATAATAAGAATTTTTTGAAAATTTTAGTAAATTATTCCATAACTTTTACTTTTATATTTTTATCTTTATACATATTTTATTTTTTATTCAAATTTAAATAAATTATTTAATTTTTTAAACAAAAAATACCTACTAGTCATTAGTAGATATTTCTTCTGCAAATTCTTTAGATAATTTTCCGATCGCTTTTGTTTCAATTCTTGATACATAAGAACGAGAAATTCCCATCATTTCAGCTATTTGGTTTTGCGTCTTTGGTTTATCCCCATTTAGTCCAAATCTAAGCTCTAATATTAATTTTTCTCTATCTTTTAAAACTTCTTTCATCTTTGTATACATTTTCTTTAATTTTATTTTTAAATCAACTTCGTCCTCTATATTTTTATCATTATTCTCTAAAACTTCTTGTAATGTTACAGTATTGTCATCTTTATCTTTACCTATTGGTTCATCTAGGAAAACTTCTGCTCCTAATTTTTTTATACTTCTTAGATGCATTAATACCTCATTATCAATGCACCTAGATACATATGTCGCTAAACGTACACCTTTTGAATTATCAAAACTGTTAATTCCTTTAATTAATCCTATAGTTCCTATTGATATTAAATCATCTAATTCGACATTTGATGTACTATACTTTTTGCACACATGTGCAACTAATCTTAAGTTTCTCTCTATTAATATATTACGAGCCTCTTCATCTCCTGCTTTAAATCTTTCTAAATAAATCTTTTCTTCTTCAGAATCTAATGGTTCTGGGAATAAACTATTATTCGAAATATATCCTACAAGAAAAATTGTAGTTTTTAAAAATGTTAATAAACCTGAAATTGACAGTACAAACATAAACGTACCTCCACTTTTTTGCTATACAATTAAATATATGTTTTTTACTTTTTAAAAGTGCATGGCTTATTAATTTATTTTTTATTATTGCATATTATATATATAAAGCATGATAATATGGAGGTAATTTTTATGAAATTTTTTATTAGTTGTTTAAAAGGTGTAGCTTTGGGTGCTGGTGCAATCTTACCAGGAATTAGTAGTGGTGTCTTATGTGTCATTTTTGGATTTTATGAAAAATTAATAAATAGCATACTTGGAATTTTTAAAGATTTTAGAAATTCTATTAAATTTTTACTTCCAATTTGTATAGGAGGATTCGTACGGTATATTACTTTTTGGAAATGCCTTAAAATATTTATTTTTTACTTATCCTTCACAAACAAATTTTGCTTTTATGGGATTAATACTTGGTAGTGTTCCTATTTTATTTAAAGATAGTTGTAAAAATAATACTTTTAAATTGCATTATTTGATATATACTATAGCTTCTTTTTTACTTACTTTATTTTTGATAAATTTAGAAAAAGGATTTCAATTTCAAGACATAATTACAAATACCTTCTCTTTTTCTTATCTTATTTTATGTGGATTTATAATGTCAACAGGAATAGTAGTTCCAGGTGTTAGCAGTACAGTTATATTAATGTGTTTAGGCGTTTATTCAAACTATTTAAATGCTGTAGCTTGTCTAAATTTTGAAATTCTTATTCCCATGGGAATTGGTTTAGTATTAGGCGGACTTATTTGGATAATTGTAATAAAATGGCTTCTTTCAAAATATTATACACAAACATTTTTCACTATAATTGGTTTTGTTATTAGTTCTACACTAATCTTATATCCAGGATTTAGTTTTGAATTATCTAGTATTATATCTATAGTTTTGTTTATAGTTTGTTTTGGTGTTTCTTTTAATTTAGAGAAAATATCAAAGTAAATGATAACTTTTCTCTATTATCATTTTTTTATAAAATATAAATCTATATTACAAAAGGATTGAACTCTTACTTTTTTATAATAAGAGACAATCCTTTAAATATTTATTAATCTTTATTTATATTTTTCAAATTTTCATTTAGCCAATCAAGTTCTTGGTGTATTGTTTTAGGTATGGTAACTACTATTGGTGTAACTGTTTTAATAATAAATATTGCTATTATTAGTACACTATCTTATTATTTTTTTCTTTTCCTTAAAATCCAACCTGGCTCTACATCTATTGGTAGCTTCATTCTAACAGTCTGTCCAAGCTTTCCTGGATTTACGAATTCTATTCTTTCGCCTGTATCACTATCCCATAATCTATTTATTCTAAAATCTATTGTGTTTATTTCATTTGGAATAATAATTTCTAAATAATCTCCTACTTGCAATCTATTTTTTATTTCTATCAATGACTTCTCTTTATCAAATTCTAATACTTTTCCACCAAACTCATAATTTGCATTATATTGTTTTCCTTCATATTCTTGGAAGTCTTTATTATTTCTATCATTAAAATAAAATGTTGTTAATCCTCTTGTTTTTGTTTTTTCTAATTCTTTTAAATATTTAGTATAATCATAACCTTGTGGATTTTGAATATAGTCATCAATTGCTTTTCTATAGGTATTTATTACAACGGCTAAATAATACTCTGTTTTTAGTCTTCCTTCTATCTTTAAACTATCTACTCCCATATCTATAATCTCTGGAATTTCTTTTATTAAACACATATCTTTTGATGAAAATATATATGTTCCTTTATCGTCATCTTCTACAGGCATTAGGTTGCCTGGGTTATTTTTTTCTTCTACATATAGATTATATGCCCATCTACAACTTTGTGCACAATCTCCTAAATTTGCACTTCTACCTGCTAAAAAGTCACTTAAAAAGCATCTTCCAGAATATCCAAAGCAAATTGCCCCATGAACAAATATTTCTGTTTCTAAGCCAATAGGGGTATTATTAATAATATCTTTTATTTGTTTTTTATTTAATTCTCTACCTAATATAACTCTTTTTGCTCCATTTTTATACCAAAAATTTGCAGAATGATAGCTAACAGTATTAGCTTGTGTACTAATATGTATAGGAATACTTGGAGCTACTTCTTTAATCAATTCTACTATTCCTCCATCTGCTACAATTATTCCATCAACATTTAGTTTTTCTAACATTTTCGCTTGTTTTTTTATTTCTTCATAATTTTCATCCCAAGCATAAATATTTATTGCTGTATACACTTTTTTTCCAATTTCATGTGCATATTCTATTGTTTTTGCTAAATCTTCATCTGTCATCTCTGCTCTAGTTCTTAATGATAATGATGATGTTCCTGCATATACTGCATCAGCCCCATATAAAAAAGCTGTTTTTGCTTTTTGAAAAGAACCTGCTGGTGCTAATAGTTCTGGTTTTTTCATATTTTCCCATCCTTTAATATAATTTTTATTTATTTAATATCTCATCTGCTAACTTACTCATTTCTTTTTTATTTTCTTCATTCATTCTTGACTTTATAGTAACTACATTGTCACAAAGAGTTATTTCTTTCATTCCATCTATTATATTTTTCATTGTTTTTGCAGCAGATGGTGCCCAAGTTCCATTTTCTATTATTCCTATTTTTCTCTTTTGATAGTTTTTACTCTTTAAATGATTTAAGAAATGTTCCATAGGAGGAAATACTTCTGCATTATAGCTTGATGCTGCTACAATTAATTTATCATACCTAAATGCATCTTCTATGCTTTCTGCAAAATCATCTCGTGTTAAATCTGCAAAAGCTACTTTTTTTGCACCTTTCTCTTCTAATATTTTTACCATTTCTTTTGCAGCTTCTAATGTATTTCCATATATTGAGCTACATGCTACAAATACTCCATCATCTTCTGGCTCATAGCTACTCCATATATCATATTTATTTATATAATATTCTAAATTTTCTTTTAGTATTGGCCCATGTAAAGGACAAATCATATTTACTTCTAATCCTGATAACTTCTTTAATAGGGCTTGTACTTGCATTCCATATTTTCCAACTATATTAAAATAGTATCTACGAGCTTCGCATGTCCAATCTTCATCTGTATCTAATGTTCCAAATTTACCGAATCCGTCAGCTGGAAATAATATCTTTTCTTTAGTTTCATATGATACCATTACCTCTGGCCAATGTACCATTGGAGCCATAAAAAATTGCAAACTATGTTCTCCAAAGTTTAGAATATTTCCTTCTTTCACTACAATTTTTCTAGAATCTAAATCTTCTATATTAAAAAATTGCTCAATAAAAGTAAATGTTTTTTCATTTCCGACTATTTTCATGTTTGGATGCTTATTACATAATAGTCCAATATTATATGCATGGTCTGGTTCCATATGTGATACAATTAAATAATCTACATTTTCTCCATTTAAAGCTTTGGATAAATTTTCCATCCAATCTTCTGTAGCTCTTTTATCTACTGTATCTAGAACCACATTTTTTTCATCTTTTATCAAATATGAATTATATGATATACCATTTGGTACAATATATTGATTTTCAAATAAGTCTAATGTTTTATCATCTACACCTATATAAATTATATCTTCTGAAATACTAGTATCTTTCATAATAGCCTCCATTCTTGGACAAAGGGACGGTTCTCCTGTCCATTTTTTTACATCAAAATAATTTTAAGCACAAATCTCTTGGAAAAATGGACAAGAGAACCGTCCCTTTGTCCAATTTTTTATAAATTACATTTTCTCGAACATATCTTTTCCAACTCCACAAAGTGGGCAAACCCAAGTATCTGGTAAATCTTCAAATTTAACGCCTTCTGCTTCTTCATCATATATATGACCACAAACTGTACAAACATATTTATTCATAGATTTTTCCTCCTTTTTACATTATTTTTTGAATTATACCACATGTATTATTTTATTTCCACCAAATTATTTACTTTTTTACTTTTATTTGGTATTATATTGTTCAATCTATAGGAGGATGTTATGGAGACACGGTTTACAAAAATATAAAAATACATGTAAACTATCTAAAATAAATAGTCTTATTTTATATTTTTTTATTTTTGCATTTTTAGGATGGGTTTTAGAAAGTTTATATAGTATATATGAATTAGGACATTTTATAAAAAGAGGGTTTTTGTTTGGCCCTATTTGTCCAATATATGGTTATGGAGCAATAATGTTAATTACATTTTTAAATAAATATAAAAAGAATTCATTTAAATTATTTCTTTATTCAATTGTTATTTTTTCTGCATTTGAATATTTGGTTAGTTTTATATTAGATGCACTATTTGCAGCACATTGGTGGGATTATACAAATGACTTTTTTAATTTAAATGGAAGAATTAGCATTTTTTACTCTTTTGTATGGGGAATTATTGCTATTTTATTTATTAATCATATTTATCCTTTTTTGAAAAGTAAGATTGATATTATTTTAGATAAAATTCCTTATTCTTTTCAAATAACGTTATTAAGATTAATTATTTGTATATTTATAGTCGATACCTTTTTATCTTGCATCAGATATATTCTATAAAAATGTGTAATTGCGACTTAGGCAAGTATAAAGAATTTTGAGCCAATAATTTTATAACCTAAAATCCTTTATACCTGCCTTAAGTTACACCCATAATCGTTATATATCGCATATTTTTTAGATTTTCTTTTTATTTCTAATTATGATTTTTTCTTGCTAATTGCAAGTCCATCTCCAACTTCTAAAATTTCAGTTTCTAATTCAGGATTTTCTGTTGTTTCTTTTATATATTCTCTTAAATTTCTAACAGCTGTTCTTTGTTTATGTTTATTATAATCACTCATTACATAACCTTTATATAATATATTATCTGCAAAAATTATTCCATTTTTATTTAAGATTCTTATTGCTTCTTTTAAGAAAAATGGATATTTTCCTTTAGCTGCATCTATAAATACAATATCATATTTTTCATTTAATGTAGGAAGTATTTCTACTGCATCTCCTTCATATATGTTTATTTTTTCTTCTACTTCTACTTTTTTTACATTTTCTTTTGCTTGTTTAACTCGCTTTTCATCTCTTTCTATTGTATCAATTTTTCCGTCACCATCAAGATATTCAGAAAAACATATAGCCGAATATCCGTACTGCTGTTCCTATTTCTAGTATTCTTTTTGGTTTTTCTTCTATTAATATTTTACTAATTACTTCTAATGTATCATCCATAATTATTGGTATATGTTCTTCTAAAGCTTTTTGTTTTATTTTTTCTAATTCTTTTTTATTCATCATTATCTCTCCTTGCATCTCTCTTTTTTCCTTTTATAAAAAATAGAGCCTTTTCTTTTTTGAAAAAGCTCTATTTTTTAATTTATCCTCTTCTTGCTTCTCTTTCCCTTGTTTTTGTGTCTAATGTTTTCTTTCTTAGTCTTATATTTTTAGGAGTAATTTCTACAAGTTCATCTTCTGCTATAAATTCAATAGCTTTTTCAAGTGACATTTGAAGTGGTGGAACTAAACGAAGTGCATCATCTGAACCTGAAGCTCTTGTATTAGTTAAATGTTTTTCTTTACATACATTAATTGCAATATCTTCATTTCTAGAGTTAATACCAACTATCATTCCTTCATATACTTCTACACCTGGACCTATCATTAATTCTCCTCTTTCTTGCGCATTGTATAGCCCGTAAGTAACTGATGTTCCTGCTTCAAAAGCGACTAGTACTCCTCTTGTTCTTGATGATATTTCTCCTTTATATGGTTCATAACATTCAAAAATACTATTCATTGTTCCTATACCTTTAGTATCTGTTAAGAATTCTGTTCTATATCCTATAAGTCCTCTTGCTGGAATTTTGAACTCTACTTTTGTATGTCCACTTTCAGCTGGTTCCATATTAACCATTTCTGCTTTTCGTCTTCCTAATTTTTCTATAACAGTTCCAATTGCTTCATCTGGTACATTAACAACCAACCTTTCCATTGGTTCACATTTTACACCATCAATTTCTTTAAATATAACTTTAGGTCTAGATACTAATAATTCGAATCCTTCTCTTCTCATAGTTTCGATTAATACAGATAGATGTAATTCTCCACGTCCGCATACTTCAAAACTTTCTGCTGAATCTGTTTCTTTAACTCTAAGACTTACATTTCTTTCTAGTTCTTTCATCAATCTATCACGAATATGTCTTGAAGTAACAAATTCTCCTTCTCTTCCAGCAAGAGGCCCATTATTAACACTAAATGTCATAGATACTGTTGGTTCATCTATATCTACAAAAGGAATTTTTTCTGGATTGTTTATGTCACAAATTGTATCACCAATATTTATATCTGCAATACCAGATAATGCAACAATATCTCCTGCATCTGCTTCTTCTACTTCTGTTCTTTTAAGTCCCATATATGTAAATAATTTTGCAATCTTTCCTTGTACATTTTTATCTTGTTTACAAATAACTATTGGCATTCCTGCTTTTATTTTTCCTCTTTCTACTCTACCAACTGCTATTCTTCCTAAATACTCATCATAATCTATATTAGATACAAGTATTTGCATATCACCATCCATATCACATGATGGAGGATCTATTTGCTCAATAATTGTATCAAATATGCAATGAACATTATCTGTTTCATCTTCTAGATGCATTTTTGCAATACCATTTTTAGCTGATGCATATATAACTGGAAAGTCTAGTTGTTCATCATTTGCATCTAATTCTATAAATAATTCTAATACTTGGTCTACAACTTTTAGTGGATTTGCTCCTGGTCTATCTATTTTATTTATAACTACTATTGGTTTTAAATTTAATGCCAAAGATTTTTTTAGAACCTCTCTTGTTTGCGGCATTGGACCTTCGAAAGCATCTACTAATAATAAAACACCATCAACAGTTTTTAATACACGTTCAACTTCTCCTCCAAAATCTGCATGTCCTGGTGTATCTACTATATTAATTTTTACACCATTATACATTACTGATGTATTTTTAGAAAGAATTGTAATTCCTCTCTCTTTTTCAATATCTCCTGAATCCATCACTCTTTCTGCTACTTGCTCATTTTCTCTAAATATATGACTTTGTCTTAGCAGTGCATCTACTAATGTAGTTTTTCCATGATCAACATGGGCAATAATCGCTATATTTCTTATATTTTTATTATTCATTTTAATTACTCCTACTCTTTATAAAGATTCTTTATATTCATTGCTAGTTCCTTCTAGCTCTCTTATTGATAATTCTATTTTTCTTTTTTCTTTATCAAGTTCTATTATTTTAGCATTGACCTTATCTCCAACTTTTAATACATCATCTGGTCTTGCTATTTTTTTCTCACATATTTGTGATATATGAACTAGTCCTTCAATCCCTTTTTCTAATTGAACAAATGCCCCAAATGGCATTATTTTTACTACTTTTACTGTAGCAATATCACCAATATGATATTTTTCATCTATTTTATTCCAAGGATTTGGTCCTTTTTTCTCATATATTAACATAAGTCTTCTATTTTCTTTATCTGCTTGCTTTATTCTTACTTCTATTTGTTCGTTTACTTTTAAAATATCTTCTGGTTTTTGATTTCTTCCCCAAGCCATTTCTGAAATATGTAAAAGACCTTGAACTCCACCAACATCAACAAAAGCTCCATATGTACTTATACTTGTAACAGTACCTTTATATACTTTTCCTTCTTCTACATTATCCCAAAATTCTTTTAATTTTGCTTCTTTTTCTTCTTCTATTACATCTTTTATAGAACCTATTATTTTTCTATTTTTTTCATTATATTCAATTACTCTAAATCTTACTTCTCTATTTAAATAATCATTTACATTTTCATTTCTTGCCATTCCAGATAATGATAACGGAATAAATATACGAATACCATTATAATTAACAATAAACCCATTATCATTTACTTCTGTTACCTTTTCTTTAAATATGCATTTATGATTTACCTTACTTTCAAATTCTTTTTTTGCAAGTTTCAATTTAGATCTTTTATATGATAAAACAACATTTCCTAGACCATCATTTAATTTTAAAACTTCTGCTGTTATTCTATCACCTTGCTTAAATTCGTCTAATGGATTTGCATTTTCGTCGTATGAATACTCATCTTTTGAAATTATCCCATCAGCTTTATATCCAATATCTACAAAAATCTCTCCATTTGAACTTATATTAATAATTTTTCCTGTAACAGTCTTACCTTCTTTTATATCTTTTAAAGACTGATCAATAAACTCTTCAAAACTTATATTATCTTCATACTTTTCCATAAAAAATACCACCTTAATGGTTCATTATTATATATTATTTTTTTTCATTTGTCAACATAATTATATTGTCCATTATTTCTTTTGTTACCTTATTTAGAACCTCTTTATCTTTTTCTTTTCCATAATATTCACTAAAGTCTAAAGGCTTTCCATAATTTAAATAAACTTTGGTAAATGGTTTAAATGTACCTTGTATTCCAATAGGAATTACTTTTGTTTTAGTTCTTAAAGCCATAAAAGCTGCTCCATTTTTTGCATCTAGATTTTTTTCCATTCCCTTTCTAGTTCCTTCTGGAAAAATTCCTAGTACCTCTCCATTTTTTAAAGCTTTTATAGATCTCTTCATTGCTTCGATATCATTTTTCTCTCTATTAACAGGTATTACATCACCTATATGTAATACCCAGGTAAATAAGGCATTTTTAAACATACTACTTTTACACATAAATCTAACAAATCGATTTGATGATGTTATTACTGCAATTGCATCTAAATAATTTAGATGGTTTGCACATACTATATAACTTTTTTCATCTTCTGGAATACCTTTTTCCCCAATATTTTCTATTCTAAAAACAATTCGATATAAAAAGTGTACAAAATGTACTAAAAACTTTCTCCAAAAAGTTTTTTTCTTTGAATCTGGCATTTCTTTATATGCTTTTTCTTCCAAGGTTATTTCTTTTTTCTTTTTGTTAATAATTTTTTTTATTTCTGAGACTACTTGATTTATATTTTTTTTACTAGAATCTATAACTATAGCATCTTTTGCTATCTTTAAAGCTCCATATTCTTTATTTCTATCATTTTCATCTCTAGCTTTCATATCTATTAAAACTTGCTCGTATGTTGATTCTATATTATTTTTAATATTTTGCTCATATCTTCTCTTTGCTCTTTCTTCTACATTTGCATCTAAATAGATTTTTACATCTGCATTTGGAAATACAACTGTTGTTATATCTCTTCCTTCCATTATAACATCTTGTGATTTTGCCATTTTTCGTTGTAAATCAACTAATTTTTCTCTAATTTCTTTTATGCTAGACACTGGTGATACTATTTCTGTAACTCTATTTGTTCTTATTTCACTACTTACATCTTGTCCATTTAATAAAACTATTTGCTTATCTTTTGTTTCTTTTAAACTTATATCAATATTATTAAGTAGTTCTTTTATTTTATCTAATTCATCTAATTTAATATTTTTATTAAGCATTTCTAATGCAACACATCTATACATTGCCCCTGTATCAATATTAATTAATCCAAGCTTTTGTGCCAATATTTTAGTTACAGTTCCTTTTCCACTTCCTGCTGGTCCGTCTAAAGCTACTATAAAAGCCATATAATCCTCCTATTTTTATAATTTAAGATTTCTTACTTAAGTTAATATACATATACTTATAACAAGTTTTTCAAAAAAAACTTGTTATATATTAGTTTTACTTTTTATCATTATTTCTCTGAACATTTATTCCTTTTGCTAAAATATCTATTCTTTGAACATTCATTGTTGTTAATCTTTCTATTTCTTTTTTGCATTTTAGTTTAAATTCTCTTAATTCTTTTATTATATTAATTCCATAATTTATTACTACTTCCATATAAATATAAGGACCTGATTCAGATTTTTGAACTCTTATTCTAGATATTTTATAAATTGCATTATTTCTAATTGCTAAATATTCAATTATTTGTCTAAAAACATTATCTGATATTGTAAAATTACCTAAATAACTAAAAGTAGGTCTTATTATAGATTTTTCTGCTATATATGGAACATTTCCCTTTCCCTTTGATTTAAATATTTGAAGTGGATCTAACATATATCCTGAAAAATCTTTTTTTATTTCGAATGTAGGTACTGGTATTACATGTTTTCCTTCAGTCACACGAATTCTTCTTGCTTTTTCCATTTCTTCTTCTGTTGCAACATCATTAATATAAATAGTTTTTGATATTTTAGGAAGTCCCAAATTTTCTGCTATTTTTTGCACCATCCCATCAGAAGTACCTAAAATTAATATTCCATCTGGTTTATATTTTTTTATTGCTTTTCTTATTTCTTCTTTTTCTTTCTCCTTAATAAATAAAGCATGTTTAACAGTTTCTATTTTTGTTGGAGCTTTTTTTGCAGAATTTCCTGCAATCACAGCATTATCTTTAATTAATAACCCATCATCTATAATATAATTTATACCATTTTCACTTGCAACCATCTGAGCTCTATAACTTTTCCCCGTTCCAGATGAACCCACAAAAGCATATACTTTCATATTATTCATATTATAAATCATTGTATTCTCCCTTACATAAAAATATAATTAGTATTATTCACATCTTATTTAAAATCACATTCTAGCCTCGAAATGGTTAATATATATAAAAATTTAAACCAATCGCCGATGGTACATCCTTAGCCCACTCTTCTACCTAAACTGCGTGGTATAAAAGTAATTCCTACCACTCACCCGCCACGCTTCAAGATTGGTTTAAATTTTTATATATATTAACCATTTCGAGGCGGTAACATTACCACTTTAATAAAAAATAAGCCATGAATAACTTTAAATTAATCTAATTTATTTAATATAGAAATAGTAAAATTAAGATTCTTGTATGATGAATTTATTTTTTCAGGTTCTTTCACAATTTCTATATTTTCTCTTTCTTTTAGTTCATCATAAAGTGCTGTACTTCCATCATCTACTACTATAATTCTTCCTTTTATATTATCTAATATAGATAAGTCTTCTACAGTTTCCATTTGTGGACTATATGCCTTATATGCATCTTCAACTGTCCAATGATATGCATTGTAATAAATTTGCTTATTTTCTGGATATTTTATAGCGATTATAGACCCTGCTCCTATTTCTCTATATATAAATATGTCATCTGCTTGTATATTATTATTTATAACTTGTGTTACTTTTTCATTACTTTCATCATAGTTTTCTGAATAAAATTTATAAGCATTTATTCCAAATAAAATAATTATAATGCTTGCAAATATTGCAATTATCCATTTTTTGTCTTCTAATGAACATATGTAACTAATGGCAAATATAAGTAATCCGGGTCATAGGTATTGTATATCTAGTTGTAAATATATCTGTTACTATTGATAATAATAGGCTCGCTACTATTACTCCAAAATATACAATTAATGCCCATATACATACTTTTATATTTGAATCTTCTTTTCTCTTTTTTACTATTTTTAAAGCTACATAAATCAAAACTATACTTGCAAATATAAAAATAATTGTTTTTAATATCTTTGACTCTATCATTCCTGTATAATTAAATGTTAGTATATCAAATAAAATGTCTGGATATTTTATTTGTATCCAAAAACCTCCAGATACTCTAAACGCCTGTTTTAAAAATACTATTAATCCGTGGGATAAATAATACTACTTGGCTTATTCCTGTAATTAAAAATTCCTTAATATATTTCTTGTTTTTTATTGTGTATGCAAATAGCATTAAATTAATAATTCCTATCGCCATCATCGCAAAGTAGTGTGTATATGCACTTAATAAGCTGAATATAGCAAACAATATCCAATTCTTTTTATTACTTTCTTTTCTTACTATTCTATATGCATATATTCCTGTTAATGTTACAAGTACTGCAGCCCATGAATACATTCTAATTTCACTACTATATAATAACATTACTGGTAAAAACATTGATAAAAAGGAAAAAATGATACCTGTTTTTTCTCCGAAATCTTTTCTAATATGTGTATATCCTAAAATACTTAATACTATCATTCCAAGTATTGAGAAAATTCTAAGTGAAATTATACTATTTCCCGTAAATAGTGTAAAGAATTTTGCAAATACATAATAAAATAAAGGATGAACATCTGCTGCACCAATTTTTACTAAATCTATAAAATTGTGATTTACTAAACCTAAAGTATATGTTTCATCAAACCATATATTTGTATGTAGTCCTGCTAAAATCATAAAAATAGCACCAATTACTATAACCATTATATGTATAAATTTCATATTTTTTCCTGTTTTTATTAATTTATTATTATCTTCTATTTGCATTATATTCTCTCCTTATTTTGTAATTTTTGTTATTTATTTACACATTCTTTAGTATTATAACACTATGAGAATTATTTTTCCATACTTATGATAAAAAATTGTGTTACATTTATGTTAATCTTGCAATTTATATAAAAATGCGATAAACTACTTTTATATTAAACACTAAAAAATAAAAAATGGAATGTATTAATATTTAAATACATTCCATTTTTTATTTATTTATGAAACCTCATTTATTTTTATATCTCTAACATGATTAATTTTTTCCCATTTAGTTTCTCTTTTAAATAAACATTTAAAATTAATTAGTAACCATGAACCTAAGAATAGTGGATATAAAGCTAAACCTTTAATCATTGGTTTTATTGGTTTTTTATCTAAAATCATAATAATAATTGCTGTAAATATTGGTAATAAAAATGTTGGTAATAAATATCTTAAACAATTAATAACCAAATCCATAGTTGTCATTCCATTTCCAAAATACATAACAAAATTTAGTATTAATAAAACTATTGTTAAAACAAACATTGGTATACTTCCAAGCATATATAATAAACCATCAAAATTCATTAAAGTCTTATGTTCTTTTACGGCTGCTGCTAGTGGTTTTGTATATTCTTTTAAACATTGCATATGTCCGGACCGTCCATCTTGATCTTTGAGACCAGCTTTGTTTAAATCCTACTGGTTGTTCATCATAGACTATTGCATCTGTTGCCCATCCTAATTTTTTACCAGATATAATCGTTTTTAATGAAAATTCTATATCTTCTGTAAGTGTTACAGTATCAAAACCATTTGTAGGTTTTACTAAATCGAATTTTACCATAAATCCAGTACCATTAATTAGTGGTGACAAGCCTAAATTATATCTTGCTAAATGATAGAATCTATTCATTGTCCAATAAAATATTGCATAACCTGCTGATACCCAACTGTCTGTTGGATTTTTTATATCTCTATACCCTTGAACAACTTCTTCACCTTGACATAGTTTTTTGTTCATATTTTTTATAAAGTTAACATCAACTATATTATCTGCATCAAATATACAAAAAGCATCATATGGTGCATCTTCTTCTATTTTTTGTTTCAAAAACCAGTCTAATGCATATCCTTTTGTTTTGTGTTCTTCATCAAATCTTTCATATACAATAGCTCCAGCTTTTCTTGCAACTTCTGCTGTATTATCTGTACAGTTATCTGCTATAACATATATATCATATAACTCCTTAGGATAATTTTGCTTTTTTAAACTTGTTATTAAGTTTCCTATAACTATTTCTTCATTATGTGCTGGTATAATAGCCATAAATCTGTTGTCTTTCTCTTTTATAATAGGTTTATCTTTTAGCTTTACTAAAGAACATATACTTACCATTAATTGATATAACCAATATATAGTAACTATCCATACTAAAGCTTGTTGTAACATATATAAATATTCCATTTTTTCTCTCCTCTTTAATAATACTTTATATTATTAAATATACTTCATATATTATTATACTATTTAATTTTATTTTTGCAACTTTTTATGATTAATTTTCTGTTTTTTCATCATTTTCTTCTATTTTTGCTTCTAAATCTTTCATACTTAGGTTTATTCTTCCTTGTGAGTCAATCTCTGTAACTTTTACTGTTACTTCATCACCCACTCCTAGTACATCTTCTACTTTTTCTACTCTCTTACTTGATATTTTAGAAATATGAAGTAATCCTTCCTTACCTGTACCTAAATCCACAAAAGCTCCAAAAGACATTATTTTTGTAACTATTCCATCATATATTCCTCCGAACTTCTATTTCTCTTGCAATATCTTTTATCATTTTTAATGCTTTTTCTCCACTTTCATTATCTGTACTATAAACACATACATCTCCATTTTCTTCTATATCAATTTTTACACCTGTTTCTGCAATTATTTTATTAATCATTTTTCCACCAGGTCCTATTACATCTCTTATTTTATCTACACTAATTTTTGTAGTTAAAATTCTTGGTGCATATTTTGATATTTCTTTTCTTGGCTCTTTAATTTCTTTTAACATAATTTCATCTAGTATATAGTCTCTTGCAATTTTTGTTCTTTCGAAAGCTTCCTTTATTATATCATATGTCAAGCCATCTATTTTAATGTCTACTTGTATAGCTGTAATTCCATCTTTTGTCCCACCTACTTTAAAATCCATATCTCCAAAGAAATCTTCTAGTCCTTGAATATCTGTAAGCATAACATATCTATCTGGATTATTTTTATCTGTTACTAATCCTGTTGAAATTCCTGCAACTGGTTTTTTTATTGGAACCCCTGCATCCATTAATGCTAAAGTACTACCACAAATACTTGCTTGTGATGTTGAACCATTTGAAGATAAAACTTCTGATACAACTCTTATTGCATATGGAAATTCTTCTTCTGATGGAAGTACTGGAACTAATGCTTTTTCAGCTAATGCTCCATGTCCTATTTCTCTTCTTCCTGGTCCTCTTGAGGGTCTTGCTTCTCCTACGCTGTATGATGGGAAGTTATAGTGGTGCATATATCTTTTACTTTCTTCTTCATCTATACCATCTAGCATTTGTTCTTCACTTTTCATTCCAAGTGTTGCAATAGACATTACTTGTGTTTGTCCTCTTGTAAATATAGCACTACCATGAACTCGTGGTAACACACCAACTTCACAAGAAAGCTTTCTTAAATCTGTAAGTCCTCTTCCATCTGGTCTTTTGTGTTCTTCTAGAATCATTTCTCTTACACATTTTTTCTCTAAATCGTGTATGCTATCTGCTATATCTTGTTTCTTATTTTCTGTTTCTTCTTCTCCATATTTTTCTACAAAATATGCTAATATATCTTCTGTAATTTTTGAAATATTTTCATCTCTTATTTCTTTATCTATAGCTTGTACATCTTTGTACATTCTGTCCTTAAAATTACTTTCTATTTCTTCATATACATCTTTATCTACTACAAAAGATTTATATTCAAATTTTGGTTTACCTATTTCTGATTGTATATTAGAAATAAACTCACATATATTTTTAATTTCTTCATGAGCTTTTTTTATTGCTTCTAGCATGCAATCATTTGGTATTTCATCAGCTCCTGCTTCTATCATTGTTATTTTTTCTTTTGTTGCTGCAACAGTTAATGTTAATCTTGAATTTTCTCTTTGCTTAACTGTTGGATTAATTACTATTTCATCATTTACATATCCTACATTTACTGCAGCTGTTGGTCCACCAAATGGAATGTCTGAAATTGAAAGTGCACAAGAGGCACCAATCATTGCACATACTTCTGGTGAATTATCTTGTTCTACAGATAGTACTGTAGCTACTACACACACATCGTTTCTAAAATCTTTTGGAAATAGAGGTCTTAGTGGTCTATCTATTGCTCTTGATGTTAATATTGCTTTATCTGCTGGCTTTCCTTCTCTTTTTTGAAAACTTCCTGGTATTTTTCCGAACAGCATATAATTTTTCTTCGTAATCTACAGAAAGAGGAAAGAAGTCTATTCCATCTCTTGGTTCTTTTGATGCTGTTACATTTACCATAACAACAGTATCTCCATATCTTACCATTACACTTCCATTTGCTAAACCTGCAATTTTACCTGTTTCGATAGTTAAATCTCTACCTGCTAATTTTGTACTATAAGTTTTAAACATAAAATCTCTCCTTTTTATTTATATTTATTTTATACTAGAAATTAGTGGTAACCTCGATGAAATTTTCTAACTGTTGATATTTTTTATATTAAATGTAATTAATGTATTCTTTTTTATTAACCACAAAAAAACTTCATCCAAGCTACATACTAATTTTTAGTATTAAACATCTACTTATTATATTTTTTGCTAATTTGATTAATTTGATTTTAGTAATTTTTGTTAAAAATATGTTGGTTTTAGGTATTTTACAATTTTTAATATGTTACTTCATTTTTAGAAATTTGTTTTATTACAATATATTATTTTTCATAAATTAATATTTTATAATTTATTTCTAACTTTTATGACATTACTTTTAAGAAAAAATGGACGCTTTTGCATAGAGCCAAAAACGTCCTATTGTTTTTATTATTTTCTTAATCCTAATTTTTCAATAATGTCTCTATATCTTTGGACATCTTTCTTACCTAAATAGTTAAGTAAGTTTCTTCTTGAACCAACCATTTTTAAAAGACCTCTTCTTGAATGATTATCTTTTTTATGAACTTTTAAGTGTTCTGTTAGTTCATTAATTCTTTCTGTTAAAAGAGCTATTTGAACTTCTGGAGAACCAGTATCTTTTTCATCTCTTTTATAAGTATTAATAATTTCTTGTTTTCTTTCCTTTGTCATTTATTTAGCACCTCCTGATAATTTTTGCCTTAAACCGAGTTATAGTGGTGTGTTTTTTCTAAAACTAAGTATAAGGTCTATTTTGTTTTTCGAAACATGTTAATTTTACCACATTTTACTAGTAAATGCAAGCCTTTTATTTATATTTTAAAGTTGTTTTTGATTCTTTCTATAGCTTCTATTGTATTTTCCTTACTTCCAAATGCAGTTAATCTAAAATAACCTTCACCACTTGGTCCAAATCCAACACCTGGTGTTCCTACAACTGCTACTTCATTTAGCAATTTGTCAAAAAATTCCCAGGATTTAACTCCTTTTGGTAATTCAAGCCAAATGTATGGTGCATTTATACCTCCGTATACAGTAAATCCTGCTTCTTGTAAACCTTCTCTAATAATCTTAGCATTTTCTTGATAATACTTAATATTTTCATTTATTTGTTTTCTTCCTTCTTCTGTATAAATGCTTTGTGCTCCTCTTTGTGTTATATATGAAGCCCCATTAAATTTTGTACATTGTCTTCTATTCCATAATTTATTTAAATTTATTTCTTCACCTGTTTTTGTATATCCTTTTAACTCTTTTGGAATAACTGTATATCCGCATCTAACGCCTGTAAATCCTGCTGTTTTAGAAAAGCTTCTAAATTCAATTGCTACTTCTTTTGCTCCTTCAATTTCGTAAATACTATGTGCAACATCTTCTTCTGTTATAAATGCTTCATATGCACTATCGAATAAAATAATTGCTTTATTTTGCTTTGCATAATTTACCCATTTTGATAATTGTTCTTTTGTAAGAACTGTTCCTGTTGGATTATTAGGTAAGCACAAATATATCATATCTGGTACTTCTTTTGGAAAACTTGGTTCAAAATTATTTTCTTTATTACATGGCATATATATTATATTATCATATTTTCCTGTTTCTTCATTAAAATTTCCAGTTCTTCCAGACATTACATTAGTATCTAGATATACCGGATATACGGGATCTGTTATTGCTACTTTATTATTTACATCAAATAAGTCTACAATATTACCCGTATCGCATTTTGCTCCATCTGATACAAATATCTCGTCTTTTTCAATTATTACTCCTCTTTTTTTATA
The DNA here is from genome assembly GCA_019417465.1 of Clostridiales bacterium. Taxonomy (GTDB): domain Bacteria; phylum Bacillota; class Clostridia; order TANB77; family CAG-508; genus CAG-492. Next base: position 34,316 of record DXVF01000003.1, read on the forward strand.
ATCTATTTCGGCTATCTTCTCTCTTAAAAAATCATATCCTTGCTCTGGTCCATATCCTACAAACGTTTCTTTTTTAGATAAATCATCTGCAGCATTTTTCATTGCTTCAATACATTCTTTTGCAATTGGAAGTGTTACATCTCCAATTCCTAATTTTATTACCTTTTTATTAGGATTATTCTTTTGAAATTCTGCTACCTTTTTTGCTATAGTGGAAAAAAGATAACTATCTTGTAATTTTAAAAAATTTTCATTTATATTAATCATAGTTTTTAATTCCTTTCATGTTTTGTATAAGTTTGATAATAATCTTATTTTTTGTTAACTTTATTAAATAATCATTTTTATAATGTTCCCTCAAACACAGTTGTTGCAGGTCCTGTCATATATATATGATTATTTTCTTTATCCCATTTTATATGTAAATTTCCTCCTAGTAATTCTACATTTGCTTTATTTTCTATATATCCATTTAAATTACAAGCCACAACTGATGCACAAGCTCCTGTTCCGCAAGCAAGTGTTTCTCCTGCGCCTCTCTCCCATACTCTCATTTTTATATTATTTTTATCTACTAATTCAATAAATTCAATATTAGCTCTTCTCGGAAAATGTTCATCTCTTTCTAAGACTTTACCATATTTTTCAATATCAAAATCTTTAACATTTTTAACTATTGTTATTGCATGTGGATTACCCATAGATACACATGTAATAATAAATTCTTTATCATCTACTTTTATTGCTAAGTTTTTAACAGGACATTCATCTGAAATAACTGGAATTTTACTTGGCTCTAAAATAGGCTCACCCATATCTACCTCTACTGTTTCTACTTTTCCTTCTTTAATATTAAGATTTAATCTTTTAATTCCAGCTAAAGTTTCTACAGTAATATTCTCTTTTTTAGTTAGTCCTTTATCATAAACAAACTTTCCTACACATCTAATTCCATTACCACACATCTCTGCTTCTGTTCCATCATAGTTAAACATACGCATTTTGAAATCTGCAATATCACTTTTGCAAATTAATATCAGCCCATCTGATCCAATTCCAAAATGTCTGTTACTAACAAATTGAGCTAGTTTTGATACATTTTCTATTTTCTGCCCTTCTGTACAATTAATATAAACATAATCGTTTCCTAGCCCATGCATTTTTGTAAATTTAATCATAATTTTTCACCTCTTAATTAGGTATTAATAATCAATACAATATAATTATATTATATTGATTGTTATTTTATCATAAGTATTTTATTTTGCAATCTTTTTTGAGTTTCAATTATATTAATCATCATTTAATTTTGCCGCTGATTAACTCCTATAAACTGGGATTTAGCTATGTCCTGTTCTTATGTATTCTATCAATGCTTCTACATCATCAAAATCATCATAATCACCATTTATACCATCTCGGTGATAAATCACCCCATTTTTCTCGTTCCTTTCAAGGCAATCTAAAAGATAATTTTCTCCATATCTTCTGGCAAATTCAGTAAAAGCATAGGGTTTTATTTTACCTAGTAATCCTTTTCTGCACTTTTCATTACATTCATAACAATGTTCGATTTTCTTAGATATTGAGCATCGTCTGTTTTCGCACCAGTTTTTGTCTGAACATTCACCCGAATCACAACCACCACAAGTCACATTTTCAGAACATAGACAACACGCTAGTCCACATCGTGCAATTCCTAACTCTCGCCTCATAGCAGCACCTCCAAATTTCAATTTATCTTTCTATCACATTATATCAAATGACTTTCCAAATATCAAATAACTTTCCAATTTTATACGTCTTATTTATCCTATAAAAAAAGCTGGTGTAAAACATTTTTCTCATGTTTTACACCAACTATTGACTTTAAACCTTGCTATCTTTATATGGTGGCTTCACCTGGAATCGAACCAGGGACACAGGGATTTTCAGTCCCTTGCTCTACCAACTGAGCTATAAAGCCATATAAAAAAATGGCGACCTGGAACGGGCTCGAACCGTCGACCTCTAGCGTGACAGGCTAGCGTTCTAACCAACTGAACTACCAGGCCGTAAAACAAAAAATATTTAGTTAACTAAATATTCTTTGTAAGAAAATGGTGGTCGCTATAGGGCTCGAACCTATGACCTCCTGCTTGTAAGGCAGATGCTCTCCCAGCTGAGCTAAGCGACCATTTCCTTCGACTTGTTTAGTATACTAAATTGCAATATAAATGTCAATACTTTTTTTGAATTTTTTTAAGTTTTTTTATACATATTTTTAAAAAAGCTTAAAGTCTTATATTTTAATGACTTTAAGCTTTCTCTTTTTACAAATCTATAATATTTTTTCGTTAAAATCCTTATTATATAATTATAATATATATTATTTTTCATATCATAAATTGCTACTATTTTAATTCTTCTATAGCTTTTTGTAATTGCAAATCTTGTTCTAATGGTAAATTTGTAATTTGTCTTAATTCTTCTGATAATTCAACTTTTATTGTAGGATCTATACCAACTTGATTAATTTTATTATGATTTGGAGTATAATATTCATCTGTTGTTATTTTTAGACCACTGCCATCTTTTAATGGATATACAGTTTGAATTACACCTTTTCCATATGTTGTAGTACCAATTAGTGTTGCATTTATATCCTCTTTTAAAATACCTGCTAAAATCTCTGATGCACTTGCTGAATACTCATTTATTAAAACTACTACTTGCATATTTATACTTGGGTCTGTCTTTGATTTTATTACCTCTTCTTCTTCTGTTTTGTCTTTTGTTATTAATAATATCTTATCTTTTGGAACCATTAATTCCGCTATATTTAATGCTTCATCCACTATTCCTCCACCATTAAATCTTAAATCTATAATTAATGATTTTATATCTTGTTTTTCTATTTCTTTATACTTTTCTAAAAATTCTTCTGAACATCCACCTTCAAAAGATGATATTTTTATATATCCTATATCATTATCTAAAACATCAGAACTAACATGACTAATTTTTATATTCTCTCTTTTTATATTAAATTCCATTTCTTTGTCATCTCTCAAAATTGTTATTTTTACTGTAGTTCCTACTACTCCTTTCATTTTTTTTACAGCCTCATTTAGAGTCTCTCCTGTAAATTCTTCATCATCTACTTTTGTTATAATATCTCCTGTAAGTAATCCTGCTTTGCTAGCTGGTGAATCTCCAATTGTTCTTAATACAACAATTGCATTTCTACTAGTGTCTGCTATAGTATATATTCCTATACCAACATATTCTCCTTCTGTTTCTTCTGTAAATTCTTGCATTTCTTCTTTAGTAAAATATTCTGTATATGGATCATTTAAGCCTGCTATATAACCTTTAATAGCACTTTCTTTTAATTCTTCTTCATTAATTTCTCCTATATACTTTTTATCTAATATCTCTTTAAAATATGCAAGTGTTTGTTCTAAACTAGAGTTCTCTGTTTTAGAATTTTTCACATAATATCTTTCATCATTATTAATAAAGTGATATACAAAAATCGATGTTAATACAAATGTTATAAAAGCTGTTATTATAATTACAATTGCATATTTATATATATTATTTGTTTTCTTTGAACTCATCTTTTTCCTCTTTTCTATTCAAATTCTCTATATATTATACTCAAAAATATTTTTCATAGAACAAAACTGGGCTTTTCATATTTAATTAATTCTCTTACAGTCTGCGTTTAATTGTTCGTGTTCCATTTTTTCTTAAATTGTATACAATTATTTTATATAAAGTTCTCTATAAGTTAAATTTTACTCCATACTAGAAATCTTATATTATAGAATAATTGAAAATTGTATGATTAAAATTTTATGACCTGTTAGAAGACTTTATATGCCCTATTTTTGTTCGTCCACCAAGATTGTAAAGAGCAATTTTGTGTGAAAGTATATGTTCCGTCTCTTCTTAAAATAAGAGCAAATCTTTATTGCTCTTATTTATCCTTGTAAATATGTAGCTGGATTAACTGCAATATCATTTACTCTTACCTCAAAATGTAAATGTGGTCCGAGTAGAAACTCCTGTTGATCCTACTTCCATTATTACATCTCCTTGTTTAACATTTGTACCTACTGTAGTTAATATCGCTTGTCCATGTCCATAGAGTGTAGATATTCCTCCACCATGATTTATAATTACGCAATTACCATATCCACCTAAAACACCTGCAAAACTAACAACTCCATCGCTTGCAGCTACTACTTTTGCTCCATATCCTGCATTTCCTATATCAATTCCTGAATGTAGCTTAACAACACCTTGTACTGGATGTTCCCTTGTACCAAAAGGAGATGTTATATATGTATCAGATTTTGCCACTGGCCACATCATTACTCCTCCTGTATACTGAAGTTCATAGTTTGTATTTCCATTTGCTAATCTAATTTGATTTTCTATTTTAGCTTCTTCTATTTTATATTCGTTTATTTGTTCCTGCAAAACTTTTTCTTCTTCTGTTAATTTTTCCATTTTACTCTTTTGGACTGTTTTAGAATTTTTTAAAGTCGTTGCCACTTTTATAGCTTCATCCTTTAATTCTTGTAAACCTCTTTCTTCTTCTTCTAATTTATTTTTTGTTTGTTCTAACTCATTTTTTTGTACTTCTATTTTAGATAATAATTGAGAATCATAATCTGCTAATTGTTCTATTAAATAATAATTAGAAATAAAATCTGTAATATTACTAGATGAAAGCAATACATCTAAATATGTTGTATCACCAGCTTCATATAAAGCTACTAATCTATCTTGAAAAAGTTTGTCATTCTTATCATATTCTTCTTTTACTTTACTATACTCTTCATTTATTTCTTTAATATTTTTTTGGGATTCAATAAGTTTTTCTTTTAAATCATTAATCTGATTTTCATATTCTGTAATTTTATCATCTAATTCTTGCAATTCCTTTACAGATTCTGATATCTCACCTTGTACATATTCTAATTTTTGACTTTGCTCTTCAATCTTATTAGATATCTCGTCTTTTTTTTCATCTAAATTCTCTGCAAATGTAGAAAAAGAAAGGTTAAAAATCATCAATAGAACAATTAAAAATAAAACAAGTTTTCTATTCATGAGAATGTCTCCTTTCCTTTGCTTATGTATTTATCTAATATTATTATATAATATTTATTTTTTTCTTTCAATGGATATTTTTTCTAATTAAAGTTTATAAATAGTTAAGTGGATTTACAGCCACGCCATTTACTCTTACCTCAAAATGTGCATGTGGTCCCGTTGAAGCTCCTGTCGAACCTACAGTTAACACTGGTGTTCCTTTTGTAACCTTTTGTCCTGCACTTACTAATATAGTAGTTCCATGTGCATATCTCGTAGTAATTCCATTTCCATGACTTATAACTACATAATTTCCATATCCTCCGTTATAGCCATAACTTGCAATTAATACTGTTCCATCATCTGCTGCTACAAATTTTGCACCTGTTGGAGCACCAACATCTATTCCAGAATGTAATTTCCATGTTCCATAAATTGGATGTATTCTATATCCAAAATTTGATGTAATATTTTTGTATCCTGGAATTGGCCAAGTCATTTTTCCACTTGAAGTTACAGTTCCACTAGAACCACCTGTTGCTCCTGTACTTCCTGTAGATGATTGGTTTTTCTTTTCCTCTTCTTCTTGTTTCTTTTTTGCCGCTGCTTCTTCTGCTGCTTTTCTTTCTGCTGCTGCTATTTTTTCCATTTGAGCATCATATTCATCAATTTGACTTTGGATACTTTTCTCTTCTTCTGTAAGGCTATTTACTTTAGCCTGTTTTGTACTTTTGTCACTCTTTAATTGTTCATTCTTTTCTGCAATTTCACTTTTAGTTTTGTTTATTTCCTGTTTTTGTGTTTCTAATTCTTTTTTATCCTCTTCTATCTCTTTTTTAGTATTTTCTATTTGACTTAATACTTCAGTATCACATTCTGCAAGTTGTGATACTAAATAATAATTTGATATGAAATCTGTAATACTTCCTGATGTTAATAGCATATCTAAATATGTAGTATCTCCTGCTTCATATAATGCCACTAATCTATCTTGAAGAAGCTTATCTTTTTCTTCAAATTCTTTTTCTTTTTCTTGTATATCTTTTTCTTTTTCTGATATACTATTTGTCAATTCTGTTATTTTAGAATTTAGATTTGATATTTCTTTTTCTGTAGCAGAAATAGATTCATTTAATTTATCTATTTCTGATAACACACTTGATTTCTCATCTTTAACATCTTGTAATTCTTCTTGTTTATCGTCAATTTTACTTTGGATTTCACTCTTTGATGTTGCAAAAACATTTGTAAAACTAAAACTCATTAATAATATCGCAAGTATACTTGCTACTATTTTCTTTTTCATATGCATCTTACTCTCCTTATCTTTCTTATACATCTAAGTATTTTCTCATCGAAATAACACTTCCTAAAGTTCCTATGCCAATGCCTAAAACTAAATATACTACAATTATTAATGTAAACATATCTGAGAAAGTTAATAAATTTATATTTATTACATTTGTAACTGCAGAAGCTACTATTTTATCTGTTACTAAGTTATATGCTATTCCTAATAACATAATTGAAATCAATGCTGATATTACACCTATTAATATACCCTCTACTATAAATGGCCATCTAATAAAGCTATTTGTTGCTCCTACATATTTCATTATAGAAATTTCTCTTCTTCTTGCATGAACAGTTAATTTTATTGTATTTGCAATAATAAATATTGATATTATTACTAGTAATATTAATATAGCCCCAGAAATTATTCTTACTAAATTTGCAATATTTAGTAAAGCATTAATTGTGTCTCCTCTACTTTGAATACTTTTTACATTTTCAAATTTATTAATTTCATTTTGCACATTTGAACTTTCTTTTAAATCTGTTAAAGTAACTACATATGAAGCTGGAAATGGATTGTTTTCTTCATAACCTGAAAGTAAAAATTGTTTATCACCAACTTTTTCCTTCATCTGATTTAACGCATCTTCCTTAGATACAAATTCGACTTGATTTACACCATTTAATGCTCTTATTTTCTCTCCTAGCTCGGATACTTGCTTCTCTGTTGCTTCATCTATAATAAATACCTGCATTCCTTGTTGCATTTCTAATTCGTTCATTATATGATTTATGTTTTCTCCTATCATGAAGAATACACCAAAAATTATCATTGTTGCACACATAATCATTAATGATGCACCTGTTGATTTTTTATTTTTTAAAACATTTTTAAAACCTTCACCTATTAAATAACTAAGTACATTATATTTCACTATTATACCCACCTTTTTTATCATCTCTTATGATGTTACCTTTTTCTATTTGTATAACTCTTTTTTTCATTTTGTCTACAATATCTTTTGCATGTGTTGCAACTACAACGGTTGTGCCTCTTAAATTTATATCATTTAAAAGTGTCATAATATCCCATGCAGTATCAGGGTCAAGATTTCCGAGTTGGTTCATCTGCAATTAACATTGATGGATTATTTACTAAAGCTCTAGCTAAAGCTACTCTTTGTTGCTCTCCTCCTGATAATTCATTTGGATAAACTTTAGCTTTTGCACTTAATCCAACTAATGATAACACCATTGGAACTTGTCTTCTGATATGTCTTGGAGTTGCTTTCACTATATACATAGCAAATGCGACATTTTCATATACTGTTTTATCTGGTAATAATCTAAAGTCTTGGAACACTACTCCCATACTTCTTCTTAGGAAAGGTACTCTTTTAGGCTTTAAGAAAGTAGTATCTTTTCCATTAATAATTATATTTCCTGATGTTGGTTCTTCTTCTTTTAGGATTAATTTAATTAGTGTTGATTTTCCAGATCCTGAACTTCCAACAAGGAAAGCAAATTCACCTTTATCTATTTTAAAGTTAGCATTATGAACAGCTTCAGTACCTGTTCCATAAGTTTTGTTAACATTTCTAAATTCTATCATTTTAAAAGCTCCTTACACATAATAAGACATTTTTATTAATTTTTATTTATGATATCAATAAAATGTTTTATTTGCAATAGTCTATTTCAAAAAAAATAGTATAAAAAACCCCTTTTTTTGGCTCTTATACTATTTTTCTCCTATTTTCTTTATTTTTTAAAATTCACAAAAAATTTACATTTCTTTTTTTGCCAAAATGGACCAGTGATTTGGACAATATTGGATTCATATAAATATTGTCATTTTAGAACATAACAATGTTGTACAAGATACCCTGTCCATTTTTGCACTATTTTTGTTGCATAACTTCTTTAATAATTGAATCTGCATCAATTTTAAAATATTTCATTAACTCTTCTGCTTTACCAGATTTCCCAAATGTATCTTTTATTCCTATCCTTGTTACCATGCAAGGATGTTCTTCTGACAATACTTCGCAAATAGCTGATCCTAATCCTCCTATTATGTTATGATCTTCTATTGTAATTATTTTATTTGTCTCTATAGCACATTTTATAACTAACTCTTTATCTATTGGTTTTATTGTATGAATATCTACAACTCTTACATTTATATTATTTTCTTTAAGTTTTTCTTGTGCTTTTAAAGCCTCACAAACTGTAACACCTGTTGCAAAAATAGTAGCATCTGTTCCTTTTCCTATTTGAACACCCTTTCCTATCTCAAACTCTTGATTTTCATCATATATTATAGGAGTAGATAGTCTTGATAATCTTAAATATACAGGTCCATTTATTCTAGAAATTTCTTTAACAGCCCATTTAGTTTGTGTATCATCTGATACACTCATAACTGTCATATTTGGAATTGTTCTCATCAAACTAATGTCTTCTAACATTTGGTGTGTTGCACCATCCTCACCAACAGTAATTCCTGCATGTGTAGCACATATTTTTACATTTAAATTCGGATAACAAATACTATTTCTTATTTGATCATACGCTCTTCCTGCTGCAAACATAGCAAAAGTACTTGCATATGGTATTTTTCCACATGTTGCAAATCCTGCTGCTGTTCCTATCATATCTTGTTCAGAAATTCCTATATCAAAAAATCGCTCAGGAAACTCTTTCGCAAAAATGTTAGTTTTTGTTGCTTGTGATAAATCTGCATCTAATACAATAATATCTTTATTTTCTTCTCCAAGTTGTTTCAAAGCTTCTCCATAGCTTTGTCTTGTTGCAACTTTTTTATCTACATTCATACATCTTCCTCCTCTTATGCTTTTATATAATATCATTCTCATATTCTTAACTGTAATAATCCTTTTCGCTTTTCTATTATTTATTTTTTTAAGTACTTGCCAAGCTTATTTTATGTAAATTTATAAAGCTTTACTAAGCTCTTCTATTGCCTTATTATATTCTTCTTCGCTTGGTGCTTTTCCATGCCATGAAGCTTTGTTTTCCATATATGATATACCTTTTCCTTTTATCGTTTTTGCAATTATTACAGTTGGTCTTTCTTTTATCTGTTTTGCTACATTAAAAGCATTTAATAATTCTTCTATATTATTTCCGTCAATCTCTATAACCTCAAAACCAAAACTTTTAAATTTTTCTTTAATATTTTTTAATCCCTTTACTTCTTCTATTGTTCCATCTATTTGTAAATTATTATTATCTACTATTACACATAAATTATCTAATTTGTATTTACTTGAACTCATAGCCGCTTCCCAAACTTGTCCTTCTTCTATTTCTCCATCTCCAAGTAAACAATACACTCTAAATCCATCTTTATTTAGTTTAGAAGAAAGTGCCATTCCATTAGCTACAGATAAGCCTTGTCCTAAAGAACCACTTGTCATATCAACTCCTGGAACTTTATTCATATCTGGATGTCCTTGCAGATTGCTCTCTATATTTCTAAAACTCAATAACTTTTCTTTTTCAAAATATCCTCTTCTAGCTAATGTACTATATAAGGCTGGTGAACAATGTCCTTTTGATAATACAAATCTATCTCTTTCTTTTGCATAAGGCTTTTTAGGATCTATATTCATTTGATTAAAATATAAAACTGCTAGAATATCTGCACAAGATAAAGACCCACCTGGATGACCAGATTTCCCATTATATACGGCCTCTATAATTCCTATGCGAATATCATTTGCTATTTTTTCTAAAGCTTTTACATCTGTTATTTTCATAAATATGACCTCCTATTTTATATATTTTCATTTATATCATATAAATTTAATTTTTACAATGACTTATAATTCTTTACTTTTCATTAAAAATTTAACAATTTGGCTCGCAAGTTCATTTTCTTTCCCTCTATAATTATGTCCTCCTCCATCAATGTACCCAATGTCAGATACTTTATTTTTTATTTTATTTCTCATTATCTTCACTAATATATCTGCCTCTTGTATAATCAATTCATTTTTATTTCCCCATCTCATAAATAGTGGAATTTCTATTCCATTTAACTCTTTAAAATCATATAAATCATCATCATATCTTGCAAAATCAATATCTTTATTATTCTTTACAAAATTCAAAAACGTATCTGGGCACATTGGAAGTATTGCACCTTGTACTGATATTACCTTTTTTCCATTTCCTTTTCTTTTTTCTTCTTCCATGTATGAAATTAATTCATCTACATCATTTTGAAAGAAGAAATTAATTGCAAATGGTATGTCTACCATTGATAATAATATTATTGATCTAATTTTATTTAACAGTTCTATTTCATCTTGTTTCTTCATTTTTGTATATGTATATACGATCTTTGTACATCCCAAACTATGCCCTTGTAAATGAATTTCTTTATATCCTTTTTCTATCATTTTTAGAATTGCTGCTTTTATATCATAATAACAATCTTCTATGTTCTCTAAACTAGAACCTGACAATATTTTAACTGCTTTGTCGTTTTGCTTTTTAGTAATCGAATTAACTAAATCATGGCCTCTATTATTAAAGCAAAAATATGATATATTGTTTTTAGTAATCTCTCTTGCTAATATATCATCTCTTTTTTTCATACAATTACTTTGCATTCCATGTACAGCAATTACTATTTCTTCTGTTTTATTTTCTGGTTCATGCAATAAACCATTTAGTTCTATTCTGTCTTCAGTTTCAAAATATACTTTTTGTAGATTCATTTTATACCATGCCTTTCTTTTTTGAATATTTTATTTTTATAAGTCAAATTTTCATATTTTATCATATATATATCATATATCATTTCTTATTACAATTCACCTTCTCTTTCTATATTGTTAAAGCAACTGATGATCAGTATTAAAATACTGGTCATCAGTCATAGCAATCTTTATTATTTCTAATATTATGATACTATATTTATTTTCATAAGTAATAATTTATTTATTTTTCAACATTTTATTATTTTCTTTTTCCAATTGTTTTAAACTCTTTTTAGGAGTAGGTAAAGCCTCTGGCATAGTTCCGTCCTGCCTCTTTAATTGCTTTTCTAACTATTTTTCCAATTTTATTATGAGTATTACAAGCTTTCTTTTCAGTATCTACATTGTCTTTTTTTAATCTTTGCTCTGTTTGAGAAATTCTAAATAAATTCGCAATAAGTTCATCACTTCCCATATTATCCAAAATATCTTCTCTATATCTTAATCCCTTTCTTTTGGCTATATCGTCAGCTGTTTCTCCGTTATATAATCCTTTATAACCAGCATTATGAAATTTATCAAAATTTTTAACTCCTACTTTTTTTGCTGCTTGATTAAGAGAATAATTACCTTTTCTAGTTAAATTTCTTTGATAAAATCTTTTTTCACATTCTGTTAGCATACTGTATTCTTTTTCTGTTATTTCTTGCTTTCTAGTTTGAACTGCAAAATATGTTTGAGCAAGAGCGATTACTTTTTTTCTGCTATCTCCGTTTTGGGCTATTAAATAGCAAGCATAACGAGTTAATTCATAATCTTTGATTTCAACTTCTGCATTATTAGCACGTTTTGACAACTTATTGACATCAATAAAATGTTCTAACACACTAATACCACTATTTTCACAAGATATTTTAGCTTTATCAATTATTTTTTCGAAATTTTGCCAATTAGAATATTGTAAAATAGGCATCAATTCTCTGGCATACCAAAATTCTATACCATTTTCATCAATATGTTTAATATCTTCAAAAGACTTATTGTTTTTATCTATTTCTTTCACTAATATAATCTCCGTTTCTTAATATTTTATTTTAATTATCTAGGCGTTATTATAAAACTATTGTTTGCACAAGTCAATTGTTTTTTATATTTTATTTAAGTTTTTATATTATTAAACAAATACAAAGCAACTTTATTTTGTTCTGTTGTTTCCATTTCCATGAGTTTAGCCATTGCAAACATTATAAACTTATATTTTTCAAAATTTATTAAAGTAGTTATATATTCTTCATTAATATCTTTTATCATGGTATCTATCTCTTCGTAATATAGGACTTTGTTTTGACTAAGCTCCTAACCCAGTAGACTTAAGTTAAGTACACTTTAAATTTTATAAAAAATACATTTTGTAAAAGACAGCAAAACAGATATAAAATTATAGTTCTAAAAGTAGTAAAATTAAATTTTAGGAGGATTTTATTATGATTAAAATAACTTATCACAAAGAAGGTGATTATTTTATTCCTGACTTATATTTAGAGAAAGAGGAATATGAAAAGGATTATCAAATTGGGAAATATGGGCACTTAAGATTAGAATACTTAAAAACATATAAAAAAGCTGAATATACTATTTTATTTATAGATTGTACTTTAAGGAAACATATCGTAGAAACTGATAAACAAGCTAAAAAAAGATTTGACATACTTATGAAACAAATGCTAGAAAAAAATCCTATTGATGAAAAATTGAAAAATACTGACCCGCTAAAATGGATAGGGCTTATGAATAGCTATAAAAATTCAGTTGAAGAAAGTATTTTCAAAGAATTAATTTATATTTAGATTTTTGCTTGACAATTGCAAACAATTGTTTTATAATGGATACGAATTTTACAGAGATTGGAAGTGATATTATGAGTAAAGAACTTATAACTACACAAATGAATGTTAAAGATAATTTAGTAGGTGTTATGCGAGTTGGAGAAGTTGATTATATATCATTAACAGATTTAGCAAAGTTTAAAAATAATAAATATCCAGCAAATGTTATTATTCATTGGTTAAGCAATAAAGACACTGCCCTTTATGTAGGGTTGTGGGAAGAACTTAATAATGAAAATTTTAATTTAACGGAATATCGTGAAATTAAAATAAATGAAATTGGGACATCTTCTTATACAATGAGTCCTAAACAATGGATACAAAGAACTAATGCAATAGGCTTAATTTCAAAAGGTGGAAAATATAGTATTGGAACTTATGCTCATCCAGATTTAGCTTTTGAATTTGCAAGTTGGTTAAGTGTTGAATTTAAGCTTTATTTAATAAGAGAGTTTGAAAGGCTAAAGAAAAATGAAAGCTATCAAAATAAAATAGAATGGTCTGTAAGACGAGAACTTGCAAAAACAAATTATAGAATACATACTGATAGTATAAAAGAAAATTTAGTTCCTACACTTACTGAAAAACAGAAACAATATGTATATGCTAATGAAGCTGATATATTAAATGTAGCTTTATTTGGAATGACAGCTAAAGAATGGAAAGATAATAATCCCACTTTAGACGGTAATATGCGAGATTATGCAAATATTCTTCAATTAGTAATTTTAAGCAATTTAGAAAATTTAAATGCTGAAATGATAGAACGAGGATTAGAACAAAGCAAAAGACTAGAAAGATTAAATACAATAGCTAAAAGGCAATATTTAACTTTACAAGATAGTAATGGTATTAAGAAAATAGAAGCTTTAGAAAAGAAAGAAAAACCTAACTTATTGGTAAAATAAATATAGTATTGTTCTAATTAATAAAAAGCAAAGTGAGAAAAAAGAGCTTATCCTTCTTTCTCGAAATGAATAACCAGTAGTAAAAAATACTACTGGCTTATTTTGTACTATTTTCGATAATTTAATAAAATAAATTCTTCTTTAAAGTCTTTGTATAATTTGTTTGCAAGTATATCTGCTGTTTCTATATATATACGCTCTGTTTCACATATAATGGGAGAAACGTCAACAATATCATTTGTAGTCATTATTCTTGCACAGCCACATTTATAGATACATCTATTCTTTAATGAACATTCATCACAAACTACTTTGCTATTTAATCTTCTTGAAAAAATTTCTCTTCGTTTTTGAATATCTATGCCATTTTCATAATCTCCAATTGCAAACCTATCATCACCAACATATTGTATACATGGATAAAATTTTCCATCTGTATCTACAGCAATTCGATTTGCATTACAGCTGTCAACACATTTCTTTTCTTGGATATGTAAATACATTTTTGTATCCAATGGATATATCCTTATATAATTTTTATTTTTGAATTCATTATAATAAATATCTAAAATTTTTTTATACTCTTGTTTTAATATTTCTAAAGAAGTATCATCCCAATTATCAGAATAATTAAAATTGCAAGTAATACTTTTAAATCCTAAATTCACTAAAAAGTTAATATTATTTGCTAAATTCTTAACATTATTCAAACATACAACAGGTAAAGCCATACAATTTAAATTTGATTCTATACATTTTTTAGAATTTTTTACTACATCATCAAAACTTTCTTTATTTGCAATACTTGTTCTATTAAGGTTATGACTTTCTGCATTTCCATCTATGCTTATTCCAACTGTTATATTATTTTTTTTACAAAATTTTATAAATTCATCATCTATTAATGTTCCATTCGTAGTTAATGAATAATTAAATTTATGCTTTGAATTTTTGGTTATATTATTTCCTAGATTAACTGTATCATAGATAAGTTGCTTTTCTAATAAAGGCTCTCCACCAAAAAAAGATACAGTTGTACTTCTTTCTCTAGAATTTACTCTTTCTTTTAATAATTTTTCTATGACATTAAAATTTATTACTTTGTTAATTTTGTTTTTTTCATAGCAATATTTACAGTTTAAATTGCATGAATTGGTTAAATAAAAAATATATTCCATTTTGCACCTTACATTACATATAATTTTCTAGGTAATATATAAATATAGATGTAATTACAATAATAGCTATACTTATACCAAAAATCCACCATTTAATTTTTCTATGTTTATTTAATTTCTTTATATTTTCTTTCATTCCGTTTTCATTTGTGCATTTATTTATTTTCATTTTATTTATAATCAATAATATTGTTGAAAGTATTGTTATGAAGATAGATATACTTCTTATTAGTTTGCAGATTTTTATTGGAAATATATTTGATGGTACTGCAACATAACATATTACAGCTACAGGAATAACTTCTCCTGGAGTAATAGTTGCAACTAATAACATTTCTTTCATATAATTAGATTTTGGCACTTCCTTTATAGTCGGATATAATGCTTCATTTTTTTCTTTTATTGGTTTTAATTCCATATAATTAATTCCTTTCAAATAAAATCTATGTTTATTATAACATAAAAAATTATTTTAGCAATTATTTTTCCATGTTTTTCTAAATTTCATTGACATCAATGCATTTTGATGATATATTGTAACTACCATTTATTATGGTAACTGAAAAATTAAATAATGACGCATGTAATGAGTTACTTGGCAGAAGGTATTAAGTTATTTTCGAAGTTCTGGGTTTAACTCGCTCCGCTATGTCAAAAGGGTGGATTTTAAATATATAATAAATAGAAAAGAGAAATATTAATCCAATTGAAATAATACTGACAGGAGATGTGCAGATAAAATTAGAACAAAATTTTTAAAAAATTTATGTTGCTAATTTTATTTGTTATTCCAGCCAGTTTTTTTATTGTGTAAAAACACAATAAAAAACCGCTGATAAAATTTTTAGCAGATATGCTTAAAATTTTTCAGTGACAAAATTAGTTGCTTTTTAGCAAGTAATTTTGTAAGCCTCGCAGAGCCCACGACATCTTTGCAAACGAAGTTTGAAAGTGTCATAGTGGGTTAGATACTTTCAATGAAAGTTATCTAACACTGCTCCCTGCAGTCGCCTGTATATCTGCGGAAAGGATTTCAAATGGAAAAACAACATTTCTCTGTAGCAAGAGTTGCTACACATACTAAAGAAAATATCAGTAAATTTGAAAGACATGATGAAAGAAAAAATACAACTTATTCTAATACAAATATAGTTGCTGAAAGAACACCAATGAATATTTATTTTAAAAGATATGACTCTACTCTAAATCAAAAATTTGATGAAATGGTTAAATCAGGTCAAATATCTACAAGAGGTTTAAAATCAAATGCAAAAATATATAATGAACTAGTTTTTGATGTTAACTCTCTATATTTTGAAGAAAATGGTGGTTATGAATTTGCAAAAAGATTTTATGAAAAAGCATATAACTTTGCTGAAAAAGAAATGGGAACTGAAAATATTTTAACTGCTGTACTTCATGCTGATGAATTAAATACTGCACTTACAGAAGAATTTGGTAAAGAAATTTATCATTACCATCTTCATATTATAGCTATTCCTGTTGTGAAGAAAGAAATTAAATATTCCAAAAGATGCAAAGACAAATCTTTAGTTGGTAAAACAAAAGAAATAATCAATCAAGTAAGCCATAGCAAGAAATGGAAATCTGAACAAGCCAAAGATTTGCAAGGCAATCCCCTATATGATGAAAAAGGAAAACCTATTTTAATTAAATCATATAGCCTATTACAAGACAGATTTTTTCAATATATGTTTGATAATGGTTATAGAGGTTTTGTAAGAGGTATTAAAGGAAGTACAGCTGAACACCTTGAAAATCTTGATTATAAAATAAAAAAAGATAAAGAAAGACTTAAAGAAATATCAAACAAAATTGAAGAAAAAGAAACAACTTTTGATAATATCATGAAATTTGATAAACAAATTAAAGGTGTGTCAGATTTAGGAAAACAAAAAAGGTTTTCTAAAAAGATTGAATTAGAGCCACAGGACTATGAGGACTTAGTTAATTATGCTAAAAAAGGAATTGTAGCAGATAAAGAAATTTATGAACGAGATACTAGAATTGAAAACTTAAGAAACACCTTAAATAGATGGATAGAAAAATATGATGTTTTGGTAGAAAAAACAAGAGATTACTTCCATGCTATAAAACTTGCACCACAAAGAGTTGCAGATTTCTTTAAAAGTCTATTTGATAAAGAAAAACAAGATGAATTAGAAAGACAACGAATTGAACAAGAAAAATTAGAAGCTGAAAGAAAAGCTCGTGAAGAAGCTAGAGAAAAAGAAAGATTAGAAAAACAAAAACTGAAGGACTCTCCTGAATATAAGAAAAGGAGGGCTAGTTATGAACGATAATAATGAAAAAATATATAGAATTGAACTAACTAATGAAGAATATAAGTTTTTAGAAAATCTTAGAAATGAACTCTATAATAAACTTGAAAAAATGAATAAAGAAGAACTTATAGAATATTTTAATGACTTATACCCAGAACAAAAGTTGAACTTTGAAAAACAAATAAAAGGTAAGACATATAAGGTAAACACCTACTTTAATGAGAATTCTGAATATACCATATTACAAATTCTTTTTGAAATATTAAGAAAATAAAAATTTTATTAGATTTTTAGCTTGGAATATGGTATATTATAATCACTACTACAAAAGTAGAAACTATAATTTTATATCGTGTTTCAAGCTGTCAAAGAAAGGAGATAATAATGAAACAGCTAGAAAGCGATAAAATCACTGCTTTATACTGCCGTTTATCAAGAGATGATGATATGGCTGGAGAAAGCAATAGTATAATAAATCAAAAATCAATTTTAAGTAAATATGCAAAAGATAATAAATTTCAAAATATACAGTTCTTTGTAGATGATGGATATTCAGGAACAAATTTCACAAGACCTGCTTTTATGGAAATGATGGAACTTGCTGAAAGTGGAAAAATTGGGACAATAATAGTAAAAGACCATTCAAGACTTGGTAGAAATAGACTTATTGTTGGACAACTTTTAGAAGAAGATTTTATAAGACTTAATGTAAGATATATTGCTATAATGGATAATATTGATAGTAGTAAAGGTTTAAATGACTTCTTACCTATTCAAGATTGGTTTAATGAAATGCATGCCAAAAATACAAGTCAAAAAGTTAGAGCAGTTCTAAAAAATAAAGGCGAATCTGGAATTTCACTTGTAAATAATATTCCTTATGGTTATAAAAAAGATGAAAACGATAAAACAAAATGGATTATAGATGAAAACTCTGCAACAGTAGTAAAAGAAATATTTAACCTATTTGTTCAAGGTCATGGAACTTGTGAAATTGCTAGAATTTTAAGAGAAAGAAAAATATTAACTCCATCAGCATATATTACTAATACGAGCAAAAATTCAAAGGCTAATACTCAAGAAAATCAATATAAATGGTGTTCTGTAACAGTAGCAGGTATCTTAGATAGACAAGAATATATTGGAGATACAGTAAATTTCAAATCAACTACTCGTTCTTATAAAGATAAAACTAGAGTGTATCTTCCAAAAGAAGATAGAAAAATATTTAAAAATACCCATGAACCAATTATTGATGAACATACTTGGAATATTGTAAAACAACTACGAGGTAATAGAAAGAAATATGCAAAATCAGGTAAGAAGAGTATCTTTTCAGGATTAATATTTTGTTATGATTGTGGTAAAAAAATGTATTTTCAATCACCTGTAGCAGATTTAAAAAACAAAGACCATTATAGATGTTCAAGTTATAAACATGACACTTCTTTATGTACTTCTCATTATATTACAGATGATGTATTACAAAATCTTGTTTTAGAAAATATACAAAAAGTAATTTCATATATGAAAAGTTACGAAGATTTATTTATTAAAGAGCAATTAGCAAAGTCTACTCAAGATGAATTAAAGCAAATTTCTAAAAACAAAAAAGACCTTGAAAAAGCAAAGAACAGAATAATTGAAATTGATAATTTGTTTCAGCATATTTATGAAGATAATATTTCGGGAAAGCTAACAGATGAACGATTTAGAAGATTATCATTTAATTATGATAAAGAACAACAAGAGTTAAAATTAAAAATAGAACAATTATCAAATGAAATAGAAAACAAAGAAAAGAAAGAAAACGATTTAACACAATTTATATCTAATGTTAAAAAATATACTGAAATAACTGAACTAACACCAGAGATTTTAAATGAATTGATAGAAAAAATAATAATTCATCAGACAGAAAAAATAAATGGTAAAAAAGTTCAAGAAATAGATATATATTATAGAGGTGTTGGCATAATTTCTTTTCCAATTAGTCTTGATGATATAGAAATAACAATTAAAAAGATATTAAATAAAAAAACAGCTTAATATTGAAATAACTTATTTTATGGGGAGAATGATTTTAGTGTACTTAACTAAATCGTTCTCCCTTATGAGTTTTGACATTCTATCAAAGCTCATAGTCTCTGCTATGCAATGTATCTCTTGCTGAAAGAGTACAAAAAAGAATCAACCCTTAAAGATTGATTCTTACATTATATCTGTTTTATTGTTCGAACAGATAGGTCATTGGTGCCTTAGCGAAGGACGTATGCGAAAAACGTCTTACGCAAAAGTACATTATTATCCGTTTCAAAATTAGTTATAGTAATAATTTAAAATAAATGTATACCCACATCGGTGTTTTTTTGTCTATTACTATGTTTTTAATTTAACATAATTTTTTATGTTTGGCAATACCTTAATAAAATTTGTATATTTTCATAATCATTATATTGTATTGTTTCAGTTAACGTTTTTTCTCTCTATTATGATATCTCTGAAAATTTGAAATATAATTTTTTATTTGTATTTATTCTATAAACTCCATTTCCATTTTTTAGGCTTAAATGAATATATGACTGCATTGGCGTTTGTCTCCTTAATTTCACAATTTCATCTATGTCCTTAATAATTAATTCCTCTTTTATAATTGTACTGAAATACATTAAAAATTCTTCTGCTGTTATATTAGGATTAAGTGCAATCATATTTTGAGTTGTTTCAAAAAAGAATTTATTTCTACTATCGCTATATACATTTGGCTCCGAAGATCTATATAATTCTATTCCATCTATATTTATCTTTTCGTATTTACTTTCTAAATTTTTATTTGATTTATATTGTATATTGGTATTTTCTATTTGACTCATACTTATTATTATTGGAGATCCTTTACATATCTGAAATATTTTATTTGGATATACTATCATTTCACTTTTTATTATTTTGTTTCTTAAATCTATACAATTTATCATTATATTTCCAAAACTAATATTCTCTTTAAATATTAATATATCAACTTTTTTATCACAAATTTCTTGTATTTTTTTTACTAAATTATAGTCTTTATAAATCTCATATTTTTCTAATTTTAATCCATTTGTATCTACTATTTTTGAAAAATATTCTCCTTTATCGTTAGTATATACTTGGCAGAAATCTTCAACTTCTATTATCAATCCAAAAATTTTTCCTATTGAATAATTTATCTTATAAGTATCTAGTCTTAATAATTTCTGCTCTATCATATCCATTAGATTTTTTCTCATATATCTTATATTACTTCTAATGTCTTCATCTGAAAAAGTTAAAGTACCAAATATATTACTTTTATATCTTGATTTTCTATCTACTTTGTTTTTTATCACTTTTCCCATAGAAAAGCATTTTTTGTTTTTGTTATACTTTCTTTCATAACTATCAATAGAAAACTTTTCAAAATAATACTGCTTATATGCATAGTCTGGTCCACCCTTTTTATCTAACTCTTCTAAATAGATTAAGTTTCTTAGTACTTCTAATATGTCATCATCACATTTATTTATTTTATTAACTGCTTTAGCATTTCTTATTTCTTCTAAAAATTTACTTTCATTTATACTATTATCCATTTGTACCACAATTCTTTATTTATTTTTTAGACTTCTTTTATTTTCTTTTTCCAGCTGTTTCAAACTCTTTTTAGGGGTAGGTAAATTCTCTGGCATAGTTCCACCATTTTTAGCAATTACTTCTCTGATATTTTTTCCAATATTATAATGAGTTTCGTTTGCTTCTTTTTCGCTTTGTATATTATCTTTTTTCAATTTTTGTTCTGTTTGTGAAATTCTAAATAAATTTGCAATAAGTTCATCACTTCCCATATTATCTAAAATATCTTCTCTATATCTTAATCCTTTTCTTTTAGCAATGTCATTAGCTGTTTCTCCATTATATAAACCTTTATAACCATAATTATGAAATTTATCAAAATTCTTAACTCCTGCATTTTTAGCTGTTTGATTAAGTGAATAATTGCCTTTTTTAGTTAAATTTCTTTGATAAAATCTCTTTTCATCTTCTGTTAATGAATTATACTCTTTTTCGCTAATTTCTTGTTTTCTAGTTTGTATCGCAAAATATGTTTGAGCAAGAGCAACAATTTTTAATCTTGGATTTGCATTTTGGGCTATAAGATAGCAAGCATATCGTGTTAATTTATAATCTTTTTGTTCTCTTTTCGCACCAGAGCCGATTTCTACCATTTTGTTGTCAACAACGAAATGGTCAATGTCAGTTATTTCAGAGTTTTGACAAGCTATTTTTGCTTTTTCAATTACTGCGTCAAAATATCTCCAATCTTTATAACTTAAAACTTTCATTAGTTCTCTTGCATACCAATATTCAATTCCATTTTCATCAATGTGTTTTATATCTTCAAAGGTTTGATTTGTATAATTTTCATTATTATCTAATTTGTCCATTTAAAATCATCTCCATTTCGTATTATTGGCTATTCTATTACAATATTAAACAAATCGCAATATATTTACGAAAATCCGTTTTTGTTTTATGTTTTTAATTTTCCCCAACCTATTTTCATTTCTTTATTTTTAAGTAATTGCTGTTTTAATAATTTTTGTAAAGAAGTATCTTCTATTAAATCATTATAATTGTTACATTCCTGTACATTAAAAACAAAATTTAATATATCTTTAGTTGCATCTAGTCCATCTTTTACTTCAAATAAATTATAAAACTTTGCAATATTTGAGTTTTTATCTATAATAGCATTTATTTGATTACTCAATAGCCAAGAATAACATCTATATTCTGGATTTCTTATATTAAAATATTTTTCAATTTCTTGTTTCGAATCTTTAATTGATTGTAATACTTTTTCTATTTCTAAGTTTTCACCAGATGGTATATGTATTTTAATATGATTTTCACATCTCTCGTATTGTAATCTTCCAACTTCTATTAATTTTGTATTAATAAAATATGCTGCCCAAATCATTTGTGAAATTCTAATTCCTTCTAATTTTCTAACAAAAATATCATTCGTTAATGCTTCTTTAACTCTTTGCTTATATAATTCCTTTTTCTCATTTTCATAGTTTTTAATTTTCATATTTTTACAATGTATTTCATACCCCAATAATACCAATACGTTTGTTATATAAGGATTATATTGTTCACCAAAAAGATTAATCATGCTTTGTCCTTTCCAAAGAGTATCAATCTTAAATGATTTATCAGTATATAATATATTATAAATTTCTTCTGCTTTAATATTAAAATCTTTTGTTTCATTAACATCTTTAACACATTTATAACATTTATTTCGATAATTAACATCGTCTATTTGATAATATTTTAAAGCATTATCAATCACAGATACTTCAAATTTCATTGAATTGTTCCCTTTCTTATAAATTCATTAAAAATAAGATTACTAATCTTTCTTCCTTGACTATAAACATATTCATCGTTTCTATAATCCTTATCTTTAAAATCTTTGATAAAAATCGTTAAAATATAGTTTCCATACTTAGTTGATACAATTCCTCCGTCATTTCTAACAGATTGATATTTTCCACTTTTAGTAACTATATAATTTACGATTGGGTTTTCTACTTCTTTATAAACTTTGTCTATTCCATCTCCAACCATTTCATGATATTTTTGATTTTTTATTATATCTATTATTTCCTGTGTTATCTCTTTGTCAAATAGTTCGTAATCATTTAATTTCTTCCATGCTAAATAATAATCATAAGCTGTAGTTTCTGAAAACACTTCATCTTCTACTGATTTGAATTCACTATATAATTTGGTATCTTTACACTCAATATTTTCTATCGTTTTATTTATTTTATCTATTCTCAAAAAGTCGATTAACATATTAGTTGCTACATTATCACTTATGATTATCATTAAAGTTGCAATATCAAGAATAGGAAGTTTTATGCCTTTTGATAAATATCTCATTACTCCACTACCATTTACATAGTGCTTGTCTAAATATGTAAGCTCTGTTTCTCTATGTATTGTTCCATTACTTATTTGATTAAATAATTCTATTAAAATAAATATTTTTATACAGCTTGCTGAGTTATATTTTTCTTTTTCATTTATCTTTAATACATTACCATTTAAATCATCATAATAAACTGCTACTTTACCATCAAAATTAACTAAACTATCCTTTATTACTTTTTCTATATTCATAATTAAATTCTCCAATCTTCAAAATAATATCTTTGATTGTCTTATTTATACCATAAAACCACTATAAAAACAATTATTTTACAAATATTAGCGTTGAAAATATAGTAAGGTTGTTACTTTTTTATATATAACAACCTTTAATATTCTTATCTTGCATTTCTGTCTTTTTTCTTTGTTTTACTAATATCTTCTTGCCCTTTTTTCATCTGTTGTTCAATCTTTATAACTTCTTTAATCTTTGGTGTATCTTCTAAAATATAGTTTGCTGTTTTTAAATTTTTTCTATACTTATTTAACATTGTAGTGCATTCATCTCGTTTTATTTTATATTCCTTTATTAAATTATCAACTTTACAATTTCTCAGCTTATTTCTGTATTTTTGCCTTAAATTAGTAACATCTTCAATATCTTTTTCAGTTTGTGAAATATAACTTTTTACATCTTCTGTTGTTTTTAGTTTTTCTGTTACAATAAGTCTAATTTCATTAGAATATCGTTCCATTTTTCTTACTTCTTGTTTCATTTCTGGAGATAGTGGCTTATAGCTTTCTCGTTTTGGTAATAGTCCTAATAAATGAAATAATAATAGAAAAAGTACATCAATCCCATTCATTTTACTAATATCTTTGAATTTTCCTTTATATTTGTAAACTTTGTATTTTTGCTTTTTGTTTTTAGGATGTATATATTCCATATATCTATTTTGATAATAATATGGATTGTGTTCAACTTTATTAGCAATATTCTTTGGTAAATATTGCTCTCCTAAATGATACATTCTTACTGTTTGTTTATCATTTATTGAACGGATTGTTGGATATTTTCTATTATAATCATCATTGATTATATAACCTTTTTTAAGCATTATCTTTTTAAATTGCCCATAATTTATACACATTTCCATTGTTTCATTAATAACTTGCCTCATTACATTATACTTTGTTGGTTCTCCTCGTTTTTCTGCAAAATATATACTTCTTGGTGTTTTTCCTGTTGGCTTTTCAATAACTGTTAGTCCGTATTCTCTACATAGTTCATCTGATAACTCTCTGAAACGATAATATGCTCCTTTATTACAATTAAACTTTTTGCCCGTAAATATATTAACTGAATTTACTACAAAATGGTTATGATATGTGCCTGTATTGAAATGAGTTGCAACTACTACTTGATATTCACTCCACATTTTTTCTGCTAGTTCTACTCCAATTTTGTGTGCTAATTCTGGCGATATTTCTCCTGTTTTGAAACTTTGGTATGCGTGATAAGCAACATTTCCTGTACATTTATCAAATCTATTTTGAACTAGCGTCATTTCTTCATAAGCTGTTTTTGCTTTACAATTTACTCCTGTTACATACATAGTTTTTTCATTTTTATCAATAGTTTTCTCTTCATCTTCTGCATATTTTAATACTTGTTTTAAATCAGAAAATGTTGTTTTTTCTGGATTTTTTGCATAGTTTATTACTCGAGATATGCTATCTTTAATTGCCCATATTTTTGTTGTTGCCATTTACATCATCTCCGTTTTTATAATTATATATATCCAAAAAATCACTTTGCATTTTTGTTATTTTTTCTTTTATTTCTTCAACATTCATATAAGAAATTTCATTTTTTAATTCAACAATTCCTGTATAAATTTTATAAATTCTTTCATCTGGTATTGCATAAATTTCTTGTTTCAAGCCTGATTTTCTTAAATAAGCTGATAAATTTAATCCACTCTTTTTAGCATTTCTTTTTAATTTTTTCTTCTCGCTTTCACTTACTCTAACATTAATTCCTATTGTTCTATTTCTCATAATTTTTCACTTCCTTTTTATTTCATTTTTTATAAAATCTTTCTTAAAATCTTTCTATCTTTTATTTAATTTTAATTCTTATTTTTAATTTTTTCCTTTTATAAAAGTAGGGGTTAAAGGGGATAAGAATCCCCTTTCAGCGTAAGTTGTCGGTTTTTGTGGCAACACAAAACCTATGCTCGCTACACTTATAGACATTAAATTTGGCTATACATTTGGCTGTTTGCTCCTATTAGCATTTTCTTATACATATATTAGTTCATTTAGTACAATTTCTTCTGCCACGTTTTTAAAATTATTCATCATAGATACCCAATATAATTGGTTTGTATTTTTCATTTCTTCTGTTATATTATTTTGCTTTTTTAATTGCTCAATTATAATATCAATTCTTTCTTGTGCTGTTTCTTGAATCTCTTTTAAATGTTTATTCAAACTTCCATTCATAAACATTATTGCATATTCTGCTTTTTTATTTTCTTTTAGAAATTTTAATCTCATTCTTCCATATTTATTTAATATAATTTTTTCTTCTTTCTCTAAAACTAAATTAGGCATATAATAATCTCCAACCTTTGTATATTCAATTCCATATTTATTTTCTTTTACTTCTTTATTTTCCATTTCCAATTCCTCCAAATTTCTTAACTAACTTTTTCTCGTTCTTTAACTCTAATTGCTCCAACAGTTCTATTTACTTTTTTCTGTGGATATTTTTTATCATCTGTTATCAATTCAACTAATTTAAAAAGCTTTTCTCCATTATCATTTGTTTCATCTATTGTAAGGTATTTTTTCTGATAACCTTTCTTTTGCTCATCTAGTCTTGCTACTTCATAATAAGATACTTCGTAATAGTCATTTAATCGTTCAATATATTCTTGTAGTTCTTGCTTGTCCATCATAATTGTTGTTCTAACCTCTTTATCTTTTTCATCTGCAATTGTCATATCAAACATTCCATTCTGCATTAGTTTATATATCTGTTCTATAAATGTTTTTCTTAATTTCAAATTAACTAGCTTATAATTACCTTTGCTATCTTTTTCAACTGTAATGCTTTCTAAAAACTTTGAGATAAATTCTTGTTTTTCTTCTTTATCTTTGCTTTTCCATTCTGCCATTAGCATATGGTAAAATTTATTAGAACGAATTAGCTTTTCTTTTTCTACATCTCTATCTGCCATTAAGTGTTGTGGGCTAAAAGATTGTTTATTTAAGTCTATTGTTTCAATTCTTTTTTGTTCTAGTAAATCTAACTTTTCATCGATTGCTTTGTATTCTTTTGAAAATTCTTCTACATCAACTATTTCTTTCAAATATGCTTCTTTTATTCTACTTTTCTGGTTTCTTAATGTGTTTATTTCCTTATCAAGTTTATCTGTGTTTTTCTCTTTTTTATCTGCTAAAACAGGATAGAAGTATTTTTTGACTGTCATATCATATTCAATTAAGTCCATTATCATTGGCATAACTTGTTCTTCAATTAAATCTTCACGAAGATAAATTTTACAGTCAGAACAATGATAATACATATACTTTTTCTTTTTTCCTCCAGTTCCTTTACTACCCATTAACTTGCCACATTTAGTACATTTCATTTTTTGCATAAAGATATAAACTCTATCTCTGCAATATGCTCTCTGATTTTTTTCTTTTTGTATTTGCACATCTTCAAACATTGCTCTAGTAATTATTGGTTCAACAACATTAGGATATATTACAGGTTTTTTTCCTTGTTCTTTTGCTACTCTTTTGAATCTTTCATAATCTCCTATATAGATTTTATTATTGATTATTTTCTCTATGGTAGAATCGTCCCATTTTTTAGGCTCTAAAACCTTTTCTTCGTTTAGAATATTTGCTATTGTTTGATAACTTTTGCCTTGTAAATATAGATTAAAGATTCTAATAACAACATCTTTTGTAGTTTCATCAACAACCATTTTCTTTGTTGTATCTCGTTTGTAACCTAATGGGCAAGTTCCGTGGAATATGCCCTGACTTTATTGCACCTGTTAAACCAAATTTTGTTCTTTCTGATACTATTTCAATTTCTAGCTGAGATAGAACTGTCAACATCCTTACAAAAAATCTTCCATTAGCTGAAGATGTATTTACATCATCCCTATCACATACCAAATAGCAATGATGTTCTTCTAGTTCTGAAATTAATACTTCTAAATCTCTAACAGACCTTGTAACTCTATCTAATTTGTAGGCTACAATATAATTAATTTTACCTGTTCTCATATCTTCTAGCATTTGTTGAAAAGCTGGTCTACCAGACATATTTTTTGCACTAATTCCTGCATCTTTGTAAACTTTGTGGATTTTATAATCTTTATATTTACAAAGCTGTTTTAGCTTTTCCTCCTGTTCTCCTAAACTAAATCCCTCGCGTGCCTGATCTTCTGTACTAACACGAATATAAATTCCTGCTACTTTTCTTTCTTCATTCATTACAAAATTACCTCCTTTTTCTTCTTTTAATGAATTTTAGAAAGACACTAAAAAAGTGCCACATAGCATATTTACCTTTGCTATTGACACTTTAAAGTTTTTATTTTTTGTTTTAACTATCTCTATTTTCCTATTTCTAAATACAATTAATAAATCAATATAGTACAATTTTTAAAAACTCTAAAATATCAATGCTTTGGCTTGCTACACTATGTTTTCATTAAATTTTGATAGTGGATATTTATTTTCCAAACTATCTATGTAAAAGTAATCTTGTTCATTAAAGAATAAATATAGCTTATCTTTAATAATCACTCGGTGTGGCTCTACATACGCTAAATTGGTATGCTCCACAATTCTTAAGGTACCATTGATAATTTCTGGTTTTACCTTTTTCATTCTGCAAGTCCATTCAATTTTAGAGAGTAATTCTTTACTCATATTGATTTCTTTTTTAATTATATGTAACATAATACCACAAAAACCTCCTTCTTTCAAGACTTTTGGTCAAAAAAAGACCGCTTCATTTTTTGAAACGGTTTAAAGTTTTTGTGTTGTCAAATTCTCATAATCTTGAAATTAAGTTATATCAAGTATTATAGAGAGTTCGACAAAAACTCGTCTTGGTGGAGGTGAGGAGAGTCGAACTCCTGTCCAATAACTCTTCCATACAAATTTCTCCGAGTGCAGTTTGTTATTTATATTCCTTAAAAATACGTAAACAAACATACTTACTTTTAAGTATCTATATAAATACCCCCTATTTTCTATAGAAAAAAATAGCTTCGTTTCCCACTAAATCGTCGCCTTATTCAAAAACGTGGGCATTAATGATAAGACGTCGCCGCAAATTTAAGCAGCGTATGCTAATTCGTTATTATCAGCGTTTATATTTATTTTTGCTTTTTTATAGTGGCCAAAGCAACCATCCACTACTCGCTATTTGTACTTCTAAATTACTGTCGAAACCAATTACACCCCCATATAATTAGAAAATGGTATAACATTAATGCTCTCAATTTCCATTAAACTATTGCCATATTACTATTATATACGAATTTTATAAAATTTACAATGTTTTTTTCTTTTTTGCTTGCATCTTATTTTTGTTTATGCTATTATAGTGTATGTAGCACTTAGGGGTATAGTGTCAATGGTTAGCACGATGGTCTCCAAAACCACAAGTCTGAGTTCGAATCTTAGTACCCCTGCCAAAAAAAGATTAGAACTAAAAAGTTCTAATCTTTTTTATAATAAAAAATTTCAAGTGTAGAGTAAAAATTCAACAAAAGAGGTATTTATATGGAAAAATTAATCGGTTTAATAAAAAAAGTTTGTACTAAAGAAGTAATTTTTTATGGATTATTTGGTATTCTTACAACAGTAATTAATATTGGAATATTCTATTTACTATCAAATTTTATACATCTTGAAGAAAATCTTTCTAATAATATTGCTATTATCACAGCTGTATTATTCGCATATTTTACTAATAGAAAATTAGTATTTAATTCAACTGCATCTAATTTTAGAGAAAAGCTAGCTGAATTTGGTAAATTTATTTTAGGAAGATTATTTACTATGGTCATAGAATCAGCAGGATTCTTTTTACTATTTAATGTTTTACATATTCAAGAATTAATAAGTAAAACAACTATAACTGTTATAGTTATTATATTAAACTTTTTTATTAGTAAATTTTTTGCTTTTAAAAAATAATTTTATAAAGCAATTTAATATTTCGGGGGCTACTAGAAAATTTTAAGGAGGTAATCTTATGTCTAGTAGTTTTTTTAAACATTTTTATTTTATAATTATTTTAATTTTTTCTGTTCCTCTATTAATTAATTTCTTTTTTATTCCAACAATTGCAAGTAATGAAAATCAAGAAATATTTAAAAATATCTCTTATAATACTAATTCTACTACACAAACTTATAGTATGGAAATAAATACTAATGGATTTACATGGCCACTTCCAGGATATAGATATATCTCTTCACCTTTTGGCAAGAGAAAGTCACCAACTAAAGGAGCTTCTTATTATCATGCAGGAATTGATATTCCCGCACCACCGGGAACTAATATCTTTTCTGCTGAATCTGGCACAGTTATCCTTGCACAATTTAGTGGTTCTGGTGGATGCACAGTTATTGTAAGTTCTGGTTCATACCAATTTACTTATTGCCACGTTTCACCTAGTTTCTTAGTTCGTCAAAATCAATATGTAAATAAAGGTGAATTAATAGCAAATGTAGGTCCTAAAAATGTTTATGATTTTTCTAATAATCCTTATAAAGATTCAAATGGTAATCCTACAAATGGTGCTACAACAGGACCTCATCTACATTTTGCCATAAAAAAAGACGGCACAGCCGTCAATCCATTAAACTATTTTTAATTTTACATATCATCTTCATCATCTAATTCAATCTCATCATTATCTTCTAGATCATCTTCACTTTCAATATATGCACATCCTGCACAAGATGAACAACTTCCATTGCAAGATTCCTCTTCATTCCAGTCTAATTCTATAGTATTATGACATTCTGGACATTCAATTTCTTGATTTACATTTGTTTCTACATTTGATACAAATACATTGTTACAATAAGGACAAACTATTTCAAATTCATAATCTTCATCTTCATTGTATTCATCATAAATGTCACTTTTCATATCTTCTACTACATCTTGTATCTTATTTAATTTTTGCTCTAGATTTTTTTGACTTTCTTCTAAATCATTTATTTTTGACTCAGAATACTTAGACATATTATCAAACATACTCATAAACATTGTAGATATCTCATTTATTTTATCTTTAACAAATTTTAAGTCTTCTTCATTTTGTATGTTATTTTCGATTTCCTCTATGATTTTATCATATTTTTTTATAAATTCAGACATGTAAAGCTTCCTTTCTCCTATACTCTTTCCATATATTCGCCTGTTCTAGTGTCTATTTTTATGATATCTCCTATATTAACAAATAGTGGAACATTAATTGTATATCCGTTTTCTAATGTTGCTGGTTTTCCAGATGTAGTTGTTGTATTTCCAGCAAATCCTGGTTCTGTATATGTAACTTGTAATTCAACAAACATTGGAGGTTCTACTGCAAAGACTTTTCCTTTAAAAGATAATATTTTCACATTCATATTTTCTTTTATATATTTTAAACTATCACCTAATTGTTCTTTATTTAAAGGCATTTGTTCATAAGTTTCATTATCCATAAAATAGTATAATTCTTCATCATTGTACAAATATTGCATTTCTCTTTTTTCTATTTCTGCACCTGGATATTTTTCAGATGGGTTAAATGTTTTTTCTAAAACTGCTCCTGATATTACATTTTTTAATTTTGTTCTAACAAAAGCGGCTCCCTTTCCTGGTTTTACATGTTGAAACTCTACTACTTTATATACATTTCCATCCATTTCGAATGTTGTTCCATTTCTAAAATCTCCTGCCATATATACTTCTGCCATTATTATTTCCCCTTTCAAAAAAATTATTTATATTTATCATATTTTTATATAATACACTATTTTTACTTAAAAATCAATAGTTTGAATATAATTAACATTTTTATATATTTTGTTGACTTTTTATAATAATTTAACATACTTTAAATAAAATCTAAAAACTACACTCTATCTACCACAATATAATCCCTACAAGATTTAGTTAAACTTTCACATCCATATTTAGTTATTAATATTGTATCTTCTATCCTTACACCAAATCTATTTGGTATATATATTCCTGGTTCATTCGTGATAACCATTTTTTCTTTTAAATTCATATCAACTTTGCTATTTATATATGGTACCTCGTGAATATCTAATCCCACTCCATGTCCTAGGCTATGAACTAAATCATATCCATTTAATTTAAAATCATTTTCTACTATTTTAGAAATTGTCCTTATATTGGCACCTTCCTTTAAGCATTCAGTTGTTTGTAACTGATTTTTTAATACTAAATTATATACAGGTTTCACATATTCTGGAACATATCCTACAAATATAGTCCTTGTCATATCAGAACAATATCCTTTATATTTACATCCAAAATCTATAGTTATTGGATCTCCCGCTTCTATTTTCTTATCTGTTGGCACTGCATGTGGCATAGACGAATTTCTTCCAGAAGCTACAATTGAATCAAAAGATACTCCGGTCTGCTCCATTTAATTTAAAAAATCTTTCTATCTCTAAAGCTACTTCTTTTTCTGTCATTCCTATTTTTATAAAATCTATCAAATGTTCAAAACAATTATCTGTTATTTTGCAAGCCATTTTTATGTTATCTATTTCTTCTTCATCTTTTATCATTCTTTGTTTCTCTATTATTCCTTCTGTTTCTTCAAAATTATTAATTTTATATTTATGAATATATTCTTTGTAACCTGCATATGTTAAGTAATTTTCTTCAAAGCCTACATTTTCACAATAATTGAAAAAACTTTCATAATCATCTTTTACTATATCTTTAAAATTGCAAACTATTATTTCATCATCAATAGTAATTGTACTATTAGCATGTTCTATATATCTTCCATCTGTTATAAATATATTTTCTTTTCTTGTTATTAATAATACTCCCTCTGCATCTATATTAGTTAAATACTTAATATTAACAGGATTGCTAACTATCATACCTTGCATATCTAACACTCTTATTGTGTCTCTTAACCATTTTATTTTTGTATTCATAAAAAAACATCACCCTACATTTTATTTTTTTATTAGTGATATTGCATTTGCAACAACACCTAATAAAATTTCAAAAGGAACAAATATAATTATTAAACTACTTATTACAATGAATGGTCCAAATGGAATATATTCATCAGTTTTCTTTTTCTTTATTAGTAATAATATTATACTAAATATTGAACCTATTAAAAAAGATATTATTGATATAGCAATTATACTTCTCCATCCAAAAAATAGTCCAATCGCTCCTACTAATTTTACATCTCCAAAACCTATCGCTTCTTTTCCAGATATTAATGAGCCTACAAATGTGATAAATAAGAAAATACTAATTCCAACAATCATTCCTAATAAAGAATCTATTGCTACATTTAAATTTGAAATTCCTTGTATAAAGCTAAACATTAGTCCAAGTTCAAATATTGTTAAAGTTAAACGATTAGGTATTATTTGTTTCTTGTAGTCTATTAATATTACTGTTATTAACATTGGTACCAATAGCATATATGTATATGTTTTTATATTTGATAATCCATAAGTATAAAGTAAAGCCATAAATAAACCAGCATTTATAAACATCAATATGTATTTAGGCGTTAATTTTTTTAAATATATCTTAAAAAAATCCTTAGAAATTACTTTTTTATATTCACTAAGTCTTATCACACACCAGTCTATAAATTGCCCAATTATCATACCTATAAATCCAAATAGAACATAATATAGTATATGTATATCATTAATGTACATTTCTTAATTTCCTTTCTCTTCCTTTTCTACTTTTTTTAGATAGCTTTTAATAATAAAATCTTCTATTGGTCTTTTTATCTTTGTTATAAAAATATCTTTTTCTTTTATTGGTTTCACTAATATAGAAAACATTTTACATCTATTGGCTCCTATTATATCTGTCATAATTTGATCTCCTACTGCAGCAATATTTTTTGGTTTCAAATCTAATTTTCTTCTTGCTTTATTAAATCCAAATTTTAAAGGTTTTTTCCCAAAATAGAAATATGGTACATCAATTTCGCTTGCAACTTTACTTACTTTATCTAATTTGTTACTATTAGAAAGTATACAAAATTTAATTCCTTCTTTTTTTAAATTTTGTACCCATTCTTTAGTTCCTTTTTGAAAAACTCTATAATAATCTATTAATGTATTATCTACATCTAATATTATTCCTTTTATATTGTTTTTTCTTAAATATTCTATTTTTATATCTCTTACACTATCAAAATAACCGTTTGGGATAAAAAAGCATATAATCCTCCTACTCTTCCTAGATTATATTACCAATATGTTCATTTTTTGTCAAGGTTTTATAATATGTGTCGTATAATTTTATCAACATTAACTATTTTTGATAATCTATGTGCTATAAAAAGCATAGACATTGTTATTTTTAATGCCTATGCTAATTTTTAGTTAATATATTTTTTATTAACATCTACATATATTTATTAATATTATATTTCGTATCTAATATTACTATTATTTGCTATTTTAATCTATTTATCATATTATGTCAATAATATTTATTTACAAAATCTATGGCTTCCAATTGTAACTGTTTGTGGCCTTGACCAGATCCATTTATTAGTTGCTGTATTTGGATTAAAGTAATATATTGCACCATATGAAGGATCCCATCCATTTAATGCATCCTGTGCAGCTTTTTTAGCTGTACTATTTGGAGTTAAGTTAATTTGTCCATCACTTACTACATCAAATGCACCTTTTTCATAAATTACTCCTGCAATTGTATTTGGAAAAGAACTACTTCTTACTCTATTTAAAACAACAGCTCCGAACTGCTACTTGTCCAGTATATGGTTCTCCTCTTGCTTCTCCATATATTAATCTACTAAGCAGATTCAAATCATTTGTGTTGCTTGCAGAACTTCCTCCTGATGTACTAGAAGAGTTAAAAATTCCCATAGCTTCTAAAGTATTTTTACCCGCAATTCCATCTACTACAAGTCCATTTTTCGATTGAAACCATTTAACAGCAGCTAGTGTCCCGCTTCCATATATTCCGTCGATATTACCACTGTAATATCCCCATCTTTTTAATTTTGTTTGTATTTGCCTTACTTCATCTCCTCTAGAGCCATATTTAGATAAAGCTAAGATTTCATCATTTCTAAAAAATACATTATAACTAATAAAAAGTGAGAAAACAATTGTTAGAATTACTCCTATTTTAATCTTACTTTTTGTATTTATATCTATTTTACTTTTCATAAAAAATCCACCTCATTTAAGACTATTTTTTCCTAAATAAGGTGAATTTATACTTTATTTTTTAGAAAATACCCGTTATTTCTCCTTTTTCATTAATCTTCATATTTTCTGCAGCAGGAATCTTTGGAAGCCCTGGCATTGTCATAATATTTCCTGCCATAGCTACGATAAATTCTGCTCCTACTTTTAATACTACTTCATTTATATGAATTGAAAATGGCTCTTCACATTCTAAGTTTTTTTGATCATCAGAAAAAGAATATTGTGTTTTTGCTATACATATTGGTAACTTATCATATCCTAATTTTTCTATCATTTCTATAGACTCTTCTGCATTTTTAGAAAAATCTACACTATTTGCTCCATAAATGTTTTTACATACTTTTTCGATTTTTTCTTTTATTGTATCTTCTAATTCATAAGCATATTTAAAATCATTTTGTTTATCACTTAAACTTATTACTTTATTTGCTAAATCAATAGCACCACTAGATCCTTTTCCCCAAGATTCAACAAGACTCATTTCTATATTTTCTTTACCTAGTACCTCTTGTAGATAATTAATCTCTTTATCGCTATCATGATTATATTTATTAATAGCAACTATTACTTGCATTCCAAACTTATTTTTTAAGTTATCTACATGTTTTAATAAATTATGCATACCTTTTTTTAAGCTTTTCATATCTTCTTTTTCTATTTCTTCTTTTGACATTCCACCATGATATTTTAAAGCTTTAATTGTAGCTACGCAGACTACTACATCAGGATTCTTTTTTAATTTTCTACATTTTATATCTAAAAACTTCTCTGCTCCTAGATCTGCTCCAAAACCAGCTTCTGTAACAACATAGTCTGAAAGCTTTAAAGACAATTTAGTAGCTACTATACTATTACATCCATGTGCAATATTTGCAAAAGGTCCTCCATGAATTATTGCTGGTGTATGTTCTAGAGTTTGTACTAAATTAGGATTGAATGCATCTTTTAAAAGAATAGTTAAAGCATCTTCTGCTTTTAACATTTTTACTGTAATAGGTTCATTTTTGCTATTATATCCAATTATAATATTACTAATTCTTCTTTTTAAATCTTCTAAATCTTCTGCTAAACAAAAAACTGCCATTATTTCAGATGCAACAGAAATATCAAATCCATCAGTTCTTGGAACTATCTTTTTTTCTTTTGATAATCCTGTATCTACAACTCTTAACTGTCTATCATTTAAGTCTACACATCTTTTCCAACTAACAGTTTTTATATCTAATTCATTTCCATGATATATATGATTATCAATTATTGCTGATAATAAATTATTTGCAGATGTTATAGCATGTATATCACCATTGAAATGCAAATTAATATCTTCCATTGGAGCAACTTGTGCATATCCTCCCCCAGTAGCACCACCTTTTATTCCAAATACAGGACCTAAAGATGGCTCTCTTAATGTAACTATTGCCTTTTTTCCTATTTTACTAATTGCATCTGCAAGACCTATTGAAATTGTTGTTTTACCTTCTCCAAGTGGTGTTGGATTAATAGCTGTAACTAAAATTAATTTTCCATCTTTTTTATTTTTATTTTTTTCGTATACATTTAGAGGAAGTTTTGCTTTATATCTACCATAACATTCTATTTCATCTTCCCTAACATCTAAGTCATAAGCAATTTCATTGATTTTTTTTAGCTTAACTTTTTTTGCAATTTCAATATCTTCCATACCTTCTTATCTCCTTAAACTATTATTCCAACAACAATTCCTATTATTGCACCTACTAACACTTGTATAGGAGTATGTCCTAAAACTTCTACTAACCTTTCTGAAACCTCTACTCCTGTAAGTCCTGGTGTATCTACTATTTTATTTAATATTTTTGCTTGTTTACCAGCAGCTCTTCTAACTCCTGCTGCATCATACATAACAACAAAAGCAAAAATTAAAGAAATTGCAAAAATAGCACTATCTATTCCATATTCTTTGCCTATCATCGTAGATAAGCTTGTTACAACAGCTGAATGAGAACTTGGCATTCCGGCCTGCTCCTAAAATTCTTTTAAAATTAAATTTTTTTGTTGTAATTAAATCATAAAAAACTTTAAATAATTGTATAAAAAACCATACAAAAAATGGTACAATAACATATTTATATTGTATAAAAAAATTCATTTGTAATATCCCCTTCAAACTTTTAGATAATACTTATACTTCTTCTGCGCCAGTAAATTTTTCTTCTTTTAGGTCTTCTCCATCTTGAATTAGTATAGATATTCTTTTTTCTGCACTTTCCAATATTTCATTACATTTTTTAGAAAGCTTAATTCCCTTTTCAAATTGTTTAACAGATTCATCTAGATTTAAATCACTTTTTTCTAAGCTTTTAGCAATTAATTCTAGTTCTTCCATTGCACTTTCAAAACTTATATTTTCATCTTCCATATTTTATTTGCTTATGTTCTGACTGTAAATGCAAACATAAGCTTTTAACCTCCTTTATTGTTGTATATCAAATTTTCCAGTAACTACATCTACTCCGATACCATGCAAGTGTTGCTGTTGTAGAAGAATCATTAACAGTTACTATATATTTTCCAGATGCATCAATTCCCATTGTTACAAAATATACTCCTTCAGTTGTTCCCCAGTCTTTTTTTACTATATTAATTGCTTTTTCTTCATTACTTGCTCCATCATTTTCTAAGACTTCTGTTGTTTGATTTGTGACAACATTTTCTATAGTATTATTAACATTATTTTCTACTTTGTTCTCGATAACGTTATTTTGCACTTCATTTACTACATTTTTTTCTGTTTCAGTTTCATTAACTGTGCTTTGCATATTTTGACTAGTTTCATTTATAGAATTTTGAGTTTCATTTACATCTTCATTATTATTTAAAATATTACATCCGAATATTGCTATTACAGCAATAATTATTATAATTAATATTATTAAAAGAATTGTTTTTATATTTTTATTCATATACTCCTCCATTATAAAATTTTAGCATTTGTATTTCCATCAGAAAATCTTATACTTATTTCATCTCCTTGTTTTAATTCTTTAGATGATTTTATAACATGATCTCCAGATTGAACTATAGAATATCCTCTGGTAAGTGTTTTTAGTGGACTTAATCCATCAAGCTTAGAAATCAGTTCCATTTGTCTCGATTTTTCTAATTTTAATTTATTCATCATATTTTCTCTAATATTTCTTACTTGTATATCTATAAGCATATATTTTTCATTAATATTTTGCATTGGCTCTCTAAACACTCTTAAAGACATACATTTTTCAAATTTTAGTTTCATTATTTCTATTTTCTTTTTTAAAGCATTTTTATATCTTAAACTATAATCTATAAGTTTTTTTTCTAATTCTCCGCGTATCTGCAACAGATAATTCCGCTGCAGCAGATGGTGTGGGTGCTCTTAAATCTGCTACAAAATCTGATATCGTAAAATCTGTTTCATGCCCTACTCCAGAAATAATTGGAATTTCTGAATTATATATGGCTCTAGCAACTATTTCTTCATTAAATGGCCATAGATCTTCTAAAGAGCCTCCGCCCTCTTGCTAAAATTATTACATCTGCTAATTTTTTTTCATTAAAAATTTGTATTCCTTTTGCTATCTTTTCTGCTGCTCCTGGACCTTGCACTGGAACAGGTAATAATCTTAAATATACGTTTGGATTCCTTCTTGTAGAAACATTTATAATATCTCTAATAACAGAACCAGTATTAGATGTTAAAATTCCTATACATTTAGGCATTAACGGAATATTTTTTTTATGTACTTTATCAAATAGCCCTTCTTTTTCTAACTTTTCTTTTAATTCTTCATATGCTTTGTATAAATCACCTATGCCATCTTGCTTAATTGCTTTTACATATATTTGATACACACCATCTCTTTCAAAAACAGAAACAGTTCCTAGAACCATTACTTTCATTCCATCTTTTGGTATAAAATTTAGATTAGCTGTATATGATTTAAACATAATACATTTTATTAAAGATTTTTCATCTTTTAATGTAAAATACATATGTCCAGTATAATGATGTTTAAAATTAGAAATTTCACCTTTAATTAAAACATTATTTAAATATTCATCATCATCAATTTTATTTTTTATGTATTGATTTAAATCTGATACTGTGATTGGATTATATTGCATTTTATGTTTTCTCCTTTTGCAATTTCTACATGTTATTTTGTTTTATAATACTTGCAAGTACTCCATTGATAAACATTGGTGAAGTATCATCCCCATAAACTTTTGCAAGTTCAACAACTTCATTTATGACTATTTTATAAGGTAAATTTTTATATAACATTTCACAGATTGCAAGCTTTAATAAAGTAATATTTATTTTTGATATTCTTTTTATGTCCCAGCCAGATTTTAAATTTTTAGAAATTAATTCTTCTATTTCTTGTCTATGATTATTTACTTGCTCTATGATCTCTTTCATATATTCTTTAGTATTTTTATCTTCAATCTCATTAGTTTGGCAAAATAATTCAAATTGTTCCCATTTAAATTCTTTCTGAATTTCTAAACTATATAACAATTTAAATACAAGCTCTCTTGAAGCAGACTTATTCATATATACATTTACCTCTCTATTTTATTCTTTTATTATATTATTTATTGATTCTATGTTTTTTATTTTTATATTTACTTCTTTTATATCTAAATCTGATGTTTTCTTCACCACTTGTTTTATCTTTGTTTGCATATTTTCTGTTAGTTCTTTAATTATAACATTTTCTTTGACTAACAAAATAATATTTATAATTATATTATTTTCTTTATCAAATTTTACTTTAGTAGTAAATTCTTGTATAGTATCAAAACCTTTTATTGTATTATTTACAAGATTTTCTATTGAAGATTTTGTTATTATAAGTTTTCCTTCTTCATTTTTTAGGAAAATATTATCTTTATACATGTCACTTTTTTTAGTACCAAAAAAGATACATTTTAAAGACAATAATATAAATATTATTGATATAACAAGTACAGCAACTCTAATATGACGATATTCTACCATACTATTAAGCATATTTTCAACGCTATCAATTTGTAACCAATTAAATATTAGTAAACAAAAAATAACTGATAATATTAATACTATAATAGAATATATAATTAAAACTATTTTTTCTATTAACTTCATATTATTACCTCATCACAATTTTTAGATTATTATATTGCGAGCACTTTTGTACTCGCAATACATTAGTTTTGTGTTTCTTCTCTTTTTTCTGTTATTGCATTATCTGTATTAACACCTTGAACATGAACATTAACTTCTGTTACAGCAAGTCCTGTCATTGTTTCTACTGCTTTTTTTACTTTATTTTGAATTTCAAAAGCAACATCTGGAATTCTTGTACCATATTCAACTATAATATTAACATCTATTTTAGTTGTCTTTTCATTAATTTCTACTTTTATTCCTTTTGCTAAATTTTTCTTTCCACTTAATACTTCCGAAATTCCTCCAGCAAAACCTCCAGACATTTCATATACACCTTGTACCTCTGATACTGCTACTCCTGCAATCACAGCCACAACATCATCTGCTATTTTTATATTACTATTTTCTAAAGCTATTTCTTCCCCAACTTCTTTTACTTCTTCATTTTCCATAACATAAAACCTCCTAATTCAATTTTTATTTTTATATTATTTAACATACTATAAGTATACCAATTTTTCTAAAAATTTACAACTATATTTGATAAATTTAAATAAAAACTGTTCGAATATTTAAAGGAGAAGTTTGCCTAAAGTAACTAATTCCAAGAAGGATGAGGTATATTAACAATTTTCAGCAAGAATTGTCAATATACCTCATCCTTCTTGGAATTAGTTACTTTGGGCAAGCTTCATTTATTGTGTCTTCTTCCTTCTAAAATATATCTATAAACAATATTGTCATATATTATAGTAAATTCTCCTTCTTCTCCTTCTACTATTTCATAGAACAATATTGGCATTCTTATTTCTTCTTCTATATCTAATAATTGGTCAAAGTTCTTTACATCAATTACTTTCATACCTTCCGTTTCTGTTGGTGTTACAATTTCAGCAACAATATCTCCATAATTTTTCAAAATTCTATTTAATGCAATTTCATAATCTGTTTTCCTATCTGCAACAATTATTTTTCTAATTATATTTAATATTCCAAATGCAGATATAGCAAATAATATAATTCCAATTGTTAATAATATCACATTTGATACATTACTTATATTTTCTTCATCTATTATTTGTCCTTTATCTATTGGTTCATAATCTTGCAATATACTAAACACCTGTTGATTTAAATCCATTTTTAAGTTAACAGCAGAATCATCTTTTTGTATTTTATTACTTTCAGCTACATCAATCTCTGAAGCTACAACTAATTTTACATCTAAATATGATTTAATTGGTAATCCAAATTGTTCCTTAAATTTTTTTATTTCTGAATTATATGAATTAAAGTCAATTTTTACATTTTCATTAATATTTATTTGATTAGACTCTATTTGTAATTGTTTAGGTTCTACTAATGTATATTCTTTTGACCATAATTTAGTACCTTGTGAGGATCCGGTTACATAGTATTCTACATTTAATACAGCTACCACTTTATATGTATATTTTGATGTAGCATTTTGTGACACATTATAATTATACCTAAAATTTGCGTCAATATAATCAACTAAATCTGTTATATAAGTTTCATTCATTCCCATATATTTTTGCTCAATATAATTATTTGGCTTTAAATATACTTTATAATCACTATTTCTAGTTATATTATATGCATATAGTATCTTCATATCTTCTTTAGGTGTATTAAATGATTTTACAATACAAATAAAAGAAATGAATAGTATAATAAAAAATATACATATAAATTTTAAATTATTTCTTACATTCTTATTTTTATCCATTTAGACACCTACCTCTTCTTATGTTTGTATAATGGCTTTTCTTTTAAATAAAAACTCACTAAACCATACTGATGGATATCCTACATATGGTATGTTAAATTTTACAATTCCTATTATCTGATTTTGTTCTACTTTTTTTGAATCTTGCGAATCATTGTTATCACCTTTTGTTGTAAATATTAAGCTTCCTTTTTCTTCTTCTATATTAATTATTCTATGAATAACTACACTTTCATCTAATTGATATTCTAAAATATCTCCTATTTTTATATCCTGAATATCATCCTCATTTATTTTTTTTGTAATTACTACATACCCTCTTGCAAATTCTGGTACCATACTATTTGACATCACTGCAACTGGTCTATATGGAAGTAATCCAGCTACAAAAATTACAAGCAATATTACTACCGTAATTATAATTACTGAATTCTTTGGATTAATTTTTTTCTTTTGCCATCTTGTTAGTCTATTTATTTTTATTGTATGTTCATAATTTATAAATACAAATAATATAAGAGATACTAATGCTTCTAACATTGCGGAGAAGAACCAATCTACATTTGGAAATATAGGTAATAGTACTGTTGCTAAAGCAATTGGCACTCTATATGCATATATTAATAGATGCCCTCCTGTTTTTGCTAAATAAGTACAAATAGCAGATATAGCTATTCCGAGGAATTAATTCTGACGCAACAAACTTAAATATTGTTTCTCCATTTTCAAAATTTGCAAAAAAATTATTGTAATCTAAATTAATTATAATAAATATAATTGTGACAAAAATATAATTTCTTATATTATTAGCACTATTTACTAATTTACTTCTTACAAACTCTTGTAAAAGTAGTGTTCCTACTATAAAAATAACATTTTTTACTATCGTTCCAAAGGTCCTAGAATATGGACTAGTTTGATATCCATAAATTAATCCTAATAAGAAATAAATAATATAATATAATATAATGATTATTAGAGTAGTTTTTATTTTATCATT
The DNA here is from genome assembly GCA_019417465.1 of Clostridiales bacterium. Lineage (GTDB taxonomy): Bacteria > Bacillota > Clostridia > TANB77 > CAG-508 > CAG-492. Next base: position 77,144 of record DXVF01000003.1, read on the forward strand.
TTTACCTTTAAATCTTGAATGTTCATTCTCTACTGGAACAGACACAATAAATAAAACTATCCATATCATCAAATTTATTATTCTTGTATATTCTCCGAAAATAATTTGGTACTATAAAAATAGTTAATATAGAAGAACCTATTAGTATAGCAGATATTATAATTAAATAAACAATAATATTTATATTTCCTTTGTTCATAATTTCTCCTATATATTTAAACTTTAATCTATACTCTTTATGTTGTTACATTTTCGACATTTTCTACACTTTCAACACTGCTCTCTATAGTTTGATTTTGTTCTACTACATTTTCTACTATAGCATTTTCTACAACTGTATTTTGATTTTCTATTACATTATCTTGCATAGATTTATTATTGATACTATTATTCAAATTGACAGTATTCTCCGTTAAACTAGTAGTACTTACTGTATCTAATGTAATAAGTTTATTATTGAATATAAGATTTGATATAGAAAAATTCTCTACTTCTTCACTAAAAGTAAATTGAACTTGAACATATTTATTTTCTCCTTTTGCCCATGATGCTGCCCAATTCGTACTACCATCTTCATGTGTTTTATTCATCTTTATTGTAACTTTATTACCATCAAAATTAGTAATTGCATCACTAATTGCTGAACCATTGTGAACTAAAACATCGGTTACTTGTGGTGGAACTTCAAAACTAAGGCTCCATTCTTCTAAATCTTCATCATTGTTAGTAATTAATATTTTAATAATAGTTCCCCCACCCCAGTCAGATACTATTTCTAATGTAGCAACACTAAGACTTAGTTCTACTGGATCAGTTGGATCTATAACATTTAATGTAGCTTTTCCTTGTATCTCTATTTGTGTATTTAATAATGCATATCCTGTTCCAATTAAAATAAATATACATATAAATATAAAAATAGAACCATTTCTTAATAGCATATATTCTCTAGCATTTCTTGAATGTTTTCTTCCTCTCATACTACCTCCCAAGAATAAAGTTCTACTTTCATTTTTATATATGCAAAATAGCCAAGTTTTTATACTTAGCTAATAGCTTTAAGATATCATTAATCAGCTTGTACATAATTTAATGTAATTGTTGCTGTTTTTGTTTTTGTTTCTGGTATTTCTGTAGCAGTAGAATCCCAAGTCACTGTCACTGTATAATCTTTTGTGCTACCTGAAGATAATGCATCATTAGCATTTGCATCTATTTCATATGTTATACCTGTAGGTTCGGCACTATTTGCTGCTTCTACACCTGTTACATCTTGTAATTTTGCACCAATTGTTCCTCCATTTTCTACTGTAACTGTATAAGTTGCACTTGCTCCTGGATATGCTAAATTAACATCAAATGTTGCTGAAGTAGCTGTAAATGTTGGTGATGTTTTATCAGTTGCACCAGTAGTGGAATTGTTGCTTGATGCTGTAATTCCTTTAATATGAACATCCCACTCTGTTGTAATATTTGCTGTTCCATTTATAACTAATTGTTGAGATAAGGCTGCATATCCTATTGCCATACCTACAACAGCAATTAATAATATGACTAATAATAAATTTTTGTTTTTTGTCTTCATAACGAATCCCCTCCGTATATTAATATATTACTTTTATAATAACATATTATGGCAAAAAAACAATAAAAGAAAGCAAATGTAACCTAAACGTAATGCCTTTGTAATATTATTGTAATATAGTACCTATATTAATATTGTTTCCTCTTAAAAAGTCGTTTGTAGACATTTTTTTTGCATTTTCTCCTTGAATTTCTAATACTTTAATAGCCCCGTCTCTTGCTTTTATAATTAGACCTTTTTTAGGGTCTGAAAATATTACTGTTCCATATGTAATATCACTTAAACTACATCCATATTCTTCTAATCCTTGAAACTCTTTAGTTATTTCTTCTTCTTTTAAAACTTCCACTTTCCACAATTTTATTTTCTTATTATCAGCATATGTATATGCACCTAGTATTGGATTTAAACCTCTAACGAGATTTTTTATCTCTATAGCTGTTTTATTCTCCCAATCAATTTTTGCAATTTCTTTTTTTAGCATTGGAGCAACAGAAAAATTCTCTCCTTGTTTTTCTCTTTTTATAGAACCATTTTCTATTTGTTTTAAAGTATCTATTAATAGATTTCCACCAATTTTTGATAATCTATCCCACAATTCTCCAGTTGTTTCATCTTCACCAATACTGATTTCTTGTTTTAAAAGCATATCTCCTGTATCCATGCCTTCATCCATATACATTGTTGTAACACCTGTTGTCTTTTCTCCATTTATTACAGCCCATTGTATTGGTGCTGCCCCTCTATATTTAGGTAGTAAAGATGCATGAACATTTATGCATCCAAGTCTTGGTATTTCCAATACTTCTTTTGGTAAAATTTTCCCGTATGCTACTACACATATAATATCTGGATTTAAATTTTTAATTTCTTGCAAGAATTCTTCATTATTTCTTACTTTTAAAGGTTGATATATTTTTAAGTTCTTTTCTTCTGCATATTCCTTTACAGGAGAAAACATCATTTTCATCCCTCTACCTTTTGGTTTATCTGGATTAGTAACAACTCCTAATATATTATAGTTTGCTTCATATAAACATTTTAAAGATTCTTTTGCAAAATCAGGTGTTCCCATAAATACAATATTTAACATACTTTTCTCCTTTATCTATTCTTCTACCTCAATCACTTGCAAAGTACCTTCTATTATTTTATCTATAAATAATACTCCATTTAAGTGATCTATTTCATGCGAAATAGCTTGTGCTAAAAGTCCTTTTGCAGATATTCTAATTTGTTTTCCATTTTCATCTAATGCTTTTACAGTAACTTCTTCTGGTCTAATAACTTTAGCAAATTTATTTGGAAAACTTAAACATCCTTCTTCAACTTCCTGAGTTCCTTTTTCTTTTATAATTTCTGGATTTACTAATTTTATTGGTCCTTTATCATCATACAAATCAATTACTACTAATCTTTTTAATATTCCTATTTGTGGTGCAGCTAACCCCACACCATTATATTTATGCATAGTTTCAACCATATCATCTAAAATTTCTCTTATTTTATCATCTACTTTTTCTACTTCTCTGGATTTTTTTCGTAAAATTTCATCTCCATCTTCTCGTATATTTCTAATTGCCATATTCTTTTCCCCCTTACTACAGCATATTATTAGGATTTAGATCTATAATAACCTTACTTGAATCCTTTTTCTTGATTTTACCAAATTCGTTTATTGTATCATTTATTAATTTTATTATATCATTTCCGAATTTACATTTAATTATTATTCTCCATCTAAATTTATTTTTTATTTTTTCAATTGGTGATGGAACTGGTTTATATAATAAAATCTTTACATTTTCTTTTACAATCTTTTCTTTTAAGAAATTGTATAATAAATTGGATATTTTTTGAACTTCTACTTCATCTATTCCCGTGATACATAGCATAATTATATCACAAAAAGGGGGATATTTCAAACTTTTCCTTAGCATAATTTCTGTATTATAAAATAATTTGTAATCTTGCTTTTTTGAATATTCAATACTAAAATTATCTGGATTATATGTTTGAATAATAACTCTTCCTTCTTGTTCTCTTCCTGCTCTTCCGTGCTACTTGTGTAAGTATTTGAAATGTCTTTTCATTTGCCCTATAATCGTCTAAATTCAAGTTACTATCTGCTGCTATAACTCCTACTAATGTGACATTTGGAAAATGATGTCCTTTTACAACCATTTGTGTTCCTATTAATATATCTAAATTGTCATTTTTAAAAGTATCTAATATTTGTTCATGAGAGTTTTTCTTAGTTACTGTATCTATATCCATTCTTATAGTTCTAGCTTCTGGAAACAACTTTTTTATTTCCATTTCTAGCTTTTGCGTACCTGTTCCGAAATATCTAATATTATTACTATTACATTCTGGACATACTTTTAATGCTATGGTTTCATATCCACAATAATGACATTTTAATTTATTTTCTTTATAGTGATATGTTAATGTTACATTACAATTTTTACATTTAGCAGTATATCCACAATCTCTACACATTATAAAAGTTGAAAAACCCCTTCTATTAAGAAATAATATAGTCTGCTTTTTTTCTTTTAGATTTTGCTCTATTTCGCTATATAATCTAGCACTTATCATACTTCTATTACCATTTGCAAGTTCTTGTCTTAAATCTACAATTTCTACTCCGTGGTAATTTAGAATTGTTAGCTCTTTTAGTTAGTTCTAACAAAACAATATCATTATTCATAGCCTTATAATATGTATTAATATCTGGTGTAGCACTTCCTAATAATAAAGGAACTCTATTTTTTTTGGCTAAAAATTTTGCTATTTCTTTTGCATTATATCTTGGTGTCATTTCAGATTTATATGATGAATCATGTTCCTCATCTATAATTATTATTCCTAGATCTTTAACAGGTGCAAATATAGCAGAACGAGCACCTATTACAATTTTTGCTTTTCCAGATTTTATTTTTTGCCACTGATCGTATCTTTCTCCAATAGATAACTTACTATGTAAAACTGCAATTACTTCTTCTCCAAATCTTGCAATAAATCTGTCTACAGTTTGAGGTGTTAATGATATTTCTGGAACAAGCATTATACTACTTTTTCCTTCTTTTAGAAGTTTTTCAATTAATTGTAAATATACTTCTGTTTTTCCGAGAACCTGTTACTCCAAAAAGTAAAAATTCTGTATGAACATGCATATCTATACTTTCAGCTACTTCTTCAAATGCATTTTTTTGTTCTTCTGTTAACATTAGGTTATATGTAGTTTCAACCACTTTATGAATAAATGGATTTCTTTCAATCTGTTTTTCAAATATTTCTACATATCCATTTTTCTCTAATGTTTTTATTATATTTCTTGTTGTATCTGTAAATAATTCTAATTCTGTTATAGGTGTTTCGCCATTATCTATTAAAAATTCTAAAATTCTAATTTGCTTATCTGATTTTATTTTTTTTGAATTTATATCTTCTTCTATCTCATAATCTTCTTTTATTAGATTTACATAGTTTGATTTTTTTTCTTTTACTCTATTCGTAATTACTTTAGTTGTTGTGCCTGGTGGCAACATCAATTTAATACAATCTGAAATGTTACAAAAATATCTATTTGCCATCCATTTAGCGAGTTTTACTTCATCTTCACCTATATAATCATTTTCTTCTACTTTTTCTATATCTTTTACTTTATATTCGGAATTTTCTTTAATACCTACAACAAAACCTTCTTCCATTTTTTTTATATTTCCAAACTTAAGCAATACTCGTGCTCCTATTTTTACTTTATCTTGTAATTCATATGGTATGTTATAGTCAAATATTCTATTTAAATTTTTTACATTACTATTTATTATTATTTCTGCAATCATTATATTCTCCTACTTTATTTAAATTCTAGAAAGTATTATTCTATAGGATTTTTACTTTATAGAAACTTTTCCAAATCAAATTTTTGTACACATAGATCCTTAATTCTCCATACATAATATTAAAATATATAGAACATATATAGTAAATCTATATTTGTTCCAAGTTTTTTTCTTATATTACTACATGAGAAAAAAAATAGCAAGAATAAAAGTTTCTTGCTATTTTTTTTGCCATTTAATATATTCCTCTTTTATTTTATCAGCTGTTTGTTTTGGTGTTAATTTAGTTGTATCTATAACCAAATCGTAGTTTGATAAATCTTCTTTTCTTACATGATATAAATTCCAATATCTTTCATTTTCTATTTTGTATCTTCTAATTATATCTGCTTTTTGTTCTTCTATAGAATTTAAATTTTCTGTGCTTTTTCTATTAGGATCATTAAAAGCTCTTCTTGCTGCTTCATTTATATCTACAGTTAAATATACTTTAAAAGACTCTGGAACTGCATAAAATCCAAGTCTTGCATCAATAATAAAATTATCATGTGTTTTTGCATATTCTGATGCACTTTTTTCTATTTCTATATCTATTTCTGGATGAGTTTTTACATATTCATTAAATGTAGTTACATCCATATTCATTTCTTTAGCAAGTTTCCTAAAATATTCTCCATTTCTATAAATTCCATAATTTAATTCTTCTGCTAAAATTACAGAAGTTGTTCCTTTTCCACTTGCTAATTCTCCACCTAATGATATTATGTTTTTCTTCATTTTCTTCCCTCTTTATAGTTTATGTTATTTTAATTATTTGATACTTCAACTTTGCCTTCTGCAATTTCATCTGCAGCTAAAGTAACTGGTGACTCATCATTTTTATCTGTTAACACTTCACTTCCTGTAGCTATTTGTCTTGCTCTTTTTGAAGTTGCTATAACTAATCTAAAACGATTATCCACTTTTGTTAATAATTCTCCAACAGTTGGTTTTACCATCATTTTAACATTCCTCCTTAAGCTTAAGTTATACAATCTCTTTGCTTATATAACTTTAATTTTTTTATTCTTCTACAATATCATCTTTATCAAGTCTTCCAGCAACAGTTTCTGGTTGAACTGCAGAAAGTATTACATGACCTGAATCCATAATAATAACTGCTCTTGTTCTTCTTCCATATGTTGCATCTACTGCCATACCTTTATCTTTGGCATCTTGAATTATTCTTTTAATTGGTGCTGACTCTGGACTAACAATAGAAATAATTCTATTTGCAGAAACGATATTTCCAAAACCAATATTAATTAATTGCATAATATACACATCCCTTCATATATTACTCGATATTTTGTATTTGTTCTCTTATATTTTCTAACTCTGTTTTTATATCAATTACTAGATTTGTAATTTCTAATTTTACAGACTTAGAACCTATTGTATTTGTCTCTCTGTTCATCTCTTGGATAATAAAATCCAACTTTTTCCCTACTCCTCCGCACATCTAATTCCATTAAATCTCTAAATTGTTTTATATGACTTTTAAGTCTAGTTAATTCTTCTTCAATAGAACATTTATCTGAATATATTACAGTCTCTTGCGCAATTCTTGTTTCATCTATTATATCTGTATGTAGTAAATCTTGTATTCTTTCTTTCAATTTTACTACATAATCCTCAATAAGTCCAGTAGAAAACTCAAAAATATTAATAACCATAGTTTGCACATTATCCATTCTTTTTATTAAATCTTCTTTTATTTTCTTACCTTCTTTTAATTTCATATCATTTAAATTCTGGATTGCTTTTTCTAAACATATACTTAGCTCTTCTTTTATGCAGTCCTCATTCTCTTCATCTGTCTGGATTTGTAATATATCTGGAAATTTACATATATCTATAACCTCTATATTATCATTTATTTTTGTTTCTTTTGCGAGTTCTTTTAGTTCATTTATATATAATTTGGCCAGTTCTTTATTTATTGCAACAAACTTTCCATCTATACTAAAATTATTAAAAGTAATATATATATCTATTTTCCCTCTTGTTATTTTACTTGAAATTTGTTTTCTTATATGTTCTTCAAGATAACTAATATTTCTTGGTAATTTTATATTAATATCATTATATCTATGATTAACAGATTTAATCTCAACATTATATTCTCTTCCATTTATAACTTCTTTTGCTCTTCCAAAGCCTGTCATACTTTTCATAAAATCTTATACCTCTTCTTCTATAATTTCACTTAATTCACTATTTTCTTTGCAATATGCTTTTTTCAATTTTATAAATATCACTATAGATTTTATTATATAATACAAAATAACCACCATAGTAAAACTCAAAATAGCAGTCATAAAAATTTCTTTTTTCATTATATATAAGTACATTAATGCAAGATTTGTAATAGCTAAAATCAATACTTCTATTCCAAATATTGCCAATGATTTATTTTCTTTTTTATATGAATTTTCAAATAATATTATAGAAATCACAATCATTGATACACTAAACACTTTCAAGTCTGTTATAAAAACTTCTCTTTCTATATTTTTAAATCCTAATATTATAAATATAAGATATAAAGTTATAACACTTCCAACAATCATATTAGTTATTGTTTTTGTTGTAATCTTTTTTTGTACGTCTTCTGGTAATTTCTTTTTCCTTTCTTCTTTTAATACTTGACCTATTTCTTTTATATCTTTTACAGTCTCTATTTTTTCTTGTAATTGCTCTTTATTATCATTTTTCTTTCCTTCATTTTCAGAATTTCTGTTTAATTTATCAATATCTATTTCTGCATTTTTAAAATTTATTTTTACTTCTTTAGCCTTATCTATTTTTTTTGAATTTTTTTTAGGCACAATCTTTTCTATTTCTTTTTTAGTATCACTATTATTTTCTTTCTTTATACTACTATTTTTAATATCTTTTGTTTTAGTATCTTTATTATTTGTTTTTTTGGTAGTATTTTTTTTACTATCTGTTTTATTTTCTAAACTATTCGTTTTTTTGGTATTATCTACTTTTCTCTTTTGAGTTGATACTTTTTTAATGGTTTCACTATCTATATCAGATTTAACTGCTTTAGATGTTTTATTTGTCTTATTGGTTGCAGTTTTATCTGATGTAGCTTTATTTGTTGTAGTTCTATTTGCTGTAGTTTTTTTAGTCGCTATCTTTTTTACTTGTTCTTCTTTATTTAGTTCTTTGGTCAATTGCACCTTATTTTTGCTTTTAGTTTCTTTTGCTTCTTTACTACCAGCTTTTTTTTCATCTATACTATTCATATAAAAACTCATTCCTTTCTTGCTTTGTTCAGAAGACACGCGCATAGTTAGAAAAAATAATTTTTTTCTAACTAACCTCGATTTCTCAATATTTCTACTTACACAATCTTCTTAATTATTTTCGAGTTCATATAATATTATACTTGATACCGCGAGTGCTACAGTTTCTGTTCTTAATATTCTTTTTCCTAGAGTAATAATCTTGGTTCCTATCTGTTTTAAATAGTCAATCTCATTTTCTGATATGCCACCCTCTGGTCCAATTAATATTGCAATATTTAAATTGTTTTTTTCTTTAATCTCCTTTTTTAAATTTAGTAATTCGTGCTTTAAAGTATTATTTTCTTCTTTTTCATATGCCACTAATATACAATTATAATCTATTAATATTTTCTCTATATCTTTTAATCTAATTATGTTATTTACTTTTGGTATTATATTTCTGCCACTTTGTTTTGCTGCCACTTCTGCAATTTTTTGCCATCTTTCAATTTTTCTTGCCTCATCTTTGCCATTTACTTTTACAACACATCTTTCCATATTAACAGGAGTTATTTCTTTTACTCCAAGTTCTGTACTTTTTTGTATAATAAGTTCCATTTTATCTGCTTTAGCCAATCCTTGCAAAATATTTATATGTATATTAGACTCTGATTCTGATTCTATGTCTTTTATAATTTTTAAATCTATACTATCCTTATTTATTTGTATAATCTCAGCTTCATAATTTTCACCATTATCTATGTTACATATATTTAACTTATCTCCTATTTTACATCTAAGTACATTTGCTATATGGTTCACATCTTCATTTATTATTTCTATTTTATTATTTTTAATTTGATTACTCTTCACAAAAAATTTTGGCATTTTTTTACTTCCTTTTTAGTAATTTTCTACATTATAACATAAGATAAAATATAGTTGCAATAAAACTGATATTTTGTATAGATAGCAGATTAACTAAAAATCTCCCTATATATATTTAAACACTTCTTCTGGATATAATATTTTATTTTTGTTTTTAAATTCATCTATGTCTATCCATTTAGCTTTATAATTACCACAATCATCTTTAATATTATATTCTTCTTTATAATCACTATCTAGAATATCAATAGAATAAAATAATATTAATTCATGTGCATCTTTTCCTTTATATGTAAAGATATTTTCAGATATTCCAAGGAAATCTTTTATAATTATATTTGAATTAATTTCTTCTAAAAACTCTCTTTTTAATGCATCAACGCTATTTTCTAAAAATTCTATTCCTCCACCTAAACATCTATAAAAGGTCTGTTTTTTTACATTATCAAATCCTTCACCTACTAGTAACTTATTGTTCTTTACAGCTAATCCTAAAACTATTGGTCTAATTTCTTTAAATTTATCCATGAATACCTCCTAACATTAAAATAGTGTAATTCTCCTATTTTTTTATACGTAAAATATAACTTATATTACTCTATCTTATTTATTTTTAGATATCTTATCACATTTTCACCCAATGTTCTATAATATAAATTAAATTTTACTATATACCTTGAATTATCCTATTATAAAAAACTCACTATTTTCATTAATATAGTGAGTTTTTTCGCGTTTTATCCAAATAATCCTCTTTTCTTAACAGGTGGTTGTTCATTCATAGTTAATGCAAGTTTTGTTAATAACTCTCTTTGTTCTTTACTTAATTTTTTTGGTACTTGAACTTGAACAGTAAAAATAAAATCGCCTTGATAATTTCCATTTACTGCTTTAAATCCTTTATTTCTTATTGTAAATTTAGTACCGTGGCTGAGTTCCATCTGGAATTTTATATTTTTCTTTACTTCCGTCTACCATAGGAATATCAAGCTCTGCTCCTAATGTAGCTTGTGTAAAGGTAATTGGAATATTACAAAAAACATTATTTCCATTTCTTGTGAATATACTATGTTTTTTTAATCTTATATTTATGTATAAGTCTCCTTTTGGTCCACCTTTAGTACCTGGCTGGCCTTCTCCTCTTAAGACAATTGTTTGATCATTATCTATACCTGCTGGAATTTTTACTTTTATTTTTGCCTGTTTTCTTACAGTACCTTTTCCTCTACAAGATTCACATGGCTCTTTTATAACTTTTCCTGTTCCATGGCAATTACTACATGTTTTTGTTGTTTGCATTTGTCCTAAAATCGTATTTTGAACTTGCCTTACTTGACCAGTTCCTCCACATACTCCACAATTTTCAACTACAGTTCCTGGTTTTGCTCCATTTCCATTACATACTGTACAAATATCATCTCTTGTTATGTTTATTTCTTTCTCCACTCCTAAAAAAGCTTCTTCAAAAGAAATCTCCATATTATATTTTAAATCTGCACCTTTTTTTGGTCCATTATTTGCATTTCTTGCATTTCTAGAACCTCCAAATCCTCCTCCAAAGAATGAAGAGAATATGTCTCCTAAATCTCCGAAGTCACTAAATCCATCAAATCCTGATGTAGAATAAGAATAATATCCACCACCTGGATTTCCTCCTCCAAAGCCTTGTGGACCATTATGTCCAAATTGGTCATACATTCTTCTTTTCCCGAGGATCTGACAATGTTTCATATGCTTCATTTACTTCTTTAAATTTAATTTCAGCTTCTTTTTTATTATCTGGATTAGCATCAGGATGATATTTTTTTGCCATTTTTCTAAATGCTTTTTTTAATTCCTCATCTGTAGCATTCTTATCTACACCTAATACTTCATAATAATCTCTTTTTTCTGCCATTCTCTCCTCCTATTAAAATGTCTTTTTATTATATTTTCCTTCATTATCCTTTATGTAATTTCTATTCATATTTATATTATGTTTTTCTATATATGCATTTGAAAATTCTTCTGGAGTTATTTCTAGTCTATTTAAAACTTCTATATAATAATTTTGCACATCAGTTATTTCCTCTAAAAATCTTCCCCTTACTTCTTTATTTTCCATAATCTCATCAATGCCTTTTTTCTTTATGATAGAAATACATTCTCCTAATTCTTCAATCATATACAAAATATGATTTTTAGTTGCTTTTGGATTCATATCATTCCATTTTTCTTTATTCTTTTCATATAAATCAAATTGCATTTGCTTCATTTCAGATATATTTAAATCTTGTTTTGACATTTTTTCCTCCATATCTTTCAATTTCAAAGATTGGCAGACAAATCCTATTAATGTCTACCAATCTTCTTATGCTATTATAATTTATATTTTATTTGTTTCCGTCATCTTCTACTTTATAATCTGCATCATATACATTACCATTTTCATCTACATTTGGGCCAGCTTCTGCTCCGTTTGGCTCTCCAGCAGTATTTTGTGCTCCTGCTGCATTTTGATTATATAATTTTTCAGATATTGAATAGAATACTGTTGTTAATTTTTCTGTTGCTTGTTTAATTGCTTCTACATCAGATCCTTCTAATGCTTTTTTTACATTATCGATTTCTGTTTCTGCTTTAGCTTTTTCTTCTCCGCTGATTTTGTCTCCTAGTTCTGTAATTGTTTTTTCGCAATTATATACTAAACTTTCAGCATTATTTCTAGCTTCTATTTCTTCTTTTCTTTTCTTATCTTCTTGAGCATGTGCTTCTGCATCTTTAACAGCTTTATCGATATCTTCATCTGTTAAATTTGTAGATGCTGTAATAGAAACTTGTTGACTATTTCCTGTTGCCATATCTTTTGCAGATACGTGTACTATACCATTTGCATCTATATCAAATGTTACTTCAATTTGTGGAACTCCTCTTGGTGCTGCTGGAATTCCTGATAATTGGAATCTTCCAAGTGTCTTATTATATGCAGCCATTTCTCTTTCACCTTGTAAAACGTGTACTTCTACACTTGTTTGACCATCTGCTGCTGTAGAGAATATTTGTGATTTTTTAGTTGGTATTGTTGTATTTCTTTCTATTAATTTTGTAAATACTCCACCATATGTTTCAATACCAAGTGAAAGTGGTGTTACATCTAATAATACTAAATCTTTTACATCTCCTGAAAGAACTCCTCCTTGAATTGCTGCACCAATTGCAACACATTCATCTGGGTTGATTCCTTTATCTGGCTCTTTTCCTGTTATTTGTTTTACAATTTCTTGAACTGCTGGAACTCTTGTAGAACCACCAACTAATAATATTTTGTGTAAATCACTTGCACTAATTCCTGCATCTTTTAATGCTTGTAATACTGGTTTTTTAGTTTCTTCTAATAAATCACTAATTAATTCTTCAAATTTAGCTCTTGTTAAGTTTACGTCTAAATGTTTTGGACCTGTTGAATCTGCTGTGATAAATGGTAAATTAATATTAGTTTGTTGCATACCAGAAAGCTCTATTTTTGCTTTTTCTGCTGCTTCTTTTAATCTTTGCATAGCCATTTTATCTGTTTTTAGATCAATTCCATTTGTTTTTTTGAATTCTGACACTAGGTAATCAATAATTCTCTGGTCAAAGTCGTCTCCACCTAAATGATTATTTCCACTTGTTGCTAAAACTTCAAATACCCCATCACCAATATCTAATATAGAAACATCGAATGTTCCTCCACCTAAATCATAAATCATAATTTTTTGATCTTGATCTTCTTTATCCATTCCAAAAGCAAGTGATGCTGCTGTTGGTTCGTTTATAATTCTTAATACTTCAAGTCCGGCTATTTTTCCTGCATCTTTTGTAGCTTGTCTTTGGCTATCTGTAAAGTATGCTGGTACTGTAATAACAGCTTGTGTTACTTTTTGTCCTAAATAATTTTCTGCATCTGTTTTTAATTTTTGAAGAATCATCGCTGAAATTTCTTGTGGTGAAAATTCATCTCCTTCAATTCTTACTTTTTCACTCGTTCCCATTTTTCTTTTTATAGAAATCACTGTATTGTCTGGGTTTGTAACAGCTTGACGTTTAGCTATTTGTCCTACTAATCTTTCTCCATTTTTAGAAAATGCAACAACAGATGGTGTTGTTCTATTTCCTTCTGCATTAGGGATAACTACTGGTTCCCCACCTTCCATAACTGCAACACATGAATTTGTTGTTCCTAAATCAATACCTATTATTTTTCCCATTTTTAATTCCTCCTAAATTTTTAATTTTCAATTTTTTATTTATAATCTTTTGTAAATTTATATATTTAAGCGCAAAATTTGCGTAATTTATTTTTTATAAATGTTTAGTTTGCTACAACTACTAAAGAATGTCTAATTACTTTCCCATCTATTATGTATCCTTTTCTATATTCTTCTTTTATTTCTTTTTCTCCAAGATTTTCATCTAATACAGATCCTACAGCTTCATGTAGTTCTGGATCAAAAGTTTTTCCGATTAGTTTCAATTTCTTTAACTCCATTTGCAGTTAAAACATCTTTAAATTGTTTTAAAACCATTTCTACACCTTGTTTATAATTATCGTCTTTTGTCTCTACAGATACTGCCTTTTCTAAATTATCAATTACTGGCAATAAAGAAGTAAATATATCAGATATTAAAGTATTATATAGTCCTTCTCTTTCTTTTTGGCTTCTTTTTTTGAAATTATCAAATTCTGCCATTAGTCTTTTTAACCTATCATCTTTTTCTTCAAGTTCTTTTTTTTGACTATCAATTAGTTCTTTAATTTTTTTAACTTCTTCGTTATTTTCTAAATTTTTTTCTTTTTTCTCTTCTTGCATTTAAATTCCTCACTTTCTTAATATCCGTTTAGTTTTTTACTAATATATTTCATGACAGAAATTACTTTTGAATAATCCATTCTTGTTGGACCTATAATTCCTATTGTTCCTATATCTTTATTCGCAATTTTATGTTTGAATGTAACAATACTAAAATCCTTTAATTCACTATGGTCTGTTTCATTTCCAATATATACATTTATGTCATTTGCAAAACCTGTATCTAATATATCTAATACGAGTTCTTTTGTATCTAATACATTAATAAAATTTTTGGCTACTTCCAAGCTTTTAAATTCTGGCAAATCAAAGGATTTATTTGTTCCTTCTAAATAAATTTTAGCATCTTCATTAATAGCCTTATTTATTTCTTTCATAACTGGTTTTATAACTTTTAAGCTATAATTCATTTCTGAAAATATGTATTCTTCTAATGGCTTATCTATTGAATTTAGTGGTTTTCCTTTTAATTTATTGTTAAATATAAAATTTAACATCTCCACTTGCTCATCTGTTATATCTTCATCAAATTTTATAATTGTTTCTTTTATAACTCCGCTATCTGTTAGAATAACTGCCATTAGCATTCTTGTTCCTAGTAATACAAATTTTATTTCCTCTATATTTTGTATTTTAGGTCCTATTGCTACAGTTGTATAATGTGTTATTTCAGATAATGTACTTGTAGCAATTTTTGTTAACTCTTCTATTTGATTTACTTTTGTTTCTAATTTAGAACTAATATATTTTATTTCTTCTAAACTAATATTATCGTATTTTATAAGTTCATCAACATAAAAGCGGTATCCTTTAGCTGATGGTATACGACCACTTGATGTATGAGGTTTATCTAGATATCCTATTTTTTCAAGTTCTGCCATATCGTTTCTAATTGTTGCACTACTAAAGTCTAATCCATATTTATTTACAATACTTCCTGAGCTAACTGGTTCAGCAGTATTTATATATTCATCTACAATTGCTTGCAAGATTCTTTTTTTTCTATTATCTAACATGCCCTCACCTTCTTTTTAGCACTCTTTTTACGTGACTGCTAAACTTCATATATATTATAACCAAAAAAAGGTATTGTCAATACCTTTTTTTCTAATTTTGTGTGAAATTTATGTGAAATGCCTCTATACTATATATTTCCAAGTTGCAGATCATGTAAAATTGTAGGTTTCAAATGATGGTACGCCATTGCTAAGTACAAGCTTGTACAACTTGTTCTCCACTTCTGCAATAATTTGATTATCGTTTTCTGCAAGTTCCATAATTGCAGATACAATATCTTTTATTGCCCGCCTTCCAACATACTCCAAAAGAGCATTTTCAGCAATTTGTCTATTCAGACTTGCTTCCATTTCTCTTATGGTGACTTCTGTGTTTCCGAACATAGCTTTTAACATTGTAATTACCTCCTACCCTAACAGGGCTGTTGTTTTTATTTCTGGCTTTACCAGTTACATCTATCTTACCACAATTTTACATAATTTGCAACTTGGAAATTTTATAATTTTGCGATACTTTTTATATAACAATTCTAAATATTACAAAATAGAAGTAAAAACATATCTATTTTTACTTCTATTTTTTACTTTAAACTTCTTCAATTTTTAAAAGATTTGTTGCTTTTGCTCCGTTTTTTGGGAATCCTCCTGTGATTGCTATAATATCACCTGTTTTAACACCCATTATTTCTTTTGCTTTTTCCTTAGCTATATTAATTACTTCATCTGTATTTTCAGATGTTGGTACTATTGTAGGATATACACCATAATTAAGTGCTAAAGAACGTGCAACTTCCTCTGAATTTGTTGCTGCTAATATTAGACATCTTGGTTTTAAGTTACTTATTCTTCTTGCTGTATCTCCACTAACTGTAGATGCAATGACTAATTTTATATCTAACACACTTGCTGCTTCTACAACACTATCAGCAATAGTCTCTGTAATATCTACTTCTCTTTCAGAAGCAAATTTGTAGTCATAATCATAATATTCTTCTGTATCTCTACAGATTTCTGCCATAAACTTAACAACTTCTACAGGGAATTTACCAACAGTTGTTTCTCCTGAAAGCATAACTGCATCTGTACCATCTAAAACAGCATTTGCAACATCAGAAACTTCTGCTCTAGTTGGTCTTGCACTTTTTTTCATAGATTCTAACATTTCTGTTGCAACTACTACAAATTTTCCTTTTTCACGACATCTTTGAATCATTTCTTTTTGATATCTTGGTAATTGTTGCATTGGAACTTCAACACCTAAATCTCCACGTGCTATCATTATTCCATCAGATACATCTATAATTGAATCTAAGTTTTCAACACCTGTTGTACTTTCAATTTTAGATATAATTTTCATATCTTCTCTATTACATTGTTTTAGGATTTCTCTTGCTTCTAATACATCCTCCATGCAAGATACAAAAGATAGTGCTAAATAATCTCCTTCATGCTCGCAAGCATATATAATATCTTCTCTATCTATATCACTAATAAATGGAATATCTAATTTTACCCCCGGTGCATTTAAACTTTTCTTGTTTCCTAAAATACCTCCATTTATAATCTTGCAAGTAACACCATCTTCTTCTACAGATATTACTTCAATTTTCATTAATCCATTTTCTAATAAAACTATTGAACCAACTTTTAAATTATCTATAGCTTGTGGATGATTTACAGAAATTCTTTCTTCATTTCCTAAAATAGATTCTTTTACTAGACGAATTGTTTTTCCTTCTACTAATGTAATTTCATCATTTTCAAGCATTCCACTTCTAAATTCTGGTCCTTTTGTATCATATAAAATAGCAACATTTTTCTTTGTCATTTCTCTTACTTTATGTACAGAATCAACAACAGCTTTTCTTTCTTCCATTGTTGCATGTGAAAAGTTTATACGTGCTACATTCATTCCTACTTCTACCATCTTGCTCATTACTTCTGGAGCTGTGCTAGAAGGTCCTATACTACAAATAATCTTTGTCTTTTTCATTAATTAACATCTCCTTTATTTTTTTGCATATCGATTATTATACCCACATTTTGACAAAAAATCAACATTTTACATAAAATTTATCAAAAAATGTCTAATACTGTTGACAGTCATAGTACATACTGGTCTAAAATTGTTTGTAATCATTTTATATAATAGGGAAAATGTATAAATTAATCTATACTCAAAACTCAAACTTTCCTACTATATAAAAGAAGCTACTTGTTTAATTTAAATCAAACAAATAGCTTCTTTTAAGTTATTTCTTAAGTCTTGCAGCCATCCTACTCAGATATCTTTTAACATCTGGAGTAATTCGAATTCTTTCTTTTGTATAATTTGAAACGTATTTTTTAAACTTTTTCTCTAACGTGTTCTCTCTTTCTTCTAAAATATCACTCGGATGGAACACTTGTAATTCAGTGCTCGTTTCTTTGGTAATTTTAGATATCAGAAATTTTTCGTCAATCCGCATACTTACAAGTATACCTTCTTCTATGTCTCTTACTACTGTGAGTCCCCAGTACTTTACTCTTGCCATATATGGCACCTCCTAAAAATTAATAACCATATTTTAACATAAAATCTTTTATTTTTCAACACTATTAATCAATATTCTTGCCATTTGTACTCCTGAACAAGAAGCCATCATAAGACCTCTTGTCATTCCTCCTCCATCTCCTATTGAATATAGTCCTTCTACACTTGTTTCGAAATTATTATTAATAACTACTTGGTTGCTATAGAATTTAATTTCTGGAGCATATAGTAAGTTTTCTGGATTTGCAAATCCTTCTATTATTTTGTCCATATCTCTTATAAAATGCAATATATCTGTCATTGTTCTATATCCTATTGCAAATGTAATATCTCCTGGGACTGCAGATTTCAATGTTGGTACAACAGCATTTTTATTTAGTTCTTTTTCCCAAGTTCTTTTTCCTCTATAAATATCACCTAATCTTTGAACTAAAACGTTACCTGCACCTAATTCGTTCAAATTTTTAGCTACATTTCTACCATAATCTATTGGCTTATTAAATGGATATGTAAAATTATGTGACACTAATATAGCTAGATTTGTATTAATGCTTTTCTTATCTTTATATGAATGTCCATTAACTAATGTTAAATTATTATCATATACTTCTGATGAAACAAATCCACTTGGATTTTGGCAAAAAGTTCTTACTTTATCTTTAAAAGGTCCTGGTCTTCCTATAAATTTTCCTTCATACATGTATTTATTAATATCTTTCATTATTTCATCTGGTAATTCATATCTTATTCCTATATCTACAATACCTGTTCTTGAATTTATCTTATGTTTTATACACATATCAGATAACCAATTAGCACCTTTTCTTCCTACTGCTAATACTACTTTATCTGCATATATCTCTTCTTTTTCATTTTTTATATTTTTAACTTTAACTCCTTCGACTTTATTGTCCTTTATTATTAAATCTTCTACGATTGTTTCAAATCTCATTTCTATGTTATTTTCTTCTAAATATTCTTCAAGTTTTTTATATAGTTCATGTGCTTTTTCTGTTCCTAAGTGCCTAATTGGAATATCAACTAATTTTATCCCCTCTTTTTTAGCTTTATCATATATTAATTTTATTTCTTCTTTATATTCTGTTCCTTCTAACTTTCTATCAGCTCCAAAATCAAGATAAATATTATCTGTGTAATCAATTAGTTTTTTTGTTTCGTTAACACCTATATATTTATGAAGATTTCCTCCAACATGAATATCATCATCATTTGGATTATATAGCGATAATTTTCCATCTGAAAATGCTCCTGCTCCTGAAAATCCACTTGTTATATTACAAAAAGGTTTACATTTCGTACATTTTCCTAATTCTTCAATTGGACATTTTCTGTTTTCTACTCTTTTGCCTTGTTCTATTAAAAGAATTTTTTCATTTTTTGATTTTGCAATCATTTCATATGCAAAGAATATAGAACTTGGTCCCATTCCTACTACAATAATATCATATTTACCTTTCATATTTCCCTCCTCTAAATAATATTAATTTAGAACAATATCTGGCTTTATTTATATTCTCTATTATATTTATTTTTCTTGTTTTTCATGTCTAAACCAAGATTTAAAATAATCTCTTAATAAAACATCATTCTTTTTTTGTATATAAAAATATCCTATAACTGATGTAATTAGTGCACCTAAAGCATCTACAAATAAGTCCGACATTGTATCTACTAATCCATCTTGTCCTAATTCTGGATACCTAAATTTTTGCATATTAGTTCCTAATATTCTATCTGCACTAAATTCAAAGAACTCCCAAAATACTCCCATCGTAACTGCAAAACAAAATGCAAACATCACTACAAAAAATGGACTTAAGTTAATACTATTACTATAACTTTTGTTTAATAAATATACAAACATAAATCCAATAATACCTAATACCACACCAGAAGTTGTGTGAAGCATTGTATCCCACCATGGTATCTTATTGTAAAAATCTCTTATTTCTCCTAAATATTGCGCACCAAAAATAAATAATGTAATTATAATTTGCATACTTCCTGGTAAATATACACCAAACCTTTTTTCTAATATACTGGGATAAAAAGTAAGTGCAATTGTTAATACTGCAATAAATAATTGACTATAATCTTTTACTACTATACCTCTTACTATAATTAAAATTAATAATAGTCTTACAATATTAGTAATAATCATATTTACTTTTTTATTTTTTTCTTCTTTTTGCTCATCTGTAAGCTTTTTTGACTTTACTTTTATTATAATCACTCCCCTACAAAACTTTTATTAATTCTCCCATATCTTTTCCTTGCACAGTTGGTATTTTTATAATTTCAAATTTAGATAATTTATCTCCAAATTTAATCTCTACTATATCTCCTGTTTTTACTTCATAACTTGGTTTTACTTGTTTTCCATTAACAAAAACTCTTCCACTATCTGCTGCCTCATTCGCAACAGTTCTTCTTTTTATAACTCTAGAAATTTTTAAAAATTTATCTAATCTCATAATTACTCCTTTTCTTTAATTTTATATATCATATTTATCTTTTTAAGTAAATACATAATTTTATTTTTCATTTAAAAGCTTTTGAATACTTTTTATGGTTTATATACGAGATTTTTACCTACTTTGAAGTATGAGCTATTAAACATATGTCATATGCTCATTGCTAATTTTCGTTCTTCTTATTTCGATTAATTCTAACAAACTTCTTCATATCTATCTATCACTTTATATGTTATACAGTTATCTAGTGTAATATTCTATTTTTATTTGTAAAATACTAAGTTATTATGTTATTTAAATTTATTTTACATTTTTTTCCAAATATTATATAATTCTAAACAATACTTAATAAGGGAGGTTATGTCCAATGGAGCTGATACTCGAAAGAGTAAAAGATGAGCTTTGTGGCAATTATATTGTCATAACAAACCCATCTAATGAGTTACAAAAGGTTTCTCCAGAAGATCTTTTGGAAATTTTTACTCATTTGCTCGATCACACATTTATTTACAGCAACGGATGCATTTACATTTCTATTTGATTGTTTTATGTATCATACCTCGAAATGACAGTTTTGACTAGGACAAAAAAACAGGCAGAATATTCTTTATATTCTGTCTGTTGCTTTTATTTATGTAATTCTATGCATTTATTTAAAGCCATTGAATATATATATATATGTTCTACATTTTTATCTAAACTTTGTTCTAAAGCTTTTTGATATATTTCTAATTGTTTACTATATTTCTTTATTAAAACCTCTTCTTCCCCATTTTTTATATAATCTGTTTTAAAATCAACTAAAATTAATTCATTCTTATTATTAATATAATATAGATCAATAATTCCTTGTACTAATATATTTTCATTAGTATCTAAATCAAATATATCTTTTGCTGAAATATTTATATAAAAAGGCTGTTCTTTATGTATTTCTTTTGCTTCTCTTAATTCATTCCATAAATTAGATTTCGTATATTCGTATAATTTGTTCGCTTGTATTACATCTTTTTGTACTTTTGTTATTACATCTTTATTATATAAATCATTTATCATGTCTTCTATTTTATTAATATCATACTCTTCTTTTTCATTCATCTTTTGAACACATAAATGCATTAATGTTCCTCTTTCACTATTTGTTACTTTTTCTTCATCACTTAAAAATTTAGGTTTATTTGTTAATATTTTATATTCTTGTATATTCTTTATCTCTTCTTTTTCTTCTAGGCTTAAAATCTTCTCATTTTCTAACTCTTTTATTTTTGTAACAGATGTCTTAGTAGGTATTAATATTGAATCTGTATATTGATATTTCCATTTTATTTTATTTATTATATCATCTTCTTCATTATATATCTCATTTGACTTTTCCTTTATTTTCTCTATAAAATTTGCTTGTTCTTTTTGACTTTTTTCTCCATTTCTACCAATGTTTTTTAATATTTCATCTTTTTTATGTATTTCCATACCAAAAATATCATCTATATTATCTATATTTTTTAAATATACTAATTCTAACCAATCTAAATAGGTCTTATATTTCTTTACTAATAGAGAATTAATTTTATGATTATCTTTATTTTTATATAATTCTAATAAATTTTCTTTTTCTTTTAAAGATTTTTCTGCATCTTTTTTTATTCCCGTTATTATTAACTTTTCCTTTGCTCTTGTAAGTGCAACATATAGAATTCTCATTTCCTCAGACAAAGTCTCTGTATATGAATTAATTCTAATAGCTTCTTTTGCTAAAGTATTATATTCTATTCTATTTTCAAAATTTATATATTTTGGACCTAATCCTATATCTTGATGCATTAATATAGAATCATTTAAATCTTGCATATTAAAACCTTTTCCAGTTCCTGCTAAAAATACAACTGGAAATTCTAGTCCTTTGCTTTTATGTATACTCATAATCCTTACTACATCTTCATTTTCTCCAATCAATTTTGCTGAAGACATATCACCACTTGTTTTCCTTAATTTATCTATAAAGTTTATAAAATTAAATAATCCTTTAAAACTTGCTTTTTCATACTGCTTTGCTCTCTCAAAAAGCATTTTTAAATTTGCCTTTCTTAATGTTCCATTTGGCATTAGTCCGCACATAGTTATAATAATTTGTTCCTGTATATATATTCCAAATTAATTCATCTAAAGGTTTTTCATTTACTTGTTTTTGCCAAGATTTTAACTCTTGTAGGAATTTTTTGATTTTATTTTTAAGTTCATCATCACACTGAATTTGTGCTGATACAAAAGCTTCATAAAAACTGCTTTCTTTATTACACAATCTAATACGAACTAATTCATCATCTGTAAATCCTCCTATATTAGACCTTAATACACTTACAAAAGGTATATCCTGCATAGGATTATCTATTATTTTTAATAAACATAAAATAGTCTGAATTTCTATACTATCTAGAAATTCAGAAGAGGTATCACTAAAAACTGGTATATCTAATTCATTTATTTCTTTTTCATATATTGGAGCCATACTAGATGTAGCTCTTAATAAAACTACTATATCTTTATATGTAATTTTCCTATATCCCTTTTTCTTATCATATACTAAATATCCGGCTATCTAATAGTTCTTTCATTTTTTTAGCTACTAGTTTTGCTTCAATTACAGTATTTTCTATGATTTCTTCTGTTTCTTCTTGCTTTTTATCTTCTTCTTTGTTATCACATTTATAAACTTCGTCTTCTTTATCTTCTTTCATATCGATAATATGTAGTTCTGTAAGTCCCGCATAATCTAAGCTCTTATCTTCTGGTTCTTCATAGTTTGCTCCTAAATTTAAATACTCTTCTTCACTATATAAAATATCTCCTGCTTCTTTACTCATAATATTATCAAAAACTAAATTAGTAAAATCTAATATATTTTTTCTACTTCTAAAATTTTTAAATAATTTTATTTTCAAGTCTTTTCCTGTTTCCTTATTTAAACTGTAATTTTCATATTTGTCTAAAAAAAGTTCTGGTCTTGCTTGTCTGAATTTATAAATACTTTGTTTAACATCTCCAACCATAAATATGTTATTACTTCTAGAAATACTATTTAAAATATATTCTTGTACTAAATTACTATCTTGATATTCATCTATAGCTATTTCTTCAAATTTTTCTTTATATTCATTTGCTATTTCTGTACTAATTATTTGTCCTTTTTCACCTTTTTTTACAAGTAATTTAAGTGCAAAATGTTCTATGTCATTAAAATCTATAATATTTTTTTCTTTCTTTCTGATAGAAAATCTATTACTAAATTCTATTATTAAATTCTTTAATTTATCTAATATTTTATACATCTCTATAATATCGCTATTTGCTGTTTCTGAGTTATATATTAATATTTTATTAATACTTGCTGATATTTTTTTCTTTACATCATCTCTTATTTTTTTAGCTTCATCTTTTATCTGAAAAGTTATTTTTCTATCTGCTGGCCATTTAGCAAAATCTATTTTACTAAAATTATATGCATTATCCCAAGAATCTAAATTTTTATATAACGATTTTAATTCATCAATATCTGATTCAATAACTTTTATATATTTCTCTAATTCATCAAATCTTCTCATATTTAAAATTAAATTATCTAATTTTATAATAGCATCTTCTAAATCTTCTGAAAGATTTTTTAGTAAAATTTTCCCCCATATTGTTTTAGAGAAATCTTGTTTTTTGTCACTAATATTAAACATATATACTTTTTGATTTATCCAATCATTTGGAAATGGACTACTTTGAATAAATTTATATATATTCATAACTAATTGTTTTAAAGATTCATCATCTCTATAATTCGTATATGTATTTATTAAATCTATAAAATCTTTATCATTATTTAAATATTTTTCTTCAAATATTTCTTCAATTACATCTTGTTTTAATAGTTCTATTTCCCCTGTGTCACCTACTCTAAAATTAGCTGGTATATCTAATTCATAAAAATGATTACGTATTACATCTAAACAAAATGAATGTATTGTACAAATACTTGCTTTATTCAATAAAATAATTTGTTTTTGCAAAGTTTCATCTTCTGGATTTTCTTCTATTTGTTTATATATAGCATCTAATATTCTTTCTCTCATTTCACTTGCAGCTGCATTTGTAAAAGTAACAATTAGAATCTTATCTATATCTACTTTATCTTTTATTACTTTATTAATCATTCTTTCAACAAGCACTGCTGTTTTTCCACTTCCGTGCAGCAGCAGCTACTAATATATTAGAATTTTTTTCTTCTATTGCTTGCATCTGTTCTTTGGTCCATTGTACTTTACTCATTTTTTCCTCCATTTTTTTATTACAAAATCATCAAAAACTCTTCTTAAAGAATATCATTATATTTATATTTTTTAAATAGTTAAATCAAAAAAATGCCAAAATACTCTGTCCAATTTGGCAACTTTTGGAATTAAAGCTCTGATTCTCTGTCTTTATCTGGAGAAATCCTTGTATATCTTCTATAATGGTTTATATCAACAAATTTACCATTAGAAATGAATCCTATTAACCTGTCATTTTTCCCAAATACAGGTTTATCCCCTTCTGAAAGCTTTCTGTACGCTTTCACCTGTTGAATACGACTCTTTGTTATGTATATTTTTCCTTTATAACTTATCATTGAAACTGGCGTCTTTACAGAGTCTTTTGTTCTTTCTAACAAAGTATACTCATCAACATCATATCCCATTCCTATTGCAATTCGTCTTAAAACTTCATATTCAAGACATTTTACTCCTCTATATTGAACTTGTTTAAGAAATGTATCTCTTAAATATCCTACTGTTCTTTGATACTCACCGCTTCCATCTTCTTTAGCTATTTTAGTTATATAAATTCCATTCTTTTCTTTCATATATTCTATTGTTGGATTTTGCCCAGTCCCACTTTCATATTTCCAATTTGGCATTTTTGACATTTCCTGATACGCAATTTGCAAATGATACATGTTATCTGGAACTTCAATACGTTGTTTTTTATCTACTAAAAAACCTCTAAAATCATCTATTAAAGCCTTACTTAAATTTATTATAGTTTCTCTAAAATCTTTTTCTTCCACATTATTACTCCTTATATTATATATTTATTTTTTTATATTTTAACTATAAAACTTTTTTATTATAGCGTTCAACATTCAATAAACACATTTTGTTTATTACTATATATTATTATATCATATGTTATGTAATCTAAGCAACTTTATTTTTATTATTATATAATTTTTTCATTTATTTTTTTCTTAGATTCCAATATTTTGAAATACTAAATTTATAATTTGATTTAAAGTCCTCAAACCAACTGAATTTAGTGTATAACTTTTTACACTTTAAATTGTTCAAATAAACTAAGAATTTTATAAAAAAATTAAAGATTGTCAATTGATTTATTTTTTTGACAATCTTAATATTTTTTATCTATTTTATATACATATTAGGATCAATTTGAACATTATCTTTTAAAATCTCAAAATGTAAATGTGGTTCATCTGAAATTTCAAATGTAGCAGTATTTCCTACCGTTCCTATAGTTTGTCCTTTTTTTACACTTTCACCTGCAGTTACAAATTCTGCTGTTAGTAAATTAGCATATACTGTGCTATATCCATTGTTATGCTCTATTACTACTGTTAATCCGATATCTTGGGTCATTTTTTATTGATTTTACAGTTCCTTCTTCAGATGCTTTTACAACAGTAGTTTTATCAGCTTTTATATCAATTCCTGCATGTGTTACCCATTCTTTTAATGTATCTGAATATACAAGTTTATCTTTTGCATATTCTTTTATAATTTCACCTTCTACAGGCATTGAAAATACTGGATCTGCTTTTTTTTCTACTGTAGCTTGTTTTTTATTTTCTGTATTTTTATCTGTGCTTTCTGTATTTTTAGTTGTTTTTGTAGTAACTTCTTTTTCTTGTATCTCTTGCACTTCATTCTTATTCGTATCTTCTTCTGTGTCTACTACTAATACATTGGATTCTTCTTTTACTTCATTAATAGATTTTCCAACCTGACTACTTGCTTGTTCAGAAGTTTTAGTTCCTCCTTCTACAAGACTTGTTATATCACTAGAATTTAAGTCTGCAATTTTAGAATTTTCTGCATTTTTATTTCCATAAACAAAAACTCCAATTGCAACTATAATTATTATTAATGAAATAATTCCTCCAGATGTAAATAACATTTTGTTTATATTTGTTTTTTGTATATTTCTCTTTCTCTCTATATCTTTTCTCATAAAATAAATTCCTCCTTAATTTTTCTTTAGTATAATTATTTCCTTTTAAGAGAAATTTATACAAACACTATAAAAATTATTACTTTTATTAACCATTACTAATAATATAATATGAATATATTTTATAGCGATAATTATTCAATTCATATACTATAAATCTATTACATTAACACCTGTATAAAAGTGTGTAATAATTTCTTCACAATTTTTTCCTTGCTTTGCTAAACTGTCTGCGCCTGTCTGGCTCATTCCTACTCCATGACCATATCCAATTACGGAAAATTTAATGTTATTATCTTCTATACTTACAGTAAAATTTGCAGATTTTAATGTGAATATGCTCCTTACTTCTACACCTGATAAATTTTTATTTCCTATTTTTATAGTCTTTACTCTCTTTGACTCTGTATATTCTAGAATTTGTATCGAATTCGATTCTTCAAAACTAATTGAAAAATCTTCGTATTTTTCTTTCATTTTATTTATTAATTCTTCTTTAGAAATAACAACCTCTGATTTATATTGTGTATATGCATCTTCTCCTGATGTTTCAACAGTTTGCAAGTATGGATATCCTGTTCCTCCCCATACATTAATTGGTGCTTCTGTACTTCCTCCACTATTAGAATGAAAAAAAGCATTAATTGGCTCTCCATTGTAAGTTATAATTTTACCTTTAGTTTCATTTACAGCTTTCACTATTTTATTCCAATTACTTTCCCTTTCATTTTCGTCCCATTTACTTAACCTATCTTCCTTCGAAATCCAAGCTTGGCAACAGTTTGAATCATCACATATATCTGCTCCTTCATGTTTTCCACCATTATGTATAATTTTATAAATCGTATATGTTCTTGCTACAATACTTTGTGCTTTTAGAGCCTCCTCTTCAAAACTTGCTGGCATCTCAGCAGATACCACTCCGTACAAATATTCATCTAAATTTATTTCTTCTATATTATTTGTTTTTGTATGTAAAACCTTTACAGTATTATATTTTTTGTAGTCATATGAGCTTTCTTCAATTTTGCTTGTATTTTCTTCTTTATTATCTATATTTTCTACAATACTTGATGTTTGTTTATTATCTTCAAACTCATTAGTAAATATTATTGGAATTAAAAAAACAATTAATATTAATAAAATAATATAGATGATCAATTTTCGCATAATGCCTCCCTTTATATTGCAAGCTTAAGTTTCATTGAATTTAATACTTTTTTTTCTATCCTAGACACTTGTACTTGTGTAATTCCTAATACTTTGGCGACTTCGCTTTGAGTTTGTCCTTTATAATATCTTAATAAAATTAACTCTTTTTCTCTTTCTTCTAAATTATCAATTAATTCCCTTATACAAATTTTATCTACTATACTATTTGCTTCATTTGTATTACTACTTATTTTATCTAATATACTAATTCCTTCATCATCACCTGAATATGTCTTATCATAAATTGAATCTATTGGATTAAATGCATCTAATGCTGATGCTATCTCTTCTTTAGGTATCTTTAATGTTTTAGAAATTTCTTCTACTTTTATTTCTTTTCCATTTTTTCTCATATATTCTTTTTGTAATTCTTTAATTTTTATTCCTAATTCTTTCATACTTCTACTGACTTTTATTGGTCCATCATCTCTAATAAATCTTTTTATTTCCCCTAAGATATAAGGTACAGCATATGTAGAAAGTTTTACATCTAAATTTGTATCAAACCTTTTTATTGCTTTTATTAATCCGAAGTGACCCGAATTTGATATAAATCTTCTAATTCATATCCTCTTCCACTAAATCTTTTTACTATACTCCATACCAATCCTTTATTATCTTCTACTAATTTAGACATAGCATCTTGATTTCCATTTTGAGCTTTAAATATGTTCTCCATACTATTATCGTACATATTCTTTCCTGCCTTTCTATCTTCCTCCTAAATTAGCAAGTTCCATTTTTTCTATATCTTCTTCCTCCTTTTTTATAAATTTCTTCATGGTAACCTTCGTTCCAAGTCCTAAAACAGACTCAACAGAAACTTCATCCATAAAACTTTCCATTATTGTAAAACCCATTCCAGACCTTTCCAAGTTTGGTTTTGATGTATATAAAGGCTTTCTTGCCATATCTACATTTTCAATTCCTTTTCCTGTATCTGAAATTTCTATTTCTATACAATTTGCAAAAATCTTGCATACTATTTTTACCATTCCATTCATACCTTCATATCCATGAACAATACTATTAGTAACAGCTTCAGATACTGCAGTTTTTATATCTGCCATTTCTTCTATAGTTGGGTCTAATTGCGAAGCAAAAGCTGCAACAGATATACGTGCAAATGCTTCATTATTAGATTTGCTTAAGAATTCTAATTTCATTTCATTTTCATATAAACTTTTCATAGCTTATCTCCTCTTTTTATCTATTTAAAATAACCTATACAGGTAAAACTAAGATTTAAACATTTGATAAAATACTCTAAATCTAAAAACTAAGACTAACATTTAAAAGTCAAAATTTGGATTACATTAAACTTGACATTTTATTAAATCTATAATATTTCAAATTTAATATTTTTTCTTTATCTATGACACTTTAAATTCTATGTCTTTCCTAATAGGTACTATTTTTAAGACACCACTCATTTCAAATATTTTTCTTACACTTGGTTTTACATTTATCATTTCTATAGTTCCACCGAATGTTTTTACTATTTTATATCTTCCTATTAACATTCCTATTCCTGCACTATCCATAAAAGTAACCATGCCGAAATCAAATATAACTTTTCTAGGCATATATCTCGTAATTTCATTGTCCGCTTTCCTCCTTATATCTTCTGTAGTATGATGATCAATCTCTTCTGTTATTTGTAATAACAAGAGCTTGTCCTCTTGAATGTATTTACTATTCAAATTCACACTCCTCCTTCTTTTGTTTTTTATTATTATAATACCATTTCCATTTTTTTCCTATAGCAAAATTTAGGAAGTTTTATCGATTTATGGGAAGTTTTCGACATTTTTTGACTTGTCAGATAACCCTATTTTTGTACTTACAATGTAATGCTTTTTTGAAAAATCTTCCTTATACTAGATAAGTGTGTTTTAAAATTCAAAATCGGAAATTTTATAATAGATCAAATAAGAAAAAACTAGAAATTAGTTTTATACTAACTTCTAGCTTTTTTTATTACTATTCTATTTAATATATTTTTTGTAAGTAAAATCTGTTTATATATTTAATAACCAATATGGCACAAAATATAACTTTCCTTCTTTTTTCAAAATATTTTTTGTGATAACAATACCACACTTAGCCTGATTAATACCTTTATCTTTATGTGACTCAATAAACTTATTTATAACTTTTAAATCAGAATTTTCAATTTGATTTGTATATTTAACTTCAATTGGAATTATATCTATATTTCTATCTATAATTATATCAATTTCTTCTTTATCTTTATTTCTATAATAAAATTGTTTGTAATTTTCCTTCTCACATAACAATCTAAAATCAAAATCTACCATTGATTCCACAATATGACCAGCCATATTGCTGTCTATATCTTTTTGCTTAAGCAAACTATTTTGAATTCCGTTGTCTAAAATACTTAATTTTTTATTGGTACGAATTACTTTTGCAATATTATTTGAGTAATTTTCTAATATATTAATTAAAAATGCCTGTTTAAGGTAACCTAGGTATGTCATTGTAGTTACAGTATCAATACCAAAAGTACTTGCTATTCCAGAATAAGCAAAACTTTGCGAATTATTTGAAGCAATATAATACAATAGTTTTTCTAATATTTCTGGCGATTTTATATTATATATAGTTAAAATATCTTTATATATTCCTCTTGTTATAATATCTTCTGATAATTGTTTTTGCCATACTTCAATATCTTTAATTTCAAAATATTCTGGATATCCACCCACAATCATATATTTTTTTAGAATTTTTTGAATTTTTAGTTTTAATTCTTGATCATAATATATCTTTTCTAATTTTTTCATCACATCATCTATATTATTAAAGTTAAATTTAGGAATTAGTATATCATCTGTCTTCGAAATATATGTCATATAGAAATTCATAAATTGATTAAACGTTAAAGGTAACACATGTATATTTTCTATTCTTCCAAGTAACGATTCATTTGCGTCTTTAAATAAATGCATTGATGATGATCCTGTTATAATAAATTTAATATTATATTTTCTATCAAAATATGTTTTTAAATAGTTTTGCCAATTTTTTATAAAATGTATTTCATCAATAAATATATATACTCTTGATTTAAGTTTTGATATGCTTTCTTCTAAAATTTCATTAAAATACACCTCTAATACATCTGATAGTTTATCATTTTCATCAAAAAATAAACTTGGATCATCACCACTAAATAGTAATATCCTTTTATTATCTATTTTCTGCTTTTCTATTAAATAATTTATTGTTTGATATATTAAAGTAGATTTTCCTACTCTTCGAGGTCCAATTATACTCAAAATTCTTTTATTATCAATGTACTCTATTATATTCTCAAATTCTTTTCTTTTTCTTCCTAATAAAAACTGTTCATTTATTTTTTCGTTATTCCACCAAGGATTTGTAATCATTAGGCTTGATTTAATATTCATATTACTTTCCTCCCTTTGTTATTATATGAACCTTTTTATTAATTATAACATTTTTATTGAATCTATTCAACATTTTATCCAATTTTTATTGAATTAATTCAATAAAAATTGTAATATTCTTTTTTGTACAAGTCAAAATCAGAAACAACTAGAAATTAGTCTTTACTAAATTCTAGCTGTTTTCATACACAAGTATCTATAATTTTAATCTTTTTCAATATCATTTAATAAAAAATCAAATATAAATTTCTCATCATCTTTTATTTGAAATTTATTAATATCAATTTTGATAAGCCAAAAATTCTCTATCCCTGATTGATCAATTAGTTAAATTCCTTCATTCCTTCTAATCTCTCCACAGTATTTTTAAGCATTTCTTTATACTTTTCTAATTTATCCTTTTCCTCTTGTATCTTACTTTCTGGTGCTTTATTTACAAATCCCGGATTTGAAAGCATCTTTTCAGCTCTTAATACTTCAGCTTGTAACTTTTCTTTTTCTTTTAATAATCTTTCTCTTTCTGCTTCTATATCAACTAAATCTTCAAATGGTATATATAACTCTAAATCTCTTTGTATAATTGAAAAACTATTTTCTGGAATATTACTTTTATCTGATTGTATAACAATTTCATTTCCAAAACCTAATCTTTTAATAAATCCTTCACTTTGCTCAATTAAATCATTATATTTTTCTGTTACAAAAATTAGTTTCGATTTTTTTGAAGGATGAACATTCATATTATTTCGTATATTTCTTATTTCTCCAATAATAGATTTTAAATTTTCTATTTCTTGTTCCTCTATTTCAAAATTAAATTCTTCTTTATACTCTGGCCATTTTGAAATCATTATACTTTCATCCTCATTATACAATTTAGTATAAATTTCTTCTGTAACAAATGGCATTATTGGATGTAGCATTTTTAAACTGTATTCTAAAACTGTGTTTAAAGTCGCTTTCGCTTCTCTTTTTGTATCACAATTTTCATCATATAAACGAGTTTTAACTATTTCAATATACCAATCACAAAATTCATTCCAAATGAAGTCATATATTTTTTGCACCGCTACACCTAAATCGTAGTTATCTATATTATTTGCCATTTCTCCTGCTAATTTATTTACCTTTGATAAAATCCATTTATCTTCTATTGCTAATTTTGATAAATCAAATTTGCCATCAAAACCTTTTAAATTCATTAAAACAAATTTTGAGGCATTCCATAATTTATTTGCAAAGTTTGCTCCTTGTTCAACTTTTGCAGGAATATATCTTATATCATTTCCAAAAGAAATTCCAAGCACTAAAGAAAATCTTAATGCATCTGCGCCATATTCATCTACTACTTGCAATGGATCTACACCATTTCCAAGTGTTTTACTCATTTTTCTTCCTTGCTCATCTCTAACCATTCCATGAATTATAACATCTGAAAAAGGTTTCTTTCCTAAATATTCTAAGCCAGAAAAAATCATTCTTGATACCCAAAGTGATATTATATCATATCCTGTTACTAAAGCATTAGTCGGATAAAATGTCTTTAGATCCTCTGTATTGTCTGGCCAACCAAGTGTAGAAAATGGCCATAAAGCAGAACTAAACCATGTGTCTAATGTATCTGGATCTTGAACTAATTTTTCACTTCCACATTTTGTACACTTTTCAGGCATTTCACTTGCAACATGAATTTCACCACATCTTTCACAATAATATGCTGGAATTCTATGTCCCCAATATAATTGACGTGAAATACACCAATCTTGCAAATTCTCCATCCAGTTAAAATATGTTCTATCATATTTTGATGGAATAAATTTAACATCTCCGTTTTTTACTGCTTCTATCGCTGGTTTTGCTAGATCCTCCATTTTTACAAACCATTGGTCTGAAATGGTTGGCTCAATTGTTGTTTTACATCTTTCACATTTTGCAACATTATGTGTATAATCTTCTATTTTTATTAAATACCCCAAATCTTTTAGCATATCTACTATTACATTTCTTGCTTCATATGCATTCATTCCTTTAACTTCTGGAATTAAATCATTCATTATTAAATTACTATCAAAAACCTCTACAAATTCTAAGTTATTTTTTAAACCTGCTTGATAGTCATTTGGATCATGACAAGGTGTTAATTTAACACATCCAGTACCAAATTCCATATCAACAAATGGATCTGCTATAATAGGAATTTCTTTATTCATAATAGGTAAAATACATTTTTTCCCTATCAAGTGTTTAAATCTATCATCTTTTGGATTTACAGCAACACCAGTATCTCCAAGCATTGTTTCTGGTCTAGTTGTAGCAACTATCAAGTATTCATCAGAATCTTTTATATGATACTTAATATGCCAAATATGTGAAGATTCTTCTTTGTATTCAACTTCCGCATCTGAAATTGATGTCTTACAATTTGGACACCAATTTATCATTCTTTTTCCTTTATAAATATATCCTTTTTCATATAACTTTAAAAATACTGTTTGGACTGCTTTAGATAATCCTTCATCTAATGTGAAACGACTTCTGTCCCAATCACAAGAACACCCCATTTTTCTTTGTTGTTTTTGAATTGTTCCACCATATTCTTTAGTCCATTCCCATGCTTTTTCTAAAAATTCTTCACGAGTTAAATCAGATTTTTTTCTACCTTCTTCTCTTAACTTTTGAACAACCTTCATTTCTGTAGAGATAGCTGCATGGTCTGTACCAGGAAGCCATAATGTATTAAATCCTTTCATTCTTTTATATCTAATTAAAAAGTCTTGTATTGTAGCATCCAATGCATGTCCCATATGAAGTTTTCCAGTTACATTTGGAGGTGGCATCATAATAGAGTAAGACTCTTTTGTCTTATCCATACTTGGTTTAAAATATCCATTTTCCTCCCATAATTTATACAATTTTTCTTCAAATTCTTTTGGATTATACTTTTCGTTTAATTCGTGATTTTTCATTTATATTCCCCCTTTTATAAATTTATAATTAATTTAAATATTTTTATTTTCTCTTTTTAATAAATCGTGCTTAAATACAGTAATGATTTTTCATTTTATTAAACTGATATAATAACCCTTGTCAAATTTTAAAAATCCTAAAATATCTATCTAATATAAATAAAACACATTTCATTAGAACAATAGCGGGCTTTTTTGAACATTTTCTCTGTTTAGAACATTTTGAAGCCCGCGTTTAATTGTTCGTGTGCCAATTTTTGATAAAAAATTGTGTACAATTATTTTTATATAATAGGAAAGACATGTTAGTTAAATTTTTCTCTATAATAGAACTTTCCTATTATATAAAATCAATAAAATCCTCTTTCCCTAACATAAGGGCGAGGATTTTATTTTCGCGGTACCACCTTAATTACTAATTATTAATTAGCATCTCTAAAGCAATATAACGTATGCCAAACGGATATACCTACTACCTTTCAATATATCAACAAAAAAGCTACCTTCAATTTTCTTTTCTATAAGAAGCTTTCAGCTAAAACAACTTCTTTTCTCTTATCTAGATAGTTTAAATTTACTCCTCTTTTTTATAGTTTTTGTTTATTATTGGTTTTTATATTATCATTATTTTGGTTAAATTACAACTATTTTTTATTATTTATAAAAAAATAGTTACAGTATAGTTACAAATCATAGTTATAAAAAAACACATAGTAGCATAGCTAATTGTTTGATATATCTTTTTCTAAAACCAATCGCCGATGGTACACACTATCTTACTTTTCTACCTAAACTGCGTGGTATAAAGGTAACTATCTCCTCTTACCCGCCACGCTTCAAGATTGGTTTTAGAAAAAGATATATCAAACAATTAGCTATGCGGTAACATTATAACCCATTATCCTGTAACGAAAAATATTATACAAGCACCAATAATCGCAATAATAAAACCTACTATTTTCAATCCAAAAACTCCTTCATTTTGATCCCCAAAACTAAAGAACCTTTTAGTTAATATCCTAGAATCATATATCATAATTACACCTATTAATGCTAGTAACAATCCCACAATTATTAATATTAATTTTCCCATAAAAGTTCCTTCTATTCTTCAAAAAATTCTACTGTATATTTACATTCAAACTCTTCATTCGGCTTTAATATAATGATATCTGTTTTTTGTGTAAATACTCCGCTTGATTTTACTGTGTCAGCTGTAGTTTTCCAAGGCTCTATACATAAAAATGGAGCATTTGGTTTTGACCATATTGCTAAATATGGGAACCCAGAAAAATCCATTGTTAATACAGTTTTCCCAGTATCACGTTTTTTTAGACTTATTTTAGAAGATGTTATTCCTTTCATTATTAAAGCATCATTATTGAATGTATCTTTATATATATATATTCTTCTTTTATCGCTCATTCTATTTTTTGCATATTCAGTTCCAATTAAACCATCAACTAAATATAGGAAATGAATTTTATCTTCATCTTCTTCAAATTCTAAATAATAATTTTCATTTTTTAAATCCTCTAGATTTATTTTAAACGCTGGATGTCCACCAATTCCAAATGGCATACTTGTATTACCTGTATTAATAACTTTATATATAGTTGTTAATTTATTATCATCTAACCTATATGTTGTATATAATTCAAAATCAAAAGGAAATTTTGAAATGGTATTTTTATTACTTTTTAATACATAAGAATGAAAATTATCCAATTTAGTAATTGGTTCAAATTCTAAATCTCTTGCAAATCCATGTTGTGGCATCTCATATGTCTTGCCATTAATAATGGTTTGATTTTTCTTTAGTTTACCTACTGTTGGGAATAATACTGGTGAATGTCTCTTCCAAAACACTTTTCCATTTTCATCTACGCACTCTTCACCTTGATGTATTCTTTCCACTCCATTTAGTTTGAAGCTTATCAATTCCCCACCAAATTTCGAAGTCAACATTTGAGTATGCATATATCCATTCTCCTTAAAATATAATTTTCTATTATATAATATTGTGTTTTTATGTAAATGTCAAGCATTTTACATAAAATTTGTCATATTTCGTTAATATATATTTTTTTCTATCTTTTCTTAATAAAATTACATATATTTTTAATTTAATTCTATTATTCAACTTTTACTAATAAATTATAACATAATGTATACTACTTTAACAATATTCAATAAACTTGATTTTTATTTTTGCTTATAAATAACAACACTTCAAAATGAAGTGCTGTTATATTATTTATTATCGAATTTAAATATTATCAATTCCTCCTTTTAAATTATATATATTTCTATATCCAAGATTATCTAAAATCTTTTTCCCTTTTAAACTTCTTATTCCAGATGAACAATATAATATAATTATATTATCTTTATCTTGTATCTTATCTATAATTTTACTTGAAAGCTCATATAGAGGAATACAAATGGCACCATCTAAATGTCCTTCTTCATATTCTTGAATGCTTCTTACATCTATTAATTTTGCATTTTTTGATTGTTTAATTATATCTAATACTTCTTTGTAGTTTAGTTGATTATCCATACTTCTTGTAAAAATTCTACTTATCTTTTTAAAAAACTGTTTCATTTTCTCCTCCTTTTTTTATTAATAGGAAACTCTCTATTTTTCTAAATTTCAAAATAAAAGTAGCTTTTATTTCATCATTTTATATAAAAAAAGATATCTATTATATAATATTCTAGATATCTTTTTTACGTTAAGCTTTTTTATTTTCTTTATTTTTTAAATTTTGTAATTGTTTTGTGAATTGTAGATTAGTTATTATTATAGTTAACATATATACAGCTAATCCTGATGGTATAAATAACCTATTAACTGGAAATCTCGTAATTGCTATTATACTATATAATAAAGCTCCTGAAATTATTAGAACAATTACCTCTTGTAATATAACTTTTGTTATACCTAATTTTTTATACATTATTGCCATATATACTAATACTATAGCTGTTGCCAAAATAATTGGTAAAATATATGGTTTTACTAAATCCCTTATTCTAAAACTTCCTATGTCAGATACTGTAATAAAGCTATCTTTATTATCATCTGAAATTTCATATTTTTCAATAAACTTTTGCTTTAAACTTTCTACTTGTTCATCACTAATATTTTTTGCTTTAATTACCAAACTATCTTTAAATTTCTCTACACCATTTATTATAACTTCTTCATCAGTTATTACTTCATTTACTATTTGCCTTACATCATTTATATTATATTCTTTGCCAAGATACACATTTACTTCGCGATGATTAGAATATATTACACCCACATTAAATCCTACAGTAGCAATTACAATTATTCCAATTATTATAATAACTGCTAAGATTGCATATACTATCTTCTTCATATATTAACCCTCTCTTTAAATCTTTATTTTTCTGAATTTGATATTAATACTTTTGTTATGGCTAAATTATATATTATCATTACTAAAATTGCCCAAAACATTACCATTCCAAAACTTGCAAGTTGTAAGTTTTTTACAAAGCAAAATACAATAGAAATAATTAAACTTGGTATACAAATGCTTAATTCTTTAAACAATAGATTTTTTTCCTCTTCTTTATTTTTTCTACTATTTTTAATTGTATTTATTATATAAATATAAGCTATTACAATACTTAATACAATTGCAAGTATTCCTGATATAGTTATTACAACATTAGTATATCTTAAAGCTATTAATAATGTGGCCACATAACCTATTAAACTAATAATAGTAAATAAACCTGATTTTTTATATTTAATAATTGTTCCTATTGCTATTATTGCAAAAATTATTAATGCTATTATCAATCCTACTCTTAATACATCGTTTGTAATATCTGATTCAATATATAAATTTTGATCTGATGTATATGTTAAAGGTAAAGTTTGTGTTTTTAATAAAACAGCTAAATTAGATGCTTGATTCAAAGAATCTTGTAATTGACTATTTGTCTGAGAAGTACTTGAACTTCCCATAGATAATTGTAACAAGCCATCTGTTATTTCTTCAGCAAAAACTGTTGATAATTGTGTTTCACCATCTAATACTAAATCAATTTGTTTTTTTACTTCATTTCCTTCTTCATCTGTTACTGTTACATATTCTTTACTTATTTCTCTTAATTTTTCTGTTCCCTTTTTATTAAATTGTATATTTAAATATACAGTAGCCGTACTTGAATCATATCCAACTTTTACATCTTTTATATCTTCTTTTTCTAATAATATATTATCTTTTACTTTAAACTTAGCTATTTCTGATATATCTTGTGTGTTTACTTTATAAGTAAATATATATATTTCTTCATCATCTTTGTTTTTTCTAATTTCATATGTCTTTCCTGATAATTTTTCTTTTATTTCTTTCATTTCATCTGATGTTACTAATGTTTCTCCTTCTTCTTCTTGATGTAAAAATTTATATCCATCTAAATCTGTTATTTCCGTATTTGTATCTATATCTTCTGGCACTATAATATCTATTTGTATAGATTCTGTAATACTTGTACTTTCTTCATCACTTGTTTCATTTGAGCCTTCTTGATTTGTTACTTTTTTTATCATCACATTAAATTCAGAAACATTTAGTTCTTTTAATTTATCATCAATTAATTTCACTTGATCACTTGTAATCAATTTATCAGAATTCTCTTCACTATCTATTATTTTAAATTCTCCACTTGGTGTCATATCAGAAATTATTATATCTGTATTACTATTTTCTGGTATAGTTATATAGATTTCACCATTTGATGCATTTTTTCTAACTTCATATTCTGTTATTCCAAGAGTCTTCAATCTTTCCATTATAACTTCTTTTACTTTTTCATAACTTTCATCATTTAATGTAATTTCTTCATCTTCATTTATTTCTTTTATAGTATATTCTTTACCATCTTCTTTTTCAGATGAATCTACTTCATTTCCATTTTCATCATAATATTTTCTTTCAACCGATTCGTCTGGTTTAATGCTAAAAGTTCTTCCTCCTGCCAAATCCATTCCTAATTCATAATCTGGTAATATATTTCTCATTTTATTTTTATCTTTTACAAA
Organism: Clostridiales bacterium; assembly: GCA_019417465.1. Taxonomy (GTDB): domain Bacteria; phylum Bacillota; class Clostridia; order TANB77; family CAG-508; genus CAG-492. The sequence continues at coordinate 116,593 of DXVF01000003.1, forward strand.
TATTCCTATAAAAGATATTAAAGAAATTAGTATAATAACTAGTATTGCTAATATTATTTTTAAAGTATTATTTTTTGCTTTCACTTTACTTCCTCCTAAAAATTATAATAATTTTGTATCATTAATTACCAATTCGAACCATATTCCTAGATATTTAGCAGCATATTTACTCATCATAGTTCTGTCCATAAAAATTTCAAAATAATCTAATACTGGTGAAATTTTTGTATCAATAGTTAAATTCAAAATTACTTTTCTTTTTTCCTTTTCTATAATAAATTCTGAATTTGTAACCGCATAATTTACCTTATCATGTTTATCAAATGTAGAAATATTCGTATTTACTACTCTATCTCTATGAACATCTGATTTATCAGCTAAAATTAATGCAGCCGATATATCACTTACTGCTGTTCCTGTTTGCTCATCATGGTTTCCGAATTGCCATCATGATTTCTGTTCTTTTTTCAACATCCATTCCCATGTCCTTTAATATCTCATAGGCAAGTATTGCACCTGAATGTGCATGATCTACACGGTTTACACAATTCCCAATATCATGCATATATCCTGCAATTTTAGCAAGTTCTATTCTTTCTTTATCATACCCTAGAGTTTCTAAAACTTTTCCTGCACGATTTGATACAATAGATATATGCCTTGTGGAATGCTCTGTATAACCTAAAACATTTAGTTGTTTTTGTGAGCTTTTTATTAATTCCTGAACTTCCAAATTATTTTTCAAGTCTTCTAATGTTATCATTATTGCTCCTCCATATTTTTAAATTCTATATTAAAACAAAAAAAATATCAACTGTTTTATAAAAAAAAGTATGATATTTTTCTGTCTTTGTTTTATATTTTTCTATTTTTTATTTTAGCTAAAATTCACACCAATCACTCCACCAATCATTCCACTTACAATAGCTCCTATCATCATAATAATTGAGTATAAATTCAAATTAAAACCTATTAGAGATATGCTTGATAAGATATATATAGTTAAAATATATATTAGACCAACTAAAGCACCATTTATTATTCCATTTTTCTTTATTTTTATGGAACTTAAAGAACTACCTATTAATATGCTTATTATACTAATTATTATAACTACTGGTTTTATTGTAGTTTCTTGTAAACTTGTATAAACTAACAAACTTGCGAAAATAAACAATAATATCACAGAAACTAAAAATGATATTATACTTCCTTTTATAACCTTTATTATATTATTATTATTTAACTTTATTTTATTCATACTAACATTTTTATCCATATATTTTCCTCCTTTAATTAATATATCTATATTAACTAAAAAACATTTTTAGAACTTGAATAAGAAATCAAGCAAAAACAAGATATATAATATCTATATCTTGTTCTCATTTTAATTATTAATTTACTTGGTTATTATTTTCTGTATTTTACACTACATTGTTATCTACTGTATTTGTAGTATTAGTTGACCCGAGTAGTATTTGTAGCTGTAGTTGTATTGTTATTTGTAGAAGTTGTACCACCTATTGTTTTATTTAAAAAGTCTAAAATATTTTCTGTCTTATTATCGTCACCATATACCATATAATAGTTATTTTTTCCATTATTTGTTTCTACATATATTTTCTTTAATTGTATTGGCAACAAAGTTCTTCCTGATGAATTAATAACACCATATAATCCATCTTTGTATACAATAATTCCTTCTCTTTCTGGGATTGTTAGTACATTGTTTCCCTTCACTGTCTTAGATGTTCCTTCGATATATCCGAGTCCATCGAAGCTTAAATTTGTAATGTTTTTTCCATCTTTATCAAAAAGAGTCCATTTTTCTACTTTATTTTCACCTATTTGTTTTACAGGTATACAATTATCAAATAAAATATATGAATTTGAAATATCATCATTTCCAAATGTAGTTGTATCTATTCCTATAGAATCATATTGTGGATAAATAACATATCTTGCTCCTTTATTTCTATTAATAACTCCATATTTTTCGCCAATTTTTATGATATATAAATTATAATCAATATCTAATTGATTAATTTCATCATATTGAGGCTCAATATTTACTCCACCTTTTGTAGATATAATACCTTGTTTATTTTCTGGTGTTGTTACAATAAAGTCTCCGAGTACTTTCCATAAATCTTAATTCTTTATATTTTGTTCCAAGTACACTCTCACCTGTATCTGTGTTTTGTACTCCATACAATCCTGATGAGTTTTGTATTAATATAAGTCCATATTTTAAAGCCTTTTTATTTGAAAAACTCATAGTTTCTGAAGTTATTATTGTATTATTTAGACTACTTGCATATCTTTTAACAATATTATCTAATGTATAAACTGCTATCTGATTTTTTTCTTTGTCATAAATAAATTTAGTATTAAACCCTAATTCAATTCCTTCACTAGTAGTATATAATTTTCCGTTTATAGATTTAACCTTTGTTTTTAATGTATAGTATTCATATTCATCATATTCTCTTACAACCTTATATACCTTTTCTGAATTTGCTTCAAATCCTGCAACTTCATATCCATCTGCTCCAGTAACTTTGTCATTTATAAAGCATTGGTTAGTATCTTCATTGAATTTTTTGTATTCCCCATTATTATATTCATAATCTAATAAATTCGCCATATCTTTAATAGATACATAGACTTCTTCATCTTCAAATACAAATAAATCATTTGGCACACTAGTATTACTACCATTAATTAAAAATTTAAACTGTTTAGATTGAAGATACATACTATACGATAATACTGCAGCTAAAATTAATACAAGTACTACTATTGCTATAATTATTATTTTCAATAATTTAGTACTTTGTTCTTTGCTTTTTTTTTCTTCATTGTCTATAAGATTCATCTTACTTCCCCCTTATTCTTTTGTGTATCCATATTTTTTATAAAACTCGTTTTTAAAATTTAATAAATTATCATTCTCTATTTCTATTCTAACCCTTTTCATCAAATTCGTCAAGAATGTTAAATTATGAATTGATAATAATCTTACTCCTAATATTTCATTTGTTTTTACTAAATGTCTTATATAACTTCTAGTATAATTTTTACATGTATAGCAATCACATTCTGAATCAAGAGGTGTAAAATCTCTTTCATATGTAGCATTTCTTACTACAACTTTTCCATTCCATGTCATTGCAGTACCATTTCTTGCAATTCTAGTTGGCAATACGCAATCACACATATCTATACCAGCCATTGCTGCTTCTATTAAGTAGTCTGGCGAGCCTACTCCCATTAAATATCTTGGTTTATCTTTTGGCATAAGAGGAGCAGTATAATTTAAAATATCTAAAAATTCCTCTTTTGGTTCTCCTACACTAATTCCACCTATTGCATATCCTGGCAAATCTAATTTTACTAAATCTTCTAATGATTGTTTTCTTAAATCTTTGTAAAATCCTCCTTGAATTATTCCAAATAAAGCTTGCTTATCTATAGTTTTATGTGAATCCATACATCTTTTAGCCCATCTTGTTGTTCTTTCCATAGATTGCTTTGTATATTCATAACTTGCAGGATATTCTACACATTCATCAAATGCCATTATAATATCTGCACCTAGTGCTTCTTCTATTTCCATAACTTTTTCTGGTGAAAAAAAATGTTTACTTCCATCTAAGTGAGATTTAAATTCCACTCCATCTTCACAAATTGTTCTTAAATCACCTAAACTAAAAACTTGAAAACCTCCACTATCTGTTAATATTGGCCTGTCCCATTTCATAAAATTATGAAGTCCACCGAGCTTCTTTTATAAGTTCATGTCCAGGTCTTAAATATAAATGATATGTATTTGATAATATAATTTGTGCTTCTACAATTTCTTTTAATTCTTCTGGAGTCATTGATTTTACTGTAGCCTGTGTCCCAACTGGCATAAAGACGGGCGTATCTATATCTCCATGAGGTGTATGTATCACACCTCTTCTTGCTCCTGTTTGCTTACATTCATGTAATAACTCATATGTAACTGCTTTTTTCATTTTTCCTCCCCATTTTTATTATTATTTTTCTTCTTCTTCAAACTCTAATAAATCATTTAAATATACTCTTTTAGGATTAAATATATTATTTAATAAACATAGCATCTCCAAAACTGAAAAATCTATATTTCTCTTTTACCGCTTCTTCATATGCTTTCATTATATAATCTTTTCCAGCAAGTGCTGATACAAGCATTATTAATGTAGACTCTGGTAAATGAAAATTAGTAATTAGTGCATCTATACATTTAAATTTATATCCTGGATATATAAATATATTCGTATCACCTTCTTCTGGTTTTACCATTCCATTTTCATCTGAAATTGATTCAAGTACTCTACAAGAAGTAGTTCCAACTGCAATAATTCTTCCACCATTTTTTCTTGCATTATTTATTTTTATACAGTCTTCTTCTTTTATATAATAATGTTCTGAATGCATATCATGTTCTTCTATATTTTCTACTTTTACTGGTCTAAAAGTTCCTATTCCAACATGAAGCGTTACATTTGCAATATCTACACCTTTTTCTTTTATTTTATCTAATAAATCATTTGTGAAATGAAGTCCTGCTGTAGGTGCTGCTGCGGACCCATCATATTTAGCATATACTGTTTGATATCTATCTTTTTCTTTTAATCTTTCTTTTATATAAGGTGGCAATGGCATAAGACCTATTTTATCTAATATTTCGTTAAATATTCCATTATATTTAAAAATTACTTTTCTGTTTCCTCCATCTAATTTTTCTATAATTTCAGCTTTTAATATTTCATCTCCGAAAGATACCTTTGCTCCTGGCATTAGTTTCTTACCTGGCCTAACCATAACTTCCCAAATATCTCCTTCTATTCTGTGCAGAAGCAGAAACTCGACGTTTGCTCCAGTTTCTTCTTTTATTCCATATAATCTTGCTGGAATAACTTTTGTATTATTTCTAACTAAACAATCACCTGGTTTTAAATAATCTAAAATATCTTTAAAAGCTTTATGTTCTATTGTTTTATTTTCTTTATCTAAAACCATTAATCTTGATTCATCCCTTTTTTGTATTGGTACTTGTGCAATTAGTTCTTCTGGTAAATTATAATTAAAATCTGTAACTTTCATTTTTCTCCTCTTTCTAACCATATCTTATAAATTTCTTTTTGTATTATACAAGATTTTTGACATTATGGCAACATAATGTCAAAATAATTTCAAGTATTTAAAAACGCAAATACTAAAATCTAAAGTATTTGCGCTAAGTAATCTATTTTAAAGCTTCACTACATCTATGACATATGCTAGGATTATCTTTATCTTCACCTACTGTTGTACTATACATCCAACATCTTTCACATTTTTCTCCATCTGCTACTTCTACTTTTATACCAATTTTTTCTTCATCTTTTCTTGCGTCTTCTTCTATTTCCAATCCTGAAATTATAAATACTGTCATTAATAAATCTTTATTTTTAAGTAAGAATTCATATTCTTCATTATCTGCATATAATCTTACTTTTGCATTTAAAGAATGACCTATTACTTTCTCTGCTCTTGCTTCTTCTAATTTTTTAGAAACTAATTCTTTTAATTTTATTATTCTATTCCATTTTCCTTCTATTTCTTTATTTTCATATTTCTCATTTACTTCTGGATAATATGAAAGCATAACACTTTCTAAGTTCTCTCCATTTCTATGCATCATAGATTTCCATATTTCTTCTGCTGTAAAGCAAGCCATTGGTGCTAAAATTTTAACTATAGTATGTAATATTTCATACATTACTGTTTGAGCTGCTCTTCTTTCTATAGAATCTGGTTTAGCAGTATATAGTCTATCTTTTATTATGTCTAAATAGAAGTTACTCATGTCTATTACACAGAATGTGTTTAGAGCTTGATATGCTTTATTAAAATCATATTCATCATATGCTTTTGTACAATCTTTTACTAATTTATTTAATTTTAGTAATGCCCATTTATCTATTTCTTCTAAATTATCATAATCGATTGGTTTATTTACATCAAAATCACTAATATTACCAAGTATAAATCTTGCAGTATTACGTATCTTTCTATATACTTCTGATACTTGTTTTAATATACCTTTTGATAGAGCAAGCTCTGATTTATAATCTGATGCTAATACCCATAGTCTTAATATATCTGCACCAAATTCTTTAATCATATCTTGTGGTGCTATAACATTTCCAATGCTCTTAGACATTTTTCTTCCTTGTTCATCAACAAGCATTCCATGTGTTACAATTTCTTTGTATGGAGCTTTTCCTTTTGTTGCTATTGAAGTTAATAATGAAGATTGGAACCATCCTCTATATTGGTCATTTCCTTCTAAGTATAGATTTGCTTCTGGAAGTCCACGCTCTGCTAAAACTGATTCATGTGTTGAACCTGAATCAAACCATACATCCATAATATCTGTTTCTTTTTCAAATTCTGTACACCCACACACTGTACATTTTGCACCTTCTGGCATTAATTCTTTTTCTGATAGTTCAAACCATGCATTTGTACCTTTTTCTTTTACTATATTTTGAACTTTATCTAAACTGTCAGGTGTAACATATTCTTTTTCACAATTTTTACAATAGAAAATTGGAAGTGGAACTCCCCATGTTCTTTGACGTGATATACACCAATCATTTCTATCTTCTATCATTTTTGTAATACGTTCTTCTCCCCATGCTGGATACCATTTAACATCTTTTATTGCTTCTAAAGCCTCTTTTCTAAATCCATCTACAGATGCAAACCATTGGCTTGTTGCTCTATATATTACTGGATGTTTACATCTCCAACAATGTGGATATGAGTGATTTATTTCTTGTTTTGCAAGTAAGAAATTATGCTCATCCAACCATTTAATTATTTCTTTATCAGATTTTGCATAATACATTCCTGCAAAAGGCCCTGCCTCTTCTGTTTGGTGTCCTTTACTATCTACTGCAACTACCATTTCTAATTTATTTTTTAATCCACAAAGATAATCCTCTTTACCATATCCAGGAGCTGTATGTACTGCACCAGTACCTGTATCTAATTCTACTAAAATAGTATCATTGCTACCAAGAACGACTCTTGACTCTCTTTCCATAAATGGATGCTTGCAAATTACGCCTTCTAATTCTTTTCCTTCATATTCTTTTATTGTAAAATAATCTTCTATTTTTGCAATTTTCATTACTTCATCTACAAGTTCAGATGCAATTATTAATTTTTCACCTTGTGCGTCTATCAAACTATATTTAAATTCTGGACTTATTGTTATTCCTGTATTTCCTGGAAGAGTCCATGGAGTTGTTGTCCAAATTACTATATAAGCATCTCTTTCATCAAATAATCCTTTTCCCTCAATTACTGGAAATTTTACATATGCTGTGTTTGATTTAACATCTTTATATTCGATTTCAGCTTCTGCTAAAGCTGTTTCACAATCTGTACACCAATAAACTGGTTTAAGTCCTTTATATATATAACCTTTTTTATACATATCACCAAACACACCTATTTGTCTAGCTTCCATTTGTGGCTGATATGTAATATATGGATTTTCCCAGTCACCAAGTACTCCTAATCTCTTAAATCCTTCTGTTTGTTTAGCTATATATTCTTGATTAAATTCTTTACATGTATCTCTAAATTTAACTACAGGAATTTCGTCTCTATTTAATCCTAATTTTTCTATTGCTTTTTTCTCTGTTGGCATACCATGTGTATCAAAACCAGGTATAAAAGGAGTATAATATCCTTTTAAATTTTTATATCTAACTATAGTATCTTTTAAAACTTTATTTATAGCATGCCCTGTATGAATTTCACCATTCGCATATGGAGGTCCATCATGTAGTACAAAAGGCTCTTTTCCTTCATTCTTTTTTAGCATTTTTTCATATAAACCATTTTCAAATATTTCTTCAAATATTTTAGGTTCATTCTCTGGCAAATTTCCTCTCATTGGGAAATCCGTTTTTGGCAAGTTTAAAGTTTTGCCATAATCTTTTTTTGACTCACAATTTTCACACATATTAACCTCTCCTTTTTATTTTATAATAATTTAATTGTTTAATTTGATGTATCTTCAAACTTTACCGAATTTTTATAAAAATGCACAGTTATATCTTCGACCTCCATTTCACATCCGCATAAGAGTTACAACTGCAGTACTTTTATCTTTCCATTTTATCTTTATAATTCCTTTTCCTCCATCGTCATAAATTTTTGTTTTATATTTATAACTCTTTATATATTTGTTAATTATATTATTATTGCAATTTGCTTTAATAATCACATCTGATGGTCCGAAAAAAACTGTACCTTTTTGAATAATTTCAATTTTGTAATCTCCATCTGTTGAAATTGATTCTTTTACCTTTTCACCACCAAAGATAAATCCCAAAAATCCAAAATATGCAACTACACAAACTATTCCTATCGCAATTATTATAGAAATTGTTATTATAACTGCTACAATAATTTTACTATTTTTATCCATACCACTCCTCCTAACAATAATATATTATAGTACCAGAATATTATAATTTTGCATTATATAGAGAGCATATTAATTACATAAGAAAGATTTCTTATACAAAAAACATTCGTCCTAAAAGCAAAATTAGGACGAATGTTTCCGCGGTACCACCTATATTAAAAAATTATAATTTTTAATTTTTTCTCTTAAACCTTTTAACGCAAGGATTACGATTTAACCTACTATAAGCTTCAATTAAATTACTAAAAGGTGATAACAAATAAATTATTATCTTACAAGAATTCCACCAATTATCTTGCTCTCTATTAGTTTTACTTTATTTGTGTTGTCCTTTATTATCGTATTTATTTATCAAATTAATAGCTATATAATAACATATTTATTTTAATATTTCAATATTTTATTTAAATATTTTTACATATTATATGTTTACAACTTATCTAAAAGTACATAATAGCCTACCTAATAGTAATATATTTATAAATTTTAACCAATCGCCGATGGTACGTACTAGCTAATGTCTCTCAAATTCTCTGCGTGGTATAAACTCATTATCAGCAAGTCCACTGACACGCTTCAAGATTGGTTTAAATTTATAAATATATTAGCTATTAGGTAGGCGGTAACATTGTTTCTTTAAATAAATTAAGCTATGAATAGTAACTTCTACATAGAAATTAACTTTTCAAATTCTTCTGCTGATATTACTTCTTTTCTTAATAATTCATTAGCAACCAATTCTAATTTGTCCATATGGTTTGCTAAAATAGTTTGTGCTTGAACATATGCATTATCAACTAATATTTTTATTTCTGCACCTATATTATCGCTAAATTTATCCCCTAGTAATTGTAACTCATATGGATCTTGTTCTGTGTTTATTGATATTGGTCCTATCACGTCACTCATTCCATATATAGTTACCATATCTTTTGCAATTTTTGTTGCAACTTCTATATCATTACTTGCTCCTGTAGATATATCATTTAATGCTAATTTTTCAGCAGCACGTCCACCAAGTAAAGCAATTAATTTTTCTTGCATTTCTGTTTTAGATATATAAAATTTATCTTCGTTCGTTTTATACATTGTATATCCGACCTGCTACACCTCTAGGAATAATAGAAACTTCTTTTATATCTTTCTGTGTTTCTAAATAACTACTAACTATTGCATGTCCTGCTTCATGAAAAGCTGTAAGTTTTTTATCTTTATCTGATATCACTCTACTATGTTTTTCAAGCCCTACAGTCACTTTTTTAACAGCATCTTCTATATCTTCATTTGTTATTGCTTCTCTATTTTTTATAGTAGCAATTATTGCAGCTTCATTTAAAATATTTGCAAGTTCCGCTCCAGTAAATCCTGCTGTATCTTCTGCTATACTTTTTAAATTAACATTTGATGCAAATTTTTTCTCCTTTGCATGAATTTTTAAAATTTCTTCTCTACCTTTTAAATCTGGAAGAGCAATTGTTATTTGTCTATCAAATCTTCCAGGTCTTAATAATGCTTTATCAAGCATTTCAGGGCGGTTAGTTGCTGCTAATACTATAATAGTTTCTTCTGTATCAAATCCATCCATTTCCACTAATAATTGGTTTAATGTTTGGTTATTTTCACTTTCTGCACCTGATTGACTAGTTCTTCTTGATCCGAATTGCATCAATTTCATCTATAAACACTATACATGGAGCCATCTTTTTTGCTTTTTCAAACAGTTTTCTTACTCTTGATGCTCCAAGCCCTGCAAACATTTCAATAAACTCAGAACCACTCATTGATATAAATGGTACATCAGCTTCACCAGCTATAGCTTTTGCAATTAATGTTTTTCCTGTTCCTGGTTTACCACATAAAAGTACTCCTCTTGGTACTTTTGCTCCCATTTCATAAAACTTCTTAGGATGTTTTAGAAAATCTACTATTTCTATCATTTCTTGTTTTTCTTCTTCTAATCCTGCTACATCTTTGAATTTTGTTTTAGTATTTTTTGTATCTGCATCATATACTTTTCCTTTTTCTCCTAAACCTTGCATTTTAAATATTAATACAAATAAAACTACTAGCATTATAGTTGGTAATAAAGAAAATAGTGTTTTTCCAATACTTATAAATGTGTTAGGTTGTTTTTGTATTAATTCTATATTATTTCCATTTTCTACTTTTTCTTGTATCAATTCTACAAAAGGCTGAGTACTTGGTATTACAGCTTTTTTCTCTTCTTCTACATCTGTTAATTTGACTTTGACTCTTGTACTTCCAACTGTCATTTCTATTTTCTCTATATTACCATCATTTATTTCTTTTATAAGGTCTGTATATGCAATTTCATTTTCATTTTCTTTTTGTTTGTTATTTACTAAAAATACAGCTAATATACTTAATAATATTAATAGAATAATGACTCCTAGTGTTATATAATATTTTTGTTTTTTATTGTTTTCTTCTTTATTTTTAGAACTCATATGAATAATAACTCCCTTCTAATTTAGCCATTATCTACTTCAGGCTCTTGTTTTTCTCTGTTTCCTTTGTCACTTTTTTCCTCTTCATCTTCTTTTTTATCTTTTTTTTCTCTTCCTACCTCATCTTCTTGATCTTCTTTATATTCTTGTCTTATTTTTTGTTGTTCTTCAATTATTTTACTTAGTTCTTGTCCTCTTTTTATAAAATCTGACTTTATTATCAATATCGCTGTTACTATATAAATATATGATATTGTGCTGTACATGACTTGAAAATACTTAATAGTAAAACCTGTAAATAAATTAACAATTATATAAATAATGTTAAGTATAATTGGAAGTGTTAATGCATGAAGTGCCATATTAAATGTTGCTTTATATTGCATTGGTATTCGTAATAGCATAGAAGTTATGCGTCCAAGTAATGCAAGCATTATAGCATAAATTACTATTGTTATAAAATATATAATAAACATATAAAAATAAAATATACCAAAAAACATAATATAAAAAGTAATTATTTCTTTTCCATTAACAGCATTTAATAAATCCTGTTTGTTAAAACTATTTATATCATATTGATTAACAATATCACTATATAAAAAGTCAGTATGTTCATTATCAATCTCTGTTTTTACTATCATTTTATCATTTAAAAATATAATTGCATTACTATATTCATTAATCTTTTCTTCATATATTTTTATTTCTTCTTCACTCAATTGTCTAGTTTCAATAAATATAGTCATATTTACTAAATCTACATTTTCTAAAACTATTTTTTCATCATTATTTACTGATAATTTTTCATTTTCAAATTTTATTTCTGATATATTCTCATCAATATACTTTACTAATTTATTCTTTTCTATGTGTATTTTAAAAGTAAATGCTAATGATATAATAAGTGCAAAGATAGCTATTAACTTTAATATATATATAATTTCTTTACTAACTTCGTGTATTGCAAAATCTTGATATTTATCAAAATCTTTTATACTTGCAAATAATTCTTTAAAAAACGAATTATTTTTGTTACCTTTCATAATTCAGGCTCCCTTCTGATTTTATAGGTCTTTAATATTTATTATAACCTTTTTTTCTTGTTTTATAGGAAATTGTATCTTACAATTTCCTATAAAGCATTAATGTATTTTATTATTCATCTGTGTTTAGCACATTTTCCAAATTATTACCATCATTAGATTTTTTATTAATTGTAAGTGTTACAATTGTACCTTCTTTTACCTCTTCTCCTGCTTTTCTACTTTGTTTTAATACCACTCCATTTTCTTTTGAGCTATCATTTCCATCTATTATTTTATATCTTAATTCAGATGCATCTAATATTAATTCTGCTTCGCTTTGTTTTTTTCCTACAACATTAGGAACTTTTACTTTAGTAACTTCTTCAGATTCATCTATTTCTGGAGTATCTATTCCATTGATTATATTTGTATCGATTTCAGGTTCTATATGTACATCACATACTTCTGTTATTGTATTATATTTACTTCCAGAACTTGTTTTCCAAATTGCATTTTTTTCTTTTTCAGGTTGCTCAAGAACTGTTCTTTCTTCTACATTAGTACAATATTCATTGGCAATTTTTCCTGTTTCCTTGCATATTTTTATTTTTGCATGTCCGTCACAAGCTGATGGCACTGTTCCTGATACAAATTCTTCAGTATATGTATTAGTACAAGAACTTGTAGCAGATTTTCCTGAATCTTTGCAAATTTTTGCAGTTACTATATTGCTTGGTTTTTCAAAAGTCTTTTTAGGCAAATCTTTATGAATATCTTGCATAATAGCTGCCCAAATTTTTGCTGAAGGATTTCCACTATAATTTATATATTCTGCTTTATCAAATCCAAACCAAGTTGCTGCCGCATAATATGGAGTAATTCCACATAACCATCTATCATAATTATCATCTGTTGTACCTGTTTTGGCTCCTACATCCATTCCTGATATTGAACAATTGGTAGCTGTTCCATTTGAACCTGTAACTGGTGATTTTAATATACTTTTTGTAATATATGCTGTTCCTTCTGACATTACTCTTCTTTTCTCTTGTTTTGGTTCTAGAACCGTTTTTCCTTGTGAATCTACTAATTTACTATAAAAAGTAGGTGTAATATATTCTCCACCATTTGCAATAGTTGCATATGCACCTGCCATTTCTAATGGGGTAGCACCATTTGTAAGACCTCCTAAAACTAATGCTAAACCATTATCTGCTTTATCGTCTAGATGATTTAACCCTAATTGTTTTAGAAATTTAATAGAATTTTCTGGTCCCAATTCTGACATTATTTTTACTTCCACAACATTAGAAGAAATTTCTATAGCTTTTCTTACAGTAATAAGACCTTTGTATCCTGATGAATTTTTTGGGTTATATGTCCCATTAAATGTTGTTGGAGAATCATCATATACTGTACTTGCTGTTATTATTTTATTTTCTAGGGCTGGTGCAATAGAAGCTATTGGTTTGATAGAAGACCCTGGTTGTCTTGCACTATTAATTCTATTTAAGCCTAAAGCATTTACATCTGTACCAAGGCCTCCCATGCAACCTACTACATTGCCTGTTTTATAATCTATAATTACCATTGCAGATTGACTATGTGCACCTTCATTCTTTTTTGACTTTACAATATATTTATCTTTCACATATTCTTCTTGCATTCTGCTTTGTATGGAAGACACCTGTGTAGTATATAATTTATATCCTCCGCCATATAAACGACTTTTAGCATATTCATATGACATACCTTTTTCTTCTACCATTTGATTTACAACTTCTTCAATTGCTGCTGCTAAGTGATATGACATATCTGTTCCACTAGATAAATCACCTTGTTTAAAATTTAGTCCTACATCCACTTCGCTAACTGCCTTATTATAATCTTCATTACTTATAATTCCCAATTCTTTCATTTTGTCTAAAACAGTTTTTGTTCTTTTCTTTATTTTTTCTGCATTATCTGTTTCTGTAAATGGATTATAATTATTAGGTGAATGGTTTATTCCTGCTAAGAAAGCACTTTCTGCTAAAGTAAGCTCTTTTGCAGATTTGCCAAAATAGTACTCTGATGCAACTTCTACACCACAAATATTTTTTCCATATCCTCCAAGATAGATAATATTTAAGTATAGTTCTAGTATTTGACTTTTTGATATTATTTTCTCTATTTGATATGCTCTTGACATTTCTCTTATTTTTCTTTGTACACCTGCTTTTCCTTCGTCTTCTTTTTCATTAGTAATATTCTTAACTAATTGTTGTGTTATTGTACTTCCACCAAAAGAAGAGCTTCCTTTATTAAATATGTAAGTGATTGTTGCTGCTGCTGATCTTTTTATATCTACTCCATGATGTTCATAAAATCTTTCATCTTCAATTGCAATAAAAGCTTTTGGTAAATATTCTGGCATATCATTAAGTGTAATTATTTTTCTATTCTCATCACCAGTTAATTCTTTAATTAAATTTCCTTCACTATCATAAACAAAAGTATTTGAATTGCTTATTAATAGGTCTTCTTTTGACATAGCAAATTTATCACTAAAAAATATACCTGCAAAAATTCCTGCTCCAATTAAACATATTAATATAAAAATTAAGATTAATATTATAATAATCTTCTTTATTATTTTAGCTTCGCTATTTTTTTTGCCATTTTTACTTTTATGTTTATTTATATTTTTAGTTTTTTTATTTTTTTCTCCCATAAAACCCTTTCCTTTCTAGTTAAAATATACAATATTTTTTTATTTAACTAAACTGCTATTTTATTATATTACAAATTCTAAAAAAGTAAAAGTATTTTAATAAAATTTTAATATATATCTTCTAATATATCACTTACATTTGTAACAACTTTTGCGCCTTCTTTTATAATTTGGTTAGTTCCTATTGAATTTAGACTAGTAATATTTCCTGGCACAGCATATACATCTTTTCCCTGTTCTAGTGCAAAATCAACAGTAATTAAAGATCCACTCTTTTCTTTTGCCTCTATTACTATAACTCCATCTGATAAACCACTTATAATTCTATTTCTTTCTGGAAAATTTTTCTTTTCAGGTTTTGTCCACAAGATATACTCTGACAATATAGCTCCACCTTTATTTATAATTTTTTCAGCTAATATTTTGTTTTCTTTTGGATAAATATTATTTAAGCCGTGAACCTAAAACAGCAATAGTTTTTGCTTTTTCTTTTATTGCTCCTAAATGTGAATATGTATCAATTCCTTTAGCTAAACCACTAATTACATAGATATCTTTACTTGTAAGTTCATATGATAATTTTTTAGCAATTATTCTTCCATAATCTGTACATTCTCTACTTCCTACAATTGCAATAGATTTTTTATTTAAGATATCTATATTTCCTTTTAGGTATAGAACAATTGGATAGTCGTATATATGTCTTAATTTGATTGGGTATTCTTTATCATTTATTGTAATCACTTTTATATTATCTTTAATCATATATTCTATATATTTATATATATTACTTTTATTTTTTACTGAAAGTATCGTTTCAATCACTGTTTCATTTATATATTTATTTTTTCTTAATTCATATTCATCAAGATTGTATATAACTTTAGGATCTTGATAACATTTTATCAAATTAATAACAGTCTTACTTTTTAACTTCAAATTAGATAACCAAATCCAATATTTATTTTCCTCTACTGATAACATAAAACTCCTTTTTTACCCTTATCTATAATAAATTTGAGTTATGTATATTATAGAAAAAGAGTGCATAATATTTTTATTTGCCCCCTTATTTCTACACTTATGTTTTTAATAAATCTATTTGAATAACAAATATAACTTTTATGATATGACATGATATTTCAATTCATTTCCTAAACGAATATTTTAATTTTTCAATTTACATGCCTTTACTACATTATCCATTAACATGGCTATTGTCATCGGTCCTACTCCTCCTGGAACTGGTGTTATGTATGATGCTATTTTCTCTACTTCCTCAAAATCAACATCTCCCTCTAACTTTCCATCTTTATTTCGATTAATACCTACATCAATTACTACTGCACCTTCTTTAACCATATCTTTTGTGACAAATTTTGCTTTTCCTAGTGCTGCTACTATGATATCTGCTTTTTTTGTTATTTCTGCTATATTTTTAGTTTTAGAATGACATACTGTAACAGTTACATCTTTCTTTAATAAACATTGTATTAATGGTTTTCCAACTATATTACTTCTACCTATTATAACTGCATTTTTTCCTTCCATGTCGATATTATATCTTTCCAGCATCTTTATTACTCCATATGGTGTACATGATACAAAAGAATCTTCCCCAATAACCAATTTTCCTACATTTATAGGATTAAATCCATCGACATCTTTTTCAGGACATATTTTATTAAAAGCTTTATAAATATCTAAATGCTTAGGAATTGGACTTTGTAATAATATTCCATGAATATCTTCTCTATTATTTAGATTTTCTATTACTTCTAATAATTTTTGCATAGTTGTAGTTTCATCTAATAAAATTTCTTCATATTCAATTCCAATTTCTTCACAAGCTTTACTTTTATTTTTTACATATACTTTAGAAGCTTTGTCATCTCCTACCATTATAACAGCAAGTTTAGGAAATATACCTTCTTGCTTTAATTTTTCTACTTCTTCTTTTAACTCTAAACGTATACTTTTAGCCAATTCTTTACCATTAATAATTTCTGCCATTTTACTTTTAATGATATATTTTATATCATATCTCCTTTCCTAATTTATCTTTATACTAATTAAAACTAATTTTATTTCTAATACAAATTTAAAGCATTATAATGTAATTTTAAATAAAGATTCTTTATTAATGAACCTTTTTTTATTTATTCATCTTTAAAATTTATTTGATTTTTTATTTTTAAACTGCCTGCTCTTGTAATAGCATAATATCCATATTTTTGTTTTATTTTGTCTAAAGTCCCATCTAATTTTTCTTGCTTTTTATCATTTTCTAGATCAAAAATAGAAATCTGTTTCTGTTTTTTAGAAACTAATCCATCTACTCTTATGCCTATTAATCTTATATTATCACCTTTATGCAATTGTTCTAATAATTTTTTAGCTTCTTTATATATTATTTTTGTACTATCTGTTGCAACATCCATTTTTCTCTGATGTGAAATAACCTTAAATTCATTATTTTTTATATGTACATTAACTACTGCTGCTAATAATTCATGTGCTCTTAATCTATATGTTACTTGTTCTGTTAAACCTAGTAATACTTCTTCTAATTTTGATATATCAGATATGTCATGTGGCAAAGTAATTGAATTTCCTATTCCTTTTGGTTTTTCCTTTTTATTGTTTACTGGTTCATTACTAATACCATTTGCATATTCCCATATCATTTTACCATATTTACCATATATAGCAAGTAATTTGTTCTGATCTTGTTTAGCTAAGTCTCCTATTTTATATATACCCATTTTTTGCAATTTTGGGAGCATTTTTCTTCCTACCATAAATAAATCTGATATTGGTAAATTCCACATTTTTTCTTGTATTTCATTTTCGAATAAAGTATGTATTTTATCTGGTTTTTGAAAATCTGATGCCATTTTTGCTAAAAGTTTATTGCTACTTACTCCAACATTTACAGTAAATCCTAATTCATTTTTTACTCTTTCTTTTATTTCTATAGCTTTATCTATTAACTTATCATTTTTATTAAGGAAATTAGTTAAATCTAAAAAGCATTCATCTATTGAAAATCTTTCTATTACATCTGTATATTCTAATAGTAAATTAAATAATTGAATAGAATATTTTTTATATACATTAAAATTGCTCCCAAATATTTGTATTCCGAGGGCATTTTTTTCTTGCAAAATATATAGGTTCACCCGTTTTTATTCCAAATTGTTTAGCAATATTACTTTTTGCAAGAACTACACCTTTTCTTTGTGCTTCATCTCCACCAATTATTGCTGGAATAGTTCTTATATCTATATTACTTCCTTGTTTTAACATTTCTACTGCTGTCCATGATAAAAATGCATTATTTACATCGACATGTAAAATTTTTCTTTCCAAAATGTATCACCTTGTTTATTATAGAACATATGTTTTGTTTTGTCAATAATTTATTTATAAAAATTTATTATTATAGGAATTCTACCTTTCTTCGTTTGATCTAAAACCTGATTTATAAAGAATTTCCCTTTTCCTCTTATTGTTATTTTATCATTTTCTTTTATCATTTTTGTATTTTTCACTATACACTCACTATTTACAAACACTCTCTCACTGGAAATAATATTATTTGCCTTACTTCTTGAAGTCTTGCAAATTTCTGATACTATGTTATCTAATCTTAAAGATGATACTATAATTTTAGCTTCTTGCATATTTTGAATTTTGTT
Source organism: Clostridiales bacterium (assembly GCA_019417465.1). GTDB lineage: Bacteria > Bacillota > Clostridia > TANB77 > CAG-508 > CAG-492. The sequence goes on from DXVF01000003.1 coordinate 135,027, forward strand.
GCTTATATTTTCTAAGCTTACAATTTCTACTTTACTATTTTGAAATCTTTTTAATGTAAGTATATTTGTATACAAAAATTTTTCTATATCTTTTAATATCAAAATATCTGCACCGTTTTCGTGTATTACTATATCACCTATTTTTTCTCTTTTTATTCCAAGTTTTATTAATCCACCTAAATATGTTCTATGATTTAATTTTTCTATATTTTCTTTTGCAGGTTTAATTCTAATTACAGTAATTATGTTATCTAAATTAAATTTATTTTCTTCAAATATAAATTTTAATTTTTCTGGATACAGAATTAAAATTTTACGTTCTGCTTTTTCATATCCACCAAACGAGACAAAATCCTGTTTAAAAAAAATCAGTACTTTTCTTAATATATTTTCTTGGTGTTCATCTAAAAAGTCTGTATATTCTATTTTATTTCTTTTTTCACAAGCTTCAATCTTATCTAATAATTTTGCTACTAAAAGTCTTTCTTCTTCTTTTTTATATTTTTCTAATATATCTCTTTTTTGCATAATTTTTTAATATTACCTCATTACTTTTTCTTGTATGCATACTTCTTTTTTTACATTCCTAACAATTGAATTTACATCTAATCCATAACACATTTCTAATTCTTCTACAGATCCATGTTTTACAAATGTATCTTTATATCCATATGATTTTATAATCACATTCTGTATATCGCTTTCCACAATCAATTCTTGAACTGATGTAGCAAGTCCACCTCGCAAAATTCCATCTTCAATAGTTATTACTTTATTAGTCTTATTTATAGACTCTAATATAGATTTTTTATCAAATGGTTTTAAAAATCTAGCATTTATTACTTCACATGAAATTCCAGACTCTTCTAATAAATTAGAAACCTCTAAAGCTCTTGATACCATTTTTCCAATTCCTACAATTGTTATATCCGTTCCTTCTTTTAATATTTCTGCTCTTCCCAAATTGATAACTTCATGATTTTCAAATTTTATCTTGCCTTCACCACCTCTTGGATATCTAATAACAACAGGTGACTTTAAATTAACTGCAAATTCTAACATCTGCTCTAATTCTTTAAAATCTTTAGGTGCTAATATGCTTAAGTTTGGTACTAAAGAAAAAAAAGATAAATCTAAAGTTCCTTGATGTGTTTCACCATCATTTCCTACAACTCCTGCTCTATCTACACACATAACTACTGGTAAATTCTGAAGACATATATCATGAATAACTTGGTCATATCCTCTTTGATAAAATGATGAATATATTGGAATAACTGGTATTAATCCACTCTTTGCCATTCCAGATGCTAATCCTAGCGCATGCTGTTCTGCAATTCCTACATCAAAAAATCTTTCTGGAAACTGTTTCTTAAATTTAGAAAGACCTGTTCCATCACACATTGCAGCCGTTATAGCTACAATTTTTCTATTTTCTTTTGCCAGATCTACTAATTTTTCCCCAAATACTTTTGAATAATCAGATTTTTTCTTCTTTTTTCCTTTTCCAGTTTTTATATCAAAACTAGATGTACTATGAAATTTATCTGGATTTTCTTCTGCTGGTTTATATCCTTTTCCCTTTTTGGTAACAACATGCACAAGTACTGGTCCTCTTAACTTTTTGGCCATTTCTAATAAGTCTTGCACTTTTTCTATATCATTTCCATTAATTGGTCCTAAATACTGAAAACCTAAATCTTCAAAAAACATATTAGGTATAAATAATTGTTTTATTCCATATTTTATCTTTCTGGAGATTCTTATAATTAACTTACCTATATATGGAATTTTATTTAGTGTTCTTTTTAAATACTGGTTAGATTTTGTATATGCTTTTCTAGTTCTTATTTTACTTAAAAGCATAGAAATTCCTCCAACATTTCTTGCTATACTCATTTCATTATCATTTAGTATAACAATTAAATTAGTATTACTACATCCTGCATCATTTAACGCCTCTAGTGCCATCCCTCCAGTTAATGCTCCATCTCCTATTACTGCAATAATATTATTATCTTCTTTTTTTATATCCCTTGCTCTTGCCATTCCAAGTGCTACAGAAATTGATGTACTACTATGCCCAGTATTAAAGGAATCATATTCTGATTCTGATGTTTTTGGAAATCCTGCTAATCCATCTAACTGTCTTAATGTACTAAATTTATCTTTCCTACCTGTTAATATTTTGTGTACATATGACTGATGACCAACATCCCAGATTATTTTATCATCTGGCATATTAAAAACGCTATGTAGCGCTATTGTAAGTTCTACCACACCTAAGTTTGAAGCTAAATGTCCTCCTGTTTTTGAAACATTTTCTATAATAAAATATCTAATTTCTTCTGCTAGTTTTTCCTTTTCTTTTATATCAAGATTTTTTAAATCTTCTGGCATATTTACTTTTTCTAATATATTGTCCATAACATCTTCCGCCTTTTATTTCTAATTAAGCTATATAATAGCATATTATTTAGTATTTGTCTATTGCATAAACTATCATTTCTAGCTTATGCATGTGTCAAGTATAATTTTTTATTCGAATTTTATGTTAATTTATGTTACAATATAGGTATGTACTAACATTTTATATAAATTTTCCTTTTTCAGCTAAAGATTAGTCTCAGCATTAGTACAAAATTTAAATTTTTGGAGGAATTTATTATGACAACGAACGAATTCACAAAAAGGTGGGATCATAATCATGGTTTCACTTACGAAGAGGCGCTTGATAAAGTGCATGTCGTAAATGAAGCTTTTGATGTGAGCAATTCAAAATCTTGCTGGAATCCAGCGAGATTTGTACCAGACCCATGTAAAAAAGATGTGTATAAAGTAATTATCACTACAAAAAAGTAGTAATAATCACTTTTCCTCCACATCTTTTTTCTCCCTCGCAAGAGGGAGTTTTTCTTTTTAATTCACTAATTTATTTTCTATATACAATAATCTATTATATTTTGCAACTCTATCTGTTCTAGCAGGAGCTCCTGTTTTTATTTGTCCAGCATTTGTTGCAACTGCAATATCAGCTATAGTAGTATCTTCTGTTTCCCCAGAACGATGTGATACAACTGCAGTATATCCTCTAGATTTTGCCATTTCAATTGCATCTAATGTCTCTGTTAAAGTTCCTATTTGATTTGGTTTTATTAAAATACTATTTGCAACTTTTTTATTTAATCCCTTTTGCAGCCTTTTTATATTTGTAACAAACAAATCATCCCCAACTAATTGTACTTTACCACCTAATTCTTCTGTTAGCTTCTTCCATGTTTCCCAATCTTCCTCTGCTAGCCCATCTTCTATTGATATAATTGGATATTTATTAGTTAAGTCAATTAAATACTGAACCATCTCGTCTTTTGTTTTAAAAATATCTTTTTTCCAAAAATAATATCCATCCTTGCCAATTTTTTTGGCCTCTTCAAACATTTCAGTGCTAGCTATATCTAGGGCAATAGCCACATCTTTCTTAGGTTCATATCCACTATTTTTTATTGCTTCTAAAATAAGTTCAATAGCTTCCTCTTCACTATCTAAATTTGGCGCAAAACCTCCTTCATCACCAACAGCTGTAGAGTATCCTTTTGATTTTAATACATTCTTTAATTCATGATATACAGTCACACCAATTTCCATACACTTTTTGAAAGATGTAGCACCAACAGGCATAATCATGAATTCCTGAACACTAATATTATTATCTGAATGTTTTCCACCATTTAGAATATTCATCATAGGCATTGGCAATCTTTTTGAATTTACTCCTCCTATATATTTATATAATTCCATATTAAGAGAACAAGCTGCTGCTTTAGCCACTGCCAGAGAAACACCTAAAGTTGCATTTGCTCCAAGCATAGATTTGTTTTCTGTTGAATCTAACTCAACTAATTTTTTGTCAATTCTTGTTTGCTCATACACATTCATTCCTTCTAATTCTTTAGATATAATCTTTTCTACATTTTCTACTGCTTTTTTTACGCCTTTTCCCATTAACCTTGTTTCATCTTTATCTCTTAGTTCTACAGCTTCAAAACTTCCAGTAGACGCACCTGATGGTACTGTAGCTATTCCATTTATTCCATTTTCCAATATAACTTCTACTTGCACAGTTGGATTTCCTCTTGAATCAAAAACTTCCAATGCTTTTATATTTTTTATTAATAAACAATTTTCCATAAAATACCTCCATTTACATTTTTCTCTATAAATACATTATGTTCAAAATTTATCTTTATATTCTTAATTAGATTTAATTTGTTCATTTCTACTTTTTAAGTTAATCTCCCATATTTTTTTGCAAAGGCATACTATAAAGCTTATAATTCACAGTTATTTAAAAGCACATAATAGCATAGCTACTTGTTTGATATATATTTTTTAAAAATCAATCGCCGATGGTACATGCTATATTACTTTTCTACCTAAACTGCGTGGTATAAAAGTAACTAACTCCTCTCGCCCGCCACGCTTCAAGATTGGTTTTTAAAAAATATATATCAAACAAGTAGCTATGCGGTAACATTATAACCTATATAAAAGACTGTGAATAGTAACCCTATATAAAAAATTATAAATTATTTTTTCTGTAAGTATAGAATTTTTTTTATAGTTGTGTTATTATATTTAAGTATTGATGTTAATTTTTTAGCATTATCTATCTATAAATTTGTTTGTGCAAAGAAAATTATTATATCAATATATGTAATCTGTATATTATACATATATTGGGGTATCGCCAAGCGGTAAGGCATCGGACTCTGACTCCGACATTCCTGTGTTCGAATCACAGTACCCCAGCCAACCTATTAAATGTTCTTATTCGATTTAATATCCTATAAGGACATTTTTTCGCTTCAAAAAGAGAACACCATTACTGATGTTCTCTTAACGATTATTTAATTCTTCTACCTTGTAATTTAAAACTTCCCATATTAGTTTTAGCATTAATATTCAAAGTATTTCCAATTACTTCCCCCTGTATATCATACTTAATATTAGCAATTGACACATTAACATTTCCAGAAATAGTAAATTTATTTCCATTAACTCTTCCACCTGAAAAGTCATTTCTTTTTCCCATTGTTTCTATATATCCACTTAATTCATTTCCATTTGTAACTAATTTTACATTCCCCTTAATTTCACCCATTGGTGTTTTTATACTTATTTCATACAATCCATCCATATGTATACCTCCTATTTTTGATAATATGAATGAACATTAAATTTTGTTACTAAATTTTATAAGATTCTAATTAATTCATCTATTTTTTTTATCTCTATATATTTTGAGTTTACCTCAATATTTTTTTTATTTAAAAATATTGCTTTTAGACCTACAGCTAAGGCTCCATCTATATCTATTTCTAAATTATCTCCAACAATTATGCATTCATCTATACTAAAATCTCCAATTGCTGTTAAGTATGCTTCTTTATCCGGTTTCATCTTTATATCTTCCGCTCCATATACATGCTTAAAATATTTATATATTCCTGCATTCTTTAGTCTTTCTATTTGTTGATATACAAACCAATTAGTTAAGATTACTAATTCATATTTGTTTTGTAAATATTCTAAAGTATTTATAATATTATTATCAACTTTTTTTGGTACACATGTTTCAAAATATTTTAATATCATTTTTATGAAATTACTTGATAACTTCATATTTAACTTTTTATTAATTATTTCTTGCATTCTTTCTACATTAAAATATTTCTCATTTGTTTCATACTCAGTAATTGCTTCAATAACTTTTTCTTCTAGTTTTTTATGATATTCTAAATTAAGTTTTTCACATCCATATACAATTCCTTTATGCCAATAATCATCTTTCCAATCAATTAATGTATTATCTAGATCAAATATCACTCTTTTTATCATATTAGATTTCTCCATCACAAGTTATATATTTTTTCTAATCATATCATAGTCTTATAATCTTTACAATTATATATTTTAGTATAACTTTAATAAATCTTTTTAATAAAAATGGACAAAATCACTATATTTTAGTAATTCTGTCCACTCTCATTTATTAATTTATATTTTTTATTAAAGTTCTTGTATTCTAGACTATTTCATAGCTTCTTCGCAAGCCACAGCTACTGCAACTGTTGCACCTACCATTGGGTTGTTACCCATACCAATTAATCCCATCATTTCAACATGTGCTGGAACTGATGATGATCCTGCAAATTGTGCATCTGAATGCATTCTTCCCATTGTATCTGTCATACCATAAGAAGCTGGCCCTGCAGCCATATTATCTGGGTGAAGTGTTCTTCCTGTTCCTCCACCAGAAGCAACTGAGAAGTATTTCTTTCCTTGTTCAATACATTCTTTTTTGTATGTACCTGCAACTGGATGTTGGAATCTTGTTGGATTTGTAGAGTTACCTGTAATAGAAACATCTACTTTTTCCATATGCATTATTGCTACACCTTCTCTAACATCATTTGCACCATAACATCTTACTTTTGATCTTTCTCCATCAGAATAAGCAATTTCTTCTACTACATTTACTTTTCCAGTAAAGAAGTCAAAATCTGTTTTTACATATGTAAATCCATTAATTCTTGATATTACTTGTGCAGCATCTTTTCCTAAACCATTTAAAATAACTCTTAAAGGTTCTTTTCTTACTTTGTTTGCAGATTTTGCAATACCAATTGCTCCTTCTGCTGCTGCAAAGCTTTCATGTCCTGCTAAAAATGCAAAACATTTTGTTTCTTCTGATAATAGCATTGATGCTAGATTTCCATGTCCTAAACCAACTTTTCTATCATCTGCAACAGAACCTGGAATACAAAATGCTTGCAATCCTTCACCTATTGCTTTTGCTGCGTCAGCTGCTTTTGTATATCCTTTTTTAATCGCAATTGCTGCACCTAAAGTATATGCCCAAGCTGCATTTTCAAAACAAATTGGTTGAACTCCTTTTACTATTTCATATGGATTAAATCCTTTTTCTGTACATATATTTAATGCATCTTCAAAATCTTTAATTCCGTATTTTTCCATTACTGGTTTAATCTGATCTATTCTTCTTTCATAACTTTCAAATGTTACTGCCATTATTCTTACCTCCTATAAATATTTATTTCATAATTTCACGAATTTTACTTATCAGTTCATCTACATTTGTATATGGCACTTGAATAAAGTTCATATTTTTCCTGTTATCATTTTTGAAATATTTTTTCTTCTCCATACATGCATATAATTTTTAGCAATTGATACTATTCTTTTCTTGGATCAATCTTCTTAACAGCTTCATCAAATCTTCCATATTTTCCAGAAGCTTTTTCAATTGCTTCCATAGGTTCGATTCCAGCTTTGATGTTATCCATCATTTTTCCTAAGTTTACATATTTGTAACCAATTATTTGGTCATCTTTATCTAATCCTATTTCTACTATGTATCCTTCTGCAAGTTCTAGATATCTAGGACCTTTAACTTTTGTAGAATAAATTGTACCTACTTGACTTCTATGTCCTTTTCCTAAGTCTTCTAATCCTGCTCCTACTGGAAGTCCTCCTTCTGAAAATGCTGATTGTGTTCTACCATATACTATTTGTAAGAATAATTCTCTCATAGCAGTATTTATAGCATCACATACTAAATCTGTATTTAATGCTTCTAATATTGTTTTACCTACTAAAATTTCTCCTGCCATAGCAGCTGAATGTGTCATTCCTGAACATCCTATTGTTTCTACTAAAGCTTCTTCAATAATTCCTTCTTTTACATTTAAAGTTAATTTACATGCTCCTTGCTGTGGTGCACACCATCCTATACCATGTGTTAGACCTGAAATATCTTTTATTTCTTTTGATTTTACCCATTTACCTTCCTCTGGAATTGGTGCTGGCCCATGGTCTACTCCTTTTGCTACAGGGCACATATTTTCTACTTCTTTTGAATATATCATATTAATTAGCTCCTTTCTTGGTATATATCTTAATCTAGCAAGTCATTAGATAATTTTTTATTAATAATTTTTAACATCTTTATCTTAATAAACTTATTTAACTTTTTTTATATAGAATTTACATTAGAAAATCTAAACTCATATAATTTTAAAAATGTCATCTGTTTATATAAATTGAATTTTCATCATTTAATACGAATAATACGAAACATTATATAAAACAAAAATATTATTATAATCATCTTTTAGTATACTTGCTAGTTAGAAACATTTTTATTTTCTTATTAATAAACTTTCTCCTGTCATTTCTTCTGGTTTTTCTAAATTCATAATATCTAGCATTGTTGGTGCTAAATCCGCAAGTTTTCCCTCTTTTAATTGTACATTTTCCATTCCCACTAAAATAAGTGGAACAGGATTTGTTGTATGTGCTGTATGAGGTTCTCCTGTTTTATAATCTATCATTTGCTCTGAATTTCCATGGTCTGCTGTAATTAATACTATACCTTCTACTTTTGATATAGCATCTAATACTCTACCCAAACATTCGTCAATAGTCTCTATTGCTTTTATTGCAGCTTCTAAGTTTCCTGTATGCCCAACCATATCTGGATTTGCATAATTTAATATTATACTATCATATTTTTTAGATTCTATTGCTTCTATTACTTTTTCTGTAACTTCCAAAGCACTCATTTCTGGTTTCAAATCATATGTTTCGACTTTTGGAGATGGTATTAAAATTCTATCTTCTCCTTCATATTGCTTTTCTTCTCCACCATTAAAGAAAAATGTAACATGTGCATACTTTTCTGTTTCTGCAATTCTTAATTGTGTTAAATCATGTTTGCTGATATATTCACCAAATGTATTTGTTAAACTTTCCTTTTTGAATGCTACTTCTACATTTGGCATAGTCTCATCATAAGAAGTCATACATACAAAATATAAATTTAAATCTTTTGTTTCAAACTCTTTAAAATCTTTATCTACTAATGTTCTTGTTATTTCTCTTGCTCTATCTGGTCTAAAGTTAAAGAATATAACAGAATCATTTTCTTCTATTTTTGCAACTTCAGTATCTCCATTGCAAATTACTGTTGGCTCTACAAATTCATCAAATACTTCTTTCTGATATGAACTTTCTATTGCAGAGATTGCAGAACTTGCTTTTTCTCCAATACCTTTTACCATTGCATTATAGCTTTTTTCAATTCTTTGCCATCTTTTATCTCTATCCATACTATAAAATCTTCCAGAGATAGTAGCAATTTTTCCAATTCCTTTTTCTTTCATTTTTTCTTCTAATTGCATTATATAGCCTTCTGCCGATGCTGGAGGTGTATCTCTACCATCTAAAAAGCAATGTACATATACATCTTCGAAATCTTTTCTTTTAGCAAGTTCTAAAAGAGCAAATAAATGACGCATATGGCTATGAACTCCTCCATCAGATAGAAGTCCCATAATATGCAATTTTGAATTATTTTTCTTGCAGTTTTCTATTGCTTTTACAAATTCTGGTACACTAAAGAAATCTCCATCTTCTATTGATTTTGTTATTCTTGTTAATTCTTGATATACTATTCTTCCTGCTCCAATATTTGTATGACCAACTTCTGAATTTCCCATTTGTCCTTCTGGAAGACCTACATTTAACCCACTTGTATATATATCTGTTGTAGGACATGTTTTCATTAGTTTATCTATGTTTGGAGTATTTGCAAGTTTTACTGCATTTCCTTTTTCGTTGTTATTTTCTCCAAAACCATCCAATATCATTAGCATTGTAAGTTTTTTATCCATTTTACTTTTACCGCCTCTTCTTTATTTTATAATTTATATTTGTTCTTTCTTTAGTAATTTAAATTTAATTTTTATCATAATTAACTATTTTGGAAAATTCTTCTACTTTTAGGCTTGCTCCACCTACTAATCCTCCATCGATATCTGATGAGCTAAATAACTCTTTTGCATTAGAAGATTTAACACTTCCTCCATATTGAATTATTACTTCTCCTGAAGTTTCTTTTCCATAAATATTTTCTATTTCTTTTCTAATAGCTTTTATACTGTTATTAGCATCTTCTAAAGTTGCTGTTTTACCTGTTCCTATAGCCCATATTGGTTCATAAGCTATTATAGTATTTTTTACTTGCTCTTTTGTTAATCCTTCTAATGCTAAACGAGTTTGATTTGTAATTATTTCTTCTGTTTTTCCTTCTTCTCTTTGTGATAGAGTTTCTCCAACACATACAATTGGTTTTAATTCATTTGCAAATGCTGCTTTTATTTTTTTATTTACAGTTTCATCTGTTTCTGCAAAATACTCTCTTCTTTCAGAGTGACCTATAATTACATATTCTACTCCAATTACTTTAAGCATTTTTCCAGAAACTTCTCCTGTATATGCACCATTTTCTTCCCAGTGCATATTTTGTGCACCTATTTTTATATTTGTATTTTGTGCTGTAAGTAGTGCATAAAATAAATCTGTATATGGAACACAAAGAATTACTTCATTTTTTGTATCTTTTACTAATGGTGTTATTTCATCTATAAATTTTATTGTTTGGTCTGGAAGCATATTCATCTTCCAATTTCCTGCAATTACTTTTTTTCTCATAATCAATTACCTCCATTAATTATATCTATTTATCCATTAAACATTCTATTCCTGGTAATTTCTTTCCTTCTAAAAACTCAAGTGATGCTCCTCCACCTGTTGATATATGAGAAAATTTGTCTGATAATCCTACTTTTTCTACTGCTGCTGCTGAATCTCCTCCACCAATAATAGTAGTTGCGTCAGTCATTTCTGATAATGTTTTTGCAATTTCGTTTGTTCCTATTGCGAATTTATCGAATTCAAATAAGCCTACTGGTCCATTCCATATAACAGTTTTTGCATTTTTTAGTTCTTCTTTATAAGATTTTATTGTTTCATCTCCAATGTCAAAACCTTCCCAGCCATCAGGAATCTCTGTCCAAGAAACTGTTTTTGTTTCTGTGTTTGGGTCAAATTCTTTTCCTAATCTTGTATCAACTGGAAGCATTAATTTAACACCTTTTTTATTTGCTTTTTCCATTAATTCTTTTGCTAAATCTAGTTTATCTAATTCGCAAATTGAATTTCCTACATTGTATCCTTGTGCTTTAAAGAAAGTATATGCCATTGCTCCACCAATCATAAGTGTATCTACTTTTTCTAATAAACTATTAATAACTCCTATTTTATCAGAAACTTTCTTTCCACCTAGAATTGCAACAAAAGGTCTTTTAGGATTTTCTAGTGCTGTTCCTAAAAAGTTTAATTCTTTTTCAATTAAAAATCCTGATACTGCTGGCAAATAATCTGCAATTCCTGCTGTTGAACTATGTGCTCTATGAGCTGTTCCAAATGCATCATTTACAAATATTTCTGCCATAGATGCAAGTTCTTTTGAAAATTCTGGATCATTTTTTTCTTCTCTTGAATCAAATCTAACATTTTCTAGTAATACAATATCACCATTTTGCATATTAGATGTTAATTCTTTTGCACTTTCTCCTATTATATCTTTTGCAAGTTTTACTTCTCTACCAAGTAAATTAGATAATTCCATCGCTACTGGAGCTAAAGAGAATTCTTTTTTTACTTCTCCTTTTGGTCTTCCTAAGTGAGATGCTAAAATTACTTTACAATCATTTTCTAATAAATACTTAATTGTCTCTAATGCTCCTACTATTCTTCTATTGTCTGTAATATTTCCATTCTCATCAATTGGTACATTAAAGTCACATCTTACAAATACCTTTTTTCCTTTTAAGTCTATATCTTTTATTGTTTTTTTATTCATAACTTGATTCCTCCTATTATTAATTGATAATCATTGCTAACTCTTAAGTTTATGGGTTACCAATGGTTATCAGTTAATTTTTTTAGATACTTTAGGGCAGACTAATCTTTTTGCCTGCCCACAGAATCTATATTTTATTCTCCTAATTCTGCAAAGTATTTAATTGTTCTTACCATTTGGCTTGTATATGAATTTTCATTATCATACCAAGCAACTACTTGAACTTGATATAAATTATCTGATATTTTTGTTACCATTGTTTGTGTTGCGTCAAATAAAGAACCATATCTAATTCCTATTATATCTGAAGAAACTAATAATTCGTCTGTATAGCCAAAAGATTGATTAGATGCTTTTTTCATAGCTTCATTAATACTTTCTACTGTTATATCTGTTCCTTTAACTACTGCTGTTAATATTGTAGTTGAACCTGTTGGTACTGGAACTCTTTGAGCTGATCCTATTAATTTTCCATTCAATTCTGGAATAACAAGTCCGATTGCTTTTGCCGCACCTGTTGAGTTTGGTACTATATTTATTGCAGCAGCTCTAGCTCTTCTTAAATCTGCTTTTCTATGAGGACCATCTAATAACATTTGGTCTCCTGTGTATGCATGTATTGTTGACATTATTCCTGACTCTATAGGTGCATATTTATTTAATGCATTTGCCATTGGTGCTAAACAGTTTGTTGTACATGATGCTGCTGATATAATTTTATCTTCTTTTGTTAATATATTTTCGTTTACGCCAAAAACTACTGTTGGTAAGTCATTTCCAGCTGGTGCTGATATAACAACTTTTTTAGCACCTGCTATAATATGCGCATTTGCTTTTTCTTTAGTTGTATAGAATCCTGTACATTCTAGAACTACATCTACTCCTATTTCTCCCCATGGTAATTCCCCGAGCATCTTTTACTGCATATATTTTAATTTCTTTTCCATCTACTGTTATAGAATCTTCTCCTGCAACTACTGTATCTGCTTTTTCATATCTTCCTTGTGCAGAATCATATTTTAATAAATGAGCTAACATTTTAGGACTTGTTAAATCGTTTATTGCAACAATTTCATACCCTTCTGCTCCAAACATTTGCCTAAAAGCTAGACGTCCTATACGTCCAAATCCATTAATAGCTACTTTTACTGACATAAAAAAATTCCTCCATTCCGATGCATAAAAACATCTTTTAAATAGATTATAAATAATCACTGCTATTGTATATCAAAAAAGAATACTTTTCAAGTATTCTTTCAATTTTTGTAGCATTTTTCGTTACTAGATAATGGTTTTATCTCTATAATAAGTCTGAAATTAAAACCAAACCATTATCCTGTAACTCATTTTTTAGTTATATTTCCATTTGTGTTCCCAAGAAACTTGCAGCTGATTGTACAACTTTTTGCTCTACTTCTGACATTTTTGTATTTGCATCTTTAGATAAAAGAATTACTGTTCCTATAACGTCTCCATCAGCAATTATAGGATATACAACTTGTGCATTATTTTTTCTTTCTTTATTATCATTTTTTGTAATTGGTATAGATGTATCATTATTTTCTTTACTATTATAATTTTCTTTATCATCCATAATTTTTTCTAACTCTTCACTAATTCCTTGTTCTAAATATTCTTTTTTAGAACCGCCAGAAACAGCTATAACTGTATCTTTATCTGTAATGCATGCAATATGACCTGTAGTTTTTGCTAAAGTTTCTGCATACTCTGTTGCAAACTCAGAAAGTTCTCCTATAGGAGAATATTTTTTTAGTATTACTTCTCCTTCTTTATCTGTAAATATTTCTAATGGGTCGCCCTCTTTTATTCTTAATGTTTTTCTTATTTCTTTTGGAATAACAACTCTTCCTAAATCATCTATTCTTCTTACTACTCCTGTTGCTTTCATTTTTCCCCTCCTTGTTTTTTGTTTTATAATTTTATTATTACAATTTAGGAAAAAATTATGCAAAATTTTTAAAATTGTATTTTTCATTTTTTACAAATTAATCTAGTTATTTTTTACCAATCTATACGAACACTATAAATTTGATATGTTTTTGCAATCATCAAATATCTCACTGCAAAATGTCTCTTTATAATTTTGTACAGGTTCTCTATTTCCATTACTATAAATACATATCAAAATAAATAAAAGTTGCATTTCTTATAATTTTTTAATCTTTTGCAATTGTAATAACACCTACTTCTTTACATCCCGCTTCTTTTAAGACTTTACTGCATTCATTAAGAGTACTTCCTGTTGTATATATATCATCTAACAATAATACTTTTTTATTTATAATTTTTTCTGCACTCTTAATTTGATATACATGTTTTATATTATTTTCTCTCTGCTTTTTATTTAATAAGCTTTGTGCTACTATATTTTTATTTTTTATAATCACATTATTTTCTAATTTTATATTTTTAATTTCATGTACTAAATCTTTTGCAATGAGCTCACTTTGATTATATCCTCTTATCTTCATTCTATCTTTGTGTATAGGTACTGGAATTAAAACATCATATTTCTTTATAAATTCTATATTTTTTTTACTGTTTAAAATCATCTCTGAAAAACTTCTATGCAAATAAGACTTTTCTTTAAACTTATAATCTAATAATCTCTGTCTTATTATTCCTTCATACTTTAAAATATATAAATGTTCTTTAAAATATCTGTCATTATATCTATCAATCTTATTTAACGATTTAAATTTAATCAATTCTATGCAATCTTCACATATATAATTTTTACTTGTTTTTAAACATATTCCACACACTGGTGGAAAAATAAAATCAAGGACACAATCTAAAAAGTTCATAATTCCTCCTTTTTATTTTTGTGCCCCCTAAAAAATATTTCATATTATTTGATAATAATTCCAACATAGCCTGTTAAACTTCTTTTAGTTTTTCTTTTAATCCTGTATTTCTCTTTTTTATATCCACATTTTGGATCATATAATTTACAATATTAGGATTTCCTATTATAATTAGCATTTTTTTAGCTCTAGTCATTGCAGTATATAAAAGATTCCTTGTTAAAAGTATTGGAGATGCCTGCATTATTGGAAGTATAACAACATCAAACTCACTTCCGTTGTGCTTTATGAACTGTTATTGCATATGAATGTTCTATTTGCTCTAAATCTTGATATGTATACCATGCTATTTTTTGATCATCAAATTCAATCTTTATTTTTTTTTCTAAGTCATCAATTATTTTTATCGTGCCTAATTCTCCATTAAATACTCCTGCCCCTGTTTCATATTTAGGCGATTTTTTCTCCCAGAATATATCATAATTATTTTTTACTTGCATTACTCTATCTCCAACTCTATAAATCGCACCCATATTTTGTTTTTCTATTACCTCTTCTCTTTTTGGATTTAAAGTTTGTTGTAATATTTTATTTAATTCTTTAGTTCCAAGCATTCCTTTTTTAGTTGGAGTAATTACTTGTATATTTTTAAAGAAATCATAATCACCATAATTTTTTAATCTTCCATTACATAATGAAAGTATTTGATATAATATTTTATCTTGATTTTGTTCATTAATATAAAAGAAATCTTCATTTAATTTCTCTTCTGACTCTTCTTGCTTTATAAAATATTCTCCACTATTAACTCTATG
Organism: Clostridiales bacterium; assembly: GCA_019417465.1. GTDB lineage: Bacteria > Bacillota > Clostridia > TANB77 > CAG-508 > CAG-492. The sequence goes on from DXVF01000003.1 coordinate 150,458, forward strand.
GCTATTAATTATTATTTTGCTTTTAGCAGCTTGTCTAAATATTTTATTTAAAGTTATTGTTGTAATTCTATTTGAATTTATAATATCTTCCAAAATACTACCAGGTCCTACTGATGGTAATTGATCTACATCTCCTACTAATACAAGTTTTGTTCCTTGATAGATTGCTTTTACAAAATAGTTCATTAAAAATAAATCTACCATAGACATTTCATCTATAATTATTACATCTGCATCTATTGGTGCAACATCACTATCTATGTTACTTATTCCTTCATCTTCTATTTTCCCTATTTCTAATAAACGATGTAAAGTTTTAGCTTCTTCATTAGTTGTTTCTGTCATTCTTTTCGCTGCTCTACCAGTTGGTGCACATAAAACTGTTTTCTTTCCTTGTTTTTTATACAAATTTATTATAACTTTTATTATCGTAGTTTTACCTGTACCTGGACCTCCAGTAATTACACATACATTATGGTCATTTACTGCTTCTACCGCTTCTTTTTGTTTAGTAGATAATTCTATATTTGTCTCTTTCTCTACTTTTTCCAGTTCTTTTGAAAAATTCTTTATTTTCTTTATATTTTTAGCATTATCTAGTAAAATTAATTTTTCAGCTATATTTTCTTCTGCTTTATCATAATAACTTAAATAAATCCATTCTACATCTTTCATTTTACGTATAATTATTTCTTTATTTACTTTTAATCTAATAATTGTTTCTTCTAGCTCTTCATTTGTCACAGATAGCAAATCTCTTGCAAAATTATACAAGTTCTCTTTTTCTACACATGCATGTCCATTAGCACCTACTCTTAAAAGTGCATATTTGATTCCACTTGCAATTCTTTTCTCATTATTATATGGAATTCCTATTTCCATAGCCATTTTATCAATTTGTTTAAAATCCACATTATTTGCAATATCTACTAATATATAAGGATTAGCTTCTATTTCTTCTATTGCATTTATTCCAAGACGTTTATATACATTTTTAGCATTCTGAACACCAATACCAAATCTTTCTAAAAATCCAACAATTTGCCATAGCTCCCAATTTTCGTTAAATTGTTCTGCCATTTCTATAGCCTTTGATTCTGTTATACCTTTAATGCATGCAAGTTTTGTTGGTTCAAATTTAAAAATATGTATTGTTTGCTCGCCAAATTTATCAATTATCTTTTTAGCTGTTGCAGGACCTATGCCTTTTACTGCACCATTACTTAAATATCTTTCTAAACTTGCTAAACTTTGTGGCATCATTTTTTCAAAAGTTTCTACTTTAAACTGTCTTCCATAATCTTGGTGTGTCACAAATCTACCAATTAATTTCAAAGTATCTCCTATATTTATAAATGGTAAATATCCAACAATAGTAAATTCTTCTTCATCTGTTTCTAATGTAGCTACTGTATAACTATTAATTTCATTTTGGTATATTATTTCTGTTAAATCTCCTTTTAGTTCCAATTTAATCCTCTCTCTTATATAAATACTTTAGCACATTATATATGATTATTTTTAAAATGTCTATCTATTTACCGTAACATAAATATAAATTTATAATATAATATGTTATAAACATTTAAAAGATTGTTAAAAGTGACGTGGTATTTTGGCAATTTTTATTCATCATTTAATTATGTTAAATATATACATCAACTATGCTTTTTTATAGAAGTAATTATTTTAAACTGACACTTATTTTTATTTGAATTAAAGACACACACTTTTACATATAAGGAGGATTTATATGGCTGATTTTATTTTTACTGGTATAATATGGACACTTGCCTTGTATGGACTTTTAGAAATAATTAAAACAATTATCTATTTATGTACATATACAAATCTCAAATCTGATGGCATTTACTTAATTGTTGCTGTTAAAAATCAAGAAAACAAAATTGAATTTTTTATGCGTTCTTTACTATTTCGTTTTTTATATGGAAATGAAGATTATTTAAAAAATATTATTGTAACAGATTTAGAATCATCAGATGGCACAAAAAAAATTTTAGATCATTTAGAAAAAGATTATGATTGCATTAAAGTTGTTAATTGGAAGGATTGTAAAGATATTATTGATAATATTAATGTAAAATAGCAAAAAAGTTGAACAATAATTTGAAGTGTACCTAAATGTTAGATATCTAAAATTTTGAGTACACTTCATTTGATATTTATTTCATATAACTTTTCTAACAGATACCTCAGTTTCTATAATCTGAAACATTATTTTTCTAATAACCAATCTATAATATTTTTATGAATTATTCCATCTCTTGAAAAGTTAGCTTTATCTAATGAAAGGACATATTTAGGATAATTATCACTTATTTCTTTATAAGCTCCAAATTCTCTCGCTTCTGTTTCTGGTTCTTTCAATAAGTATGAAACTTGAAAATATAATTTTTCTTCATCATTTGTAGCAATGAAGTCAATTTCTCCTTCTCTTGTCTTTCCTATATAAACATCATATCCTCTTATTAGTAATTCATTATATACAATATTTTCTATTGCATAACATTTGTTAATTTCAAAGTTATTATTTTTAATTTGAGCTATACCTAAATCTGTCATATAATATTTATTTAATGTTTTTAATATTGCTTTCCCGTGAATATCATATCTGTATATTTTTTTCATCATTAATGCCTTACATAGTGCATCTAAATATATATATAACGTTTCTGTTGATACTGACTTACCTTCATTTTTTAAAAAGTTTATAACATTTTCAGCAGAAAATTCGCGTCCTGTTATATCTACAATGTATTGTAATAATAAATCAAATAAAACGGTATCTTTTAGTCCTAATCTTTCTACTACATCCCTTAATATAATAGAATCAAATACACTATGTAGATAATCTTTTATATTGCTTTCGTCTGTAAACTGAGTTCTATTAGGAAGTCCACCCCATTTAACAAAATTCCAGAAAGTTTCTTCACTTTTACCATCTTTATTTGTTAGTTCTATAAATTCTTTGTAACTTAAAGGATAAATATTAAATAATACATATCTTCCAGATAAAACAGTTGACAATTCATTTGATAGTAATTTGCTATTTGAACCAGTAATAAAAATGCTTATATTATCTATAGAAGCTCTTAATGAATTTACTACTTCTTCAAATTTGGCTACCTTTTGAATTTCATCTAAAAATACATAATATTTCTTTTCATCTATTATTTTTTCTTTTATATATTTATTTAATTTTTTATAATCTTGTAAATCTTCGTATTCTATAAGCTCAAAATTAATATATATAATATGTTCTTTGTCTACACCCTTTTCATTCAATTCGTTCATTATTTGTTTTAGTATTACAGATTTTCCACATCTTCTAATTCCTACTAAAATTTTTATAAGGTCACTATTATAAAAACCTCTTATTCTTGATAAATACATTTCTCTTTTTAACATTTTCATCACCTGTATTAAGTATATTCTTTCATTTTAAATTTGTCAAGTTATTTCGTATAAGAGAAATAACTTTTTTGTTTTAATTTTTATTTCGCATTTCAGAAATTTTTTCAATAATGAATCTTTTATATTTATGAGCCCAATTTGATTCATTTTATTTCATTTCTTGGATATTTTTATAATAGTGAAATTTTCCTCCAATGCAAAAAAGACATAAACACTATTAGGCTTATGTCTTTTAACATTTATTAAACTAATTCTAATATAACAACTTCTGCTGAGTCTCCTCTTCTTGGTCCAGCTTTAATGATACGTGTGTATCCTCCAACTCTTCCTTCATATTTAGGAGCTATTTCATTAAATAACTTTGCAGTTAAGTCTATTTTATTTCCTTCAGAATCTTTTACTTTGTTTATCATTGTCATCATTTTTCTTCTTGCATTTAATCTTGAAGGCATATCTTTTTGTCTTTTTTCTGTAGTTTCTTCTTTAACTACTTTTAAATATTCTTTACCATTTTTACTTTTTACAAGTTCTGTAACTTTGTTACCTTTGCTATCTAATTTAGCTTTATATATTTTAGCATCTACCATTTCAAAATTATCTTTTTCTTTTACTGCTAATGCGATAATACTATCAGCCATAGCCTTTACTTCTTTAGCTCTAGCTTCTGTTGTTTCAATCTTTTCATGTAGAATAAGATCTGTTAATTGACCTTTAAGCATTGCTAATCTTATATCTGTTGTTCTTCCTAATTTTCTATTAGTTGCCACTTTGTTTTCCCTCCTTAATATTTAAGTTTAAAAATATTATTTAGCTAATCAATTTTATTAATCTTCTTCTCTAGAAAAATCTAATCCCAATGAATGTAATTTATTTGTTACTTCATCTAGAGATTTCTTTCCTAAATTTCTAACTTTCATCATATCAGCTTCAGATTTATTAGTTAAATCTTCCACTGTAGATATTCCAGCTCTTTTTAAACAATTGAATGATCTAACAGATAATTCTAAATCTTCAATTGACATTTCTAATACTTTTTCTTTCTTAGATTCTTCTTTTTCTATCATAATTTGAGTATTTTTAGTTGCTTCTGATAAATCGATAAATAACTCTAAATGTCCTGTCATAACTTTAGCTGCCAAACTTAAAGCTTCATATGGCTTTAAACTTCCATCAGTCCAAACTTCTATTGTTAATTTATCATAATCTACCATTTGACCAACTCTTGTATTTTCTACTGAATAATTAACTTTTTTTACTGGTGTATAGATAGAATCTATTGGAAGTACTCCTAAAGATTGTTCAGGCTTCTTATTTTTTTCAGCTGTATTATATCCTCTACCCATATCAGCTGTCATTTCCATTACTAGAGAACCACCTTCTGCAACTGTAGCAATATGTAAATCTGGATTTAATACTTCTACAGTACCATCTGTGATAATATCACCTGCAGTAACTTCTCCTTCACCTTTAAAATTTATTCTTAAAACCTTTTCTTCATTTTTATCTAATTTTAATCTAACACTTTTTAAATTAATGATTATTTCTGGTACATCTTCTACAACGTTTTGAATAGTAGAGAATTCGTGCACTACACCTTCAATTTTTACACTAGTTATAGCACTTCCAGGTAATGAAGAAAGTAATATTCTCCTTAGTGAATTTCCAATCGTTACGCCATATCCACGTTCTAATGGCTCGCAAACAAATTTAGCATAATTGCTAGCTTCATCTACTTCTAAGCATTTAATATTTGGCTTTTCAAATTCTATCATTATTAACCTCCTAATAACATAAATATGGGTTTTATTCCCTATTTTTATTAATAACTATTATTTAGAGTAAAGCTCTACTATTAAATGTTCTTCAACTGGTAAATCTACATCTTCTCTAGATGCTAGAGTTACAACTTTTCCACTTAATTTTTCAGTATCTTTCTCTAACCAAGCTGGAACTGGTCTTGATGCGTTTTCTTCTACACTTAATTTTATTGTTCCATTATCTTTTCTAATTTCTCTAACAGCTATTACATCTCCTGCTTTTACTAAATAAGATGGTATATCTAGCTTTTGTCCATTAACTTCAAAAGCACCATGTGTTACTTGCATTCTTGCTTGTGCTCTTGAGCTTGCAAAACCTAATCTATATACTACATTATCTAATCTGCTTTCTAATATTTGAAGTAATACTTCACCAGTTTTTCCTCTACTATTTGAAGCCATATCGAAGTATTTTCTAAATTGTTTTTCACTTACTCCATAAAAAGCCTTTGTTTTTTGTTTTTCTCTTAATTGAGTTCCATATTCTGAAAGTTTTTTCTTCTTTTGCCCATTTTGTCCTGGAGCATAATTTCTTCTTGAAATACTACATTTATCTGAATAACATCTTGTACCTTTTAAGAATAATTTTTGACCTTCTCTACGGCAAATGCGGCATTGTTCATCTTTATATCTTGCCATTTTTCTATTTCACCTTCCTTAATATTTTTTATTACACACGACGTCTTTTTGGTGGTCTACAACCATTGTGTGGTATTGGTGTTACATCTTTAATACTGCTTATTTCTAAACCTGCAGCTTGTAATGATCTTATTGCTGCTTCACGTCCTGAACCTGGTCCTTTTACAAATACTTCTACAGATTTTAAACCATGTTCCATAGCTGCTTTTGCAGCTGTTTCTGCTGCTTCTCCTGCAGCAAATGGAGTACTTTTTCTTGAACCTTTAAATCCAAGTTCTCCTGCACTTGCCCAAGATATACTATTACCTTGAACATCTGTAATTGTAACTATTGTATTATTAAAACTAGAATGAATATGAGCCATACCTTTTTCGATATTTTTTCTATCTCTTCTTCTAGTTGTTGTTCTTTTTGTTACATTCTTAGCCATTTTAAGTTTTACCTCCTATTTTTTACTTTTACTTACTAATTTTCTAGGTCCTTTTCTTGTACGAGCATTTGTTTTTGTTCTTTGCCCTCTAACTGGTAGACCTCTTCTATGTCTTAATCCTCTATAGCATCCTATTTCTGTAAGTCTTTTTATATTTAATGCTACTTCTCTTCTTAAGTCACCTTCAACTTTAAGTCCTTCCATAGCTTTTCTAATTGCTTGTACTTGATCATCTGTTAAATCTTTTACTCTAATGTCTGGATTTACCCCAGCTTTTTCTAATATTTTTTTAGAACTTGGTAATCCAATACCATATATGTAAGTTAGTCCTATTTCTACTCTTTTTTCTCTAGGTAAATCTACTCCTGATATACGAGCCATAATTTTTTAGCACCTCCAAAATGTTTTATAAAATTTAATTTTTTATAATTTTGTTCTAAACTTGTTAAAGGTGAAATGCACTTAAAGTTACTATTTATGGATTGTTGTAAAAATAGTAAATAAGTCTTTAACTTAAGCTTAAAACTATATATAAACACAAACCTAATATATAAATCTATATTAAATTATATAGATTTACAGCCGCCAACTAGATTTGCATTAATATCAAAAAAATAATTACCCTTGTCTTTGTTTATGTTTTGGGTTTTCACAAATCACTCTAATTTTACCTTTTCTTTTGATAACTTTGCATTTTTCACATATTTTCTTCACTGATGGTCTTACTTTCATTATTACTACACCTCCTGTAATTTTTAACTACTATTCTCTATATTTTGCATTGGCATCATAATAGTATGATGTGTGAGGTCAGATGTATTTAGATTACAGGCTAAATGAAATCGATACATCTCACATCGCACCTCATACATAATATTTCCAATACTTAATAATCTACTTTGCTCTCCAAGTTATTCTTCCTCTATTCAAATCATATGGAGATAATTCTACTTTTACTTTATCTCCTGGAAGAATTTTTATATAGTTCATTCTAAGTTTTCCTGATATATGAGCTAAGATTTCATGCCCATTTTCTAGTTTAACCTTAAAATTTGTATTTGGCAATGTCTCTACAACAGTACCTTCTACTTCTATAACATCCTCTTTTGACATTTTTTACCTCCATATAAAATATGCTAGTTTGTTTATACAATAACATAACTATTGTTAAAGCAAAACAATAGCTCTTATAGTATATAACAAATTTAGGGCATTGTCAATATTTCTGGTTCGTTTTCTGTAATTAAAATTGTATTTTCATAATGTGCAGCTAAGCTTCCATCTTCTGTTACAATTGTCCAACCATCATCTAATTCTAAAATATCTGGTTTTCCTTGTATTACCATTGGCTCTACTGCAAGTGTCATACCAGGTTCTAGTCTTATTCCTCTACCTACTTTTCCATAATTTGGTATACCTGGATCTTCATGCATCTGTCTTCCAATTCCATGACCTTGAAATTCTCTTACAACAGAGTAACCATTTTTTTTGATAAATTCTCCAATTGCATGAGAGATATCTCCAACTCTGTTACCTTTTACAGCATATTTTATCCCTTCAAAGAATGCTTGTTTAGTTATTTCTACTAATTTGTTTGCATCTTTAGATCCTTTACCTACAACATATGTTCTTGCCGCATCTCCATTAAAACCATTTTTGTATACAACTAAATCTATACTTACAACATCACCCTCTTTAATATATACTTTATTTGAAGGTATGCCATGAATAACTTCATCATTTATAGAAATGCATAAAGTAGATGGAAATGCCTTAACTCCTCTTACTCCACTTGGATATCCCTTTTGTGCTGGAATTCCTCCAAGTTTCTTAATTGTTTCTTCTGCTATTTTGTCTAAATATTCAGTTGTAACACCTGGTTTAATAACTTCTTCTATTTTTTTATGCACTAATGCTGTAGCTTTGCATGCTTCTTTCATATATTCAATTTCTTTTTTTGACTTAATTGTTACCACTTTTAATTCCCTCTATCTATTTATATCTTTTACAATATCTTCAGCAACATCCTTACCCATTCTATTTATAGATGTACTTACAGTTTCTGTCCTTAAGACTCCTTTTTTATTATAATATTCTACCAATGGGCTAGTTTGCTCTTCATATATTTCTAATCTTCTCTTTATCGCTTCTGGATTTGAGTCATCTTCTCTTTGTTTTAGTTTTGCTCCACATATATCACATATTCCATCTACCTTTGGTGGATGAAGCTTAGTATTATATGTAGCTTTACAATCTTGATTAGTACATACTCTTCTTGTTAACATTCTATCTATAATTTCTTCTTTTGGTGTTGTTAAATTTATTACTAGATCTACTTTTTTTCCTACTTTTTCTAATATTTCATCTAACTTTTCTGCTTGATTTATTGTTCTTGGAAATCCATCTAATATCGCACCATTTTTTGTATCATCTGAATTCAATCTATCTATCACCATTGGAACTGTTATTTCATCTGGAACTAAATTTCCTTGTGATATATATTTATCTGCTTCTATTCCTAGTTTAGTTTTCTCACTAATATTTTTTCTAAATATATCTCCTGTTGAAATTTGTGGAAAACCTGTTTCTTTACTAATAAAACTAGCAACAGTTCCTTTTCCTGTTCCTTGTGCTCCAAGCATTATTATATACATTGTTTATTCCTCCTTGTAAATTCTATTGTTACAATTCACAGCTATTTAAATGCACATACTAGCCTAACTAATTGTTTGATATATATTTTTTAAAACCAATCGCCGATGGCACACATTATCTTACTTTTCTACCTAAACTGCGTGGTATAAAAGTAACTAACATCTCTCGCCCGCCACGCTTCAAGATTGGTTTTAAAAAATATATATCAAACAATTAGTTAGGTGGTAACATTGTCAATTAAATAAAACAGCCGTGACTAGTAATATTCTATTTCATAAACTTAAAAAAATTGATTTGAGGCATGGCTTTTATCTCCAATGCCCTACCTCAAATCATTTGTATCTTTTTTATACTATTCTAAAAATCCTTTGTAATGTCTCATTACAAGTTGAGACTCTAATTGTTGTATCATTTCTATTGCTACACCAACTACGATAAGTATAGATGTACCTCCAAAAGCTAAATCTAAAGTAGTAAATCTAGCAAGCATTGGAAGTATAGCTATAATTGCTAAATATACTCCGACCAAACCAAGTTAATCTTGATATAATCTTTGATAAATATTCTGTTGTTGGTTTTCCAGCTCTGATTCCTGGTATAAATCCACCATTTTTCTTAATATTATTAGAAACTTCTGCTGGATTAAATGTTGCATATGTATAGAAAAATGTAAATCCAATAATAAGTAATAAATATACAAGAGCATTTGCTATAGAATATCCAATTGGAACACTTGATGATGATGTGGCAATTGAAAATTTATAAATAGAAGCCCAAAATCCAGTTCCGAGTTGCAATATCACTTATGAACATTTGAATAATCATTGCTGGGAATGTCATAAATGAAGAAGCAAAGATTATTGGCATTACACCTGCCATTGCAAGTTTTAATGGAATATGTGTACTTTGTGCACCTACCAATTTTCTTCCAACAACTTTTTTAGAATATTGTACTGGTACTCTTCTTTCTGCTTGCTGTACAAACACAACTGCAGTAACTAAGATAATTGCACCAATAACAATTCCTAGAGCTGTTAATAATCCTGTTGTGCTAAAAGCTCCTCCTTGGAACATTAAATTCCAAATCGTTGGAATAAAGCTTGGTAAACCTGAAATAATACCTACAAATATGATCATAGATATACCATTACCAATTCCTTTATTTGTGATTTGCTCTCCAAGCCACATTAATAATGCAGTTCCAGCCATTAATGAGCTAACAACTACAAATCCTGTTAAGAAACTTGTATCAACAAATATTCCTGATGTTCTATAAGATAAGAATATACCTAATCCTTCTATTAAAGCAAGTACTATTGTAAGTATCTTGGTATATCTATTTATCTTTGCTCTTCCTTCTTCTCCACCTTCTTTTACAAGTCTCTCCAAAGAAGGAATAACCATTCCTAATAATTGTATTACAATTGATGCTGTGATATATGGACTAATTGACATTGCAAAGATAGAAAATCTTGAGAAAGCTCCACCAGAAATCATATCAATTAATCCTTGCATTCCATTTGTAGATGACTCCATATACTCTGCTAATGCAATTGTATCTACTCCTGGAATTGTAATATAACAACCTAATCTAAATACTACAATTAATAATAATGTATATAATAATCTCTTTCTTACATCTGGAGTTTTTAAAGCATTTTTAATGGTGTTAAACAATTAAATCACCTCTGTCTTTCCACCTAAAGCTTCTATTTTTTCTTTTGCAGCTTTAGTAAATCTTTTAGCTTTTACAGCTAATTTTTTCTCTAGAGTACCTGTAGCTAATACTACAATACCATCATTTATTTTACTAATAATTCCATCAGCTATTAAACTTTCAGCTGTAACTTCTTCTACAGTTGATTTATTTAACATAGTAAGAGTTACTTCTGTATAATTTTTAGCATGAATATTAGTGAAACCTCTTTTTGGTAATCTTCTATATAATGGTGTTTGACCACCTTCAAAACCTCTTCTAACTCCGCCTCCTGATCTTGCTTTTTGTCCTTTATGTCCTCTACCAGAAGTTTTTCCAAGGCCAGAACCAATTCCACGCCCTACTCTTGTTTTAGTTTTTGTACTTTGTGCTGGTTTTAATTCGTCTATTTTCATTGTGCGGTTACACCTCCTTAACTTTAATTTCTACGTAAGCTTTATTTTTATAGCATAAGTATATTATAACTAATTTAATTATGCAAGAAAAAATTAAATAATATCTTCTACTTTTTTCCCTCTTTTTTTAGCAACTTGTTCTATAGTTTGCATTGATTGTAATCCTTTTAATGTAGCATATACTACGTTTCTAGGATTGTTTGTTCCTATAACTTTAGTTCTAATATCTTTATATCCTGCAAGCTCAAGTACTGGTCTAACGCTTCCACCAGCAATAACTCCTGTACCTTCCTCTGCTGGTTTTAACATAACACTTGCACTACCAAATTTTCCTATATATTCATGTGGTATTGTTGTTCCTACAACTGGAACTTCTACTAGATTCTTTTTAGCATCTTCAATTGCTTTTTTGATTGCATCTGGAACCTCTGAAGCTTTTCCGTTTCCTACACCAACGTGACCGTTCTCGTCACCAACAACAACAACTGCACTAAATCTAAATGTTCTACCACCTTTAACAACCTTAGCAACTCTATTAATCGCTACAACTTTTTCTTTTAATTCTGATGTATTTTCTTGTTGCACGCTTTTTCCCTCCTTTTACTAATTTATAAGGCTCTTATTTCCTTATTTTTATATTTATTAAAATACAAGACCTGCTTCTCTTGCAGCTTCTGCTAATTCTTTAATAACACCATGATATACATAACCACTTCTATCAAAAACAACAGTTTTTATATTTTTATCCATTGCTCTTTTTGCTATTAAAGCTCCTACTTCTTTAGCAGCTTCTTTATTTGAATGTTTTACTTTTACTTCTTTATCAAGAGTAGAAGCGCAAGCAATAGTGTTACCTTGAACATCATCAATTATTTGAGCAAATAAGTTATTGTTACTTCTATATACACATAATCTTGGACGATCAGCTGTACCACTTATTTTTTTACGAACTCTTAAATGTCTTCTATCTCTTTCTAGTTTTCTATTTGTTTTCGTAATCATTCTTTTCACCTCTTTTTCTTATTCTTTTATTTCTTACCAGCTTTACCTTCTTTACGTCTAATATGCTCTTCTGCATATTTAATTCCTTTTCCTCTATATACTTCTGGTGGTCTCTTTGTTCTAATAACAGCAGCTGTTTGACCAACTAATTCTTTATCAATACCTCTAACTATAATTTGATTTGGATTTGGAACATCAAATGTAATTCCTTCTGGAGCTTCCATCTCTACTGGATGAGAATATCCTAAGTTCATTACTAAGTTATTTCCTTTTTTTTGTGCTCTGTATCCAACGCCATTTACTTCTAATTCTCTTTTATATTCATTAAGAACACCATCTATCATATTACTAATTAAAGTTCTTGTTAAACCATGTAAACTTCTATTTTGTGGTTCATCATCTGGTCTTTCAACTTTAATTATTTTATCTTCTATAGAAACTTTAATATTACTATGAAAATCTTTTTCTAAAGTTCCTTTAGGTCCTTTTACAGTAATGTGATTTCCATTTAATGTTACTTCAACACCATCTGGTACTGTAATAGGTTTATTTCCTATTCTTGACATTTTTTACCCTCCTTTTTTATATCTACAATGTTTCTTATCGCTCTACTACAATAAATTATCTGTAACTCATTTCTATTTGTAACGACTTTTTTGTTCATAGATCCAGTTTTAGCTTATCTTTTTCATAAGTCATCTGTAACTTTCTTCGTTCGTAACGGCTATTCCTTGTCTACAGATTTGCTTTTAGCTCATCTGCATAAGTTATCCGTAACTCATTTCATTCGTAACGGCTAACTTAATTACCATACGTAAGCTAAAACTTCTCCACCTAAACCTTCTTGTCTTGCTTCTTTATCTGTTTTTATTCCTTTAGAAGTTGAGATTAAAGCAATTCCTAGTCCATTTAATACTTTTGGTAATTCATCTTTAGATGCATATACTCTTAATCCTGGTTTACTAATTCTCTTTAAACCATCAATTATTCTAGCGCCATTTTCATCATATTTCAAAGTAATTCTTAAAACTCCTTGATTTGCTTCGCCTTCTATTTCTTCAACTGCTTTTACATATCCCTCATTTAATAAGATATTAGCAATTGCTCTTTTCATATTTGATGCAGGAACATCTACTGTTTTATGTTTTGAACTATTTGCATTTCTTATTCTTGTTAGCATATCTGCTATTGGATCAGTAGTAATCAATTTTCATACCTCCTTTTTGTTACTCTTTTTAATTTAATAATTTTAGGCTTATTCCGCTTTATTACCCACTTAAGTAAAACTTTAGATTCTACCAACTAGCTTTCTTTACTCCTGGTATTTCTCCTTTATGAGCTAATTCTCTAAAGCATACACGGCATATTCCAAATTTTCTAATGTAAGCATGTGGTCTTCCACAAATTTTACATCTGTTATATTCTCTTGTTTTAAATTTTTGTTCTTTTTGTTGTTTTACTTTTAATGATTTCTTAGCCATTCTTTATACTTCTCCTCCTTTTCGACTAAAGTCTTTTAGACCAATTTATTTGAAATTTCACATTTCGGCTTTCTTTTTGTATGAGAAGTGTCCCTTAAATTTTGCCTATTTGTGAATCTTTATCCTTTAAAAGGCATTCCTAAAAGAGTTAATAATTCTCTTGCTTCTTCATCGCTATTTGCTGTTGTAACAAATATAATGTCCATTCCTCTTATTTTATCAATCTTATCATATTCGATTTCTGGGAATATTAATTGTTCTTTTATACCCATTGAATAATTTCCTCTACCATCAAATGAATTTGCAGATACTCCTCTAAAATCTCTTACTCTTGGAAGTGCTACATTAAATAGTTTGTATGCAAAATCATACATTTTTCCTTTTCTTAAAGTAACTTTACATCCTATATCAACACCTGCTCTTAATTTGAAAGCAGCAATTGCCTTTTTAGATTTTGTAACAATTGGTTTTTGACCTGTTATTAACTTTAAATCATTAACAGCATTCTCTAATGATTTAGGATTTTCCTTTGTATCTCCTAAACCTATATTGATTACTATTTTTTCTAGTTTTGGAACTTCCATAACTGATTTATAATTGAATTTTTTCATCATGCTTGGTATAATTTCTTTTTCATATTGTTCTCTTAATTTTTCCATAAGTCTTCAATAGACCTCCTTTCTTATTTAATTTTTGTACCACATTTTTTACAAACACGTACTTTCTCATCTTTTTGAATTTCAAATCCTATTCTTGTAGGTTTTCCACATTTTGGGCAAACTACATTTACTTTACTTGAATGGATTGCACATTCTACTGGTATAATTCCGCCTTCTTCACCTTGTCTTCTTGGTTTAACGTGTTTTTTTCTTATATTAATACCTTTTACAATTACTTTTTCTGTTTTTGGTATTACTTCTAATACTTCTCCAGTTTTACCTTTATCATTTCCTGATAAAACTTGAACTGTATCACCTTTTTTTACTTTTAACATTTTATATTTCACCTCTTCTTTTCGGTAATTTTGTTATAGGTTTACAGATTCACCAAATGTTCATCTGCATCTTTAATCTCTAATAATAGAACTCCTTAAGCAGTCGTTTTATTTAAGAGCTTAAAGTCCTCTGTATCAACAATGTGTAAGCTCACGCGTTCGCTAACACATTATAGAAGCTCTGCATCTTTAATCTCTAATAACAGAACTCCCTAAACAGTCGTTCTGTTTAAGAGCTTAAAGAACTTCAGGAGCTAAAGATAATATTTTCATGTAATCTTTATCTCTTAATTCTCTTGCAACTGGCCCAAATATACGAGTTCCCTTTGGGTTTCCGTCTTCTTTTATAATTACAGCTGCATTTTCATCAAATCTTATATATGATCCATCAGCTCTTCTTGTTGGTTTTTTAGTTCTTACTACTACTGCTTTTACAACATCACCTTTTTTAACAACGCCACCTGGTGTAGCTGTTTTAACAGAAGCAACAATAACATCTCCAATTCTAGCGTATTTTCTATATGATCCACCTAGACATCTGATACACATAATTTCTTTTGCACCAGTGTTATCAGCTACTTTTAATATAGATTGTTGCTGTACCATATTCTAGTACCTCCTTCTTTAATCAATTATTTTATAACTGCCTTTTCAACGATTTCAACTACTCTCCATCTCTTATCTTTTGATAAAGGTCTTGTTTCCATAACTTTAACTTTATCTCCAGCTTGACATTCATTTTTTTCGTCATGAGCTTTTAACTTATATGTTCTCTTTTGGATTTTTCCATAAGTTTTATTTTTTTCACTTGTTTCTACTGCAACAACAACTGTTTTATCCATTTTATCAGAAACAACTGTACCAATCATAACTTTACGAAGATTTCTTTCTTCCATTTCGATTAATCTCCTTCCTCAAAAATTGTCAGGATTACATTTTATTTGTTTTAGTAAATATAGTTCCTGCTACTATTTTACTTCTTCGATTTCTCTTTTTCTTAATTCAGTTTTTACTCTGGCAATGTCTTTTCTCACTTCTTTAATTTT
Source organism: Clostridiales bacterium (assembly GCA_019417465.1). Classification (GTDB taxonomy): domain Bacteria; phylum Bacillota; class Clostridia; order TANB77; family CAG-508; genus CAG-492. The sequence goes on from DXVF01000003.1 coordinate 166,069, forward strand.
CATAGGATTATCTAAACCATTTGTTTTCAAACTAAATCTTAATTTAAATAACTCTGATTTTAATTCTCCTAATTCCTTTTCTAAATCTGGTGAAGACATTTCTCTTATTTTATTTATCTTCATCTATTTCACCACCTATTTCAGTTTCCTTTTTAACAAATTTACACTTAACAGATAGTTTATTTGCAGCAAGTCTTAAAGCTTCTCTTGCAGTTTCTTCTGGAACTCCTGCTATTTCAAACATTACTCTACCTGGTTTTACAGCTGCTACCCAGTATTCTACGGCACCTTTACCTTTACCCATACGAGTTTCAGCTGGTTTCTTTGTTATTGGTTTATCTGGGAAAATTTTGATCCAAACTTTTCCACCTCTTTTAATATAACGAGTCATAGCAACACGGGCTGCTTCTATTTGATTAGAAGTAATAAACCCTAGATCTAATGATTGAATACCATATTCACCATCAGTAACTTTATTTCCTCTCATTGCTTTTCCTCTTACTCTACCTTTTTGTTGTTTTCTATATTTTGTTCTTTTTGGCATTAATGGCATTATTTGTCTCCTCCTTCCATTTTAGCTTTTTTAGCTGGAAGAACTTCACCTTTATATATCCAAACTTTAACACCGATTTTTCCATATGTTGTATCTGCTTCTGCAAATCCATAATCAATATCAGCTCTTAATGTTTGAAGTGGTATTGTACCTTCTTTATAGAATTCTGTTCTAGCCATATCTGCTCCACCTAATCTTCCAGATACTGCAGTTTTTATTCCTAAAGCACCTGCTTTCATAGATTTTTGCATACATTGTTTCATTGCTCTTCTGAATGAAATTCTTCTTTCTAGTTGTCCTGCGATATTTTCTGCAACTAATTGTGCATCTACATCAACATTTTTAACCTCAACTATATTTAAATTTACTTCTTTATTAATCATTTTTTGTAATTCAAGTTTTAATTCCTCAGCAAGGTTTCCACCTTTTCCGATTACTAAACCTGGTTTTGCTGTAAACACATTAACTTTAACAAATTTAGCTGTTCTTTCAATTTCAATTTTTGAAATTCCACTAACATATAATTTTTTCTTTACATATTTACGGATTTTGTTATCTTCTACAAGATAATCTCCAAAGTTCTTAGAATCTGCATACCATTTTGAACTCCAATCCTTAATTATGCCAACTCTTAATCCATGTGGATCCATTTTTTGTCCCATTTTAAATAAATCCTCCTTTCTTTTACACTCTTTCTCTCAATACTATTGTTATATGACTTGTTCTTTTTCTAATTCTAACTGCTGAACCTTTTGCAGCTGGTCTAATTCTCTTTAATGTTGGACCTTGATTTGCATAAATTTCAGCAACATATAATTTACCATGAGTCATATTATGATTATTTTCAGCATTTGCAATAGCTGATTTTAATAATTTTTCTAATATTTCAGATGCAGCTTTTGGTGTGAATTTAACGATAGCTAAAGCTTCATCAACATTTTTTCCTCTTAATAAATCAGCTACGACTTTCACTTTTCTAGGTGAAATTCTCGCAAATTTAAGAGTTGCAACTGCTTCTGGTACGATTTCTTGCATTACTTCTTCCACTTTATTTCCCTCCTTAAAGTAGTTTTATTTTATTTTTTTGTTGTTTTTTCTCCAGCATGACCTTTGAATGTTCTTGTTGGAGCAAATTCTCCTAATTTATGTCCTATCATTTCTTCTGATATATAAACAGGTACATGTTTTCTACCATCATGAACAGCTATTGTGTGTCCAACCATTTGCGGATATATAGTAGAAGCTCTTGACCATGTTTTTAATACTTCTTTCTTTCCTGATTCATTCATAGCTTCAATTCTTTTCATAAGTTCAGGAGCTACGTATGGTACTTTTTTACTAGATCTTGACATAAGTATTATTTCCCTCCTTCTTATTTTCTTCTCTTAACAATAAATTTATCAGATTGTTTATTTTTCTTTCTTGTTTTATATCCAAGAGCTGGTTTACCCCAAGGTGTCATTGGTCCTGAGTGTCCTACTGGTGCTCTACCTTCACCACCACCATGAGGGTGATCTACTGGGTTCATTACAGAACCTCTAACTTCAGGTCTTTTACCCATATGTCTGCTTCTTCCAGCTTTACCTATTTTAACATTTTCATGATCTGAATTTCCAACTGTTCCTATGGTTGCTCTACATACAGCCATTATTAATCTCATTTCTCCTGATGGAAGTCTTACGTGAGCATATTTACCTTCTTTAGCCATTAATTGTGCTTCTTGACCAGCAGCTCTAACTAATTTTCCACCTTGCCCAGGATTTAATTCTATATTATGAATCATTGTACCTACTGGTATACTTTCAATTTTCATACAGTTTCCTGGTTTAATATCTACTTTATCTCCTGATATTACTTTATCACCATCTGTTAATCCGATTGGCGCTAAGATGTATGCTCTTTCGCCATCTTCATATTCAATTAAAGCAATGTTTGCACTTCTGTTAGGATCATATTCAATTCCTATAACAGTTGCAGTCATATCATCTTTTCTTCTTTTAAAATCTATTATTCTATATTTTTGTCTGTTTCCCCCACCTTGGTGACGTACAGTTATTCTACCATATGAGTTTCTTCCTGAATTTTTCTTTTTCTTTGCAAGTAAAGATTTTTCAGGAGTAGATTTTGTTATTTCATCAAATGTAGAAACTGTCATGTTTCTTAATGATGGAGTTGTTGGGTTAAAATGTTTCATTCCCATTTTTAATTCTCTCCTTTTTAATTTTATTTTCCTAGTGTTAAAACTAGATATTTATTCTTATTTTACTTTTTTTATGTAGATTAAGCTCCCATAAATTCATCAATTGAATCTTTATATTTTTTAGAAACTTTCTTTGTTTTTCCACCTTCTGTTAAGTATGTTATTTCTGATGGATTAGTATCGATTGTAACTATTGCTTTTTTCCAATCTGATGTTCTTCCTACGCTTCTTCCTACTCTTTTTTCTTTTCCTTTTACTGTAATTGTATTAACGCTTAATACTTTTACTTCAAAAAGTTTTTCTACAGCTCTTGCTATATCAACTTTTGTAGCTTTTTTATTTACTTTAAAGGTATACTTTCCTTCTTGTAATCCATCATTACTTTTTTCAGTAATAATTGGTTCTATTATGATATCTTCTGCCATCATCTTATGCGTACACCTCCTCTAATTTTTTAACTGTATCTAAAGTAATTATTAAGTTTTTGTATTTTAATAAATCATAAACATTTATTGTATTTACTAAACTTGTTTTTACTCCTTCTATATTTCTTGCAGATTTTTGAATGTTTTCATTCTTTTCTGATAAAACGATTAAAGATTTACCTTCTACTTTTAAGTTTGTTAATGTTTTAGCCATTTCTTTAGTTTTAATTTCTTTTAAATCTAAACTATCAACAACAACTAATTCATTTTCTAAAACTTTAGAACTTAATATTGATTTAATTGCAAGTCTCTTTTCTTTCTTATTAACTGTATATTTATATAAACGTGGTTTTGGCCCTAATGCTATACCACCTTTAATCCATTGTGGAGCTCTGATACTTCCTTGTCTAGCTCTACCAGTACCTTTTTGTCTCCATGGTTTTCTTCCACCACCACGAACTTCCGCTCTTGTTTTTGTGCTTTGTGTACCTTGTCTTTGGTTAGCTAAAAAGTTAACTAAAACACTATGTACAACTGCTTCATTTGGCTCTATACCAAATATTTCTTCTTTTAGTTCTACTTGTTTAACTTTCTTTCCTTCTATATTGTATACATCTATATTAGGCATCTATTTTTCCTCCTTCCTTACGCTTTTACGCTTGTTTTTAATTTTAATATTGCACCTTTAGCTCCTGGTACACTACCTTTTACTAAAATTGCATTTTTATCTAAATCTACTCTTACAACATCTAAGTTTTGTATTGTAACTGTAACTCTTCCCATATGTCCTGGAAGTTTTTTACCTTTAAATACTCTACCTGGTGTTGATGTTGGTCCCATTGAACCTGGTCTTCTATGATACATAGAACCATGACCCATAGGTCCTCTTGATTGTCCATGACGTTTAATAACACCTTGGAATCCTTTTCCTTTTGAAATTCCTTGTACGTCGATTTTGTCTCCTACTTGGAAAGTATCAACTTTTATTTCATCTCCTACATTAACTCCATCTACAGAATTCATTCTGAATTCTCTTAAATGTTTTTTAAGCGCTAATTTTGCTTTTGAAAAATGTCCTTTTTCTGGTTTGTTTAATTTACTTTCCTTTACATCACCATATCCTAATTGAATAGCATTATATCCGTCTGTTTCTACAGATTTAACTTGTGCTACTAAACAAGGACCAGCTTCTATTACTGTAACTGGAATAACTTTTCCTTTTTCATCAAATATTTGAGTCATTCCAACTTTTTTTCCTATTAATGTTTTCATTTTTCCCTCCTAATACTATTGGCTGATATTTTGTTTTCTATATTTTTATAGGATATCAGCTTGGTCTTAATAGAGACCTCTTTAAATAATAATTTGTTTTAAATATTTATAGCCTCATTCTTTTTTGGCTATCATTAAAGTTACAATTAATAATAAGTAATAAATTTATTAGAACTTAAATTATAACTTAATTTCAATATCAACACCTGCTGGTAAGTCTATCTTCATAAGACTATCTACAGTTTTTTGTGTTGGGTAAAGAATGTCGATAACTCTTTTATGTGTTCTCATTTCAAATTGTTCTCTTGAATCTTTGTGTTTGTGTGGAGAACGTAAAATTGTTATGATTTCTTTTTCTGTTGGTAGTGGAATAGGACCTGAAACTTTTGCTCCTGTTCTTTTAGCAGTATCTACTATTTTTTCAGCAGACTGTTCTAAAACTACATGATCATAAGCTTTTAATCTTATTCTGATTTTTTCACTTGCTACCGCATTTCCTGTTACTGTTGCCATGTAAATTTCCCTCCTTAAATATTTTTTATTTTTGGTCGGAAGTTATAACGCACCCAGGTGTTTCTTTTTTACCTATATAAAAACCCAAGTATTGCATGATATTTCTTGGGATAAGTGCTTTTTTATTTAAATAACTTACCGCCTTGGTCTAAGCCACGACATACTCCATAGAAGTTCCCTCCAAACCTAGACTAATCTAAGATTGTAGCCACATTCTACTTCATCGCTAATCTTACATGCCTTTCTATTATATACTCCATAATGTGTAATGTCAATACATTTTTAGCATATTTTGTAATTTTTATTGTTACAAAAAAGAAGATGAATATTTTTTATCATCTTCTTTAATTTATTATTCTGCTGATTCTGATGTTTCTTCTGATGTTTCAGCTACTGGTGTACTTTCCTCAGTTTCTGGAGCGTTGTATACTTCAAATATAGCATTTTGAATTTTTTCTCTTGTCTCACGATTGATTGGATGAGCTATATCTTTGTATTCTCCATCGAAAGATTTTTTGCTTGGCATAGCAATAAATAATCCTTTTTGACTTTCGATAACTTTAATGTCACGTACAACAAATTCATTATCGAATGTTACAGAAGCAACAGCTTTCATTCTGTTTCCTGAATTAACTTTTTTTAAACGTACATCTGTAATTTGCATTTGAGCACCGCCTTCCAATGTTATAAAAATTTTGTACATATTATATGTACTAGTATATTATTCACCAAAAAAAATTTTTTTCCTTCTTATTTTTACATTTTTTTCTTATTTAGTATATTTTTAACATTTTTGTGAATACTACATATAATATGGTAAATAATTTCTAAATTTATTATTCCCGTATTTTTATTATATATTCACTACCTCTCTTCACTAGCTTTATAGATAAAATCATAAAATAGTAACTAAAGCTTTAATTTGTATAAAAATTTTATTGAAATATATCATTTTTGAGTATATAATATACCAAGTATAAAGATTTTAATTAAGGAGCGTGGCTCAAATTGGCTAATTTAGATGAATTAAAACAATATAAAAATATACATATGATAGGAATTGGCGGTACTAGTATGAGTGGTATTGCTGAAATATTAAAAAATTGGAACTTTAATGTAACTGGTTCTGATTTAAATATATCGGAAAATACAAATAAATTAATAAAAAACGGCATAAAAGTTACAATTGGTCACGATTTGCAAAACCTATCAAGATCTGATGTTGTAATATATTCAGCTGCAGTTTCAAATAATGATATAGAAATGCAAAAAGCTAAAGAACTTCATATTCCTACTATTGAAAGAGCAGATTTTTTAGGTTTAATTACCAAAGCTTTTAAAAACACTATTTGCGTTTCAGGTACACATGGAAAATCAACAACAACTTCTATGCTTTCTGTTTGTTTTCTAGAGGCTTGTAAAGATCCTTCTGTTCAAGTAGGTGCAGAATTAAAACAATTAAATGGTAATTATAGAGTTGGTAATAGTGAATATTTTATTATAGAAGCTTGTGAATATGTTGAAAGTTTTCTAAAGTTTTTTCCAAAAACAGAAATAATATTAAATATAGATAATGACCATTTGGACTATTTTAAAGATTTAGAGCATATAAAAACTTCTTTTGCTAAGTATGTACGATTATTACCTGATGATGGTTTACTTGTATTAAATGCAGATGATGAAAACTCATCACATTTATCTAGATTTACTACTGCAAAAACTATTACTTATGGAATAAAAAATGAGCATGCAAATTTCTTAGCAAGAAATATACAATTTAATCAAAATGGTTTTGCAAGTTTTGATGTATATTTTAATAATACATTTTATAAGACAATTAAATTATCTGTACCTGGAATCCATAATGTATCTAATGCTTTAGCCTGTATAAGTGTTTGCCATATGTATGGAATTGAAAAAGAAGATATAAAAAATGGATTATTGAAATTCACAGGAACTCATAGAAGATTTGAATTCGTAGGTTCTTTTAACAATATAAATGTTTATGATGATTATGGTCATCACCCAACTGAAATTGTGGCTGTAGCAAATGCATTAAAAAATAAAAAATATAATCAATCATGGGTTATATTTCAACCCCACACATACAGTAGAACTAAAAATCTATTAAAAGATTTTGCAAAAGCTTTAATAAATTTTGATAATATTATTATTACTGATATTTATGCTGCAAGAGAAAAAAATACTTATGATATAAGTTCAAAAGATTTAGCTGAAGAAATAGCTAGTTTAGGAAAAAAGGCTTATTATATGCCTAGTTTTTCTGAGATTGCTAATTTTGTTCACACTCATGCTATTTCTAATGATATAGTAATTACTCAAGGTGCTGGAACTGTTACAAAAATTGGTCCAATGCTTGTGACTAAGAAATAATTTATAAGAGAAGAGAAAAATCATAATGAACACTTTGCTTAAATGTGTTTATTATGATTTTTTGCGTTTATTTAGTATCAGTATATTTTGTACATTTTTTAAAACTGTTGCTTTCAATTTATCACTAGCATATTTTGATGAGAATTTTGCAACATCTTCAATTGTATCTGCCTGAATTTCAGGACAATCTATTTTTTTACCTATAACTTTAATTCCTGTATTATACTTGTCTAATACATATTGAGCTGACATAACCTTAAACTTATTTCCTGTAATAAAAATTAATTCTTCCATTCTTACCACCTATCTAATTCCTTCCCATTCTTCAAAAAATTCTTTTAAAAATTTTTCCATATAAATATGTCTTTTTTCTGCTATTATCTTTGCCTCTTCTGTATTCATTAATTCTTTCAATTTTAATAGCTTTTCATAAAAGTGTGAAATTGTTGTTCCTTTATTATTACAATATTCTTCTTCATTCATATTTTCTTTATATTCATAATCAGGAATATGCATGCTTATTCCTTTACTACCACCGTATGCAAATGTTCTTCCTATACCTATAGCACCAATTGCATCTAATCTATCAGCATCTTGAACTATTTTTCCTTCTATTGTTTCTGGTGTTTTAGTATCAGATCCTTTATATGAAATTGTTGATATAACATTGCATATTTTTTCAATCGTTTCCTCTTCAACATTATTTTTTCTTAAAAAAGTTTTAGCATTATGATATGTTTCTTTATTACTTTCTACCAACTTATAATCGTCAACATCGTGTAATAATGCTGCTAATTCAATTATTTTCTTATTACCACCTTCAACTTCTGAAAGAGTTTTAGACAAATTATAAACTCTTAATGTGTGATAATAATCATGTCCACTAAAATCATTTTTAAAAAAATCTTCAACATATTTTTTCGCTTGTTCAATTAGTTCTAATTTCAATATATTACCCCCTTTATATAAAAAAAAGACAAAGTTACAGCATAAGTAACTTTATCTTTACAAACAAAAGAACAAATAAATAGCAACATAAACAAAAACAATATTGAATATTGTTTTGATTACTTTATATGTAATTAAATTTTTATTGGTATAATTTATAGCTTTCATATTTCAACTTCCTTGTTTGTTTTTTCAGATTATATTATTTTTTTGAATTATGTCAATATGTTTTCCGCGTTTTATCGGTTCGTACTTCGTTTAGTAATAGATTTTGTCGAATTTTCTGTTATTTTTAACTATGTATTATTTTTTAAAATATTGTAAATACTTAAATTAACCACTTTTCAATGTAGTATTTTCCGAACATTTTCGTTTTTTAATTCGTTTTTATTTTTATAATATTAGTATATATTAATTGTAGGTGATATAATGAAGACAAAAAATTCTGAACAAAATATACAATATGGCAAAAAGTTAAAAAAAGCACGAGAATCTTTAGGTCTAACTCAAGAAAAAGTTGCTGAATATTTAGGATTAGGGCCTAGATATATTAGTGATATAGAACGTAATAAAACAAAAGGAAGTATTGATACTTTAGTAAAACTATGTAATATTTATAATATTACTCCTAACGATTTATTAAGCGAATATATATACTTTAATGTTGAAACATGTAACATTGAATTATCTGCATTTTATTCACTAAACAAAGAACATCAAAATGTCATATTGGATTTAATAAAATATTTTAATCAAAAGCAAAATTAAAATCAAATACTGCTAGATTACAATTCTCTAGCAGTATTAATTTTAAATTTTTTCCTCATAAATTATATATGTAACATATAAATTTTTTCTATACATTTACATTTTCTCTAGAATAATTTTGACTCCATCACTAAATCTATGCTTTATAGAATTTTTCATTATAATAAATTTTCGCATAGTTCTTTATATTTTATTTTAGTATTTTTATACAAAATAAGATATCTGATTTTTACTTTCAAATATCTTTTTTCTAATTAATTATTATTTACAAACATTATTTCTTTCACAATATTGTAATATTAATAAATTTGCACGACTATAAATTATATTAAAATCTATGATAAAAATAATATATATCTTTCGTATCACAATTTATAAAAGCAAAAGAGAAAGCATCATCTTCATTTATTGTACCACATTGTATTTTCAAAAATCTGGCATTTTCATCATATTTATCAACAAATTCATCTAATGGTGTACTTAAATAAAGTAATTGATTATCATCAGTTTTTTCTTCTGTAATTAATTCTTGTTTATTCATACCTTCTATACAAAAAATAACAAAATCTTTATCTAAATTATTATACTCTACATAAATTTCCTTCAATTTATTTATTATACTATTTTTATGATTCTCAAACCAATTATACGTATCAATATATGTTTTTTCATTTTCTTTATTATTATCTAGTATCAATAATTGAGGTATATTATCAATTATTGTTTTACTTACTATTGTGCTTTTTTCAGTATGTCTTTCATTGTTTTCAAATAATTCATTATCATCTCCTACTATAAATTTTATTTTAGGTTTTTTCGTCATCAAACCTACATCTAGGCCTACCTTAACAAAAATACTTTTGCATGCCTTTGAGATATTAATTTTTTTATTATCTGACATTCCCCACATCTTAATTTTTAATAAAACCTCTCCGTAGGTAACCCTGGTTGTAAAATTTTGTCCGTTTTTCAACTTTGCAATTTTATTATCATTTATATAAATTTCCATAGGAACAAGCGCTGCTTCTATATCTTTTTCTCTTTCTATATTTAAAACCACCTCATAATTTTCAGTTGCTTTTTGATTATTTAAATCTTTTTTTCTACTAAATAACCCCATAAATATCTTCCCCTTTAATAAAATATTACTCTTACTATTTCTTCTATAATGTCTTTTCCTTTTATAAGCCCACCTTTCGTATGTATTAAATAATAAATATCTTTATTTTTAGTTGGTATCGGAATTCTTTCAAAATTATTGCCTATGCTTATGAACATAATTTCTTTTACATCGTCACTTATTTCAATAATACAAGTACTATTATTTTTTATTTCATTTGAAAGCTCTGCCAATAAATCTTCATCTTGCCAATGACCTGTCTTTAGTGCTTCATACTTTCTCCATTGTTTATCCGTTAATATATAGTCTATTGCACCAGAATTATAAAATTTGCTTTTCCTTTTTACTATTATTTTCTTCATAGTTGGTCTCCTTTGTTATTTAGATGCATTTAGATATCATTTTTGTTGGTATATTTTCAAATCTTTCATCATTTAATCCTTTTATAGTTACATAATTATCATTATAATTTTGTTCTTCCTTTCTCTGCTTTTTATCATCTTTTAATTGTGTAAGAGATACAATTCCTATAATTTGTAAAAATATTAATGCTACAATACTAATAAATGTTAAAAATCCAATACTAAATTTTATACCTACCCATAATAAAATTTCTAAAACTACCATTCCTACAAGCCATATAATAAAATCTTTTAATACATTCATGTTATTTTCTACCTTACATTTCTATTTTTAAAATTTCTTACTTAATACTTCTCTCCAAATCTTTTAATCTTTCAATACTTGAACTTGGAATAACAGCAAATAATGTATTATCAAATCCATCAAACAAACTTATAAGCTCCAAACCATATTTTCTTAACTCACCAGCTACTATGTTTGCTTCCAATATATCAAATTTAATTGTACTATCAAGTCCAATTTTATTTAAGTAATCCGTATATTTTTTTGTCAAACTATCAGCAGATATATCTGATTGATATCCGTTTTGAATCACTAATTTAACAATAGCATTTGAAAAATCTTGCATTGTAGTATCATTATCTAAATGTACAAGAAATTTGTTATTTTTTAAATCTTCTACCCAACTATCAAAGAATTCGTAAAATTCTTCTGTTGATGAATCTATTGTAAGATTATTAAACTGGTTTAAACTTTTAATATTGTACTTTGAATTAGATAACATTAGGCTTATATTATTATATATCTCAGGATTAGTTTTTCCTTGTACAAAAACCATATCATATCCATCAAAATCTGTAACAATATTATATAATGGACTCAAATCTTGTTCATCCTGTTGACTTTCTTGTGTTGATTGCTTTTTATTACCAATAATTGCAAGAACTGTTAGTAGTGCTGCTATTACTGCTATTCCAATTATTCCTAGCAATGTATTTATCATAAATAGAGCAACTAATCCACCTATGAAAATTAATGTTCCTAAAATAGAAAAAGCAATTATCTTTTTGTTTTTATCCATATAACCAATCTCCTTTTTATTTTCTTAATTTCATTTTATATTTCTTCTCTACTTTTACATTTCTTTTTCCCAGACATTATTTCATTTGGAATAATGCCAAACTTTGAGCATTTAAGAACATCTCCTTTAATTCTGTATGCACATCTATAATATATTCACTAACTAAATCAATTGTCATCTTGGCAGTTTCTATTTGTATTTTACATTCTTCTTTAGTTATAATATAAAAATCCACATAATCACTTTTCTCTCTATAAAATCTTGCTTCACTCACCCTTTTCCCTAATTCTCTTGGGAATATATTTTTGCTTATATATTCTTTATTAAAATATGCTATTACTGAGGAGTGCTTTTTAAAATCTGTCTGTTCTAGAGCTAATACTGCCTTTACTGCATGAAAAATGGAATAATAAGCTCTATTACTTGCTCCTTTATACTTATTGTTTTCGTATAAAACTATCGCTTCTTCTAAATTATCTTTTGCTTGCTCTAATCTATAATTTGATAATGTTATAATTTCTTCATTATACACTTAACAACACTCCTTCTTCTTGTATTTTCTTATAAAATGTCATATATTTTAACCTATTATTGTAATTTTCTGTACTTTCTACTATTGGAGATAATAGTATATCATATTTCAAATCAAAATCATAACTATAATCTAATACTTTCTTTTGGAGTACTTTAATATCATTATCATTTTTATTTACTAAAATCATTATATCAATATCACTTATTTCGCCATCGAGATTCTGCTCACCTCTTGCATATGAACCATATAATATAACTTTATTTAATTCATCTCCTATTATTTTTAAAAGTCCATTTACATATTCTTTTAATATATTTTCCAATATGTTTGGCATAGCAAAACATCTCCTTTTTGAAATCATTATATATTTATTATATCATATTTTTCGATTTTAACAATAATTTAAGCAACTTCTTTCAAAACAAATTTTCCTTAACATTATTACTATTTTCTTTATATTTCAATTATAACATTCCATCTCTTTATTACAACTTATTTCTAAAAAATTTTTGTTAAATTTGAAAAGCATTGAATATAATAGTAACTTGCCAATCTCCTTACAAATTTCTTAATTCGCATTTTGATTTGTTCTATTAACTTATCGTATCAATTGGTTTCTTTCCACTATACATTAGCTTAGTGTATCCATCAATAAAAAATCTTTTAATTTTATATGCTTTATTGTACTTGTTGAATAATCTATATCATCATTTGTTATAATAATTTTCTGTGATAAATTATCTATGTTAGCAAATGCTGAAAATTCCCTATTATATGCCTTTTCATCAGCAACACTATAGGCTACTTGAATATAATATTTCTTATTCTCTTTCTGTGCAAGGAAATCAATTTCTCTACCTTTATCGTTATACACATATATCTTATATCCCATATAATCAAGTTCATTATATACTATATTTTCAAGATTATGAGTTAAATCATATCTATTGTCCATACATCTAATTGAATTTAATGCAACATCTTCATTATATATTTTTAGATAATATGCAAGTTCACTTTTAGTTCTTGTTGAATATTGTTTTATTGTTTCAATTATATATGCTTCTTCCAAATAACTTAAATATTTAATAATAGTATTTATTGAACAACTTTCGTGTTTTTGCCTAATATAATCATGAATTGATTTAGCTGAAATTATTCTGCTGTTTGAACGTAAAATAAAATTAACTAAATTTTTAAAAAGACCTTCCTTTTGAATATGATATCTATTTATTAGGTCATTTATTACTATTGTATCGTCTAAATCATTCAAATAACGTAGTTTTGCATCTTCTGAGTCAAACTCAAATCTTTTTGGAAATCCTCCCCAAACTAGATAGTCTGTTACAGAACATTCCTTTCCTAGCTCTTTTGTATACTCCAATATTTCTTTATATACGAATGGTCTAACCTTAAACGAAACATACCTTCCACTTAATTCTTTAGTAAATTCTTTTGAAAGTAATTTCGAGTTTGATCCAGTAATAAAAACAGAATTATCATATAATCTTAATGTTTTACAAGCATCTTGCCAGCCATCAAGCATCTGAATTTCATCAAGAAAAATATAACATTTTCCACTTTTTTTATTTTCCTCAATATAAGATAAAAGCTGTTCACTATTAGATATATTTGCTAAAATTCTTTTATCTTCAAAATTTAAATATATTACATTGTCTGTTTTCTGTTTTATTTCATTTCTTATTTGCTCTAAAATAACTGATTTTCCTGAACGCCTTATTCCAGTTATTATTTTTATTAAATCTGAATCATAAAAATCTCTAACTGGATTTATATAATGTTCTCTATAAATCATACTTATCACCTCAACAATATTATAGTGAAAGATTTTCTCTTTGTCAAACAAATCTTTCAGTTTAGTGAAACATTTTTGTTTTTTAAAAAAATCTTTCAAAATTTAACATTATAATACTATTCGTTTTTTTATTATAATTCAATTCATATCACTCAAATTCTATACATTTCGTTTCTTAATTGCTGATTCTTTTATAGCTTTTTTTAGTTATTTTGAACACAATTTCTTTTACCTTATTACTATTTACTTATTTCTTTATATTTATTATTTTCAAATAAGACTATTTCTTGTTCTAGTCTATAATTCGATAAAGTTATAATTTATTCTTTATTCATTTAATAACTTTCCCTTTTCTTGTACTTTTTATAAAAAACCATATATTTTAATCTATTATGATATCTTAATTATCATCAATTTTAACAATAAATTCTGTTATTTCTAATTTTTATTTATTTCTATAATTTGTCTTACTAAGTTCTGGATAAATAAATTCTATTCCTTCTGTAGTAAATTTCCCTTCTTCTAAATGGTTTTTAAAAAACTCTTCTGATCCCTTTAAAAAGTATTTATATTTTATTTTATTATCTATTTCTCCATTACCTATTATTATTGGATCATCCCATGTAGTATCTACTGCATACCAGGCACCATTTAGATACACATAATTCCATGCATGTTTTTCTGTTTCACCATTTTCATCTGTTCCAGTTCCACAAACTAAAACACATGGTACATCTAATTCATCTAATAAGTATTTAAATGTTTTGGCATATCCTTCACATACAACTTCTTTTTTTACTAATCCACCATAAATATTTGAATTATTTGTTTTAGTTGTTGTTACATCATATTTTACATTATCTATAATCCAATTATGAACATATACTATTTTAGCAAAATCATTATTTGGTATATTTTTTATAATTTCTTGTTTTGCTTTTTTTATTTCGTTCATCGCTAATTCTACTTCTTCTTTTGAATTAAAACCATCAGCTAAACTGGTTTCATTGTTCTGATTTTGTATATATAATTCATGACTAACTTTTAATCCTTTAGTTATTGTTTTTGTCATTAAACACATTTTATTAACATTAATATAAAAAACTTCTGGATTATCTAATTTAAAAGCATCCCATGCATCTTGAAAATCTTGATTTAGTTTTTCTTGTCCACCATCTTCTTTTAATGTATTTTCTAATATTGATGGTAATCTTATACTATATGTACCTGTTTTTAAAATTTCTGTATTGTCTTTAAAAATTCTATAAATTACTCTAGCATTAGAACTTAATTGATTATAATAATAATTGTCTAGCTTTCCTTCATATTCACCATCTACATTATTACTTGTTTGACTAATAATCTCTTGTATTACAGCTTCACTATATATTTCATTTTGTTTTCCTGTTAATCCTAATTCATCAAATCTATAAGAAATATTTTCCACTTGCTTAATCAATTCGTCTTTATAATAATATATACCAAATAAACAGCTCACTATTATCAATATAAGTATTAATCTTTTTATAAACTTTTTCACATTCTCCCCTCTTTTCTAATTAATCATCTTTTAATCTCATAAAGAATTCCATGTAACTGCTCCTATAACATATATTTTTATTATACCATACTAATTTTTTATAGCATAGATAAATTTATTATTTTTGTATGGTTTTTATTACCAAAATTACAATTTCTAAAAAGTACATACTAGCCTGTCTAAGCTTATATATTTATAAATTTAAACTAATCGCCGATGGTACACACTTAGCTAACTTCTCCTAAACTCCCTGCGTGGCATAAAACCTATTTTTAGCAGCCCTCGACACGCTTCAAGATTAGTTTAAATTTATAAATATATAAGCTTAGACAGGCGGTAACATTATCACTAAAAAAAATAAAAGAGTAATATTGTGTTAATGATAATATAAGAATGTACAAAAAATGGAATTTAATCATGTACAAAAA
>DXVF01000030.1 GCA_019417465.1 Clostridiales bacterium
TATTAAAAGAAAGGAAACGTGTGATAATTAACTTCCTAATTATCATACAAGGAAAAAATGACAAATATTCTATTTTTAGCCCAATTTGCACCCACAAATGGTATTGTATTAAATCCACCTAAAACATCAGAGGAAAAGTTTTATGCCGAGACCTACCATTGGAAAATTGTTGATATATTGCAGAAATCAAAATATAACATAGATACAGCCAGTGATGTTGATTATCTCATAAAAAATCACGATAAATACCAATTAGTCTGGTCCGTTTATAATAGATTAGGATTTAGAAATAGTGAAATTTTTGTTCAATCGTTGTGTGAATATTACAATATAAAATACATAGGCGCAACTCCAAATGTTCGTGCGCTTGTTGAAGATAAAAGTATGTCTAAACAACTTGCAGAACATTTGGGATTAAAAACCGCTCCATGGATAGTTTGCTCTAAAGAATATCCATTATGTAAAATAGCTCCATTCCCTGGTCCATATTTTGTTAAACCGCGTTTCGGTAGTGCATCAATAAATATAGACGAAAGTTCCCTTTGCCATTCTTGGAAGGATGCAATAGCAAAATCAAAACTCTATGCTCAACAAAATATAGATGTTATCGTTGAAAAATACATTAAGGGAATATGCTACGGAGTATCTTTGATAAATACTATCTCCGGAAATCCATTAATTGCACCACCTCACTATACTGTATCCAATAAAACTGGAAATATCATGACATATTCTCAAAAACGATTTGCAGATTCTGGAATGGAACGTTTTGAGAGCCAAGATATTGCTATTAATAAGCAACTTATGTATATGGCTAAAAAGTATTATTCGGCTATGCAACCTTGTGATTATGCTCGAATTGATTTTATGCTAGAAGAAGAAAGCCTTACACCATACTTCTTAGAAGTAAAAGTTCTAATGAATTTAGGAATACAGGGTGGTTTTGTGAACAGCTTTCTTAATAGTCATTTTAAATCTTATGAAGAATTAATTAATCATATTCTCAAATTAGGTCTTGCTAAGCTTGACATAAGTACTTCTGCATCAAAGCCATGATAAAAAATATACCCTGGCAAGAAGCATTGTTTGAAATCTAAATCTTTATATTTTATTTTATTTTTAAATCTATATGAATAAAATGAATATAGATATTTTGTATATTTTTCATCGCCTCGTAGAGGTGTTGATTTGATTTCTTCTAAGAATTCAACATTATTTATGTCATTCATATAATCAACAAGTAACCTATTTATTTTATAAAAAATTTTTGTTGGTACAACATTTGAGTCACAAATCGAAGCATAAAATATCTCATCAAGGCATTTAAGTGCCTCGATGGGATTATGCTGGGCAATATAAAGAGCTTGATTAATTTTTGCATATATATATGGTGTTTCTGTTGTTCCTGCATCAAATAAAATTGAATCAAAATATGGTGTTGGATCATCATTCGTTTCTAACATTAAATAAATTCCATAATTTATGTTTAAATACAAATATTTTTGGTCATTAAATTCCAAAATAGATTTAACCTCATCGATTTTATTGTTTAAAACTCGCTTGGCTTGTTTGTTCTTTATATGTTTCATTAAATAACCAATAAAATTTGATAAAGTTCGATTGTAATTTACTGGATCGCAATTTTTAAATTTTGACAAACAATAACTGTAATTTCGTATGCCTTCTTCTACGTTTTCTACGTAATAACTTACATTTCTAAGTAAAAAATGATAGTAACAAGATGGGCGAAAGTTTTCATAATAAAATTTATTGTTTGTATCATGTAATATTTCTAAGCATTTCTCATTTTCACCATTGTTAAATAAAGCTGTAAACAGAACTGCCATCAATAAGCACTTCTCATCTAGATTTATACTACTATTAACCAAGTCCCATAATTTTTCGCAATAGTTGTCTTTATGTAATCTTTCTTTTAATAATGCAAGTAAATCTTTACATTCCCTTTCCTCTAGAAATTCTGTGTGCTGCTGAAGTCGTAAAAAGGGAACATCATACACCTGTAAATTGTAATACATAGAACATATTTTTATTAAATCGTATTTATTATCTAAATAGAATAACATATCAAGATACTGTTGTTCTACCTGTCCTATTGATTTTTGCTTATCTAATAGCAGTAAAATATATGATTTACGTCTATTATAATCTTTATCTAAATTGGATACTGCAAATTTTAACTGTGGAATTGTCAATTGCATCTTACATGTTTCAAATGTATCAATAATATCTCTTGAAATAGACAGTCGTTCAATCAAAGTAATTTTTATATCTTTTTCACTTACAATATTATTATTTAAATGTATACAATCTCTTTGGTCACGTGCTATAAAGCCCTGTATGCTCATTTTATTAATTAAAACGTTAAAATCAGCATCGACTATATTTGTTGGTAAATGCGCATTTCGAATGTATATTGTTTTCAAAGTCACAATATCCAAAGGTGTTCCTAAAATCAATAAAATTTTTAATATACAAATAGATGGCTTATCTAATTGCATGAAATCCATATGAAATCCCCGGATATAGGACATGATTACATGGATATTTCTTTCATATCTATTAAAAATGTTTAAATAATCATCATTATAGTTTTGTTCATAACATCTAAATAATCCTTTTATCATAGTATCATTTGGACGCTTAAATATCTTTTCTAATTCATATGGCTTATAGTCATTTGCACAAATTTTAGATAGATTTTCCATTCCTGGGTCAATATGATTATTAGGGATTGTTAGCAACGTTCTCACTACATCAAAATCCATAATTTTAGCAACAAACTCTATCCCTTCTGGTTTTAAAGAACTTGCATCATCAACTAAAATATATACTTTTCTAATTTTTCCTTTTTTTTCTATTTGACCAAGCATACTAATAATTGCTTTTTCAATTTTATAATCTGATAAATGTTCAATGTCTGTATCAAGAGTGTCTTTTATTGCATCTGCAAAACTTGATACAAGTTCCCCAGCGTTTACGAATGGTATAATATCTATAGACGATGATAATGATTCTATAATTTTCTTGATTACCTCACCATTACTTTTTGTATATTGAGATAATTTTTTCTTATCGAAACAAGAAATAATTTGTGTAGCAATTTGAATAGCAATACTTTGACTTTTAATACAATCAACATAGAAACATATCTCATTATCGGTGTTTAAAATCGAATTCAATTTCTTTAAATAATGAGTTAGACCACTATCATTAAAATAGTAATATATAATAAACTTCTTTTCTAATAAAGCTTCTTGCACAAAATTAAGTTCTTCTTCTCGACATACAAATTTGAAATCTGACATTTTTTCACCCAAATACTGTATAAAAAATATGAATTTGTTCTCTGTTTTTCTAATTTTCATCCGATAATTCCTAATTATCGTTACCATAT
>DXVF01000031.1 GCA_019417465.1 Clostridiales bacterium
GATGGTCAACTCGATTTATTTCGAGATCTAAAATCTTAACGGGACAGTAGTGGAATAAAATAAATAATTTTGAGTTCATAGTTAAATGAGTTGATTAGTAATAGTTTTTAGTTTTCTCTTGTGAAGACTTTGTTGTTTTTAAAGGAAAAAGCTTCACAATA
This sequence comes from Clostridiales bacterium, assembly GCA_019417465.1. Taxonomy (GTDB): domain Bacteria; phylum Bacillota; class Clostridia; order TANB77; family CAG-508; genus CAG-492. The sequence goes on from DXVF01000031.1 coordinate 162, forward strand.
TATAGGATATCCATATGTATTACCGTTTATAAATGGATTTTTTAAAAATCTATTTAAGTCGTTGAATGTTAATTTTATAGATGCTTCTTGGTTTATATCGGATATCGTTAATAAAATAATTTGGGATTCGTGTAATGGTACCATTGGGATTATAATATTCATCCATAAATGAGTTTTTAAAAGCTTCTAAAACATTTTGGTATGAATTATTACTTGCTATTACAAAATAAGCAGTAACACCATATGTTAGTGTTCGTATATAAACTAATTCTTCAAGGGAAGAGGGAGGGGCAATGAATAACCCATCTGAGGGTACATCCATTGAGATTGTGAATCCTTTGAATATAACTTCACTAATACATAGGCTTTTTATGTTTTTCATATTAAATTCTTGTTGTGCTATTTTTTTTAGTGCATTGCCAAACTCTTTATTATATGGGAAACAGTTCTCTATATTTGATAGAGATTTTAATTCTGCAAATTTTATAATATATGGTCTTTGAGGTGAAGTATAGCTCTGGAATTCTTTGGATTTCAGAGCTTCTTTTATCTTTTGTAGATATTCACTTCCCTTAACATCTTCCATGCAAGTTATGTATGGAATGGGAAAATTAAAAGTTAAATCTATTGGATGTTTCTTATCTATATTTTCTCTATCGAAAGTTGTAGCGAAAGAACTTTTAGGAAATGTTGCTCCTACATATATGTGAGGTGGAGTTGCTAAACATTCCCATCTTTGTACTCCTATATATTGGTTACCAATAAAAAATTCGTCATCATTTTTACTATCATCAATAAGGGTGTCCCATTGAAAAATAAATTTATTTTGAACCGTATCTTTAGGGTTTTGTGGTAACTGTTCATTGTTTTTATTTACTAAATGTTCTTCTTTCTCACAAGCCATAAAGAAAGAAGTAGTTATGATATATAACAAATAAAATAATTTTTTTTCATTTTATACCATGCTTTTTTAGTTTACATTTTATTTATTTATATTGCCATAATATGGCTTTAACAATGTGCAAATTTATGCAATATATATGTAAAATCCATTTATAATAGAATTTATTTTATTGTAATGATTTGATTTAATCAATTGATTGTCAGTAGTGAATATAGAAAAAGACTTGTAATATTTATCTTTTTTATTTATTTCATTTTCTTGAGAAAGAAAGGTAATAATATTGGCTCCATCAGGTGCTTTAATTTTCTTTCGAATATTGGTCTTGTATCTATGAAAATATGCTTTGCATCCAAATAGCAGCTATTTCTTCTGTTTTAAAACCTGCAATCATCATACAACATAGCTGCATTTCTTTTTCATTTAAGCATGAATAGTTTTCCTTTAACATGGAGTAAAAATTGTCAAAAGATAAATCTATATGTTTATAAAAACTGTTTCATTGTATTGTTAATAGGTCATTATATTTTATGAAGTTAAATTTTTCTATTTCCTTTAAAAGTTTGGCACTTTGTTCTTTTTTCATATATGTGTAATTTATTAAAATGAATATCCAAAACTAATATAAGGGTAAATAAATGGTTCTTTTGTTACACCGTGTTTATCATTAAAACTAAAAGAAGGGCTTAATCCTATTCTAAATAGAAAACCTTTAGTTGATATGTAACGGTAACCTATATTAGAAAAGAAATAATATCCAAATGTTGTATTGGAAGTTAAATTTATTGTTTCATATTGATCCTTTGATTTTTCTATAAAAGAAATATGTTCGTTATATATTCCAAGATTAGAACCTAATCCAAGTTCTAATTTGTGCTTATTTCCAGAGGTGAGAAAGTTGACTTCGATAGGGAAAAATAGCCCTCTATTAGAGTTAGATGCTTTAATAAAAGAATCCCCTCCTTGAAAATAAGAAACACCAAGCCTATATCCCCATGGGGATATAGGAGTAAATCTTGAATCGAAAGAAACTCCAATAAGGTTAGAAGATCCTAAAAACTCTACATAGATATTTTTATCTCTTGTCTTTTTGAAAGATAAGGTGTCCTGTGCGAATATATTTGCAAAAACACCTATGGCAAACGATGCAAGTAAAAAACCTTTTTTTATCATATAATTTATTGATTTTGAACGTTGCAAAGTTAGACTTAATACTTTAAATCGCCATTTGTAAGCCTTTTTGTTAACTTGTAAACTTAATATATAACTATTTGATATTTAGGGTATATCACAAAAAAAGATTGTAAAAGTATAAACTGTCATTGGAATGGAGGAGCAGACATTAAAAAAGCTATGATATTAGCACCTTCAGGAGTTTTAAGTTTCTTTCGGATATTGGTTTTATATTTGTGTACAGAAAAAATACTTTGCATCCATATAGCTGCAATTTCTTCTGTCTTGAACCCTGCAACCATCATACAGCAAAGTTGTAGTTCTTTCTCATTTAGATCTGAAAAGTTATCTTTCAGCAGTGTATAAAAATTATCAAAAGATAAATCAATGTGTTTATAAAAATTGTCCCATTGCGTAGTTAGTAAAGAATTATTTTGTGTAATATTGAATCTATTTAATTCTTTTATAAATTTAGCACTTTGTTCTTTTTGCGTATATCTCAACATCGCAATTTGTTTGGCTACTTCAAAATCACGTAAAATGAACATCTTTGCTTCATCTTTTATATTATTTAATCCCTCCAATGTTTCTATTTGTTGGTGAAGAGCCACAATTTGGTAAGCTTGTTTTCTTTTTTTATTGATGTAGATTAATAGCCCTATACTTGCTATAAAAAGAGAACTTAAAGCAGCATATTTGTATGTAGATAATTTCTTTTCATAATTTTTTTTATCACAAAAGTGGGTATATGCTTGAATAGCTTCATCTAAAGAACTTCCATTCAAATTTCTTAGAAGAATTTCATGTCGTTCTATTGCCTTATACAGGCAATCAATTTGATTATCTGTATTATTATTCTCTCTAGCAAATTCTGCACACAGTTTCACTACTGTCCCGTTAAGATTTTAGATCTCGAAATAAATCGAGTTGACC
>DXVF01000032.1 GCA_019417465.1 Clostridiales bacterium
GAAGTTTATGATGAGCCTTTGGCTGATGATGCACGTAAAATTATTGCTGGTTGGGATGAGAAATCGCTTACTAATGAACAGCAAGAAGCCATTGAAGAGTTCCAGAATGTGGTGGATAACCCCTATCCGTGGGAAGAGGTGAAAGAGTAGAGTTCTCGTAGAGTGGCACTTTAGAAGTGTAATGTAGAACATTAGAGTAATAGAGTAGAATTCTGAAAAAGTTAGGTGAAGGTTATTTCCATGAAACACGTGTCCGCATGACGAACTTTGAGAAAGCTTATTGAGTGGTTTTCCATTGTTGAGTGTTTTTGTGATATTTCGTCATAAATACGTCGCGAAGTTGGGAATGATTTCTCGTATTTCATAATTTCTTGTTTTACCTCTATGGAGTAAACAAAATGTAGATATTTAAATGAAACAAACTTCATTGGTGTGAGTTGTTACGTGTGAATGTTCAAACAATTAAGAATAATTTCGCTCTCAATGTCGAATTGAGAGATTTTTTGGCCTTGTTACAGGAGGTGATAAAGGTATGCAGTATTTCTTTGATAGATCGCGCTGTGTGCCAGTGCACCGGAATGAGTAACTTATGCCAATTAAAAAGAAGTCCCGATTTAGGCTTTTATCTGTGTTAATGGTGTAATCTGATGATACATAGATAAAATCCTGTCACGTTACGATTACGAAGCACTGTTGATTGGGCTGAAAGAGTTGTGTGAACGTCTTTGGCCGAATTGCTGCAACAGATAATGTTGCTTGGCACTCTGTTATCGTAGCTGTACGACTTTTCCTTTATGCGTGTGTGTAGTAAACACACGTCTTGGGTTTGTTTTGGGACGTTTTTCCCTTTTATATGTGTAAGTATAGATGTAAAAGAAAGGTTATGCACACGTGGTGATAGGTTGGCATAGGGCTTTTTGTTGATGTTATAAAAAATAATATTTTTTATATTGTTATTTTTTTTAGAAAATAAGCTCCACTTTTTGAAAACTTTTGTAAGCATCCAAAATGGTCATATTACACAAGGCGATTATAAGACTGACTTTCACTGCTGTAATTTAAAACATAATAATATATAGTTTAATTACTAATATGAAGCCTTTCATTAGTGATATAGTGTATACTTTTTCAGCACAAATTTTATCTTTTGTTTTAAGTTTTTTACTTGCTTTGTTTGTGCCAAGAGTTTTGGGTGTAGAAGGTTATTCTTATTGGCAACTATTTTTATTTTATACATCATATGCTGGCTTTTTTCATTTAGGATTGACGGATGGAATATATTTAAAATATGGTGGAAAGAATTTATGTGAAATTAGCAATGAAATTTCTGGGCAGTTTTTGATATTTATTGTCTATATCTTTTTAATAGCATTTGCTTTAAATTATTTACTAGCATTAGAATCTGTAGAGAATAATCGGGAATTAGTATATAGGTTAATTGTCATTGATGTTGTTTTATCAAATATATTAGGCTTTTGGATTTATTTATATCAAGCAACTGGACGAATAAAAACTTTTGTTAAAATTATTTTGTTTGATAAGCTGATATTGTTATTTTTTATTCTAATTCTTATTATATGGGGTATAAATAATTACTCTTTGTATATATATGCTTGTTTAACTTCTAAATTAATTTCTTTATTGTATTGTTTAGCCACAATAAGGGATTTCTTTACTGTCAAAGTTCATTTTTCCAAATATCTATTGTGTGAATATTTTGATAATATTCGTGTGGGCGTCAATTTGCTTTTTGCAAATATAGCAAGTCTTTTATTGATTGGTGCAAGTCGGTTTATAATAGATAAATATTGGGGATTAATTGTTTTTGGGAAAGTTTCTTTAATGTTATCTGTTGTTAATTTCTTTATTGTATTTTTATCTCAAATAGGGATTGTCATGTTTCCACTCATTAAAAAAATGAATGAGCAAAATAGAAATATGAT
>DXVF01000033.1 GCA_019417465.1 Clostridiales bacterium
CTTTTTCTAATTCTAAATATACTCTTGTTTCATCTTTCTTTTTTTCTTCATCATTTTCTTTGTCTGTATCTTTTCTTAATACATTATATAAATATAATGGTGTTGCATAATATTCTTCTTTATCTTTCATATTAAACCATATATAAAAATCTTCTAAAACAAGATGACGAGGTAATTCTCTCATTTTTTCTCTCCTTCATTTTTATTATGTAAAAAATTTTAATAAAACATTTAAAATTGTATTGACAAATATAAATTATGGTCGTATAATAACAATATGAAATTATTATGTAAGATTTTTTACAATATAATAATACAACAATTAATAACAAATGTCAATAGGCGAATTGTATTTAAAATCTTGCAAACAAAAAATTAACCAAAGGAGGAAAAAGAAAAATTGAATACAAAAGAACAGATTTTAGACTTATATTATAATAGGCATCTAAAACAAAATGAAATTGCTAAAATAGTTGAAAAAAGCTGTCCTTATGTTTCAAAGGTTGTAAAAACTGACAATAGAAACAAACAAGAAAAGGAAACTCGTAAAAAAACAAATGCTGAAAATAGAAAAGTTTATTTACAAGAATACTTTAAAACTTATGATAGACCAAAGAAAGATGACAACAGTTATAAGCAAATGTTAGCACAGCAAAAACAAGATGCAATGGAATTATCATATAGTAATAATATGTCAGATTATGCTTTTGCAAAATGGAACTCAAGTGCTTATCATACAAATAGCAAAGGAAATTTAGTGATAGATAGAAAATTAAAAGTTGGAGCTGATATTCCAAAATCACTAAATATGAATATCAAAGTACCAACTCAAAAATATAAAAATAGATATGTTTATAGTTATTAACAGACTTTATTAAGATTACTTAATAGGTCTTTTTTTTGTGAATTTTAAAGGAAGGAGGACTAACAATATGGGTACTATTAAAGAAAATTATCAAATGATGTTTACTTCATATCCAGATTTAGTAGATATCAAACAATTAAAAGAAATGCTTGGTATTGGTATTACTCTTGCATACAGATTAGTAAAAAATAATACCATTCAAGCCTTAAAAGTTGGTAGAGAATATAAAATACCAAAAAGAAACATTATAGCCTATTTAACAAAACAAAATGAAATATAACTAGATTTTAATTTACTTTCATGGTATTATAGTTATGATATCAATAAGTAGGTTAATTTTAGTTGTTATGAAAAGAAAGGAGTATTTATGAATATAACAGCAAACCTATTTATACAACATGGTTTATACTATGTTATTTTAAGTTACAGAGATAGTAACAACAAAAGAAAACAAAAATGGATTCCAACAGGAATTACAGAAAAAGGAAATAATAAAAGATTAGCAAATCAAAAGTTAGATGAAATTAAACAAAATTATAAAGATTATTTGCCAACAGAATATTCTTTTGAAACTGATGAAGCAGAAAAATATTTTGAAGTATATCTTAATGAATGGTTAGAGTCATATAAACATAGAATTGAAGAAAATACCTACAATTCTTATAAGACTGTAGTTACCAAAACAACAGAGTTTTTTAAACGGAAAAAATATTAAATTGAAAGATTTAAAACCTGTTCATATACAAAAATTCTATGACTCTTTATATGC
>DXVF01000034.1 GCA_019417465.1 Clostridiales bacterium
TATTTTAATAACTTATATTTAAATCGTCTCGTTTTAACGGGACACTAGTGATACAAATTCAGAGATATCTATTCATATTGTGATCTTTTCTATCATCCTAATGATACCTCACTTTATGCTGTTATATTAGAACCTTCAAAGAATGAAAGTTCTTTATGCCGTATTTACAAATTAGCATTTCCTCCTTTAATACCAACCAAAACTTCTAATATTGAAAATAAATCAGATAAATGGGGGTATTTGACGGGAATAACCATATTTATTTTAATATTATTGATGCTTCATTGGAGAAAAAAAAGGCAACAAGTAAAGAAGCTTCCAGAAACAAAAACCCTCAATAATTTATCTTTAGCAGAAAAATTAGAACATATACCTTTGGAAATTACTACTCAAAAAATCAATAGAAAGGAAGTTAAATCTACAATTTTTCTAGTAGGAGGCTTTCAAGTTTTTGATTCTTTAGGACAAGACATTACAGGAGATTTTACCCCAACATTAAAACATTTATTCTTATTCTTACTTCTAAATTCTATAAAGAATGAAAAAGGAGTTACTTCGCAACGTCTAGATGAAACTTTTTGGTTTGATATGAGTAAAACAAGTGCTGCTAATAATCGCAGTGTCAATATCCGTAAATTAAGACTGCTGGCAAGCAAAATAGGAGATATTACAATAGTACATAAAAATGGCTATTGGTTTTTAGAATTAGGAACTAATGTTACCTGTGATTATTATCATATATCTGCTTTACTAGAAGATCTAAAAAACAGGAAACAGGAAAATTTGTCTATAGATAAAGAGAAACTAGAGTTATTATTGACCTGGAGTAGTCCTGGAAGTTTATTACCTAATATCAATATTGAATGGCTTGATGAATATAAATCAGATTATTATGTAAATATAACTGACACTTTGTTAGAAATCGCAACTTTAGATAGTATAAAAGATGACCCACGATTATTATTCCGTATTGTAGATGTAATCTTAGCAATCGACTGCATTGATGAGGATGCCATTCGTTTAAAGTGCACTCTTTTATACAAAATGGGACATAAAGGTCTATCTAAACAGTGTTATGACAAATTCTGCTCAGATTATGAGCGAATATTAAATACACCTCCCGAATTTTCTTATGAAGAATTTGTTCGTTAATTTGACAATCTCTCTCTTTAATAAAAAACCGAGGTCGTTTCGAAGTTGAAACGACCTCGGTTTTTTATTAGAGGATACATACCTTTTGTTAAACTTTTAAAATTTCACATTTTTATTACTATTACAATTGCTATTAAGACAAAATTAAGAGTGAATTAATAGGGTAAACCTATATTTGTGCTAAAAATCAATATAATTGTTAAACCTTTAATATTCAATCACTATGACAAATTCAACTTAATTATTTCTGAATTTTCTTTGTTTAATCAGATTCTAATAATGAATAAAACTAATTCCACTAATATTATGATCAATAGTTCGTTAAAAATTCGCCAAGCCTAAGCGGCTCTGGCAGTAAATAAAA